>JBDQHW010000025.1:0-37609 GCA_040264655.1 Dehalococcoidia bacterium | reverse complement strand
CACGCACACGCACTCACTCACCAACTCTCGCACTCTTTCTCTGGGCAAAAGGGTCAGCTTCTGGCTAATTCTGATGGCTCTCACTCTGACGTTCTCTGCCTCCCGGTTTCTACAGACCCAATGGCTGGAGAATCACAGATTCATGGAACCGCACTCACTGTCGAAGAAGATAGTTGGGACTACGGAATCGACATTCTTCTGAAAGCGCTTTATCTGGGGCCGAAGCACGCCATTCCTCACATGCGAGCGAGCGGAGGCGGCAGCATCATCAACCTCGCCTCGGTCCACAGTTTCCTACAAGAGCCGGGAATGCTTGTGTATGAAGCGGCAAAGGCCGGCGTTGTAGGAATGACCAGGCAGATGGCAACCGATTTTGGACCCGACGGCATACGCGTGAACGCAATCGCCCCAGGACATATCGTTGGTGAGGGCCTTGCGAAAATGTGGGAAGCAAACCCAAGCGGCCATGCTTTCTTCGCCGATCAATACCCTCTGCGTCGCACTGGCTTACCCGACGACATTGCCAATGGAATTGCCTTCCTGTGCTCTGAAGACGCGTCGTTTATTACGGGTCACACTCTGGCGATCGACGGTGGACTTACCGTCCAGCTGCAAGAGAAGTTTGGCACTCGTCAGGCGGAGTACATTCGGAACAATCCTGAGACTCGTCTTCCCTAATATCTGAGCGAAGTTGACCTAGCCGTTGTAAGTACCTTTGAACGCGATCTCGCCCACACCTTTGCGGTCGTTGGCGTGGTTTTGCTTCACCATACGTGGATGAATGTCATTGTCTGTGCCTCGGGTACCAACGACGATTCCGCAGATCGTCAAAAACTCGTCTGGTGAAACACCGGCAACCTCATACGCTGCGTCGAGATCTATTCCACCAATCGCCCGAGTGTTGAGCCCCATACGATTTGCCTGAAGTGCCAACGACATCCATGCCGCTCCGGTGTCGAACTGCGCTGTTCGAATCTTATTTCCGTCGGCATCGACTATTCGGGCAAAAACGAGAACCATCATCGAAGCATTGGGAGCCCACAATGCGTTGTTCTCACTGAGTAAAGCGTTGAAGCGATCTCGATCTGGACCATCGGTTGCATATACAAATGTCCATGGCTGGCGGTTGCTCGCGGACGGTGCCCAATGGGCGGCTTCGAACAGCGACGCAATTTGATCCTCAGATAGCGTCGCTGAAGTGAACGCCCTCGACGACCAACGGTCTGTGAACATAGGGTCAACTGCCGCACCGGCTGAGCGCGAGTTCTTTGGATCGTTGTCTGTCATCGGTAAATAGATTCCTAGATAAAACCTGTGGGTAACGCCTGATACAGGCGTTAGATGCGCGCCAAATAAATACGATGCAGGCTTAGGGATTTCGAAAACTACTTAGAGTTTTTGCGGATATCGGATGACGACAGATCAGACCGGAATTGAGATTCCGTCAGTTCCGTAAACATGCTTCTGAATCGCATCGGGACTTCAAACTCAATATCGTGAAGACCACGGAACTGATTGTGATCATCCACTCGCCCTGCAACCACAAATCGACAACCGTTCTCGCGAATCAGGTCAAGTGAGTTTGCCACTGACGAGTGCGTGCCAGCTACATGATCAGGATAGTACCGCTTGTCCATCAATCGGATGTAGGTGTCGAAACCAATCACAAACGTTGCACCCGGAAGAAGCGAAGATTTCTCAGTAAACCGAGGGGCGCTGGTAACAATCAGCGATGCGTTTTCTGCTGAAATCTGAGCAGCACGTCGTTCGAGTTCTGCACGTGGCAGCGTCGGCTTATCCACGTTCTCTATCGAGATCTCGTAGAAGACGGGGCGTTCATCGATTTTGACCGCAGCGCTGAGCATCGCACGGTGACCGTCGTGCAGCGGGTTGAACGATCCTGCCAAAACCAACGGATGATCGGGAAGCGACTCGCTCGCCTCGCCATCCGGTGTAATGACTAGAGCACCAATTTCTTTTGCGTAAAGCCGATCAATCGAGTTCATCAATTCGTTCCGTTTCAAGAACGTCCAAATCCAGCCGCTCTTCGATTCCTAAAGCCTCTGCGATCGAGTTCAGCACTATAGCTGAAACGACTGCGTCTTCATCCGCACGAGTTCGGGCTAGCTTATCGAACCACACCGATGCACCGCCAGAGCGAGTTTCGGTAGCCCAAGCAATGTGAGCTCGATCCTCTCCTCGACGCACTCTATCTGTTGCCACCGCAGCCGTACATCCCACCCCAAACAATGGTTCGTCGCTCTCATCGCCATCGGCGAGGTGCTTCGCGCGTGCCAATGCCACCTTAGCCATCAGTTGAGCCTCTTGGGCAGACACGTGCTGATCAGCAGCCACTCCTACAAACTCTTCTAGTGCCTTATGTGAGTACGGTACATAGGCTTCAAGAATGGTGCGAGACGCACCTGGTTCAGAAAACAAATCACTGATCGCTTGAATGCCCGAGCCTGTGACGGCGATGCAGCCGCGACCTGACACGCTGTGCAGTTTTGTTGCGACTTCTTGCGGTGTCACTAGTTGTTACCCCAGGTGTCGTAAATTTCGGGTCGACGGAAGTGTCTGAAAAACGTCTCTGGAACACGACGAGCATCTTCGAGGTTCGAAGCACTCAGCTCTGCCATTACGATCTCTTCGTTGCCACCGTTATTTGATTGCGCCATCAGCTTACCTACGGGGTCGCAGACAAACGTAACTCCCTCGAATGAATGACCAGCTTGGTTGTCGCCTACCTGATTGCAGATAGCAGCAAACACAGTGTTGTCGTATGCCCTTGCCGGCACGTACCGCTCCCAACGAGCCTGTTTATCGGCGGCAGGCTCTTTTCCACCTGAAGCGTGCGGCATGAAAATCAGTTCAGCGCCGTTCTCAGCGAGCGCAGCCGATACCTCTGGAAAGTGGGTGTCGTAGCAAATCTCGATACCGAACCGAATTTTTGGATGATCAAATATCGGCAAATCATCGCCGTGTCGCCAAGTTCCTATTTCAGTAGTTGGAACGTGAGTCTTACGGTAGCTGCCTTCAATTCCGTCGGGCGAAATAACGAGTTGAGTGTTGTATACGATCCCACTCGAATCTCGCTCAAGTAGACCAACAAGAAACCAAATCCCGTGACGCTTGCCGATCGCCTCAAGAGCGTTCGTGGTTTCGCTCGGGATTCCTATGGCTGGCGGAATCCGAGTCCCATTCGCAGGATCGCCAGAGCGTTCCCTGGTGTTGTAGCCACAGACCGATTGTTCAGGGAAGCAAGCGATATCTGCGCCCTGCCCGACTGCATCACCGAGCAGCCGATCAATCGAAGCGAGATTACCTTCAAGGTCGCCTACTACAGAGGTCATCTGTATCGCTGCTATCTTCACATCCTGCAATGTTCGCTCCGTTGCTCAGTTACGAGACCAATATGTGGCTGAATCGTACATGAGTTATCCATCAAGGAAGAATCAAGCTTTCGATGATTTTTCAAAAAGAAATGTCATTCTCGTTCTCTCATTTACGACTTAATGAATCAGGCGTAATGTGTGCGGCACATGGGTACGAAGTCTATTGAATCGCAGACTTCGATCCAAAACGCTCTAGTTAGGACCACCTCCAAACCGATGCTTGAACATTTTCATGTTGCAGAAAAAGACGAAGTTCGAATCATGCCTGACGCTCTTCGCAAGACGGTCAACGAACTATTTCTGAAGATTGGATTTTCCAAGCAAGACGCCTGGCAAGCGACCGATGTGTTGCTGCTGTCAGACACTCGAGGAGTCGACACCCACGGCGTTTCAAACATGATGCGTCGCTACATATCTGGCGTTGCAGAAGGATTCATCAACCCAACTCCTAACTGGACGATCACCCGCGAGACACCAACAACGGCAAATGTCGATTGTGACAAAGGACTCGGCATCGCCGTTATTCCGCAGGTAATGGAACTGGCGATCGAAAAGGCACGGGACACCGGCATTGGTGCGATAACGATGGGTAACGGTCGCCACGCTGGAATGATCGCCTATCACGCGATGATGGCGCTGCCACACGACATGATTGGCTACGCAATTACTGCTGGCGGAACTAGTATGCCTCCCACGTTTGGCGGTGAACCTCGGCTGGCTCCGAACCCTCACGCATGGGCTGTACCTGGCGACAAAGAGCCGCCGTTTGTCCTCGATATTTCTTCTTCCTCAGTTGCCGCCAATAAGATCGAGTTGCTGAGACGAATGGAGTCGTTGACCATTCCGGGAATCATGGCGATGCCCGACGGTACGCCGATCATGGATGAACGAGAAATTCCGCCTGACAATATCGTGCTGCCTAACGGCGCAACTCGTGAGCTTGGATCTCACAAGGGTTACGGAATGAGCGCGGTCGCTCAGATCTTTGGAGGAATTCTCTCGGACGGTGCATTTGGTGCTTACGACGGTGGCCACATGTCGCACTTCGTCGCTGCATATTCCATAGAGGCGTTCACCGATGTTCAGCGGTTCAAGGAGTCGATGGACGATTTCATGAAGTACCTGCGGGAGACACCTCCGGCGCCTGGGCACGACCGTGTCTACTATGCCGGACTACCTGAGCATGAGGAATCGATTGATCGTCACGAACGTGGCATTCCGCTTCACCACGAAGTCGTTGAATGGTTCGATCAAGCAACCGCCGAATTCAATCTCGCACCACTGGAACGATAGGAAACTGAACAACAATGCTTGAGCACTTTCATGTTCCAGAAGAAGACAAAGTAATGATCCGTCGTGCGGATCTATTCAAGACCACGACCGATATCTTCGAGGCGATGGGCATGCCTCACGACGACGCTGAGCTGGCTGCGGACGGTTTAGTCACCGCCGACATCCGAGGGTGTGAAACTCACGGTGTGTCGAACATGCTACGGGCTTATGTACAAGCCTTTGAAGAAGAACGAATAAATCCGACTCCAAACTGGAAAATCACTCACGAAACTAAGGCTGTCGCAACTATCGAGGCCGACAAAGCTCATGGTTTAGTCATCTGTCCTCGTGCCATGGATATAGCAATCGAGAAGGCGAAGAACGTTGGTATCGGAGCTGTAACAATTCACAACAGCACGCATGCAGGAATGATGGCGTACCACGCAATGCGAGCGATGCCGCACGACATGATCGGATATGCGATTACTGGTGGAGGAGCGGTTACAGTTCCGACCTACGGAGCTGAACCACGTGTTGGAGCAGTGCCCCATGCGTGGGCTGTGCCGGCCAACAATATGCCTCCATTTGTATTGGATATCTCTTCATCCTCGGTTGCAGCGAACAAGATCAACTTGCTGCGGCGCACAGGAGCGCCATTGCTACCAGGCTTGCTCGCCGGTGAAGATGGGACTCCATTAATGGAGGAGCAAGAGGTACCAGAGGTCACTCGCCTGCTTCCATGGGGTTCAACCCGCGAATTGGGTTCTCACAAAGGCTACGGAATGGCGGTTATCGGACAGGTATTCTCAGGAATACTGTCTGCCGGTCTTTTCGGAGTCAGCAATCCTCCCGGGAACGGTGCTCAGTTCGTTGCGGCGTTCAGCATCGATGCGTTCCGTGACGTCGCTGAGTTCAAGGACTCGATGGACGATTTCCTGACGTATCTCGTTGATACACCGCCAGATCCGGGCCACGACCGCGTCTACTACGCTGGTCTACCAGAGCACGAGGAAACCGAGCTTCGTAAAAAGGAAGGAATCCCGTTGCATCGCGAAGTCGTTGAGTGGTTCGATTCGGCGACAGATGAAATGAATCTCGACCGAATGGGTCGAATTTAGAACACCAGACCAAGCCCTCTCCAATACTGGAGAAGGTTTGCTCATTTCATCGCCAACTAGCAGTTGCTAAATTGCGGCTCGTTCAAGCTCGACAACTTCAGCTTCGATCGACTCGATGTCGTCTTCGAAAGCATCGATATCGTCTTCGAAATCAGAATCGTCGGCTTCATCGAGCAGTGCCACAGGCGCAAGCTCGGGAGCCATTACAACGTCTTCGTCCAATGTGGTTGGTTGTTCGATCGAACCGTTGGCCCTAATAGAGCGAGAATTGATCGTGTAACCGCAGGTAAGACAGCTCAAGAAAGACCCAAAGCTGTCGGAGCCTAGCTCGACCGTACCGTCTTTGCAACGTAAGCAAGATTTAAAATAAAGCACCGTAACGCCTCCATAAAATCACGGCGGACACCGTGTTGTTTGAAGTAACACGCACCTATGCGCATGTACCTGACGGGCGGCATCCTATCCGGTAACGGCTAAATCGTTCTATGCAGGTTAACTACGAGTTTTTACGATTTTTGAATATCAGCAATAATCGTGGATTTCTAATTCTCTTTATTTCTGTTCACCACCTACGAAGTGACGGTTGTGGGGCAGGAATATCCTTGCCGGATGAATCGTATGTTCACACCTGTGGGCAATGGATTCTCAAATCGGATTCAGGACCTCGGAGGCAATATCGAATGGCAAGGCTCTACATTCTCGGAGCAGGTACACCAACCCCAACTCCTACCCGATTTGGTTCTGCATACGTTCTCGAAATCGAGGGCGAAAAGATCATGTTCGACTGCGGACCAGCGGCAACCGCCAAACTTGTCCAAGCTGGACTGTGGCCAACAGATATCGACTACATCTTCTTCACTCACCACCACTTTGACCACGACATCGACTACCCCTGCTTCCTGTTGACTCGATTCGATCAGTCGATCGGCAAGGAGAATCAGCTCAAGGTGTTTGGTCCAACTCTCACAGAGAAAATTACTGAGGGAGTCATCGGAGAGAACGGAATCTTCTCTCACGACTGGAAAGCTCGGATTTACCACCCGCTTTCTCAAAAGGTTTATGTAAACCGCGGTGGAGTCCTGCCTCGCCGTGCGCCAAAGATTTGGGCGCGTGACGTTGGCGTCGGAACTGTCCACACTGCCAAGAATTGGGAAGTTACGTCCGCTCACGCAGAACACGTTCAGCCTTACCTCGATTCGCTCGCCTACCGCATCGAAACCAAGTCGGGCAAGTCGGTTGTCTTCACTGGCGACACGCAGCCGTGCCAATCGATCGTCGATCTAGCTAAAGGTGCCGACGTTTTGATTTCAATGTGCTGGGACGACCAAGAATGCATGGACGCCGACGGAGAGTCACCGGGTCAGTGCGGCACAACAGGTGCAGCGCGAATGGCTGAAGAAGCCGGCGTGAAGAAGCTCGTATTGGTGCACATGGGTGCGCACATCGCCTCACATGGTCCGCTCGAAAAGGGAATTGGCGATATCCGCGAAGCATTCGGTGGTCAGGTCATCTTCTCAGAAGAGCTAATGGCAATCGACGTTTAGGCTCTGCGCAAATATCAGGAACGCACTGCAACTTGTCAGTGCGTAATCGCATCATATAGACGATGAACATTGACCTTCTATCGGCGATTTCGCTCGTCGTCGCTTCTTATCTCATCGGCGGAATTCCTGCAGCGTATCTTGGCGCCAAAATTCAACGCGGAGTCGATATACGTGAGCATGGAAATGGAAACGTCGGGACCGTCAACGCAGTTCGAACGTTGGGACTGCGGTCAGGACTGCTCGTTCTTGCAGCAGACGCTTTGAAAGGTGCTGCAGTGATTGGAATTGGTCGTTGGGCAGGCGCCTCCGACTACACACTCTTCGTCATGGCAATCGCAGTGACAGCGGGTCACAACTGGTCGCCGTACATCGGGTTCAATGGCGGCAAAGGTGTCGCGGTCATCTTCGGAATTTCACTCGCTATGGCACCGCTGCTATCTCTGATGGCTGGCCCTATAGTGTTTGTGATCTATTTCGCTAGTCGAAGCTGGGTTTGGGCGTTCGGCGCGGGAATACTGGCGATCAATACGATTTTCATAGTTGCCGGAGCACCCTGGTTGTGCATCGCCTTATGCCTGGTGTTGAGCGTGATCGTAATTGCCACGCATTTCGCCAGGGAATTTACCGAGCTTAAGCAGGCTCTACGTGATCGCAACTGGCGCAAAGTTGGCTTGTTGGAGTAGCTAATCGATCCGCTGAGCGACGACCAGTCCGTAACCAAGCGTGCCTTCATCGACAAGCTTCGACGCTAACTTCAGCGTGTCTCGGGCTCCTGCTATCAACGACCGGTCAACATCTAAGCTGCCTAGACCAATTGCGGCATCAGCGATCATTAAGCGAGTTCCGATTTTTTTGATCAACTCTTGAACAGCTTCTTTTGCCGACCGATACTCTTTCACTTTGAATCCGGCGTCTTCGACTAAACTCATGTACTCGTCGAGATCCCGCGCATCAGCCATACACAGTGCGGCGCCAATCGATCCCTGCAACTCAACCGGTAACTCCTCGGATATCGTCACATCTGTCAACGCGATATAGCCGCCCGGCTTAGTCATTCGAAATAGTTGACGCAGTGATTCGGGCTTCTGCTCAAGCGTCGAAAGCACGCACTCCATCAGCACCACATCAAACTCGCCCATCGCAGTGTCTACGTGCAAAATGTCGTCTTGAACGAATCGGACCTGTTTGCTGAGTCCCTTCGCTTCGGCGAGGGTATTGCCACGTTTGACCCCGTCTGACTCAAGTGTTAACCCGACCGCATCACACCCCGTTGATTCGGCTAGATGGATCGTACTTGCACCGCGCCCACAACCGGCATCGAGTAGTCGTTTGCCGGCGCTGAGTTCGGTCAGCTCAGCTAGCTCGTCAGTTAGTGCAAGTCCGCCCGGATGAAACGATCCTCCGATCAACCACGTGGCAAGTGGATGGCTGTAGATGATTGAGCAGCAGGCTCCGACCGGCTGTGTGTCGAGGTCAGGGACATTCGCTGTCATAGTTTCAGACCACTCGCAATCGAATCGTCCAAAGAGCAAGCCAGTTGCGGATATATTCGACTGCGTCTTGCGCGGTTTTCGATCAGCTGTTTCACTTCAGTTAGGTGCTGGATCATGTGCTTTTTGATGATGGGACCAAATACCACCTTCCCGAGCAGCCATCCGCCTACCGACCATCTAATCCCGAACTGGCTCTGGTAGTTCAAAACGGTGCAGTTTCCGGCTTGCTCGAAATCGAATCGATCGTGAAGTTCTCTGAGTCCACCTGCAACAACCCCACTATCAGGAAGAAATTCGAAGTCGATCGACACAGGTGAATGCGGGGTAACCCACTCCGTTGTTTTCCAACTGGTGTTCAGTGGACCGAATTTCAGCGGAGTACGGAATTCAACAAGCTGCCGATTTCCATTAGCTGCAATTATTTTGATTGTCGGACCGTTTTTGGAATTTCCTTTAGCTCTATCTTCTTCAGATATTCCAAGTGCGGAAACCATCTGAAATGCCAACTCGCGCTGAGCATGTATGTGAATCGACTGATCAGGTAAAGAGATCGGAATATGCGTCAAGCGATCTACTCCCCGCTCGATACTTCGGGGTTTGATTCATTGCCGCTCAAAGCAGCGGAGTTAATTCGACTGAATCGATCTCTCGCCCGCTGCTTCATCAGCTCGTCTTTAACCTCTTCACGATAGCCAACGTTGTTATATGAGCAGAAAGGAATCAAACGTCCATCGGGAGTTGCTATCTCGACGCAGCACTTCATCAGCTTCTTGATATCGAACGTATACGGGTCTTGAAAGTCCTTAATCGAGATCGAGAAAATGCGCTTAGCGACCTCTTTCGATTCACCATTGAATAAACCCAAGTCAGCGCACGCAGCGCAGAAGTCGTCTGCGAGTTTGTTACCACCAGGTGTTGCTGATGACGACCACAATCCTTCGAGAGCATCACGAACCTCACCGGTCAAATCAGGGAAGGTTCGATTTGTGATGTAGTCGAGATATTCATCAACATCGACAATTCTCGGAAGAGGTACTACCTCGCCTTCCTCATCGATGTAGGAGTACGTCACTGATTGGCAGGACGGATGGCAGCAAGGCACTGGCACAAAATCGCCTTTCACGAATACACCATCGGTGCCGCCATCGATCCGCTCGATGACTTCTGGAATGGTTACTCGATTCATCGGATCGAAATCTAAATGTCGCCCCGTGTGAGTAACCGGCTGGAACATCACTGCTCTCACGGCCGGATGCTTGAGACCGAATTTAATAATTTCGGGAATCTCGTCTTCATTTACATCTCGCTCGATTGCTGCGACGAGAATCGTATTGAGATCAAACTCCGCAAGCTTGTCGAGGACTTTTAGTTTTTCCTCGAGGAGCGGTTCTCCGCGAAGGGTCTCGTAAGTTGAGTCACGAAGTCCATCGAACTGGAAGTAAACGGTCGGGTCTAGCGCAGCGAACTCCGCTGCCCATTCTGGATCACGCACGATCCTGAGTCCGTTCGTGTTGACCATTACATGGCGAACACCCTTGGCCTTAGCAAGCTTCATGAAATCGAATAGCTGTGGATGAAGTGTCGGCTCACCACCCGAGAACTGAATAGCTTCTGGTTCGGCTTCTGTGCGAACGAATGTGTTGAGCATCGTTTCGCACTCGTCCATCGTGATGTTAAAACCAGGTCCAGCATCGGCGAAACAAGTCGGGCAAGCCAAATCGCACGCAGTGTTCACTTCAATCAGCACTAGGCAAGCGTGTTGCTTGTGATCGGGGCACAGACCGCAGTCGTACGGACAACCCTCGTTAATCTCTGTGCTGAATTCGAGGGGGATCGTGCCGGGTTTGTTGTACCGCTGTTGATCGAGATACCCCTCCGCATCCGGTGAAATTAATACTTCCCACTGTTTGCCGTCGTTACACCCACGTGGGCATCTTTTTCGCAACACGACTTTGCCGTCTGTCAGATGAATCTCACCGTTGATGATGTCTTTGCACTCTGGGCACATTGACCTAGTGAGTTCGTGAAACACCGAGTCAGCGGTTTTCATAATTCGCTTTGGAGCAGATGAGGGTTTGGTTTCTCGATCAGATGTCACTCAGCATCACTCCAATTTAATCCAAGTTTTCGTCGACTCTAAGCTAAAGCTTATTTGTGTTGGATGAGCCATCGAGTGAAAAGGACGCAGAATCGCGATCATCCCGAGAAGATTATTAACACTAAAAACAGCCCCATGCCTGTTTACGCAGGCCGGGGCTGTTTTTGTTTACTTCTGGCTCACGGCCAGACTGGTTATCCGTGACTTCAGGTGGCGTGACCGTAGAGCTGTGCTCTGACGGTTATCCATTTGAAGAACAAGAACTTCTTCTGCTCGACTAATATTGCGGCGGCTTTCGATGCTAGATTCTTCGATACGAGAATCTCTACACCCTTGTCTTTGACCAACTGATAAGCCGATTTGTTGGCTTTCTTTGCGTAGGTATCGACCGATACCGATGCGTGACCACCTCAGCCAAGTCCAGTCAAATAGTCGAGCGCCACAGGTCTTTCACGACCCTGAAGGTGTGCTTTTGCTGCGTCTGTAATCAGAAGTTGCAAGCTGTGTCTCGTTCAACAGAACTAAAGGGTGAGAAGTAAAAGAAATCTAAATTCACTGTTCCAGTGATTCGATGCTAATGACTACCCAAAAGATTCATCAGCACCAAACCAAAGCTAAGTCAGCTCTCGCTTCATTTGAGCGAGTCCCATAGGCCCAAGCTTCAACGCCTTGTTGTGCCAGTCTTTTAGATTGAAGTCAGCACCAGCCGATTTCTTCGCCGACTCCCGAGCCTCCAGCCAAACCCGTTCACCGACTTTATAGCTGATGGCTTGCCCCGGTATTCCAAGATACCGATCGACTTCCGACGCAACGAAGTCGGCAGGAAAATGTACTCGTTCTTTCATGAATTCGAGAGCCAAATCGCCATCCCAAACTTCGTCAGGGTGGAATTCCGAGTGTTTGGGAATTTTCAAGCCCAGATGCATTCCGATGTCCACGATTACCCGAACGCTTCGAAGCGCCTGGGCGTCGAGCATTCCCATGTAGTAGTCGGGATTTTCAAGATATCCAAGCTCACCCATCAACCGCTCTGCGTAGAGTGCCCAACCTTCGGCATGTCCAGACGTTCCAGCCAACAGACGCTGAAACCTCGATAGTTCGTCCGTCATAGCTACATTGGTTGCGATTTGGAAATGATGCCCAGGAACACCTTCGTGGTAAGCAATCGAAACTTCACGCCAAATCGGAAATTCAGTCTTGCCGCCAGTTGGGTACCAAGTTCTCCCAGGTCGAGAAAAATCTTCAGACGGTCCGGTGTAGTACATGGCGAGCGCACCACCGGGAGGCGATATCAGCGCTTCGATTTTGCGCACAGGATCAAGAATGTCGAAGTGAACACCATCCATCTCATCGATGGTTCGATCCTGAAGTTCCTGCATCCACTGCCTGAATTCGTCCTCACCTTTGATCATCTTTTCAGGATCAGTTTCCAGCAATTCAACAGCTTCACTAATCGAAGCACCAGGCTTGATCAGCTCTGCCGTTTTCGTCATTTCAGACCGCACCCACGCCAGCTGTCCCCAGCCCCATTCATAGGTTTCCTGTGGATCGATATCCGCGCCCAGATAGCCTTTCGCCGATAAAGCGTAACGATCGCGTCCAACACCATCGATCGGGCTGGCGTCCGGCAAATATGTGTTGCGCAAATAGTCGCCCATTTGGTCATAGGCTTCAGTCGCCAGTGCAGCGGCATCCTCGATTCTTGCACTCAGCGAATCGTTATCGATATCAGAGGCTGCAAGTGCATTCACGAGAGAATCGAAAAATGGCGAGCTGTCGCCATCCCCGGCCCATGCCTCACACTGTTCAGCTGTGCCTTTGACCTGCCGTTCAGAAGTCACAAGTCCTTCCGCCCTGCCGATATCTAGGGTTTGGCGATATCCGGCTAAAGAACCACCTATTTTCTCCATGCGAGACGCTATGTTCTCCCAAGCTTCTACGGAATCCTGAGGCATCAGATCAAAGATAGATCGAACACTCTGCACTGGAGAAAATAAGACGTTCATGTCTCGAAGATGTTCGCGTGATTCGTGCTGTTCGATCGACAGTGAAATTTCGTCGATGAACGTGTCTTTGCACATTCGTTCACGCTCATTGGAAGGCACCGCAGCCTCCATGTTCTTCATAGCCAGTACGACATCGGCGTGGAATGCTTCCATAGCCTCAGGCGAGTAGTCGGCCATCAAGTGGTCGAAGCCGGGTACACCTATGTGGGTCGCTGACAGCGGATGATGTTTTGCAACGGTATCGATAAACCCGTCAGCAATTTCGAATACTCCGGCCATGTTCAACACTTCTCCGTAATCCTATTAGTCGACCCGTTGATAGAGGAAACCACCGAGTCGGAATGAATCCGCTTTTCCGGTTGAGTTCAGGGTGAACTCCGCCAACTCCCCTGCACTTCTCCCACCAACCGTGCGGAAAGAATTAGCATCTGAGATCGACGGATCGCTCGCCAATCCGGCTGGGCCGTGGAGCGTGTAATCGCCATCACGAGGTGCACCGAGTGCGAATCCGTTCTCACCATAAACCACATCAACATACACACCGGGTTCCGCCCAATACCTGCCAGCGAATGGTGCAGATTGCTGTTCTGAGACGACCACAAGATTCGTCACTTCTGCTTCGGTGACTGGACCTAGTTCTCGTATCACCAGCTCTGCAATATCTTCTGCAAGATCATACGGAGTCGGTGCTGGCCAAATATTCGCCAACACGATGACTCCGGTCTGAGCCTTCAGGCTGAACACCATATTTGAGGCGTACCCCTGGATGCCACCACCGTGACCGTGGAGCACAAGATCGTCACGTCGAGTCATTCGCCATGACAGGGCTTGTCCGCTGGTCCAGTCGCTCGACATGTATACGGGTCGGTGCATCTCGGCGAGAGTTTCTGCAGACAGGACTTTGCTGGAATGAGTCGCTCTTCCGGAGGTGAACTGTAATGCCATCCATTTCGACAGGTCTTCCACGTTCGAATGTAGTTGCCCAGCGGCGGAAATACCACGAAGAGGAGCGTAAGGGGCTTCCCGCAAGTCGCTAGATCCGGGAAGAGGGTGACTGTAGCCAGTTGCCTTCAGTTCAGATTGAGCAGAATCGAGTTCGAATCGAGTGTTCGTGAGTCCGAGTGGACCGGTGATTTCTTCATAAATGTATTGTTCATAAGGAACGCCGCTCAACTGCTCAACGACTTGCCCGAGCAAACCAACTGCGAGGTTTGAATACTTCCACTGGCTATCCTGAGGGATCACGACATCGATATCAGCGAGATTGTCTAGAAGATCTTCGCTAGTTGGGAACGACGGAGCATCCCAGTCGGTCAACGGGTGCTCAGTACGCAACCCTGAATAGTGAGTCATTAATCGACGAAGAGTCACACCTTCTAGAGTGCCCCGAAGCGCATTTGCAATCGTGAAGTCCGGCATGTGGACCAGCAATGGATCATCGAGTTCCAGCTGCCCAAGATCCCTCAATTGGAGAATAGCCGTACCAGTGAAGGTCTTCGTTATTGAAGCCACTCGGGAGATTGTTTTCGCGGTCGGCGGCTTGTCTTCACCAACCGTCTGGGTGCCGAACGACATGTATCCATCGAGCGAGTCACCACGAACGATACCGACGGATATCCCTGGGACATTGTCTTGCTTCATTGAAGCCGAAACGAGTTCTGAAATTTTCGGCTCGAGTGCGGCTAATTCGATACTGCTCGCCAACTGATCCTCCCAAAAAGAAAACGACACCTAAAAATAGGTGTCGTTAGATTAGCTGCAAGCAGGAGTGCTGGCGACCAAATTAATGGTCAGGTAAGGACACGTTAAGCGGCTTTGTTCTGAGTCGCCCGTTGTTTTACTGCCTGCGCCAAGTGTGCGATATGCCGCATAACTTGCTGCTCGTACATCTTCATTCGGTCTTCAATCCCACGCATTGTGGTGCGTTTGACTCGGATCGTCTGCTTAACTGCATCAATGTTCGCTAGAGCATTCTTCCAGTCGTTGTCGAGATCGATTAGTGCCGCTTTCAAATCTTGATCAAATGCTGCGGCATCAGCATCAGGGTTCTGGTTCAGGAGGTCTTCCTTAGCCTGATCGAACTCAATCTTGATGCCTTCAGCGTGACGTTTCTTATTTTCGATCAGGTCTTCGTACCTATCGAGCTTGGCGAGCAGCCCATCTTTTTCTTTACTGATGTTGCGCAACTCTGCGACACGTGGCTCGATCTTGATCATGATCTGACTAACTTGCTCGGCGACAAATGCGCTACGAGTTGGCTTACCCGTCTTCCCCGTTTTACCGAGATGGGTCATCAGTGAGTGGATCCGACGATCGTCTGTCCAGTGTTCCATTTTTTGCACGTGCCCCTGCGGAGTGAACCGCAACTGTCGCACCCCTCACAAGCAGGAGCGGCGGCGGAGTAATTTGTTATTCAATGATCTCGAACCACGAAAGCTGTTCGTAACCGTGTATGTGGCGAATTAAATAGGAGAAAAGCCCTATTGCTGCATCGAGCCGACCTCACATGTAGTATCCGTCTCGCAGATATCTGGCACACGCGAACCACCTCAAAAGCATTCCTCAACAGACGAGCACAAACATGAAAATTACCGACATCACTATTGATGTAATCGAACGACGCACAGCTTCCGTGCATGTTCAGGACGAACGAGCCGATCTGGGTGGAACCACAACACAGGGTGTGCTGAGAGTGCAAACCGACGCCGGAATAGAAGGAAATGCATTTGTAGGTGATCAGGCGGCCGACTCGTCTCAACGGATGGAAACGTTAATCAAGACGCTGAAACCAGCCATGATGGGTCGCGATTCATCAGATCGAGAATGGTTGTGGAACCAGCTTGAGGTGATCGCTGGACATGGTGCAGCGATAGAACCAGTCTGGGCACCACTCGACGTCGCGTTGTGGGATATCGAGGGCAAAGCGGCTGGACAGCCAATTCACAAGCTGCTCGGGACGGCTCGCACTGAGGTTCCGCTCTATGCAACATTCCCTCCCAGACATGGAACTGTAGAAGGCTTCGTGGATGAAGCGCTGCAACTGCAGGCCGAGGGATTCAAGGCCTACAAAATCCACCCAGGCCCACTTCATTACAAGCAGGCTGCGATAGCGGCTGCAAAGGTTCGGGAAGCTGTTGGCGATGAAATGACGCTGATGCTTGACCGCAACCACGGATATACGTTCCGTGAAGCTTTGTACGTAGGTCATGCTCTCGATGCCAACGATTATTTTTGGTACGAAGACCCAATCGCAGCAAACGACATGGAGTCTATTAAAGAGCTAACGAATCGACTTGAGACCCCGCTCAATATGAGCGACACAACGGGATTTCTCTTTCACGAGGCTGCCAACTTCTTACAACAAAACGCAGTCAGACTAATCCGCGGAACGGTCAGGAAGATCGGTATCACCGGTCTAAAGAAACAGATGTCTCTGGTCGAAGGGTTCCACAAGGTCTGTGAAGTAGGGCTTGCCGGAAACTCGGCTCTGAATGCCGCAAATTTGCACGTAATCATGTCGTCACTGAACTGCACTTACTTCGAGTATTGGCTGCCAAAAGAAGTTCACCAATGGGGTGTCACAGAGCAGTTGACGATCAACGAAAACGGCAATCTTGACGCACCAACAGGACCCGGACTCGGGATTGAGCTAGATGAAGAGTGGATTGCGGCGCACAAAGTAACAACGCTTTCCTGAACTAAACGGTGCTCGGGCGGCGTATGATCTTCCGATGAAATCGGTGTCATCTGACCAGCCAACAAATTCGGCTGCAGACTTCAATCCTCCAAATCTTGAGGGGTTTGAAATAAAACGTCCTCCCTTCGTGGGGTTCGGACTGCTCATGTCGTCGGTCATCGGAACGCTTGCTGTATTAATCTACTTTGGTGCTTGGGCATCATCTGATCGAATCGAAAACAGGGCGCAGGCCTCGGGAATCTCAGAGTCGCAAGTTGAGGGCGAATGGTGGGAAGACGGACTCGTTTTTGTCTGTCCGCTTCACTAGATAACTAACCCATGCGAAACGCTGCACTCTGGCTCGACCACAAGTTCGGACTTCAAGAACACACTATCGCCCACTACGCCTGGGTAATTGTCGCGATCGCCGGTGTCGTGCAGATGGTCGGAGCCGCAATTCGAATGGCGTTCGGCGTTCTAGTTGACCCGCTCGTTGAGGCGTTCGGTTGGTCTCCGGGTTCTATCGGGCTCGCCTACGCTCTTATGTCGATTGTCACTGCTCTCGCTTCACCAATGGCGGGTTGGCTTGGCAATCGATTCGGAGCGCGCCGAACGATGATTGCGGGGACAGTTCTATTTTTTATTGGGATGATGTGGACCTCCCAAACTAAGCAAATCTGGGAACTCTACGTTGCATACGGCATCGTGTTCGGAGTATCCCAAGCACTGTTGCTTGTACCGGTCGTTCCTGCTGTCGCAGCGTGGTTTAGGCGTCATCTCGGGCTCGGAACAGGAATCATGATGGTTTCCTGGAGTCTCGGACCTGCGTTGGTTGTACAAGCGTTGGCAGTTCTGTTCGCCACCGTCGGTTGGAGCCAGGCGTTCATGGTCGTCGGCATCGTCGGCACTTCGACTTTATTGATCATTCTGGTGTTCTTTAGGAACACCCCTGAAGACGCCGGGAAGATTGCATACGGAACTAAGCCGACCGACAACCCGCTGATCACGAGCGGAAATGTGTTCGTCTCGACCCAAAAAGAGTTTCAAGGGTTTGTTTACAAAACGAATGCTTTCTGGAATTTGATCAACATTCACTTCCTAGGATGCGTGGGCCACGCCGTAATTCTGGTTGGAATCATTCCTCTAGGAATTTCAAAAGGGCTTGGGCCGCTCACAGCTGCAGGAGTTTTAACGACTGTTTCCGTCATAAGCGTCGCGACTCGATTCGCAGCTCCTGTCTTATCAGAAAAAATAAGCGCCAAAGCGGTAATGTTCATCTCCTTCTTCGGACAAGGCGTCGGCGTGTTTCTGCTACTTACTGCAGACTCGACTCTCGATTTCTACATTTTTGCCGTCGTTTGGGCGATCCCGTACGGCGGTGAGGGCACAGCGTTCCCAGTAATGATCCGTAAGTACTTCGGGCACACACCCATGGGGACCACGTACGGCTGGCAACTGTTGGGAGCTGGACTGGGCATGGCGCTTGGTGGAGTCATTCCCGGGATGGTGTTCGACATCACAGGCGGATACACGTGGGCGATCATCCTTTCAGCGTTGTTTAGTCTTGCTGGTGCCGTAGCAATCCTTCTCCTTGAGAACACGAAGAAACAGCTGATTCCAAACTGGCCAGAGATGGAAATGAAGCCAGGGGACGTTGCTGATCCCGACGGACTAAGCGTCAATCCAACACCTGCCGGAGACTGAGCATATGCCAGATGAGACGCACGCCAAGAATCAATCGAGACTCACCGGACAATCGATAATCGATTCACTTGGGGTCACGTCGCTGATCAATGCCGGTGGACCAAACACCAAACATTCAGGAACCCGCCCTCGCCCTGAATCCATCGAAGCGATGGAAGCAATGAGTGAAGTATTCGTCGATATGGACGAAATGTTGCTTGCCGCTGGCGAACAAATCGCAGAGCTGACTGGAAATCAGGCTGCAACTGTAACTTCTGGAGCATCGGGTGGTTTGGTAGTGCAGGCAGCCGCTGCGATGGCGAAGGGTGATCCCGAACGAATCGCTCAACTACCAATCACCGATGGAATGCCGAACGAGCTGATTATCCAGCGTGGTCACAGATTCGTATATGACCACTTATATCTCGCACCAGGTTCGCGATTTGTCGAAGTCGGACGTCCTACCGACTGCACATTAAAAGAAATCGAAGCAACAATCGGTCCACGCACCGCAGGAATTGTCCATCTCGAATCTCCCTTTAAGGAACACGTTGCAGTATCTCTGCCTGATCTAGCGAACCTAGCTCACGAGCATGGACTCCCAGTAGTCGCAGATTGCGCATCCATGCTCCCGCCTCGGGCGAACTTAACTAAATTCACGGATCAAGGTGCCGACCTTGTTAGCTTCTCTGGTGGCAAAGCTGTCCGAGGGCCACAGAGCACAGGATTCCTCGTCGGTAAACCTGAATGGATCGAATACGCTCGTCTCAACAACGCTCCCAATCCCGGAGTAACGCGAGCTCAAAAAGTATCGAAAGAAGAAATAGCCGGGCTACTTGCGGCTCTTGAAGTCTTCGTTGATACCGACGAGCAACAGGAGACCGATTCATACCGCAGCCAGATGAATTTCGTGGTCGACCAGATTGCTGAAATTCCTGGAATACAGGCTGAAGTGAAGCACAATTACGACCACTACATACCGCATGCGGTGGTAACGTTCACCGAAAATTGGAGAGGTCCTAGCTATTCGGAAATCGCTGATCGTATGAAAGCGGGATCACCTCGCATTTACGCAGCTGTAGATTACAGAGAGCCAGCGCAGGTGATGTGGATCGACCCACTAAATCTTCAAGATGGCGAAGTAGAAACCGTTGCTGAACAGTTCAGAAAAATATTGATAGACGCAGCTTCAGGCAAATAGTCAGAAGCGACTAGGTACAACCGGTACAACGAGAAGGAATTCAGGAATTGGCACGCATCGCAGGTAAGCACGCACTCCTAAAAATGTTCGAAGCAGAAGGTGTCGAATACATGTTCGGCAACCCTGGAACAAGCGAAGCACCGATGATGGCGGTCATGGATCAGTATCCGTCGATCGAGTACGTTCTTGTACTTCAAGAGGGAGTAGCGGTTGGACTCGCAGAAGGATATGCACGATCAACAGGTAAAGTTCCTCTAGTCAGCCTTCACATCGACAACGGTATGTCGAACGGTCTTTCACTCATGATCGACCAGCTATACAGCGGAACTCCGATGGTGATGACCGCCGGCAATAAGGACATCAGAAAACTTGCTCCTGGCAGATCTGATCTTGCAGACATGGCGCGCCCCTACGCCAAATGGAGCACAGAGATAACCCACGCTGAGCAGGTTCCATCGGTTATCCGCCGAGCATTCCAAGAAGCCCGCACGGCTCCTACTGGACCTACTTTCGTAGCGATGTCGGCAAATGCGTTTGATGACGAAGCAGAGATGGATCTGATTCCATCGACTGAAGTTGATATTTCACCCTCAGCAGACCCACAACTAATCGATCAAATATGTGGACTCGTGGCTGGTGCCGAACGCCCGATCCTTATCGTGGGCGATCGAGTTGTCGATACTGACGGAACAGCAGCAGCTGTCGCCGTGGCTGAAGCAGGCGGAATGCGGGCATATGGTCACAACTCGACCAGCGTCAACTTTCCCGCCGACCACCCACTCTGGCAAGGCAATCTGAACATGCGCACCGCAGAGGCAGTCGCGGCTGTCCGCGCAGCCGACGTAGTAATTGCGGTAGGTTGCCCTGTTTTCGAAGACTTCTTCTACCAGCCAGGGCAGTTCGTCGCTGCAAATTCGAAGCTGGTACACATCGACATCAATTCAGGGGCGATTGGAAAATCGGAACCCACAGACATAGGAATACTCGCTTCTCCAGGTAAAGCTCTGGCGCAATTAGCGGAAGCTCTACAGACCAGTTTAAATGGTGCTCAAGCCGAAGCGGCTACTGGTCGAAAACAGGAAGCCGCTGCCGAAAGTGCTGCACGAATCGAAGCATTCAGACTGCTCGCTGGTATGACCAGTAAAGGCAGACCAATGTCGCCAGCAATGATGGTCGACCATCTTGCTAAAGCGTTGCCCGACAACTCTGCTGTGTTCAACGACTCTGTCAGTACCGGAGGATTGCTGTTCGATGCGCTTGCGCCTTCCACACAGGGCACCTACTACGGATGCCGCGGTCAAGCCATTGGTTGGGGCATGGGAGCTGTGATGGGCGTCAAGCTTGGTAGTCCAGATCAGCCAGCGGTTGGTGTCATTGGTGACGGTAGTGCAATCATGACCGTCCAAGCACTGTGGACCGCAGTTAACTCCGATATTCCAGCAGTATTCGTGATCTGCAACAACGCCTCGTACCGAGTTCTGAAAGTGAACATGAATCACTACCACCGGTTAAACGAGCTGGAGCAGCCCGACTCGTATTTCGCAATGGATTTCCCGAACCCAATCGACTTTGCTGCACAGGCTCAGGCCTACGGCATGCAAGGAATTCGAGTCGAAGACCCCGCTGACATAGACTCTGCAGTCAATTCAGCAATCGATTCAGGCAAACCCGCGGTGATCGACATGATCATCGACGGATCGCTCTAGCTCACCACCATCAGGCTACTTCGAATAACGAGTTTGATAAATGTTTCGTCGATTAACGACTTCCATTCGATATTCGATTGGACGCTGATCTGCACAAAGAACCTTCGCTGTATTTTCTTTGTCTAGTTCCGTTCGTTCAGGCAAGCCGTTTGCGCGTCGGTGTAGCGGAATCCACACACCTCTCTCTTGGGGGTAACCCACTGTAATGATCGTTGGGTAGCGGTGAGACTGTAGTAACAAGACCGGTACAAGCGGGCTGATCTCGGTGATTAGCTCGTTCGGTGTTACGAATGGGATTCACTTGGACAACGGCGCAGTCCTTTCACAGGATGCTATTGACGCACTTCTGAATGCAGCTCCAGCGGATGCTGCTCCAGACGCGGCTGCTCCAGAACCGGATCCTGAACCGGCGGTTGTTGAAGCCGAAGTGAATGTTGTTGAAGCACCATCGCTCGAACCAGAAGTCGCAGAAGACTCAGGTGCAGCCGCTCTCGGTATCGAGGTAACTCCTCCACCTGCCGCCGCTCCAGCTCCTATGGCTCAAGCTCCGGCAGCTCCTGCTGTTCCTCAAGGCATCTCACCAATACCGCCCGCTCCTGTTTACCAGCCGCTGCCACCTGCACCACCAATGATTCCACCACCTGTGGTCGCACAACCTGGTAAGGGTGGAGTTACTCGCGAAGAAGCGACTGAAATCGCCGGTGAAGCCGCTGAGTCTGAAGCTGCTCCAATCCAGGCATCAGTTTCACGAATATCGAAACGCGTCGACACCCTCGAGATGGCTCTTGATCGAATTGCTGAACTTGAAGAAGAGATTTACCGGATCAAGAAGAAACCTGAACCGGAAGTAAAACCCGATCCTCGCGTCCAAAAACTATTTGACCGACTAAATGCAATCGAAGAACGCGCCAAAGCCTCTCCTGTATTTGGTCTGTACGACAAGTTCACCTGCGGAAGCTGTGGACACATGGGCGAAGCGCAGGTTAGAGCCAGATGCGGACACTGCGAAAAAGAAGGCTGGTTTGGCAAGAAGTCCAAGCAAGGTTCGCATCCCGAGCATGATGCGCACGACGGACACAACGCCGATCAACAGGTGGCTGAAGAGTCCTCTGCACAGCAAGCTGAAGCTCCTGTCGAAGACGATGTATTAATGGGTCTAGATCCGAATCTCGGAATCTAGAGTTAGAACCTGAACAAAAGATTATTGGGGCAATAATGATCAACGTGGTGGTGCCGCTGACCTTACCGGCGAAAGAAATTGAAGATACGGGTCACACCGAACCACGCCCGTTCATCCCGGTTTCAGGTCGTCCACTAGTTCAACATGTTGTCGAAAACCTTCGACCTTCGTTCGCTCACCAATTTGTGTACGTCGTCGATCCTGAAGTTATGACGATGCAACGTCGTCGTTCTCTCGGAATATCTTCTGATTCGCAGGTTGTTTACAGCTGGAGTGCGCCACGCACTATGGCAGCTGCCGTTTGTATGGCTCGCGAGTCGATCGATATGAACGAACCACTGGTCATCGCATCATGTGAACAGTACATCGATGTTGATCTCGATCGGTTCTATATTGCTGGAATGGACGTCGGAGCCGACGCAGCAGTTCTAACCTTCCCAGGAGATCGCACTCCGAAGTACCCAACATCTATGGTCTATAAAAACCGGGTCGTTGAGATGTCGGAACATCGAGTGATATCCGAAATGGCAAACGCCGGAATCTATTACTTCAAGGACGGCCAGATATTCTTCGATGCCGCCGTGGAAGCAATGACACACACGCACGTGGAAGACTCAGCGCTTACGATGTCAGGCATTTTCAACTCGCTCATCGAAGGTGGAGCCAATATCGTGCCCTGCCCGCTTCCCTCGGGAGCATTCAAACCGCTGAACACATCGATAGACCTCAGTCTGTTTGAAGCACGAACCGAGCTGCAGGTACAGAGCGCAGCCTAGTTCTTAAGAGTGTGAATACACAGCAAAATAAAAAGAGCCTGATCCGAAATTAGGACAGGCTCTGTTAATTTAATTCAGACTAAATCTGAGAAACGCTATTTCGTTGCTTCAGCTTCGGTCTCGGCATCCGACCATTCGCCTTCAAGCGGAAGACCCGCGTCTTCCCAATCAAGAATTCCACCCTCATAGCGTCGAACATTCTCATATCCGTTACGAGTGAGCTGCATGTATGCGTACTTGCTGGCCGGGCAGTTGGGATCTGAACAGTACACAACCACTTCATCGGTAGGGTCAAGCACTTCTGAAACCTGCTTCAGATTGTCGACATGGAGCGATCCTGGGATGTGCTTCGCCTGGTACGCCCACTCGCTTAAGGCGCAAACGAGTTTGAAATCGTCACCACGGTCAAGCTTGGCTTTAAGTTCATCCCGGCCGATCAAATTCATGTTGAAATCTCTGCTAGTTTTCCCCGGATAGAGTCGATAGAACTCGACTGTACATTCTATTGCTGGAGTCCGCTACGACTGCCAGACGTTGGTTAGATGCAACCAAACAAAAAACGACCCGCACTAGCGGGTCGATAAGAGAAATCCTTGATCGTTTTACAACTGTTCCTCTTTCCAGACTATATGAGGAGAGGGGCTTGTAATCAAGTCTATGTCTAGAGGTAGGCTGACTCCAAATTAACTGAGTACTAAGAATTCAATGGCAAACCCCGAAATCCCTTCAACTCCCGACCAACTGACAGTAAAACTTCTCAACGGTGTCTTGCGAAAATCTTGTCGATGGCATTTAGGGCCTTTTGATTCAATCAAAGTCTCCACTCCACACGGCGCAGCGGACGGAATGAGCAACTCCGTTCATCAGATCGATGGAAAATTAAAGTCAGGCAAGACAATCCGCCTGATCGTAAAGCTGAGTGATGCGGGTGGGTCGACAGGTGCACAACGAGGGGATCAGCATGAGGTGTTCTTCTATCGTGAGCTTGCAGAGATAGCCGGTGTCAGCTCCCCGGTGGCTTACGCTGCTGAGTTCGACGAAGTGACCCAACGAAAAATGATCGTCCTAGAACATCTAGGCGCGGACGGCGAAATCGGATCAATTCACACATATCTAAACGTGTCCGAAATCGAACGAATCGTTATTGCCCTCGCCGGCATGCACTCAAAGTGGTGGAACACAGATGGGTTGAGTTCACTGACCAACGTACGAACGTTCGAGGATGCTATTGCCGGCGGAGCCGAACAGTTTGCTTCTGGACACTACAGTGGAAAGCGATTTATCGACAAATATGGTGAGCATCTGGACCCAGAAATACGTGAAATCTATGCAGCACCGAATCCATGGAATACAAGACTCATTTCTGCGTTTTCTGGCAACCGAACGCTTTGCAACTACGACGTCGCACCAAAAAATCTGTTCCTACCTCATGATCCAACAGTTCCGCCGAAGTTCTTCGATTGGTCCCTACTCACACGCGGCAGTATCGGAATCGAGCTTGCGGTCGTTCTTGCCTACAGTCTCAGAGTCGAGGATCACGGAAAATTCGAGCAAATTCTCGAAACATATCTAAAAACCATGCGTGACCTCGGCGTCACGGCTTTGTCGTGGAATACTCTTTGGAACGACTTCCGGCGAGGGTTGCTGATCAGACTGGCAGCGCCAATCGCACTTACCTCACGCGATTACCAACCTGCTCACGAACTGGCTTTGGAGCTTCTTCCTAGGATCAGCTCTGCCGTGCTAGTGTCTGGGGCTAAAGAGATAGTCGAAATACAGTAACGATCGTCCGACCGTCTCGTCCTAGTTTTCGCAGCAGAGCCTTCCAGAAACTATGGAAGTTGATTCATCCGGCTCGCTACCCCTTGATGAACACTAGCTCCCGTGAGTTGTCCGATTCGGTCGTTAACTCTGGACGCAATTTATAGCCTTCCGGGTGAGAGAATCCCTCAAGCAAATCTATGGCTGAATTAGCCTCAGTCGCTGCCTCAGGATTCGCTACTAGCAATCGAATCAGAGCACCTTTCAGTGCTTTCGACCAGTGGTTCACCGTTTTGAGTTGTCCATCTTTGCCGGCTTCAAGAAACTTGATCGTGAATCTCGCCTCATAGGGTGTTTCAGATGGATCCCACGCAGCACTATGTTCATTCGGTAGCAAATCCCAGACGACAGCCCGATCAGTTCGGCTCGCCAAAACGTTAGTGATCAACGGCTTCCAGATCACAGAACATGCCTTTTTCTGGCGAATCTTGGCTCCCATTTTTAGCTTGTAGGTTGGAATCAGATCAAAAGGTCGAATCAATCCGAAAAGCCCCGACATTATGAGAGTGTTCTGCCCAAAACAATTTTTGGATGATTCATCCATCGATTTATAGTCGATAGCGTCGAACATAACTCCGGTATATCGCTCGATCGCAGGAAACGTTGGTGCCTCGTTGACCGCTGCGTTGTCGCCACGTGCGGTCTCCAGCGCTACGCCCTTCACTCCCAAAACTTTTTGGGCGACTCGGGGTTTACCGCTCAACTGCCCTACTGACTTAATCATCAGCTCTCTGGTCTTATTCAGTTCACTGAACGAGAGAGTGTCCAAATCAAGCGACGCACCACTGCCTCCGGGCGCTTTGCCTTCCGACGGAGGGAGAAGAATTAGGAACGGGTTGGTCATATCTTCGAGTCCTGAAATTAGCGTTGGTGATTGGTGAGTCGGCTCGACGTAGGCAGCTTGCCAACTGTCAGATCCCGTATCAAGAACCAATGATCGGTTCGCGAACGAGTATGAGATTTACAAACCCAATTTATATCGCATCGCAATCAAAGTCTCACCGATTGTGCTGTCTGGCAACGGAGGATCAGATCAAACCACAATGGAAACGTGTGAAACCCTCTGGTTCGACCGTAATCACGAACGCATATGCGATATATTCGACCTCGACAATCAACAGCACAATCAATCACAACTGCGGCGTTGCTCGCCACCAATATTTCGGCAATTAGGTTTGAAACTCTCGATCCTCGATCAATCACCAATTAGCGTCGGCAAAACAGCGCCAGAAGCCGTGCAAGCGACACTCGATCTTGCAGAATCGGCCGACAAGTGGGGCTACACCCGATATTGGCTAGCGGAGCACCATAGTTCCGGCACGCTTGCCGACGCCAGCCCAGAAATTCTGCTAGCGGCTATGAGTACCCGAACCAAGGGCATTCGGATCGGATCGGGTGGCGTGATGCTGTCTCACTACAGTCCGTTCAAAGTCGCCGAAGTTTTTCAGATGCTGGAAGCACTGGCACCGGGACGAGTAGACATGGGAATTGGCCGAGCACCTGGTTCAGATCAGATGGCAAGTTATGCGTTACAGTCTGGTCCGAACTCATTTCCGATAGAGAAATACCCGCAGCAGGTTTATGACCTGATGCGCTATCTCAGCGAATCGTTCCCCGACGATCACCCGTTTCGCAATCTCAGAGCCATGCCGTCCTCGTCGAGTTGGGCGTCTCCCTGGCTGCTAAGTTCTTCGATGGGTAGCGCTGGCATTGCCGCCCGACTCGGTTTGCCTCTTTCATTTGCACATTTCATCGCTCAAGAAGGCGGACCTGAATATGTGAAGTGGTATCGCGATAATTTTGAGCCATCAGAATGGTTCGACAAACCACGGGTCAACGTTGGAATATCGGCTGTAACCGCCGATTCGGAAGAGCGAGCGCACGACCTCGCAATGTGCCGTCACGTGATGCGGCTACTTCGCAACAAAGGGCAAGAGATGAAGGGCGTTCCTTCAGTTGATGAAATCAAAGCGATGGACTTAAGCGGTTCTGATCTTGAATTTATAGAGCTGCAGCGCACGAAATCCATCGAGGGTGATCCCGAGACTGTGAAGACCAAAATCGAGGCCCTCGCAGAGCAATATGAGACTGACGATGTGATCGTGCTGACCATTACGCACGATTACGCCGAACGCCAGCGGTCATACGAACTGCTTGCGAATACGTTTCAGCTGAGCGGCGAAGGTCGTATAGAAAATCACGCCGTCAGATAGTTTTAGGTTGTTTGATCGTGGCAAATTCGACTGAATTCACTGACCGAAAGTTTGTTGTAACAACCAGTCGACGCGCCAATCCCGCAATCCGAACTCAGGCGCGTCAAAAAGCCGAAGCTTGGGAGCTTCCATACGTCGAGCGTCATGAGGCCTCGATGGAAAATTCTGTAGGTGAAGCTGACGCTATTTTCGTATTTGATCACGACGGATTGAGCCTGACGAAAGGCAATTCCAGATTGCGATTCAATCTTGGAACGGCGGCTCTTAGACTCAAAGCTATTGATCGGGGTGAACCCGACACACTCGTGCGTGCTGGCGAGCTACAAGCTGGTGACGAGGTTCTCGATGCCACTATTGGTCTTGGTCGTGATTCGCTAGTGGCAGCTCACGTGGTTGGACTCACCGGTAGCGTCGTAGGACTCGAATCCAGCTGGCCCCTGTTTAAGCTCCTGAAAGAGGGATTTTCCGAGCATGACCTGGCCGACCGCAGCGCAACTGTGCAGCCTGTATTCGGAGACTCACGAAAGTTTCTTGCCGAAACCAAGAACGGCAGCTTTGATGTCGTGATCCTCGACCCGATGTTCAACTACCCGAAACGATCCGATAGCAGTTTCGAAATACTCCGCGAATTCGCACATCACACAGCCTTGGATCCAGAGTGGATTCAACTTGCACGTCGGGCTGCAAAACGTTGGGTAGTTCTGAAAGCAGATAAAGCACAGCCGTGGTTCAACTCCGAGAAACTCGAGCGCATCCACAGTGGAGGCAGAGTCGAATGGTATCGGGCACCTCCAGCTTCGCAGAAATCCGAGTAAAAAGTCGAGATCACAACAAGATGAACCCGACTCAACAATCATGTGCCTATGAACCGGCGATTGGTGAACAGAAAATCCCCACCGCAGCCTCGATCCAAACAGCGAACAACAGTGCCAACAGAACAAGACCGATGATCACCCTGTTTCGGATCACATTGTTGGATTTCATCACACCCTCAATTCTTCGACGAGGCAACGTGTTGCCAAACGTCGCACCGATTCGCAACGGTATTGCCCCTCCAGGTCGTTTATACAAAACGACTTGATCACAACCCGACTCATCGCATTGTTCATTGCGGTCACGTGCTATCGTCTGTGTTCTTGAAGTTAATCACATTCTGGAGACCCGCGAGATGGCAAAGCTGCGAACGAATCGAGCCAAAGAAAAGCTCGCCAACGGAGAGATCGTCACCTGTCTTGCGGGAATTGACAACCCATATCTCGTCGACTTCGTTGGACAGATGGGCATCGATGCGGTCTGGTTCGAAGCCGAGCATGGCCCAGTGAGTTTCGACGACGTTGGGAATCTTTCGCGGGCAGCCGATCTTTGGGGAATGACCTCTCTTGTTCGTGTCGGCAGCACCGACTACAGCACTATTTATCGAACGCTCGACATGGGTGCGATGGGAATCGTCGTACCTCACGTCGACACGGTTGAAGATGCCCGAGCGGTCGTCGACGCAACCAAGTACGCGCCAATTGGCAGACGCGGAATGTTTCGTCCTCGCCAATCGTTCGGAGTCGACGACTACCTAGCGACCGCCAACGACCAATCGATGTCAGTTGTGCTGATCGAGGACATCAAATCAGTAAACAACCTAGATGGCATCCTCGCTGTAGAACACATCGACGTGTTCCACGTCGCACCAAGCGATCTTGCACAGTCAATGGGCCACATAGGAAACGATGAGCACCCCGAGGTTCAGCGGGTTATCGATCAGTCAATCGAGAAAATCATCGCTGCCGGCAAAACAGCCGGAACAACCGTGTCCAACGAAAACGTCGGCAAGTTCAGAGACCAAGGCGTGAAGTTCTTCTACACCAGCATCAATGGTTGGATAACTTCCGGCGGCAACGAGTTCCTCGAAGCACTCCGCACGTAGATCATCGGGTCGGCAGGACAAACCTATTCAGCTTTGTTATCGAACGGATCTGCGTGGCTGCGGGTCACGTACTACAGACACGATGACCTTGAAAACCGCAGCTCTATCAGTAGCCTTGTCAGCAATCGCCCTCGCAACTGAATGTGGGAGCGGTGGTCTAACTCGCCCAGATCCCACACCAACTGCTAGACCGACCCAATCAGACATACCCGTTGAGCAAACGCCAGATCGCTCAGCAGCCGCCGAATCCACAGTGTCCGTGCAGGAATCTGAAGCGCAGGACATCATGTGGAAGATCATCGATGGATACGGTACTTTCGATGAAAATGCGGTAAGGGCTGCTGGTCGAAATGGACATCCCGGTCTCGTTCCCGTCTTAGTGGAAATTGCGTCACGAACTTTCGAACCGTCACTCGCACTCGAAATATCAAAAGCGCTTGAGAGCATCACAGGAACAACAGTTGGTGGTGAATTCGTGCTTGTCGGACCATGGTTTTCGTGGATGAGCCGACAAGACCCGGAACAGGTTGTCCTAAATGAATTTGACGAATGGAAGGGCCAACTTCTAGGCACCATCGACCCTTCGTTTAGAGAGTTTTTGTATTCAGACGTAGAAACCAGGATTCCGTTGTGGACAGTGGAATGGGGCGGGGTTGTACGAGATGGCATTCCACCGCTCGAGTTTCCTGATGTTCGTGCTGCCAAAGAAGTAGATTTCCTCAATTTAGACGAACCAGTTTTCGGTGTGACTATCAACGGTGAGTCACGAGCGTATCCGCATCGCATCATGGGCTGGCACGAACTCGCGAACGACAGACTAGGTGGCGAGCTAATCACCTTTGTGTTCTGAACGCTTTGCAATTTGGGGGTCGTGTACGACTCCGAGTTGAATGGGCAGGATGTGACATTTGGCACGTCGGGATTCTTGTATCAAAACAACAAGCTGATGTACGACCGAACTACGAAATCTCTGTGGCACTCATTGACTGGAGAGCCGGTCGTAGGAAGCCTGGCGCACTCTGGCATCGAGTTGGAACGCTACCCAGTCACAGTTACCAGCTGGGGCGAATGGATTGACCAGCATCCTGAGTCGACGGTGGTCGACATCGAAACCGGTTACAACCGTCGCTATCTCGATCCGAGTGAAATCGGCTCAGCCTACTTTGAATATCGTGCGTCACCTGAAGCAATGTTCCCAACGTTCAAGATCGACGATCGACTGCCAGAAAAGTCGAATGTGGTTGGTATCGCAGTCGACGGTCAAGCTCTCGCACTTCCACTAGAAATCGTTCTACGGGAGCTTGCGATCAACACCTCCGTGGGTGGACAGGCAGTAACGATCCTCGGACATCAATCAACTGGAGTTCTTGGCGTTTTCGAAAGTGACGGGACAGTGTTCACAGTCGGAGATGACTTTCCTGAGATCGTGGATGACACTGGTGAACAGTGGGTGATCGACGACGACGGATTACGAGCAAGCGATGGGCGCTCGCTTTCCAGAGTTCCGATGCACGAACTTTTCTGGTTCGCTTGGGCAGCATTCTTCCCTGGAACTCAGGTTTATCAGGCTGGATAAACCGTAGGGCAATCTCTGATTCTTTATCGAACGTTGACGTAAAATCAAAAGATGACGGAAATTGTAGTTGGTTTCGCTCTTGTCGCAATCGTTCTATTAGCAACCCCCTTGATCTCGGGCGTTGTCGATCGATCGCCCCTCTCTTTCGCATTTTTATTCCTGCTTCTCGGAATTGCCCTCGGTGATAGCGGATTTGGTCTAATCGAACTAGACCTGCATGATCGACTTCTTGAAATTATCGCCACGCTGACTCTGGCTCTTGTTCTGTTTCTTGATGCAGTAAAACTGCAAATCAGCGAGCTCCGATCTAGGTGGTTCGTCCCGGCGTTGACGCTAGGACCCGGAACCGCACTCATAATTACCCTAATTGCGTTCTCGATAACCTGGCTGACAGACCTTCCTCTCATCGTTGGGTTCATCGGTGGAGCCATTTTGGCTTCGACCGACCCAGTGGTTCTACGAGAACTCATTCGCGACAATCGGATTCCGAGATCGGTAAGGCAGACCCTTCGAATTGAAGCAGGGATGAACGACCTCGTCGTCCTCCCAACAATTCTGATCCTAGCTGCTATCGCTACTGCCTCATCAACAGGGGCACAAGATTGGGTCGTATTCCTCTCGAAACTGTTGTTGATCGGCCCAGCAATAGGATTCGCCATCGGTGGCGCTGGCTCGTGGTTGATGATCAGAATTGACCGCAGGACTCCTATTCGACGCGAGCTTCAATCAATGTACGGTCTCGGTCTGGTTCTCGGTTCCTATGCCGCTGGAACTGCCGTCGGTGGTGACGGTTTCTTGGCAGCATTCGCAGCGGGGTTGGCGGTCGTGTTGCTTAACCAAACATTGTGTGACTGCTTCCTCGAATATGGAGAGGTCACTTCAGAGATGGCAATGTTGGTTTCGTTCATCCTGTTCGGGATCGTACTCTCAGGCCTAATGCCTGATATTGCCTGGGGACCAGCACTGCTGCTGGCAGGGATCGTAATTTTCTTGATCCGCCCAGGATCGTTAGTTCTCGTGCTGCTAAGAGCACACATGAGTTGGGAAGCGCGAGGATTCGTTGCCTGGTTCGGCCCGAGAGGCCTGAACTCACTGTTGTTGGCACTACTTGTCGTTCAACTGCACGTTGATGGCGCCGAAACTCTCATGGGAGCCGTTGGAATCGTAGTTTTGGTATCAACGATTCTCCACGGTGCTAGCGCTAGACCCGCTATCAAATGGTACGCAAAGCGAATCCAAGGTTCGGTTCACGAAGAAAAACGAGAAGCCGATGCAGCAGGAATTTTCGAAGGTCACGGTGAATCGATTCCTAGAGTGTCAGTGGACGATCTCGAGTTAAGGTTGAATTCTGAAGAGCCACCGATCGTGCTGGACGTTCGTTCTCGATTTAGCTACGCATCGGACGGGTTTAGGATTGCTCAGGACATCAGGGTTCAACCGGATGAGTTGAGCAGTTGGATGCTTGAAAATGAGCCAGGCCGCAAAGTTGTGGCTTACTGCACCTGACAGGATGATGCGACCAGCGCCCGTGTGGCGCAGGAATTGATACGACATGGCTGGGAAGCTTCAGCGTTGGCCGGAGGTCTCTACGCCTGGCGCGACAAATACTCAGTTGTAACGATGAGTCCAGACATCATAGCGCCAGATTCACCTTCGGATCGACCGGTCACCGCGGCGGATCAACACTTGTGATCCGCCTAGCCGCGGAACGCGATACCTTGAGATCCCGAGAGATTTTTACGGACGGAATAGAGTGCCACCCACAACATCATGGTGAAGATTGATCGATGTCTGTCGCTCAAATATTAAAAGTAAAACCCTGTGAACTCGAATCGTGGAATCACCAAATTGTCTAGGTTAACTGACACTGAGATTGCGGACTTACTTCCCAATGTTCCTACGTGGGAGATTGTCGAAGAACAGGGCATGAAACGACTGACACGAACCTTTCAGTTCGATGATTTTGTTACTGCATTAGCTTTTACCAATTCGGTAGGCGAAATCGCCGAACGTCACGATCATCATCCACGCATCGTGACTGAGTGGGGGCGAGTGAACGTCACATGGTGGAGTCATGAAGAGCGTGGAATTGTCACAACTGATTTTGATATGGCAATGAAAATCGAAGCCCTCTGATGCGTCTTATTCCGATTGTCATTGGTGCCCTGCTTTTGATATCTGCCACTGGTTGCTCTGGAAACGAACAGACAGCGCCGATTCCTTCAACCACTGAAACACAAGCCACAATTAGCTTTCTGGCGTTAGGGGATTCGTACACAGTCGGCGAACAAGTAGGCAAACTTGAATCTTGGCCAATGCAGTTGACTAGGAAGCTGAGGGTAGCTGGTCGAGGGACCGCTGAGCCAACCATAATTGCGGTCAGTGGTTGGGATACCAGTGAACTCATCGAGGCTCTTACGTTAGTCGATCTGGTAAGTTCGTTTGACGTTGTCACTCTACAAATCGGCGTCAACAACCAGTTTAGAAACGGGCCGCTGGTAGATTTCGAATCCGATCTCGACGGACTCACGAATTCGGCTATTGCGCTTGCTCAGGGCAATGCCAAAAAGGTTGTGCTTATCTCGATTCCAGATTGGAGTGCAACACCGTTTGCAAATGGTGCTCCTCGCAAAGAAATATCAGCTGAGATTGACCAGTTCAACGACATTGTCAGAACCCAAGCGACAAAGTCAGGGACTCAGTTCGTCGATATAACGGAGGTTTCCCGCGAAGCAACAAATGACCTCGACTTAGTCGCACCTGACGGACTACATCCGTCAGGAAAAATGTTCGAGCGGTGGGTCGAATTGATTTTTCCAGTAGTTGAAGAATCAGTCGATGCAGACTAGGTTCGAGACCCTACACCTCCGTGTGATCTCGAAACGAACCATCGCCTAAACTAAAACTTTGTAGCAGTTAGATATCCGACCATTCACAACCGGTGGAGTCATTTGACGACAATGAATCACTCCTTGAAAAGCGAATATATGGAAGCCATGATGCAGAAGTTTTCATCGGTTCTGTCAGAACTCAGTGCTCAATTAGAAATCAGATCGACTTGAATACGGAAATGGTCGTTGTATTTAAGCCGACAGCTCGGCCATTAGAGTTGACCATTTCTCAGTGAATAGCTCTCTCCGACCAGATGCTGAAACTTGCCGACCGTCCACTGCCCTGATTCTCAAATAGTTTCGTAGTTCGTCGAACGCAGTACAGAAGCGATTGGCTGATTCGAATCTGGCGAACCCAAGCATTGGGTAATAACGTTGTTTGATCGATCTATGATCTTGCTCAATCCGATTATTCAAATACTGGTTGTGTCGGTGTAAAACTTTGCGGCCGACAATCCAACGAATTGCCTTCGTGTAGGCAGGATGTTTATCGGTCGTCATACGAAGCGGCTTCCGCCCTGCACTATCGATTAGTCGCCGCAAGAAACGCCGCGCGGCATGCTTGTCTCTGAGTTCACTCAGCATCGAATCGAGCAGGTTTCCTTCTCGATCTACCGCTCGGTAAAGATATCTCCAGCGACCACTAACCTTTACGTAAGTCTCATCCAGATACCAGGAACGACCTGCAATTCCACGTCGTTTCGATCGAAGATTCTCGCTCACCAACGGTGCAAACCGGAACTCCCAGATCCGGATCGTCTCGTAACTGACTTCGAATCCTCGTTGCATAAGAAGTTCTGCAACATCACGAAATCCGAGCTTGTATCTCAGACGCCAGAGAACAGCGAGTAAGACGATGTCTGTCGGGAACTGTAGGTCGTTGAATGGCGTACCGGTTCGTTCGTTGAAGCGTCTATCGCAGTCCGCACAGAAAAAAGTCCGATAACCAAGCGTGGTTCGACGTTTTCTTTTCGATACGGACGCGGAAAGACAGTGCGGGCACGACATAAAACAGTTCTCCTCATCAAATGAGGAACGATGCTATTCTGCCCCGACAATGAGTTCTGACAGAACCCCAAGCGGGGCCGACTGATATTCGATTTCGTTCTAAACAAGTCAACGTTTAGCACCAGCTCAGTGGCAAAATACGAAGTTGATCTCTGAGTTCTGACAAATCCCACGCACCTCGATCAGCAATGTAACTTGAGATAGCTCATAAGCTCAGGTGTTTTAACAAGAAAAGGGACCCGGGGATGTGTTCACCGGCGAATTCGACTCTCCCACGTCTCCACCGAGAACTCAAAGCAGCAGGCCTCATCCGATTGGGTGAGGCCTGTTTGCATATATATCAACTTCCGACGATACGATAGGTGTGGGTCATTTACAGTGCCGTGAGTAAAACGATATCTGTCGAGAATTAAAGAACATTGAACGGTGTAGCTGAACATTCATTGAAATGCGTATCGCGGTCCAGACAGTAAGAAGTCCGATAGCCAACCTGCGGTCACGGACGTGGCCCATGTACAGAAAATGGCCAGTTCGCCGGAGTGCATACGGCTGAAACCGTTCGTTCCACCCCTGAAGTCCGACAGAATATTATTGGTTAACTAACTCCACATACATAAGCCAGATTTCAGGCCTCCACAATCCATTTCGCGTCCCGCGTTGGAGGCTGCACCTCCTCAAAGGGGGCTTGCACAGGATGCATCGGTTCTATTTAGACGGATGATTTAGAGAGTAGCAGTGGTAAACACCCGGGCACCAGTTCGGTGTAGTTCGAAGCGTCAATGCAGAGTTTCACGAACTCTGGACTCTATGTGCCAGATCAGGTGAAACTCTTTACATGCATGAAGCTAACCAGCTTCCACCTTCTATCCAGAGGGGGATCACAGGACTGGAGACCGCAATTATATTAATTGCGTTCGTAGTAGTTGCATCTGTGTTTTCATTCACTATGCTATCGACCGGGGTGTTCGCTAGTGAGCAGGCGAATGCTTCAGTATTATCCGCTTTAGAACAAGCGACAGGATCGATAACTTCACAGGGTTCTGTCATAGCGTTCAAAGGCAGAATCGGTTCGAGTTCCGACACCGACACCATTTACAAAGTGTCCGTCATCGTATCGAACTCATCCGGCGGATCTTCAGTCGATATGACACCGCCATACAGTTCCGACGATTCAGGCCTTGACCCAGATTTTAATGTCGGCTCTGAATATAGTACCGTGATCTCCTATTTCGACCAGTTTCAGTATCTTTCTGATGTGCCGTGGACTGTCGATTGGATCGGTGAAAATGATTCCGACTATCTTCTTGAATCTGGTGAACACATCGAAATTTCTATATGGCTGTTGAGAAGAGATTTTGTGTCCCAACCGGCGAAGGCTACCGCTAACAATGGGGTGACCTACTGGCTTTCACCGGATCTTAAGGGGGCGGTGGGGATGACATCCAATGAGACGATAATCAGTCGAAATAATGCGTTCAATCTTGAGGTCAAGACAGAATACGGTTCAACGCTGGTATTCCAACGTCGAGTCCCATCCGTTCTGGATAGCGTGATGAATCTGAGATAGTCGATCATGGCTGATTCACCACCGACCACCAGTTTGGAAGTAGTTCAATTGCGTAGATAAAACACACGGGCACTGGCGACCGGAGTACACTTAACCCCTCACAGCACACTCGTAAGAGTTTCGTTCCGTTTCGTCCGCGTGATTGGCAACCATTCATACGCCGCGCACCGATGCACCTACATGTTGGCTCCAATTAGGGCAGCCACATGGCGACGCCCGCCAGCGAAATGGAACTATTTAGATGTCTTGGCAATTTTGGCTTAGAGGGCGTGGTCCGACACCGCTTTCGACACAAGTACGAAACGCGGTCATTGACCGATTTTATATTTCGAGTGAAGTGGTCGACGGCCTCACGATGATCCGCAAATCGGGTAAATTCGCCGGTCGAAAAGTTACCCACCTCAGAATATTCAACTCTGACTCCGTAAGCAGTCAAATAACTCGGTATTCAGATTTAGATTCTCAGCCCGGTTCCATAAGTTTTACTGGACGATTGGAAACTGGCGGATATCTGTATCTGGATGAGCCGAAAATAAAACCTCGGCAAGTGCCTGCCGTTGCCAACTCCGATTGAGTCATAGCCTCCCTTCAAACCCGATTCGCGATGGTAGTTCTCGGCTACGAATCCCCGAGACCACCGACTATGAGACCGGCCGACTTGAGTATCGGGGAGAAATGCTAGGGCAAATCCAGTTCAAAATTCTCGGGTTAAACACGCACACTCAATTTGGCAAGTTCAGATCAGGGGCTGGCGAATTGCGAGGCAGTATGGTCTCGTCGTTGTTCGACCGACGAAAAGGTGAAACTGTCCTAGTAAGAAACTCTGGAGAGCGTGTACCAATTACTCTCTTTGGATTGAAGAATGACGGCGTCACAGCAACTGTTCTGATCGATCGAACTCTGAAATAAATGTCCGGAATATGCGAGGGTAAATTTGTCATCGAACGAATTCTTACTGCTTTTAATTACGTTGTTTTTCGGCTTTATAGCTTTTCGACTAGAACGACGGATACGCAAGCTAGAGGAGAGACGGAATAGATACGAAGATCGAGAGTAATCGAGCATGTTCAAACATGATGACTACAACAAGAAAAATCGTTCTGGAGCACAAGCACTGGATTTGCCTTGGTTCGGTGTCAATTTCGACAATTCGGATCAAGAAGTTGCAATCAATCTCACGCAAGTCCAAGCATTCAATGCAGATGTTCAACCTGGCACAGAAGGCGATGATGATGAACGGGAAGTCAAACTCAAACTGTGGATGATCGGAGGCAATGTCATCGAACTTTCTATACATCAAGGCGGGTATGGGTGGTTCCTGTCCGCCGTGAATAACTACAGGAGCGGAACAAACGGTTCCCAAGCCCCCGAAATCCCAAAATAGACTACTTAGTAATCATCGTGATTTTTGGTCTCCAAACCAGCTCTGAGAACTTCAGAACTGCGTTCGAGTCTGATCATCTGGTT
>JBDQHW010000024.1:0-38473 GCA_040264655.1 Dehalococcoidia bacterium | reverse complement strand
GATCAAGAGTCGAAAGGTTTCTCGTACGAAGGTGCGAACGCTTCATTCGATCTCGTTCTTCGGCGTGCACTTCCGAACTACGAGGCACCTTTCGAACTTGTCGACTTCATGGTCGTCATCGAAAACCGACGTCGTTCATCGTTTGGTACTGGTTGGCGAAAAGATGGTGCTGAGCACCCGATGCTTTCCGAAGCGACCGTGAAAGTTCGTGTTGGTGATGAAATTCAACACACTGCAGCCGAGGGCGATGGCCCAGTCGGAGCACTCGATGGTGCGCTAAGAAAAGGTCTGATTCACGCATACCCAGAGCTGAGCGCAATTCGCCTCACCGACTACAAGGTCCGTGTTGTGAACGAAGGCGTTGGCACTGGGGCAGCCGTGCGAGTCGTGATCGAATCGGCCGACGATAAAGATGTTTGGTACACCGTTGGCGCTTCGACGAATATCCTCGAAGCTAGCTGGCTGGCTCTTACCGACAGTTTTGAGTGGTGGCTGTTTCAGAACGGCGTGGTTGGCAAGTAACGAGAACCGTTCGGCGAACCTAGTCGGATGCTCGATACGGTTCGCCGTCGGTCTCGATGACCAACTCACTCACATTCGCTTTTCGATCGATCTCGAACGCTCGAATAACGGGTCGCGACTTCTCGACGAGCGAGATAATAACGTGGTGAGTAGAAATACTCGCTACGGCGACAGCGTTCTTGATGTCGGTCTTCGACGGATAACCCTGCGTAAACGTGTGCGAGTGATAGATCGCCACAAATTCTCGTTTTGATTTTTTGACTTTCTCTTGAGCTTCTAACAGTTCGCCGGGATCCATCGCGTAGCGGCTTATCGGCTTCACGTTGACGTTCGACATCTTGTGCACCTCGTCGGCAACACCTTCTGCGCCCAGTAAAAGACCACAACATTCGTTGGGATCGTCTTGGAGCGCATGTGAAATCAGCTCTGCCAGCAGTAAACGCGGAATCTTGATCGACAAAGGACTCGGTTCATGAAATTTGAATCAGTTCGAAACACTGGCCGCCAACATATAGATTAGCGGCTGCGCAATTATATGTTCAGACATAGAATCTATTGTCGTAAACAATCAACACATTCGCATGAAGATCACTCGGGCTATCGCCTAAGAAATCGAACATCCCACATTGATGAACCAAGAAGAACTCAAGCAATCGGCCGGCATTCTCGCTCTCACACGGGTACGTAATCAGATCATCGACGGGCTACCCGAAGAGTACCGCCCTGCCGACGAAGCAGAGGCATACAAAGTACAAGAGCAACTCCATGATTTGCTCAATGAGGCTGGCTACGGCAAACGCGTCGGATACAAAATCGGGTGTACCACTCCGGTGATGCAAGAGTTCTTGGGAATCAACAATCCCTGCGCTGGGGCCGTCTACAACACTTCAACGAACTACATAGCTACTTCAGCTCAGTATCAGAACTTCTCTCACCCAGGGGTTGAATGCGAAATAGCAGCATTCATCGGAACGGATTTGCTACCTGCTAAAGACGGCACGCCTTTCACCCGTGAGTCGGTTACTCCTTCTGTTCAAGCGCTATTCGGAGCAATCGAAATTGTTGATGACCGTTGGACCGACTACAAGAAAGTCGATACTCCGACTCTGATTGCCGACGATTTCTTCGCATCAGGAATCGTGCTTAGCCAACCCAAGCCCGTCAAAGACGCGCCTGATCTGGCAACGGCGATCGGGCATATGACCATCAACGGTGAACGGGTCGGCGAAGGTACAACTGGCGACATCATGGGGCATCCATATGAAGCGCTAGCGTGGTTGGCGAATTCGCTCGCTGAACGCGGCAAGCACCTGAAAGCCGGTGAAGTCGTGATGCTCGGCAGCGTTGTCGAAACTAAGTGGGTCATGCCCGGCGACGAAGTATCCATCGACATCGAAGGTGTCGGCGGTGCGTTGGTCAAGTTCGTCTAGTTCGTCTATCTCGGACGAAGCGCTTAACAATCCAGCGCCCAATCCCAATTGACATTGACGTAACGTCACGGAATAACTTGGATCTGAGGGCAAGATGATTTACAGAATCAAAGCAATATCAGATCTATCCGGAGTGAGTATCCGAACGCTTCATCACTATGACGCTATTGGGCTGCTAAAACCTCACTCGGTTACTGAAGCTGGGTACCGTGAATACTCACAGGTCGATCTTCAAAAGCTTCGGCAGATACTGTTTTTTCGTGAATTGGATTTTTCGCTCTCAGACATCAAGCGAATCCTTGACGATCCTGAATTCGACCAAACTGAAGCACTAAAAATGCATCGACGTTTGTTGGTTGAAAAAAGGAAGCGACTGGGGTCGTTAATCAGGAGCATCGACACGACGGTTTCAAGTCGTGAGTCGAACTCGTTCTCAAGGAGCAATCAAGTCATGTTTGAAGGCTTAAGCGAATCAACAATCGAAGAATACCGCGAGGAAGCTCGTAATAAATGGGGCGGGTCGATTGCCTGGGCCCAATCTGAAGAGCGCACCAACTCGCACACAAAACAAGACTGGGACTCAATCAAAACCACGACTGACGAAATCAACCAAACTATCGTATCTGGGATGAGTCGTGGTGCTGACGACTCTGAGGTTCAGACCGCGGTCGCGAATTGGCATGCACTCATCGATCAGCGTTTTTACAGCTGTTCTCTAGAAACCTTTGCGGGACTAGGTGAAATGTACGTCGATGATGAGAGGTTCCGCAGTCACTACGAACATATCGCCTCAGGATTGGCTGAGTTCATGCGAGATGCAATTCGCGTGTATGCGAAGCCTGACTGAGCCACTTGGTGGGCAGCTGGTATTCCACAGCTGCCTACAATCACTATCAGTGTCACTCAGGTATATGATGCCGCTACGCCAATCGGGCGTTGAGCATTTGACCTTGGAGCGGCACGTTGAAGATCACCGATATTGAAGTCATTAAGTGGCATCCGGGAGCTGGCAAGAATTTCATCTACATCAAGCTTTCGACCGACGCTGGAATAACCGGCTGGGGTGAGGCTTACTCCCAGTCGGATCGCGACACCCAGATTGAAGCCCACGTCGATCAGCTTGCCCGCTATCTCATCGACCGTGACCCGTTCCACATCCGCCACTTCATGCATGTGGCCCACGAAGATTTCGCTACGAAACGATCGGCAATGGATCTCCACTGCGCACTCAGCGGTATTGAAATCGCTATGTGGGACATCGTCGGCAAAGCCACAGAGCAACCGATATACAACCTGATTGGTGGACCAGTCCGACCTCACATCCGTGTTTACGCCAACGGTTGGGCACGAGGCCCAGCTGACGACATTGCAAAAACCGCTGCGACGTTGGTCGAAGAACGCGGATTCAACGCCCTGAAATTCGATCCGTTCCCTGGACCGTGGCGAGAATATGTAAATCGAGACGAGCTTACGGAAGCAGCTGCGACCGTTGGTAAAGTTCGAGAAGCCGTCGGTCCTGATGTTGAATTGCTGATCGAAGTACACCGACGACTCGCTCCGATGAACGCTATTCGGGTCGCAAAAGAGATGGAGCAATACAACCCGTACTGGTTCGAAGAACCTTGCCCGCCCGACAACATTGACGCAATTCGTGAGGTGAAAGACAACACCACAATTCCTGTTGTGACAGGCGAATCTCACTACACGCGTAACGGCTTCCGAGAAATATTCGACAAGCGCGCGGTCGACATCATTAATCCAGATATCTGCAATACCGGCGGAATTCTAGAAATTTCTCAAATCGCCGCAATGGCACAACCGCACTACATCGCAATATCACCGCACGGATACAACTCGACTTCGGTAGGCTTGGCAGCGGGAGTGCATGCATCGGCTAACATGCCGAACTTCTTGATCTACGAGTATTTCGTGAACGTAGAGGATGTATGCAGGAGCTTTACGTCGGGCTACCTCGATCCGCATGACAGCTACATCGAACTGCCGACTGCGCCAGGACTCGGAATCGAAATTGATGAAGCAAAACTGGCGCAGCACCCGTACAAGCCGTTCCCTGCTCGCAACATCCGCACGGTTGAAGACGAACGGGAGTGGCACTAGAACCAAACGGACCGAATAACCACTAAAACTTAAATGCAAAAGCCCCCGATCTTGATGATCGGGGGCTTTCTTTTAGATCCGCAAACAGCCATCTACAGAGTTCTTACGCCTTTCCGTCCGGAGGAAAGACGACGGGCGTTAGCTAACTCGGTAGCCGCGACGAGTCTTGCTCGCTGCGTAGTGGCTGTGTCGTGCGACCTGATCGCCAAGCAAGTAGGCCTGGTTCAATTCCTGTGCAGATACTAGCTTTGTGTCGAACGCGTGGCCCAAGCGGCTGAATGCAATTCGAAATACGTTACTCAATTTAGATCTCTCTTCAAAAACTCCTAAACGGATTTCAGCACCGTTTAGCGTCCTACCAGTGGACTTCGTTATTACCCATCCGATGGACTGAAATCAATGATATCACCCAAAAAGCCGATTTAGTGGCGATATTCGTCATGTAAACACTTGATTACATCGCCATACGCACGCTAAAGCTAGCATTACTGCTTTGTTGTTACGCTTTTCGTAAATAGTTAGCTGAATTTCAATCAATAAGCATCATTCCCGACGAATTTCATGAATTCGATGGGTATTTTCGCCAGTCTTTTATGTAATCGCGTGAATACTTCCAGCTCACAAACTCATATTCGAGATTGAAAGCCGGGTTTGCCGGTAATTCAGCTTGATCGTCCTACGAACTATTCAGGCAGCAGACGTTGGGTCGTTTCTGCGTCTTTGGCGATCTCCGACCAGTCCCAAAGCTGAGGGATCGTCTCGACTTTGGCCCACATATTTTGCTGATCTGCGAAATGCGGACTTGCCGGGTGACCCGATGAACCCAGAGGAACGATCCAACGGCCGTTGCTCCAATTCGAGGGGTCGTGAATGTATCGGTTGATTGGTCCAGTCTTGATAGCGAACTCTGCCGGCGTAGGACTACCGCTAGCAAACGGCACATCGCCATCTCCAGAAGTTTCAACCTTCGGAGGGTTCAGTTGATCGGATGCCTCGGGGAACGCTCCTGAAAGCGGGTGAACATGCCCCGTCTTGTGCAAATCACCCCAGCGCCACTTGCTCGGATCATCTCCGAGCCTGGCTACCAAATAATCGACACCAACTTTGAACGCATTGGACACCAATTCGTCGGTATCGAAACCGTAAGGGGCTTCGCCGAGTGAGCCGTCGCCAAGTCGACGAACGAAGTCAGGCTTAAGTTGTCGACGGAGCTGGTCCTCAGCACCTGCGTCACCAGACTCTCCAGTAACACCACCCGCCAATGACCCGAACGCAGCCAGTGCCAGCTGCTTGTTTAACTCCCTAGAACACGCGCCGTATATAGCTGCAGCTGAGGAGTCCTCTTTGAGATCGTGATCCCACGATTCGAGCATTCCAGCAACAGTTGCATAGACACCATCCAGTCCGGTTAGAGCGCGAATGGCACTGCTAACTGCGATTGCAGGAATCGAAACAGTGTCGGCATGGATCGACGACATGTCAGCGATTGTTGCTTTGCGATCTGAAATCTCTTCTATGCGATCTCGAATTCTTCTGGCTCTGTAGTCAGTACCGTAAAGATGCGTCAGGTAGTGTTCATAGTCTTCATCGACCACTCGCTGGTTACAGGTGACAATCCATCCACAGTCTGGATTCTTAGACCGAGGAAGCTCAGCGTTTGGAATAAATCCGTTCCACTCGTATTCGCCAGTCCAACCCGGGATTGGTCCCCATCCATTCGCACCGGTCCGAGCAGGTACTCGCCCTTTGAACAAGTAGCCGAAATTACCGTGGACGTCGGCATATGGATAGTTGTTCACACGATCGGTCCAAGTATCGAACGCCTTCTCAAGCTCATCTGCCGATTGCGACTTCATCGCACCGTATGCGGCATCTACCCATTTGGTCCCGCCGCGCGAACCCGGATCAGATATGGCGACGCCCCAGCCAGAATCAACGCTGCCTGAAATGATCGGCCCGTGATGCGTTTCGACGATCTCGACATCCTCAGAATTCCCACCTCTGACGGAAATCGATTCGACTGATCGAACAGCTTCGACCCAAGCGTCCTTGAACAAATACTCAACCTTGCTTCCTGAGCGTCGAAGCTGCTCAACGAACAAATCCTGAGTATCGGCTCCTCCATGCGTCATGCCCCACCCAACGAAATCGTTGTGGGCGAAGTGCATCGCCATCGGCACACCCGGAATCGAGTGTCCTAAGGTCTGGAAATCCGGAGTCTTGAGATGCACTTGGTAGTAGACGTTCGGAACTTCGAGCCCTCGGTGTGAGTCACCTGCCACGAGCGGCAAACCGGATTCAGTTCTGTCACCCGAAATCGCCCAACCGTTCGAACCACCGTCGGTTTCACGTAGCGACTCCGTAGCGTTCACCACGTTGGTTAGCTCTTCGATAGCGTTCAGCGCACCACCTGAATATTCGGCTCCTGGTGGAACGGTCATTAGTGCACTCGGCTGGCTACCGGGAGATATTGCGGCGGTTCGCTCGGGTCCGATCTCTGCCGCTAGTTTTGCGAGCCATAGTTTCGCCTGAAACGATCCTTCAGCAGTATTACGAACCTTGTAGACGAGTATGCAATGCCAGTCTTCCCACTTCTCGGGCTTCGTACCAGTCAGCTTGTACTCGACTGGCAACGGTGCGCCAGACTCGATGTATGCGTTCACACCAGCGGTATATGCGGTGATCATTGCTTTGGTTTCGGGACTACAAATATCGAGGTCGCGCTTGGACACGATCTGCAACGAACGTCTTCGCATCAGTCGGTCCTGAGCAAGTCCACGTTCGCCGAGGTGTTCAGAGGAACGACCTAAACATCGCAGTCGATCGTAGTCCATCTGAAATAGACGATCCTGAGCAGTGGCGAAACCCTGAGCAAAAAACAGGTCGACTTCGTTTTCTGCGGTGATATGAGGAATGCCCCATTTGTCGCGGTGAATTGTCGTCTCGGCGATGATGCCAGCAAGTTTCTGATCCGATTCAACATCAGGTAGCGCGTTCTGTAGATCGGTGTCAGTTATCTGGTTTGTCATATTTCTCGGCTGGTTCCTAAAGTTATTCTCAACTCGGCGTACTTTATTCCGAGGTTCGGCAGTGTCAAGGAGAGGTTAGGCAATTTCGAGCTTGACCAGCGACGAAACCAGCAGATAATCGTGCCACGACCCGCTAATTACGCCGAGGCGAGGTCGCAAGTACCAATAGGAAACTAACGTTGAAGATAACTAGTGCCCGTTCATGGGTAGTCAAAACACCCTGGGACGACAACCCTGGAGCTGATGAAGTTCGCGATCCCAAAACCCGCACGTTTGTCTTCATCCAAGTCGATACCGATGAAGGAATCACAGGCTGGGGTGAAATTACGACATACCCTGGTCCGGTTGCAAACGGGGCTATTGCTGCATTCGTAAACCAGATCGGCAAATGGCTCGTCGGTGAGAACCCTGAAGACATCGAACGAATCTGGGCAAAGATCTTCCGAGGCATGACATACGTCGGCACCCGAGGCGCAACGACCGCTGCAATCAGCGGAATCGATATCGCACTGTGGGACATCCGAGGCAAGGCTCTAAATCAGCCTGTGTACAAATTGCTCGGAGGAGCGGTTCGAGACAAGATTGCTTTGTACTGTCACCCACCCGAGCCTAAATCACCTGAGCACATCAGTGAATCAGTGAAGGAAATCGTCGCTTCAGGTCATCGTGCGTTCAAGATGGACCCGATGATGCACAACCTTCACGTCGGAAACGCGAGTTTCCTCGACGGTGAGATAAGCATCGAAGCCGAGAATGCAGCGATGGACATCGTCGCCGCTGCTCGTGAAGCTGCTGGACCTGATGTCGAAATTCTTATCGATGCTCACGGTATGTACAACGTGCCGACCGCGATTCGGTTGGCGAATCAGATGGCGGAATGGGACATTTTCTGGTTCGAAGAACCCGTTCCCGCTGAAAGCTGGAAAGCGCTCAAGCAAGTGAAAGAGCAGATAACCCCGCTTATTTCAGTTGGCGAGCGTCTACATACGCGCTGGGACTTCGTACCGATCTTTGAAAACAACCTCGCCGACTACGTCATGCCAGACGTGACTTGGACTGGCGGAATTACCGAATTGAAGAAGATTGCCACGATGGCTGAGGCCTACTACGTGCCGATCTCACCTCACGACGCTTCAGGCCCGGTCAACGTAATGTCGGGTGCGCAAGTCATGATGACCGTGCCTAACTTCTACAAGCTCGAAACAAGCCGATACGACCTGTCTGGATACGATGTCATGATCGATCATCCATTGGACATCAGGGATGGTCACCTTCACGTTTCCGATCGACCAGGTCTGGGTGTCAACTTCGATCCTGAATGGCTCGCAGCTCATGAAGTCGACATCGATAGTGAGTTCGCTGGCAAAGACTCGTAGAGCATTCTGAGCTAGCAAATTCTGACCGCAGCAACTCTGGGGCTAGTCCGTGCATCAAACCAATATGGGTATTTGCACCGGAGAGTCTCAGGATGGTTGCGGTCGATGTTGTTAAAACCGACTTTAGTAATCGCTGTAGCGTCAGCCTCAGTAATCATCGCTGCGGCTTGCGGAAGTGACGAAGCACCGTCCGAGGTCACAGAACCTACCGTCTCGACGAACGCGATGCCAACAGCAGAATTCGACGTCGACTCCTTCGCTGCGTTAAATCCCAACCCTCAGATACGGGAACTCGACCTAGAAATTGATCTTGGTTTTTACGAACGAGATCGGATTCCACGAGACGCCATCGAACCCATCTACACGCCAAAGTTCGTTTCACCAACTGAAGCGGATTTACGTTCCGATGAAATCGTCATGGGACTGGTTATAAACGGTGAAGCGCGAGCGTATCCAACTGGACTATTGCGGGTACGTGAAATGGTGAACGACGAGGTTGGTGGCACTCCGGTTCTGGTTTCATGGTGACCAATTTGCTACACCGGTCTCGTGCATGACCGGCGAATCGATGGAGTCGAACACACCTTTGGCAACGAAGGAGCGTTGTTCAAGAGCGCCATGACGTGGTGGGACTGGGAGACCCAGAGCATCTGGTCACAACCATGGGGAGCTGCCATCGATGGAGAACTTACTGGCACACGCCTCACGCTTTTACCTTTTGAGCTAGTACCGTGGCAATCGTGGCTCGAACGTCAACCTGACACGAAGGTATTGATCGACGAGCGAGCCAACCTTGTCTACAACGGCCTGGCACCGATAGACAGATTCGTTATCGGAGTCTCAATTGGCGATGCCGCCAAAGGCTTTTACTTCGCTTCTTCGGCTAATGAAGGAGTCGTAAATGAAATGGTTGGTGAATTCCCAGTCGCAGTATTTGCCGATAAAGACTCGCGGGTGATCCATGCATTTCTACGAACGCCTCAATTGGGTGCGCAAGTATCAGCAGAGTTACCGGATCAATTGACGTTCAAGCTGGTTGAATCAGCCGATGAAACTCTATCGCTGACAGTTCAGGATCGGGAGACTGGCTCAACTTGGGACCTCGACGCCGGAGTGGCTGTCGAGGGTGTCCTAAAGGGAACGATATTGCAACGAGCGCCGTTTGTGTCGTCGTACTACTGGGCGTGGGAAGATTTCAATCCACACACCCAGTTTTGGCCAAACAGAGAAGGCCGGTTCGACGAGCTCGAAGACTAATCGGCGGCGCCGATGAGCCGACTATCCAGCTACGAGTCCTGCGATCATGTCGCCGACCTGGCTGGTAGTTAACGGTCGCTCGCCACCGGTCGCAATATCGTGCGTTCGGTAGCCTTCTGAAAGTACAGAATCCACAGCGCCTTCGATAATTTCAGCTTCTGCACCAAGCCCGAACGAAAGTCGCAAAAGCATTGCGGCACTGAGAATTGAAGCCATTGGATTTGCTAGCGACTTACCTGCGATGTCAGGAGCAGAACCGTGAATTGGTTCGTACAACGCTGGCTTACCACCGCGACGACGTCGGCCGTTCTTTGGTGGGAGCGATGAGAGAGATGCGGACGGAAGCATTCCGAGTGATCCACCGATAACAGCAGCTTCGTCAGAAAGAATATCTCCGAATGTATTCTCGGCAACGATAACGTCGAAGGAACTAGGGTTGGTGATGATCTGCATTGCTGCGTTGTCGGCAAGCATGTGGATCAGCTCAACATCTGGATACTCGATACCAACTTCGGTAGCGACCTCGCGCCAGAGTCGTGACGACTCCATGACGTTCATCTTGTCGAGTGAGTGAACCCGCTTCTTGCGATCTCGTGCAAGCTCAAAAGCTACTCGTACAACTCGCTCGATCTCTTTTTCAGAGTAAGCAAGCGTGTCGACAGCTCGGCGACCACGGGAGTTCTCCCATCGGCGCTTTGGCTTACCGAAGTACAAACCACCGGTGAGCTCTCGAACGATGATGAAATCAACGTCAACGAGAAGTTCTGGGCGGAGAGGAGAAGCATCGATCAGCTGCGGATAAACCTTGGCAGGTCGAAGGTTGGCGAAAAGTCCAAGTCCCTTACGAAGAGCGAGAATACCGTCTTCAGGGCGAACCTTAGCCAGTGGGTCATCCCACTTAGGGCCACCAACTGCTCCAAACAGAACTGCATCGGCACCAAGAACAATGTTCATAGTGTCGGCAGGAAGTGCGCTGCCCGTCGCGTCGATGGCTGTGCCACCAACCGGACCAGTCACATAAGTGAAATCGTGTCCGAATCGACGACCGATTGCGTCGAGAACTTTTACTGATTCTGCGGTGACTTCTGGGCCAATGCCATCTCCACCAAGTACTGCAATCCGTCCGTCCATCTAAAAAGCTCTGCTTTCGGTACTCGAAATTGGGTCTTCTCTATAAAAAAACAACTTGTGAAGTCTACCAGCGCGCAGCCACACTCTCCACAAAAATTTGGGTGAGTGTGCAAACTGCTCTGGCCCGACTACCAGCGTGCGGTGCGTTTTTCCTCGAATGAGTCGATTGCTTCGCCGAGACTCATCGTGATTCCAACGTCGTCCAATCCTTCAAGAAGTGAGTTCTTTCGGAAGGGGTCGACTTCGAAACTAGCGCTCAATCCCTGGTCGTCGGTAACCGTCTGGGAGTTGAGATCGATCGTCACTTTGTAGCCGGAACCACGAAGCGCACGAGCCATGATCGTATCGACCTCGGCTTCACTCAGAATCACTGGCAACATTCCGTTCTGCATGCAGTTGTTGCGGAAAATGTCGGCAAAACTAGTCGCAATGATCGATTGAAAGCCCATTTCCTTCAGTGCCCATGGTGCGTGTTCACGAGAAGAACCTGAACCGAAGTTGCGGCCGCCAACCAGAATGTTGGCACCGGCATATCGTTCCTCATTGAGGATGAAGTCAGGGTTAGGAACACCGTCTTCAAGATATCGCCAGTCGAAGAACGCAAATTCGCCGAATCCGGTTCGCTCAATTCGCTTGAGGAACTGCTTTGGGATGATCTGATCCGTATCGACGTTGGCTCGATCGAGAGGCGCAACTATGCTTGTGAGCTTAGTGAACTTTTCCAATTTAGTTACCTTTGGTCTTTCCTAACCGGTTCGTCTATTTCGCCGAGTCGTTCCGCTTGGAACGGGCTCGTCTGTTTTCTAACTCTTTGCGCCTAATCCCCTCTTTTAGAGCTTCTTCAAGGGCATCCACAGGGGGTGGGGGCGTAACAGTAATATCGCCAACTATGGCGTGTCGAGCTTCTTGTCGTTTATGTAGTTCAAGTGCAACAAATATTGCAGCAACACCGAGTATTGCCATCAATATATCGGCGATGATCAATCGCTGGTGAGCAACGATTACGTCATCCATTGTTTGACGAATCGAATACCAGAACCACCCGATTGTCCGTGGGTTGAAGAAGAATACTCCCACAAAAATTGCTGCCCACACATGGACAATTTTCGACACCGAGCCTTCAGTCTTCCATGTGTGTGGTTCTTCGGTCGTAACTGAAGGATCACTACCGCGGAACAACTCTCTGAATACCTGCCACGGCTTTACGAGATTAAGAACCGGGACGAAGAACCAAAGTACCGCTTTTTCAGGAGTGAATTTTTGGCCTTCGTTCTTGAGCGTGAGAATATTTCGACTCGCTCGGTGAGAAAACGAACCGAATGCGAACATATTCACAAACAGCACTGCGATCAACAGAACGAACAGCATCGAGCCGTTGTCTTTGACAGATGCGTACTCCGTCTGAATGTCTATCAACCGAGTACAACCAGGGTTTTGAGCAATGAAATCCTGCTCATTCGTACACGCTATGCCTTCAGCGGCAGCGTAGTCGAACAAGATGTCCAAATCGCGAACTGGTTCAGGGAGTGGTTCGATCTCCTCGCCAGAATCTGTTTCTTCAACTAATTCAGGTTCAGTGGAGTTTGTAAATTCAGCAATTTCGATTAAGTAACGTGGAGCACGTTGCTGAGAAGGTGGGATCGTGACCATACCTTCCGATTTCAGCTCAATCAGGTAGTTAGCGGTTGCCCGATCCTGCCATGCCAGCATGAGTGAAACAGCGATCCACCCAATCAACGCCACAACAACCCACGTTACCTGCTGTTTGTTGGATTCGTAGCCGTACGGTTCATACCGCTTGATCTTTGCGCGATCCATCTCAGATCGCCCAGTAATACGGTGCATGATTCCACCGCTGGTACGAGGAGCGCTATCAGCATCACGTGTACGTCGACCTCTTTTAGGCGAGCCTTCACCCGCAACCTTCCGATCTTTCGGAGGTCGAGGGTCGAAGCTCTGTGAGTTTTTGTCGCTTAACGACATTGAGTCAACCGTTCACCGTTCGCTAACCAAAGGACCGTACTATTCGGTCTCCCAGTCTCTGACATCGACAAAATGACCTTCAATGGCTGCTGCTGCTGCCATTTCAGGGCTTACAAGGTGTGTACGTCCACCCTTGCCTTGTCGGCCTTCAAAGTTCCGGTTGGATGTTGATGCACATCGCTCACCTGGCACAAGGATGTCGGGGTTCATGCCTAAGCACATTGAACATCCTGACTCTCGCCACTCGAAGCCAGCTTCCTTGAAGATCTGGTCCAGACCTTCTTTTTCAGCCAGCATCTTCGTCAGGGTCGAACCCGGCATGATCTGTGCTCGAACTGAAGAAGCAACCGTGCGTCCTTTGACGATCAAAGAAGCGGATCGTAGATCCTCGATTCGTGCGTTGGTGCAAGAACCGATGAACACTCGATCGATTTCGATATCTTCAACCGCTGTTCCTCCAATTAGGCCCATGTATTCAAGTGCGCGTTCGGCAGATGAAACATCAGCAGGATCAGTGAAATCGTCAGGCGAAGGAACTCGTGTTGTAATTCCTGTGACCTGACCCGGGTTAGTGCCCCAACTTACGTGCGGCTCAAGCGTGTCGCAGTCGATCTCGAGCAGAGCGTCGTATTCGGCACCCTCGTCGCTAGCAAGCTCGCGCCATTCAGCAACCGCGGCGTCGAAAGCATCACCCTTAGGCACGAACTTTCGTCCACGCATCCAATCGAACGTAGTGTCGTCAGGAGCGATTAGACCGGCTCGTGCGCCACCTTCAATAGTCATATTGCAGACGGTCATCCGTCCTGCCATGTCGAGCTTCTTGATCGCGTCGCCGGTGAATTCAACAACGTAACCAGTTCCGCCTGCCGTGCCCATCTCACCGATCGCTGCGAGGATCATGTCCTTGGCGGTAACACCCTGTTTCAGTTCGCCATTGAAACGAATTTCCATCGTCTTAGGCTTTGCCTGTCGAAGGGTCTGAGTTGCGAGAACGTGCTCTACTTCAGACGTACCGATACCAAACGCCAGCGAACCAAACGCACCATGAGTGGAAGTGTGCGAGTCGCCACAAACAATCGTCATTCCCGGCTGGGTGTAACCCTGTTCAGGTCCGATTACGTGAACGATTCCCTGAGCCGACGAGTCGACGTCGTAGAGAGTTACACCTGACTCTTTGCAGTTGTTGCGCAGAGTTTCGACTTGCTGACGAGCAATGGGATCTTTGATCTCTTCTGCTCGAGTGTCGTCCGTTGGTACGTTGTGATCAACCGTCGAAATCGTGAGGTCGGGTCGACGAACCTTGCGGTCGGTCAATCGCAAAGCCTCGAAAGCCTGCGGAGAGGTCACCTCGTGAACAAGGTGAAGGTCGATGTAAATAAGAGCTGGCTGGCCTTCAGGCTCGGCAACTATGTGCTGTTCCCAGATCTTCTCGAACATGGTCTTGGCCATGTGCACGTAACTCCCAGAATCTTTTTTCGAAATGAGCGCCTGGCTCACTAAAATTTATTTGCGACTAATTTCAGCAGAAATAGTAGCGTAAAAGCGGCACCCCGAATAATTTCGAGGTGCCGCTTGTTTATGTTTCTCTTTTACGAGTAACGGACTAAACCGCACCCGTCGTTGCTGTCCGATCCTGCACACCGATGGTGATCAAGCGATTGATAGCGTTCACATACGCCTTCGCTGAAGCCACAACGATGTCTGAATCAGATCCACGCCCGGAATACACCGAGCCATCTTTAGCAACACGAATTGTCACTTCACCCAGCGAATCGATGCCTTCTGTAACAGCCGATACGGCGAACTCGGTGAGTTCGATATCGAGATTTACGACGGTATCGATTGCCTTGCAGACTGCGTCTACCGGACCAGTGCCCTTCGACTCGACTGTTCGAGTCTCGCCATCAGGGCAACCCAGAGTAATCTTCGCCTCTGGTTCGGTGTCATTTCCACAGACAACATGGACTGAATCTACTCGGTAGGTTCGGTCGGTATCGACATAGCGGTGCTGCTCCGACATCAAGGCTTCAAGATCAACGTCAGTAACTTCACGTTTGTTGTCGGCAAGATCTTTGAACGTAACGAATACGTTCGCAAGCTCTTCGTCCGACAGGTCGTAACCCAGCTCGTGCAACCTAGATCGAAGACCAGCCCTACCAGACAGCTTGCCAAGCACGATTGCTTGCCCACGCCATCCAACAGTGTCTGGTTCCATAATTTCGAAAGTCGTACGTTCTTTCAGGTAAGCATCTTGGTGAATACCAGACGAGTGCCTGAATGCGTTCTGACCAACAATCGCCTTGTTCGCCTGAACTGGAATTCCAAATATGGAACTAACCATTCGGCTGGAATTGCCGATCTCGGTCGAATTGATGTTGGTATCAACTTGGTAGTGGTCGGGGCGAGTTTCCAGCGCCATGATCACTTCTTCGAGAGCTGCGTTACCCGCACGCTCACCAAGTCCGTTGATACAACCTTCAACTTGCCGTGCACCGTTTTCGATGGCAGCAAGCGAGTTGGCTGAGGACATTCCAAGGTCGTTGTGACAGTGAACACTAATCACAGCTTTATCGATATTGGGAACGTTGTCCTTGATGCCCTTGATCAACGCACCAAACTCTTCGGGGGTTGAATACCCAACAGTGTCTGGAATGTTGACCGTAGTAGCGCCTGCGTTGATCACAGCTTCGACCATCGCATAGAGATACTCTGGCTCGGTCCGTGATGCGTCCATCGGTGAGAACTCAACGTCATCGACGTAAGTCTTCGCATGAGCAACCGCTGTAACCGCCATGTTCATGATGGCTTCTCGGTCTTTGCGCATCTGGTGCATCAGGTGGATGTCAGACGCCGAGAGGAACGTATGAATACGTGCGTTCTCAACACCTTCCAGCGCCTTACCTGCTGCATCGATATCGGCCGTAACAGCTCGGGCAAGCGAAGTAATTACAGGACCCTTCACCTCGTTGGCGATTCGGCGTACTGCCTCAAAATCGCCAGGTGAACTGCCTGCAAACCCCGCCTCAATCACATCAACGCCTAGCTTGTTTAGCTGGTGAGCGATACGAAGTTTTTCCTCGACTGTTAGACCCGCGCCGGCAGACTGCTCGCCGTCACGTAGAGTCGTGTCAAAAATTATTACTTTGTCTTCAGTACCGCTTTGCTGCGCCATGTGATTACCTCCAGCGCTCGACCAATCTTGACGGGTAACACCCGCCGGGTTTGAACACCGACCCAATTTGATCGAGCCGATGTTCCCTTCAAAAAGAAGTGACTACAAATTTATGTAGTCGACTCCAACCAAGGCATCATGTCGCGAAGTTCTTTACCGACCTTCTCGATTCCGTGCACTTCGTTGTCGGCCCGCATCTGCTTGAACTTGTGCTGACCTTCGTCGTTCTCTGCGATCCACTCACGGGCGAATTCACCCGACTGAATCTGTCGCAGAACTTCCTGCATATTTTTCTTCACGCTTGAGTCGATTACGACTGGACCACGTGAGTAGTCACCGTACTCAGCTGTTTCGCTGATCGAGTAACGCATGTGACCGAGTCCACCTTGGTACATCAGGTCGACAATGAGCTTGAGTTCGTGAAGAACCTCGAAGTAAGCAGATTCTGGTTCGTAACCAGCCTCAACCAATACTTCGAATCCAGCCTTCACAAGTTCGCTAACTCCACCACAAAGAACGGCCTGCTCACCGAACAAGTCGGTTTCGGTTTCTTCCTTGAAAGTGGTCTCCAAGATGCCGGCTCGTCCACCACCGACACCCTTGCCGTAAGCAAGTGCGAGGTCGTGAGCTTTTCCGGATACATCTTGGTGAACAGCGATCAGACAAGGCACGCCTAGTCCACGCTCGAATACCGCACGCACTCGGTGACCAGGAGCCTTAGGAGCGATCATCACAACGTCAACTCCTTCAGGTGCAACGATCTGTTCGTACAGAATCGTGAAACCGTGAGCGAAGAGAATGGCCTTACCGTCAGTTAGGTTTGGCTTTACGTCTTCTTCGTAAACCTTCTTCTGAACAGTGTCAGGGAGGCAGAATGAAATCAGGTCGGCACGCTTCGTTGCTTCAGCGTTTGAAACAACTTCCAAACCAGCTTCTTCAGCGGTCTGCTTGCTTCGGCTGCCTTCGTACAGACCAACAATTACGTTGAAGCCGCTGTCCTTGAGGTTCAGCGCGTGGGCGTGACCCTGTGAGCCGTAACCCAATACTGCGACAGTTTTATCTCGCAGTATCGAATCATCAATATCTTTATCGTAAGTAAGAGTAGCCATTTCGAATTGTCAGCCTTAGGGCTCGTGATTTTGTGTTCTGCTAGCAGTCCTAGCAGCATGCTTAAGAAACGTTCTTAGACGCTTCCAGATTCACCAGATATAACGGGAAGTACATACGTTGGGTTGCTTGCATCGGCTTGGTAAAGACCATCGTCTTCGCCTTCAACAAGTGTTCCCCTCAAAGTCGCAACTCTACCCGTTCGGATCACTTCCAATAATCCAAACTTTTTGAGCAGCTCGATCAGCGAATCGATCTTCTGTCGTCCACCGGAAATCTCCAGTGTCAGACTCTCGACTCCAATGTCGATCACGTTGGCGCGATACACGTTCACAAGTTCCAGCACCTCGCTTCGAGAAGAAGCAGGCGCAGCGACCTTGATCAACGCCAGCTCACGCCAGACGATGTTGCTTTCAGTAATATCTTGAACTTCCACAACGTCGATCAAACGATCAAGCTGTGCAGCCACGTGGCGGACAACCTCATCAGGTCCTTCGACAACGAATGTCATACGCGACATACCCGCTTGTTCTGATCGTCCAACGGTCAAACTGGCAATGTTGAACCCGCGTCGTCGGAAAAGACCAGATATGCGAGCGAGTACGCCCGGCTTGTCTTGAACCAGTGCAGAAATTGTTCGCTGAAACGTTCCGTTACCTGCGGCCATTAGTTTGGCTCCTCAATCAGTTCCTGAACGCTTTGACCAGCGGGAATCATCGGGTAGAGGTCATCAACCTTCTCAATAACGAAGTCGACAATCACCGGACCATCGTGAGCATTTGCCTCGACAATAGCTCCTTCAAGTTCGTCCTGACTCGTAACCCGAATCCCCTTCATTCCGTAGGCTTCCGCAAGCTTCACGAAATCAGGGTTAGCAGTGTACGTTTCAGCCTGAAAATCACCGTCGTAGAAGAAGTCTTGCCACTGGGTAATCATTCCCAAGTGGTTGTTATTCAAAATTGCGTACTTCACTGGCAAATTGTTCTCAACAGCTGTCGCCAACTCCATGAGAGTCATCTGGAAACCACCGTCTCCACAGATCGACCAGATCAGTTTGTCGGGGTTTCCTACTTGTGCACCAATTGCTGAAGGAACTTCGTAGCCCATCGTTCCTGCGCCACCAGATGAAAGCCATGAATTAGCGTTCTTGAACTGGTAGTGCTGAGCAGCCCACATCTGGTGCTGACCAACGCCAGTAGTGATGATCGCTTCACCTTTAGTCACATCAGAAAGCGCTTTCACAACGTGCTGACCCATCAACCGTTCGGTTTCTGGAATCTTCAGCGAAGGGTGCTCGGCTTTCAGATGCTCAACGTGCTGCAACCACTCGACGTGGGTGTTCTTCTTCACTTTCGGAAGAAGCTGACCAAACACGTCTTTGATGTTCCCAACAACAGGGGCTTCAACTTCGATGCTCTTGTTAATTTCAGCAGGATCAATATCGACATGAATCTTTTTCGACCCGGTCGAGAATCGCTTGGAGTCACCAACGATACGATCGTCGAATCGACTGCCAAAGTTGATAATCAGGTCTGCTTGATCGACGGCCAGTGATGCGTACGCCATGCCGTGCATTCCCGGGAACCCAGTGCTGAGCACGTGATCCTCAGGGAACGATGAAATTCCGAGCAGCGTGGTAACAACCGGAATCTGCGCCTTCTCGGCGAGTTCCTTCAGTTCGTCGAATGCTCGCGACAGCACTACACCGTGACCAGCCAAGATGACTGGCCGCTCGGATTCGTTGATCAATGCTGCGGCGGCTTCGACCTGTGACTCATCAGCCTTGCCGGGTACGTTGTAACCGAGAAGATCGAGCGGAGCATCAGGATCATAATCACCCAGTTCAGTGAAGACATCCTTTGGAATGTCGATCAGCACTGGACCAGGTCGTCCCGTTCGGGCGATGTGAAATGCCTCGTGAATCGTCGCACCGAGATCGTCGGCTCGCATTACGAGGTAGTTGTGCTTGGTAACAGGCAGGGTTGCGCCAGTGATATCGGTCTCTTGGAAGGCGTCCGTACCAATTGCGGCTCGTCCAACCTGACCAGTGATGGCAACCATCGGAACCGAGTCCATCATCGCTGTTGCCAGACCCGTTACGAGGTTGGTTGCGCCCGGACCTGATGTAGCAAACGCAACACCAACTTTTCCGGTTGAACGTGCGTAACCATCAGCCGAGTGTGCGGCACCCTGCTCATGACGAGACAGGATGTGACGCAGATCTGGGTACTGCGAGAGAACTCCGTAGAGCGGAAGAATCGCGCCACCGGGAATGCCAAAGACCACGTTCACGCCCTCTTTGAGGAGCGCTTCGCAGACTATTTGACTTCCACTGAGGTGCTTAGACATATCTATTTCCTGGCACGATTGCCGATTATCTCGGCAATTCCTTCCTACCAACTACACGTAACAATTTGTTGAACGTACATAAACGTTCAGATTTCACACAAACAACGGGCAAAAAAAAATCCCGCCCCTTCACAAAGGACGAGACTTGCATCCCGCGGTACCACCTTCGATTGCTAGGCGTTCGTATCGTCGAATGCCTAACCGCTCAAGGAACCGTGACGTGGCCAAACCCGTTTGAACCTAGTCTGCAATCGCAGAGTTCAGATCAACCGCTCCAGGGCGAGTTCTCGAATTAGTACGCACCGGATTCACACCAACACCGGCTCTCTCATGCGTACCGTGTTCGGTACTACTCCCGTTCACAGCGTTTCACAAACCGTAATTATAAGTCGTACTGCTATCGAGAAGCAATGACCTGAACTTAGATCACGATAATCAAAACCAACTATTCGCCAATATACGTGCGATCAGAAACCACCTGTTGGGTCATACAGATACACTTCTTAAGTTGTTAAATTTCAAATTGACGAAAACACTTGTCTATCCAATCCAACCTACTGATACGTAACTTCAAATGGTCCGACACCGCGGCGTTGCGGCAGTTGCTCAACTCCATCGGGCCGCACGGTCATCGTGATTGGGCAAGCAATGCTGACGAACTTCGAGCAGACCTCGAATTTCCACGGGTCAGGCCAAAGCAAAACATCGCGGTCATTCGAGAAAACGATGAGCTGGTTGGCTACGCAATTGTCGAGCCAGAACCCAACATAGGTCGATCAGTTATCGGAATCGGCAGTAGCAACTTCGGTCTAGCAATTCGCAAAAGCCTTATCGACTGGGCGACGAACCGAGCAAAATCTGAAGCCCCTATTGCGCATCTATCAACCCGTGACAACGAGACTGAGTTGGAAAAACTCGTCGAGCAGCTTGGATGGAAGAGGGTGCGCAAGTACCTGAAACTTGTACTCACATCCGAGCTAAAACCAGTCACAGCTGCAATTCCTGACGGGTTCACGCTCCGGACGATGCTTGGTCTGGATGAAGTTCCAGAAGTTACTTATCTACAAAACACGGCTTTCGGCGACCACTTCGGATACTCGCCAAACACAGAAGATGAGATCAAAGCTCACTTGATGACACCTGGTGCTAGCGTTGATGACATCGTTATGATCCACGACTCAAACGAACAGCTTGTCGCTTATTGTTGGACCCTGACTCAGGAACGAGACGGCAAGACTGTGGGACGAATCGGAATGACCGGTGTTCTACCGTCTGCTCGTAAAAAGGGTTTGGGCGGAGCCATCGCCGAAGCTGGGTACAACCACTTGGTGAAACGAGGAGTCGACAGCATGGAACTAGATGTCGACTCAGCAAACGCCCCGGCAATTAGGGTGTATTCGCCGATCGGATTCGTCGAGAGCAGCCAGGTCAACTGGTGGGAGACATCGCTCTAGTCGCCGCTAGCTATCCACCAGCCGCAGGTACTGCCGCTGTCGCTAGTTCAGGTATGAGATCTCGGTAACACGCTATTAAAGCGTCGGCCGATCGATCCCAACCCAGCGATTCAGCGTGAACGCGAGCAGCCGATCCCATTCGAGACCGCATCACATCGTCGTTCAGAAGTTCGCACAATCGTTCCGCCATCACATCGCTATGCTTTGGTGGAACAAGGAAACCTGTCTCACCATTCTTCACGATTGCCGGTAATCCACCGACTTCAGAGGCGACAACCGGTCGACCGCACGCTGCGGCTTCCAAAGCTGCAAGCCCAAAACTTTCGTAGTGAGATGGCAGTACACAAACATCAGCAGCGTTGAAATGAATCGGAAGTTCGTCCTGGCTAACTGACCCGATGAAACGCACCGAATCGCCTAGTTTCATTCGCTCCGCAAGTGCTTGAAGACGTTGCTTTTCTTCCGAGTTCGCATCACCACCAACTACGCTCAGACTGACGCTTCCTGGATTTTCTAGGCTTGCCACTGCTCGAAACAGATTGTCGATTCCCTTCAGTGGCTCTAACCGACCCACAAACAAGATATTTTTCTGGTCGCCATAGCCCAGATGTTCTCGAGATTGCTGCTGCGACATCGGACGGAACCGGCCTAAGTCAACTCCGGGTGGAATAACGGAGACCTTCTCAGAATCGATGTTGCAGTAGTCGACAAGCGCTGCTTTTTCTTGCTCGGTCCAAACAACGACCGATTCAGCTGAGCATGCAACCTCGGTCTCAGAGCAATCCCGCTGCGCGACTTCCATTTCCTCGGGACGTCCACGACGTTTCATTTCAGCCATCGTGTGGAAACTTGTGGTGTGCGGAACGCCCCACTCGTCGGCGAGGCGCATTCCGACCAGACCTGACAGCCAGTAGTGAGTACTGACGATGTCGTAGTTGAGTCGGTTCTCGATGCAGAATCTTCGCATTTGTGAAGCGAACTGTGGAAGCAGATCGTACACATCCGTCTTATCGAGGGTTGGAGCACCCGCTGGCAAGTGAATCAGACGTGCACCCGGTGCGAGCATGACAATTTGGGGATCAAGCGGATCGTGATGGCGAGTAAAAACGTCGACTTGAACACCCCGAGCGGCAAGTCGTTTTGCCATTTCGAGAATATAAATGTTCATGCCGCCAGAGTCCTTGCTGCCAGCTTGGCGCACAGGACATCCGTGGACTGTAATTACTGCAACGTGCATTATCTAAAAAGGTTACTTGCTACCGGACGTACGTCGAGTAGCTGTTAGCGCGAATACTTGTCGGTCGATGCCGCCAAGGTGGTACTTATATGACTCATTTCCGCGCATGAAATCGAACACTCGGTGACCTGACTCAATTGAGGACTTAATCGCCAATGCGTGGTTGAGCAGTCCAACCGACAATCTTGACTGGGCGGGATTGTACCCGCTGTTATACAGGTAGCGCACGTTGCCCGAGACAAATGACAGCGACGTTGCTTCACGCACGCCACAAACTTCAAGGAAAACTAGCCGGGTTGAACCTTCGCGTGCGAGTTCGACTGCAACCTTGCTGAAGAACTTCTCTCGTTCAGGAGTCATGAACTCGTTCTTATCGGGAGTACTCATACGATGCAATCGCATGAAATCGCCCATTGCGGCTTCTACATCTTCAGGACTGCTTAGCTCGACCTGTTCGACTTCTCCCACAGCTTCGAGCCTTCTGAGTTTGCGCCGAAGTTCGTGTCGGTCTTTCTTGCGAAGACCAGAGACGTATTCGTCCCATGTTTCAGGTAGATCAAGCCTCGGAGCCACATCTTCTTGCTCAAGCTCAACGTTCCAGCCAGCCTGTTCAGCAGCTTCGCGGAACTGAGTGATCGTTGGCGAATTACCCGGCAACGACTGAAGCAGTATCTTGTCGATCTCGGGCATATCGGTAATAGCTGAAACTACTGATTGGATACACCGAGGTGTTAGTCGATCTTTAGTAAGAAAATCGTGGTAATCGACTAGATCGGTACTACCGAGAAAGCTGACTTCTGTGCCATCGACCATTAGTGGAGCGATCATGCTTACATCGCCCGAGTCAGTCCGCACAGTCAGAAGCTTAAGTTCTGAACCTTCGCCGAACTCCGACCACCAAGTTTTTTGCCACGTTTGTGAATCGAAGAATGTTGGCTCGGGACATTCTTCAATCAAGTGCTGCCAGTGATCTGCAAGACTCTCGAAAGTCCCTTGCTCAATTCCGGCGCTACAACAAGTCAATTTGGCAGCTAATCCTTTAGGAAAATTCTCTGAGCCAACCCAGAGTTCAGTCGGCAGTCGATTATTACTTACCGCTGTTCAATAGATTCATGACCGAATCGATATCTGGCTCGACATACTCGAGTTCGACGAGAGCTCTGCTCTCAGCCGTGCCAGGATCTTTCAGTCCATTACCAGTTAAGATGCAAACAACCGTCTTGCCGGTCAGGTCTACACCCAATTCGGGTAGCTTAATCAACCCAGCCACCGAAGCGGAAGAGGCTGGCTCACAGAAAATGCCTTCTTCTCGTGCCAATCGCAGGTAGGCTTCGACAATCTCATTATCGTCGACCATATCGATCATGCCATCAGATTCGTCCCTAGCAGTTTCGGCTTTCTCCCAGCTAGCAGGATTACCGATTCGAATTGCAGTAGCGATAGTCTCTGGCTTCATTACTCGCTCACCACGAACAATTGGTGCTGCACCTGCAGCCTGAAACCCCATCATCATGGGTGTCGTTTCACAACGACCGAGCGACTGATACTCGTTGAAGCCTTTCCAGTACGCAGTGATATTTCCGGCATTTCCTACTGGAATGCAAAGCATATCGGGTGACTCGCCTAGCTCATCAACGATCTCGAAAGCCCCGGTCTTTTGACCTTCGATTCGATATGGATTCACCGAGTTGACTAACTCAATGTCCATCACATCAACAATCTCTCGAACAGCGTTCAATGCATCGTCGAAACTGCCGTTGACCGCCAGTATTCGAGCCCCGTACGCCATTGCCTGAGCAATCTTGCCAAGTGCGATTTCGCCAGCTGGAATTAGTACCAGTGTTTCTAGCTGATATCGAGCACCGTAAGCCGCTGCCGCTGCACTCGTGTTACCCGTTGAGGCGCAGATGATCCGCTTCTTGCCAGCTTCGAGAGCCTTGGCAACCGCCATCACCATTCCGCGATCTTTAAATGATCCGGTCGGGTTGCAGCCTTCTAATTTGAAATACAGGTTTTTGAGACCGAGCGAATCACCAATGCTTTGTGATCGAACGAGCGGAGTGCTTCCTTCTCCCAATGAGACCGCCGGGGTGGCATCGGTGATAGGCAGAAACTCTCGATACCTATCTATCAAGCCAGTGGGCATGGTCGTCAACGCGAGGGTCGCTCCTGATCAGGTTGGGTCGATACCCAACCGCTAAACGCAAGTTAAGAACGGTCACTGTAAGTTTCGACACGTAGCAAGCTATCCAGTTGCAGCACCGTATCAAGCTCTCTGATGGAACTTACCGCGCTTTGCATGTTAGCTTCTCGTGCCGGGTGAGTCATTATCACTAGGTCGGCGTGACCGTTCTCAATATCAGTATCTTTTTGGAGAACTGAGTTGATGCTAATGTCTGCCTCGCCCAGAAGTCTTGCAACATTTGCAAGCACACCAGGTCGATCCGATGCCGTTAGGCGAATGTAGTACTGGCAAACATGGTCGTCCATCGAAGCTACTGAAAATGGCTCAGGAGCGGCCGATGAGCTACTACTTGAAGCACCATTGGCTATTCGTAAAATATCGCCCATTACCGCGCTGCCGGTAGGATTCGGACCTGCGCCCGGTCCTTGGAACCAAAGCGGACCTACCAAGTCACCTTCAATCTCAACCGCGTTCAAGACTCCGTTTACCGATGCCATTGGCACTTCGAGCGGGATCAACGCTGGATGAACCCGGGCTAGTAACCCTGACTCTGAACTAGCTTGAGCTACAGCGAGCAGTTTGATCGTGTAACCAAGCTCACTGGCGTATCGGAAGTCTTTTGCATGGACTTCGCGGACGCCTTGTCGGTGGATTACATCGACAGGAACTTCGGTGTGATACGCCAAACGTGCAAGCACAGAAATCTTGTAGAGAGCATCGAAACCGTCTAAGTCCGCTGTCGGGTCAGACTCCGCATAGCCGAGGTCCTGTGCTTCTGAGAGCACATCATCGAAATCGGCACCTTCGTGCGCCATCTTCGTGAGGATAAAATTTGTTGTGCCGTTGATGATCCCGCGCACACTTTGGATTCTGTTCGCGGTTAGATCGTTCATCAGCGGACCGATGATCGGGATGCCACCGGCAACACTAGCCTCATAGTACAAGTGAACGTTGTTTTCGGCGGCGGTTGCCAACAGTTCACTACCACGCTTCGCCATTACTTCTTTGTTGGCGGTAACAACGTGCTGTCCGGCTTTAAGTGCGTTGGTGATGTAATCGAACGCAGGATCTTCGCCACCCATGAGTTCGACGACTATCGCCACGTCAGGGTTACCGATTACTGATTCGAGGTTTGTTGATATTGCTGAAGTGTCGAGATCAACATCACGTTTACGCGAATCGTCTCGAACAACAGCTGCCACAACGTTAAGTGCGGTGCTCGGGTCCTGAGCTCGATGTCGTTCGATAATGGCCTTAGCCACTGCCGTTCCAACCACTCCTAGACCCAGCAGACCAATTCCGGTCGACTGCTGCGTAGATGCTGACATGGAATTGCCCTTTACTGGCTAAGACTCGAAGCGCCGAATGGAACCGGAGTCGGGGTCGGCAACAAAGCGGACAACTGTACTTGGGTGTTCACCCAGTCGAAGATCGCACTATCGAGAACCATGTGCACATCGAAGGCGATCCGCTCTTCATTGAAGAATATCGTCATGCCACGAGTTGTTAGTGCCTCGAAGCTAATGTCATCGATTTCGCGAGCGTCTTGCACTTCCTCGACGATCAAATAGCTCCACCAGTTGTTTTCGTCATCGAACCGGGCGCTACTCGGGGTTCGAAGTGGGAGCAACCGGTTTCCATCACCGTCAAGACCGAACAGCAGTGCGTCGATTTCAGGAGTGATACCGAAAGGAGCCCATCCGCGGTCACCGAGGTCACGTCGGACATCTGGATCAATCGAATGGTTGAGCACAACTGTTTCGATTGGGGTGCCGGCCTTCAAATCTCGCTCGATAGCACGCCGATCCTCAGAGTCGTTGGTCAAAGTAATAATTTCATACATGTGAACCTGCGCCTGAACACGTGGGATCGTTTCTGCGACGGAAGTACGCAAACGCTCTTTGAACATGCTCTTGCGAATGAAATCTCTGAATACTTCCTCATCCATTCCAATGCTGTGGATGAACTGACGTTTCGCCTCTTCGACGTTGTCCTTGTATTCCTTAGATTCTCTCTCGGCAACAGTCACAGCGACGAATCCGAGAATCGAGCTCAGACGCTCGTCAACTTCTTCTGCTGTAACGGAAATACCGTAGCGGGGAGCTAGCTGAAACGCGAGTTCGTTCTCCTGCAAAGTTTGCAGAGCGTCGAACAGCGAATTTCCAATTTCAAATGGCACACCGAGGTTTTCACTCATTCGTTGGTTGAAACGAATGAAGTTCACCACGTCACCACGTGTGTACTCGGTTTCCTCAACTCGTAGAGCGAGCTCACGAGGCGGGAACACGTAGTTCTGGAAATATGCATATACAGGAATCGCAAGCAAACCCACCAAAACGACAAGAGCGACCATGATGAACGGTCGCGTTTTTACGCTTAGCCGATTCTTGTCAGCCACCATCTGTCGACGGGTTTTACCACCGCGAACAGTGATACTTCGCTGACCAGCCTCGTAGTCAGGAATTGGAGTCGTATCTTCAGCCGGCTGTTGATCCTGGCTTTCGTTGCGGTCTTCGCTTGTGTCTTCGGTGGACATTTTCGGCGCTTGCTAATACTGCGGCCGGAATCGCATTAATTGCGAACTTCCGGCCTTACCAACGTTGAACTGTCAGCTAGAAGAGACTACTTGTCGTCTTCGTCAGAGCTGGCGTCCGCTTCATCTGATGACTCTTCGGCTTCTTCAGCCTCGTCAGTTGAAACGTCTTCAGTAGCTTCTTCGGATTCCTCTGATGCTTCAGATTCTTCCGCTGCTTCTTCAGCTACAGGAGCATCTTCGGCAGCGGCGGTGGTCTCAGTAGATTCCGTTGCATCGGCCGATTCAGCTGCCTGGTCGGTTGTGGTTTCTTCTTCTTCGTCTGAAATCTTGCTGGTCGAAACAGCGCCAGTCACACGAAGGTGCTCAGGAGCGTACGGAAGCAATGCAAGGTGGCGAGCGCGCTTGATAGCTGTAGTCAGGTTCCGCTGGCACTTGGCGCAGTTACCCTGTTTTTTTCCAGCTTCAATCCGACCACGGTCGGTAATAAATCGTCGGATGCTTGAAACATCTTTGTAGTCGACGGTGCTTTCTTTACAGAAGCACTGGCGTCGTCGTCGGCCACCGCGTCGGAATGGTGGTCGGCCGCCGCCGCCTTCGCGTTCGTTTGTTCGGGGGGTTGTCATTATTTACCTCGCGGAAAGGACAGTAGAACCATTTAGCGATCTGCCAAATTCGTTCCACATGGAAACTGCTACCAGGGCAGTTCCTCCACGTCTTCAGATGGGTTATTTGCAGCAGGAGCCTGTTGAGCCGGAGGGCTTGAAGGTTCTGCTGAATATGATCGGGCTTCCGATGGTGCACCGGATCCCGTTGAATCACCGCCGGGAGAATCGAGCATTACTACTTTGAATGCTCGAACTTCTAGCGATGTGCGTGCTTCGCCTGAGCTGCTTGTGTACTGACGAGTCGACAATCGACCATCAACAAACACTCGGCGTCCCTTAGCCAAATACTGGTTTACCGATTCCGCCGCTCGTTCCCAAGCCGTAACTCGGAACCATTCGGTTTCTTCGGTCCATTCGCCGTTTTGGTCACGCTTGTTGTTGTTTACAGCAAGGCTGAAACTTGTAACAGGAGTGCCGCTGGGCGTGTAGCGCATCTCAGGATCGTTACCTGCCCGGCCTATGAGGAGTATCTGATTAAGACTCAATTGAAATTCATCCGTGCCTAGCTAAAAGCCAGACTTTACTCGGCTTCGTCTGCGACAACAACCGGCTTGATCTCATCGCGAACGAGGAGATGTCGAATGATTGACTGATCAGCACCGATTGCTCTCTCGAGCTCAGGAGCCTTTGCACCGTCGATTTCGAAGTTCGCCTGAAGGTAGTAACCCTCGGTGTTCTTCTGAATCGGGTAAGCCAACGTGCGCTTGCCCCAGACATCGGTGCCTGAAACTTCGCCACCAGCGCTGCTTACGAGCGATGTGATTTTTTCTACGGACTCGGTACCCTGGTCTTCACCAGCGTCGCTACCGAGAATCCAAACTAATTCGTACTTTCTCAACGATCCACCGTGTTCTTCTAAATTTGCGCGAAACCGATTCAGTTTACCACGCTATTTCAAGCTGTCAGCCTTAATTTTCACAGCATGCCAACCCTAGTTCCAATTCAGTTGTCACAAAACCTCAGGTTAAACCCTTAGGAATCGAGACCTGGCACCGGGAATTTTGCAGCAAATTTCGCCACTTCAGTCCCAAGATTTGAAAGTGCCGACTCGTTGTCGTGAGCTTTCAATGCCTCAAGAATGTAACCCGCCACGTTTTCCATATCTGCAACATCAAGTTCACGCGATGTGAGTGCTGGGGTTCCGATTCGAATACCGGAAGTGACCATCGGAGATTCTGGGTCGAAAGGAATCGTGTTCTTGTTGACCACTAGCCCAGCCGAAATCAATGCGGCTTCGGCGTCTTTACCAGTAAGTCCAATCGAACGAGTGTCGACAAGCATCATATGGTTTTCTGTTCCACCGGCCACGATTCGAAGACCACCCGCAGAAAGTCCGCTTGCAAGCGCTTTCGAGTTTTGTACTACTTGATGAGCGTAGTTCTTGAACTCGGGCTGCATAGCTTCCTTGTATGCAACTGCTTTACCAGCGATGGCGTGTTCCATCGGACCACCCTGCATATTTGGGAATACAGCCGAGTTGTACTTACGCCTGAGCGACTTCTTCGTGAGAGCCATCGCGCCACGTGGCCCCCGAAGAGTTTTGTGAGTCGTGCTAGTTGCGATGTCGGCATATTCAACCGGTGAAGGATGCGCACCACCGGCGATCAGTCCTGCAATATGGGCCATGTCGACCAACAGGTAAGCGCCAACCGAATCGGCAATCTCTCGGAATCGTTTGAAATCAATTGTCATCGGGTAAGCGGTGTAACCAGCGATGATGATTGCAGGCTTGAACTCTTCAGCCTGCTGCTGAACAGCGTCATAGTTCAATGCCTCGGTGTCAGGATCGACACCGTAGTGGCCAAACTCGTACAGCTTGCCCGAGAAGTTGACTGGCGAACCGTGAGTCAGGTGCCCACCGTGATCCAGCGACATTGCCATAATCCTGTCACCAGGGTTAGCCAATGTGAAAAATGCCGCCATGTTTGCCTGAGAACCCGAGTGCGGCTGGACGTTCGCATGCTCTGCACCAAACAGCTCCATTGCACGATCTATCGCAAGCTGTTCGCTTATATCCACGTTCTCACAGCCGGCATAGTAACGTCGCCCCGGGTATCCCTCGGCGTACTTATTCGTTAGTACCGATCCACCTGTTTCGAGTACTGCTGCACTGGTGTAATTCTCTGAAGCGATCATCACCAGTTGATCTCTCTGACGTCGCTGTTCGTTCTCTATTACTTTTGAGATTTCAGGATCAAAAGAGGCAATTGCCGACATGGGAGCTCCGATACAGCATCTCGCTGTGCATCAACACGCGAATGCCATTGGCTGGCTATCAATAAATAACTGAATCTATTGAACAGATTCAAGCACGGCTTTCAAGTCTATAACCGGTATCAAAAGTTCGCCGCATTTCCCTCAAAATCGCTGAACATTCGTTGTTACTCGTTATGATGTGTTGCCTTACCGACCACACTGACGACGACTGCCATGCCCGGGAGAATCTATGACATACCCATTTTCGACACCAAACCCGGTGACGAAATACGAAGTTATCGACGAGATACCTAAACGAGCCATGGTAATTTTCGCCCATCCGGACGACGCCGAAATTGGTGCTGGTGCAACGGCAGCGCACTGGGCGGCTCAGGGATGCGAGATCACGTACGTTCAGTGCACCACTGGCAGTAGCGGTAGCAACGACACCGAGATGACTTCAGAGCGAATCGTTGGCATTCGAGCCGCTGAACAACGCGCTGCTGCCGACGTGATCGGTGTAGGCGATATTGTGATCCTCGATCATCCAGACGGAGAACTTGAAGCAGACCGGGTATTTCTTGGCGAGGTCGTTCACGCCATTCGCAAGTACCGGCCCGAACTTGTGTTCGCACATGACCAGCACAGAATCACAGGGTTCCAACACAGAGATCATCGCCACGTTGGCATCACTGTTCAAGATGCTGTGTACCCGTATGCTCGCGACCACCTACATTTTCCGGAACAACTTGTAGACGGTGTAGAGCCGTACAAGGTGAAGCACCTGTTCTTCTGGGGCACCGATCAACCAGATGTCATCGTCGATGTTTCAGATGCGGTTGATACGAAAATCAATGCTCTAGCGAAACACGAAAGCCAGTTGCCGGGACTTTCGTTCGGATCTGACATGGATGTACGGCTGCGAACCCGCCACACCGATGCCGCCAAGGGCTATGGTTTTAAGTACGGTGAAGCGTTTCGACGTTTGACCGCCCGTACGTAAAAGAAGGCGTTCCCTAAAGTTGCCACGAGTCGATATTCACGCTCACATACTTCCCGGACTGGATGATGGTCCAGTAACGGTTGAAGAAAGCCTAGCGATGGCTCGCATGGCTGCGCGTGATGGAACCGAAGTCATCGTCGCAACTCCGCACTATCGCGACATGGAGCTGGAACATCAGACCAGCCGTATCGTTCGAGAACTAGCTGACACGATCAACGCAGCCCTCAGAAGCGATTCTGTTCGAAGAAACGCCCCGTCTGTACGAATCTTCACGGGCATGATTTACAAACTCGACACTTCTCTACCCGACCTCGTCGACTCTGAAAATGCCATCACGCTGAACCGAACCAGATTCCTACTAGTCGAACCGCCGTACAACCGCCTCCCTGCTTACGTGGAAGACGTAATCGGCAGACTCCTAACGCAGCGATTGGTTCCGGTTCTCGCTCACCCAGAACGTAATGTTGAATTCCAGCGTGACCCGAAACGATTGCAGGTATTGGTCAACGACGGAGTGATCGTTCAGATTGCGGCGGGAAGCATCACTGGAGAGAACGGCACTGCGGCACGAAGAGCCGCCGAGCAGTTCATTCGTAGAGGGATCGCTCATGTTGTTTCGTCGGAAATGCACAGTCAGCGGTCTTTGAGATCACCGATCCTAAGTGAAGCTTTCGATATCGTGACAGATCTAGTCGGTGAACAAGAAGCGACTGATCTGTTCGAGGACAACCCCGACATGATTCTCGAAGGGCACTCGCCACAACTACGGGAACGTCCGGCAAGACCGCGTATACGCCGGTTACGCCGAAGCTGGATGAGAGTCCCACAGGTGTCTGTTTACAACCCGTTTTCCGAACGCACTCAACGCAAATGGCAGCGCCGACTCCGCCGAGCTACGCGGCTGACAAACCGCGGATAAGCCGCACAAATCCGGTGATGAGCGGTTCGAGAAAACGACGCAAGTACGTAGTGAATCCATAGATGGCGATTCCAACGACCGCTCCGCCAATAATGTCGGTCGGGTAAAAGACTCCTGCATACAATCGTGAGAATCCGAACAGGGTCGCAGCGGCATACAGCCACAATCCAAACTTCCGATTTATCGTCCACGCTGCTGTAGCAGCGGCAAATCCGACAGCTACCGGATTCGCAGGAAACGACGGGTCAGTTGGCGGGTAAAAAAGCAGATTCAACTGATCGCCATGCTCGACGAATGGGCGCGGACGATCCAGCGTTATGTTGAACAGCCAGACGACAACGTTGGCGATAGAAAGTGCGCTGATCCCCATAAGCATTGTTAGCTGGTACTTCACTCTTTGCGCAGGCGACGTTCCTGAAAACCAAAGACCCAGCATTGCCAACGAAAAAACCAACGGCATGAGATAGTCGCTTGCTGCGATTCTCATGAGGTCGTCAATGGCTTTTACGTTGCCTGAAAACCCGTTGAGCCAGATTACGAGGTCGGCGTCGATCGAAGTCATTTCGATCTGCCCCCAAACAACATCTTCATTAAGCTCCAGCTATCTGCGTTTCGCACGCCTTTGCGCCAAAGTTCGCCGATGTCTGATCTATAGTTTCTGAACGAATCAGGCAAGTTCGAGAAGTACGATCGGGTCTTCAGACCTTCCAAACCGTCAGCCTGGTCAGAGCCTGAAGAATCGCTGCTTGCGGGTTCAGCAAACGCCAAGACTTTCATGGTCAGTGTCCCGGCAACCGCCGATACCAAGAACGCTGAAATAGCGGCGAGAGAAAACCAGAACGTCTGCTTTACACCGTCGAGTCCACCATGAATGTCGTTCACATTCCGGGCGCCAGCAAGTTCATCCCAGCTAGCGGTGCCCCAGTCTCGAGTCAGCGAATCTGCTTCGACACTTCCAGCCGCCCACGGACCTTCAACCCAAAGCGGTTGCATAAAGAAGATGGCGATAGCGGTTAGGATCAATGCGATCCCCAACAAGCGCGTCATACCCGCGTGAGGAGTCATCCACAGCCCACGAGTGCCTGCATTAGCAACAGCTATCTGCAATGCTCCGAGACTCGCTAGAAAAGCGAACAGAAAGTAGTGACTCGCAAACAAATCCCGTACTGCGCCGGGGTCGGTATTCACCAGTTCGGTCCTTACTTAGCTCAATCGCTTAGGTGCGGTTTTCATCAGATAAACGACGCCAACGAGCAACTCGAAATGAATCGAGTTACTTGCTTGGTGGAGTCACCATCGAATACCAGTGTGCATACCGATCGTTATCACCGACTACCGTCGAGAAATACAACTCTTGAAGCTTCTGAGTGATCGGCCCGGTCTCGCCAGTACCGATATTTCGGTTATCCAACTCCCCAACTGCTGTTAAGTGAGCGGCGGTACCAGTTAGGAACACCTCGTCAGCAAGATAGAGCTCGGAACGGTGAATATGACGCTGGACCACTTCCAACCCCAGTTCGTCTTTGGCGATCTGAATTACAGAGTCACGAGTGATACCGAGAAGACAGTTGTCAGTTTCGCTTGGAGTGCTGATTACGCCGTCGCGAATCATGAACAGGTTCTCACCCGATCCTTCAGAAACCGATCCGTCTTGGTTCAGCAAAATTGCTTCGTCAAATCCGGCAGCAAGAGCTTCCGTTTTAGCGAGAATACTCGTTGTGTAGAGACCTGAAATTTTCACGCCAGTAGGCATTGAAGAGTCCATCGGTCGGCGCCATGAGGACGTCTGACACTTCAGCGGTCGACTGTTGTCGATGTAGGAGCCAAACGGAACGATGACGAGCATGAACTCATCTTCAACCGAGTTGAGATTAAGGTTTGCGACTAGCTGCTCGCCTTTGAACGCCAGAGGTCGGATGTAAACATCCTCAGCAAAGCCGTTCTTCTCAAGGAGATCAGTGGTGATCTTGCATAGATCATCAACCGAGTAAGGCAGGTTGATTCGAAGAATCTGGCAACCACGTAGGAGTCGTTCGTAGTGCTCGCGCAGGCGGAAAATCGCTACCTGCCCACGACTTTCATTCCAGTTTCCACGAATCCCTTCGAACACAGCTGTTCCGTAGTGGAGAGCGTGAGTCTTGACGCCTACCGTAGCGTCCTCTTCGGGAACTTGCTTCCCACCGAGGAATGCCCAGGTCTGTTGCGTCATGATTTTTTCTCCCAAATATGCAACAACGCCCGCAACTCCTGCACTTCGCTCTAGGCAAAACGCAATCAGCGCGGGCGTGTCAACTCAAATAAGTAGCTGCACTCTAAATAACGGCCAACCAATGCGACCAGCCGCCAATTATACGAACGTCAGGGCAAGCAACAAGACCCATTTGCGCATTGCTGCGTAAATAAACAGCGATGAATGCCCTTTCGTTCGTTAATTCACGTTACTTAGTGTGTCGCAATGGTTCGCTCGGCGATGTAATCAAAATTGATATCTTCGCCCAGTCCCGGCAGAGTCGGCATTGGAATGTAACCGTCCTCATCCATCGGGTCGACAATGCTGTTCAGGTGGTTCGGAACTTCATCGTGATCGATGAACGGGTGGAGCAATCCACGCTCATACCAAGTGGTGTTCATGATTCCACCGATAACCGCGAGGTTTCCGGCACCGCCGCCGTGGATTTCACAATCCATGTTGAACGATTCAGCAAGGTGAGCACACTTCATGCTCGGTCCAATCCCACCTACGTCGGCAACTCCAACCCGGACGATGTCGCAGGCTTTGCTTGCAATCCACTCAGCTCGTGTGTGGTGCTTACCGTAAGCGTATTCCGGACCAATCACAGGAATTTCAAGCTGATCTGCAAGCCATCGATACGACTCTGTCGAGTGTTCGTCCATTGGCTCTTCGTACCAGTAGTAGCCGAGATCCTGAATTCCTTTACCAAGCCTCAGCGCATCCATGCGTGAGTACCAGTGGTTGGCATCGAGCATCAGTGGGAAATCTGGACCAACGGCTTCACGAACTGCTGCACACGCCTTGATGTCCATTTCTACGCTCGGAGCCCAGGTTACAGGCGGCATCCAGGTGTGTAGCTTGATCGCTTTGTATCCACGATTGACCATCCACTCAGCAAAATTGGCGTAGTCATCCGGAGTCGCAAGCCCGCCCTCCATCTCGTCACCACACATTGTCGATCCGTAAGCAAGAACCTTGTCACGGTACCCACCGAGCATCTTCCACACAGGTGTGTTCGACGCACGCCCTGCAAGATCCCATAACGCCATCTCGGCAACTGCCATAGAGCGGTCGGTCAGATTTGCTCCACTTCCGCGCTGCCATTTAGCGAGATTGATCCAGAGCTTTTCACGATCGCGTGGGTCCTCACCCATGAAAACTTTCTTGAAGAAGTTCTCGACGATGTAAGGACGAAGAGCCTCAGGCGATCCAAACGAATAGCCAGAGTTACCTTCGTCGTCGGTAATCGTCAGTAGAGCTTCAGTGGTGTCGTGTTCTGGGCCAGGATGAGTATGACCATCGGTGTCGTTTACCTTTTTTGAGGTCGACTTGAACGTGGTTACTTCAATTTTCTCGATCTTCATATTGCGAAGTAGTTTCCTATATAGATAGTGATGCTCACAGCGGGGCGAGTGGCCGACACGCTCCTGAGAATTGGCAAGCATTCTAGGCTTGTGAGCCATCTCATGGTTAGTGATTCTCGGTAAAAGCCGAACATTCACCAGAAGTTTCGATATTTTGGCCTAACCGCTGGTTCCTCGTTTTATGCCATACTCCCTCTCCATTACGTCAGTGCATATGTGGAGATACCGAACTGCAAAACGATCCGAACGTGAAACCCGCACCAAGCTCGGACGGAATCCGCAACAAAGCGGCGAAGGTTGCGACTCTGGTAGGCGTTATCGCGATCACGGTGATTGTCACACTCTGGGTAAGTCGTGATTCAGATCGCGCCGGTGTCGAGATTCTGATTCCGCCTCCTGCACCAGTTACGTTTCAAGTAACGGGCGAAGTTGTGCGACCCGGTGTGTATTCACTCGATGGCGAACCACGAATCAACGATGCAATCGACGCTGCTGGAGGTTTCACGGCTGAAGCAAATGTCGAACTCATGAATCTCGCATTGCATGTTCGTGACGGTGCGAAGGTCGTAGTACCGGGCGTTGAACCTCAAAACGGTTCTGATCCAGAAACGGTTGAGACAAAAAAAGACATCGTTGAGCCATCGGCTATCGATGAAACCGATCCGGTCACATCGACTCCAGATTCAACAGGCAAAATCGATCTCAACACCGCTACTAAAGAACAGTTGATCGCTATTCCGGGTGTAGGTGAGGTGCGAGCAGATTCGATCATCGAGTGGCGCACCAACAACCTGATCATTTCTGCGAGCGATCTTCTGGCAATTAGCGGGATCGGTCCATCGACGGTCGATTCAATTCGCGACCACGTTATTCAGCCGTGAAGCTACTGAAAGCAACAATTGCTTTTACCATCGGCATTGCGCTCGGATCAGCAATTGTTCGCACTCCGACCGGACTAGAAATCGGTGTAACAATCGCAGCAGGAATACTGATTGTCGTTGCAGCCAGTTTGAACCGGAGGCGCACTGCAGTCGCATTCTTCCTGTTGTTGGCAATTCTCGGAATGATTCGAGCCGCTTCTGCCGGGGAGCCTACGGACTCAATTTCTTGGGAACACATTCCTAGAAATGAAGAACGAATAACCCTCGAAGGCGTATTAACCGATGACCCTTCTCCTTCGACAGATCGTGTCAGGCTCCGTTTAAAGGTTGAGCCAACCACGGACGACCAAGCCTCTTATCTCGTCGATATCTACACAAACCGACTACATGACCAGACCAACTCGAATCGCCGTTCTACTGATTTCAGATATGGCGACAGCTATCGCGTTTCGGGCCGGTTCATTCTTACAACAGGTCGCGGCGATGTAGTTGGGCTTATTTCCACAACATCTGTCGACCTAATTGATTCTGGCAAAGGAAACTTTCTGAGGACACGAGTTGCTGATCTTAGATCCAGCATTTCGCATCACATCACCGACGCACTAGATTCCAAATCAGGTGGTCTCGCCGCCGCCTTGCTAGTCGGAGACAGGACGAAACTTCACCCCGAAACGATCACTGACTTTAGGTCGTCTGGACTATCTCACGTTCTCGCAATCTCAGGGCTTCACATCGCCATGATTGGCGGAATTGTGATGGCCATTTCGGTGTGGATTCTTGGACGTCAGCGACAGCTCTATTTAGCGGCTCCACTAATCAGTATTTGGGTCTACGCCACCCTCGCCGGGCTCACTCCGTCGGTGACCCGAGCCGCGATCATGTTCACGGTATATCTGCTCGCTAGGTTATTAGGTAGACAACGAAGCGTCCTCCCAGCACTGGCACTTGCTGCGGCAGTAATGCTTGCAATCGACCCGATAATTCTTCGGTCGATTTCGTTCCAGCTTAGTTTTGCTGCTGTTCTGGGTATCGCATTTCTCAGTGCGAAAATCGCAGCCCGCAGCAGCTCACGTATCCAAGAATCGACCCACATGCCGTCCTACGCGGAGCGAACGTTGACTGGTGTTGTTTACGGAATGTCGGTATCTCTCGCTGCAACAATTGCTACCGCGCCCTTGGTCGCATTTCACTTTGGTGAAGTGCCCGTGTGGGGCATCCCAAGCACGCTACTGATCGTCCCGGTTTTACCGCTATTCATAGCAGGATCATTGCTGGTAACTGTGACAGGTGCGATTTCGGATCAGCCAATTGCGATCGCAGGGCTACTTTCTCACGGCATTGGCAACTACATCTCGTTCATCGCCAATCTCTTCGCGAATCTCCCGTTAAGACCTATTGAAGCCAGTGGTTGGAGCGTGCCACTGATTTCCGCTTGGTACGCGGCATTCATCGCATTTCTGAATCGCCGAAGGTTCGCCAATTGGGTTGAGATCGTCCGCAGCCAAACCAACGATCTATTTAACTCACCCGTCGCCTCACGCAAGCTAACCAGAACGAGTCGACGCGTGGTCTATCCAGTCGTTGGTTTGTGGGTAATTGTTGCGGTCTCGTTCACAGGATTTGTGGTGAGTAAGCCGACATCTACCGATCTACGTGCCACATTTTTCGAGACCAACCGTGGCGACATGATTTTCATCGAAACTCCGTCTGGAACCAGACTGCTTATCGATGGTGGCGACGATCCTGACCTAGCTATTTCCAACCTTGAATCGGTTCTGCCACCTCTTGATAGACGAATCGACGTGCTGCTCTCGACTCACCCAGACGCCGATCACATCGGTGGGCTTCAGCAAGTTGTTGAGCAACTCGACGTCGGGGTGATCATCGACTCGGGAGTTATTCATGACTCAAACATCTATAAGAGTTGGGCGCAAACAATACGCGCCGAACCAAACGTAACTGTCGCTCAACCCGATTTAGTCGTGGCGCTCGACGAAGAGGTACTCCTCAGAGTCGTGCAAACCCACTGTGTTGTGGTCGAATGTTCGAATTTCAACGATGAAGGGGTTGTCACCCGCCTTGAGTACGGCGAGATATCGTTCCTACTTACCGGCGACATAACCGCGGGTGGAGAGACTGACCTAATCCAAACAGGTGAACAGATAAAAGCCACTGTGCTCAAAGTAGGACATCACGGTAGTCGCACTTCGACAACTCAGCAGTTTTTAGACGCTGTCGATCCGGCTCTAGCAGTCGTGACGACAGGCATCAAAAACCAGTTCGGCCATCCGCACGAAGATGTGATCGAACGATTAGAAACGCACCT
>JBDQHW010000023.1:0-40426 GCA_040264655.1 Dehalococcoidia bacterium | reverse complement strand
GCTGGTCTGGGGCGTTTTCGCGTCCGCAATCAATCTGATTCCACTCGAAAGTGTGTGCCGAGTTCACGAAGGTCAAGAGTTGGGGCGAAAGCTCCACCTCGCTAACACCTACATAACATCCAAGAACGGATATTGTGGCTGAGATGAGTTCGGCAAGCAGTACATACACACAGGAAGTGCGACCTTCGGCAATCGATCGATTGGCGGGCAAATTATTCGCAACCTCGGCTCAGATCGAGCGCGGAGCAATCATGTTCCGCTTAGTCGCTGCACTTCCGCTGATGCTCCTGATGTTCTCTAGTAGAGACCGACTTCCGTACTGGGAAGTTGCAATAGGTGCAATCGCTGCAATGGCCGCTGTAAATGTCTGGCTGGCGCTAGCGAATCGTACCAACCGATTCTCACCTGAGCGATCAGCGTTGATTGGGTCAGTAGTCGATACGGGACTTCTGCTTCTCGTTTCGTTCTTGGCAATACGAGCTTCGGCAAATCTCAGCACCACCAGTGAAATGTGGTTGATATTTCCGCTAGTGATTCTGACGTTCGTGTACAGATCTAAACCTATGGTCGGAATCGGCTATTCAGTCTTCCTAACCGTTTGGTACTCGGCAAATATCATCACCTTCTTCGATCCTGCCGACCGAGCAGTCACCGAGCTACCGATTCGTGCAACGTTCTTTGTTCTAATGGGCGGCCTAGCAGCTGTACTCGGCAATAGCCTCAGACAACAGGGCCCCGACTAACCCACCTACAAACATCTCTAGTACGCAAAAACGCCCGCCGGATAATTCCAACGGGCGTTTCTTTTAGATCAAGCAGTCGGCGAATTACTTGCCGTTAGCTTTCTTCCACTCTTCGTACTCAGGGCGAGCTGCGTCGGAAAGTGGGTAGTAAAGACGAAGGTCTCCACCAGCCTCGAGCTTACCTCGGCTGAACTCTTCCCACTCTGCGTGGATTTCGCCAGCTTCAGCGAGCTGCTCAGCGAGGTGAATTGGAACAACTACCACACCGTCATCGTCGGCGATGATGATGTCACCTGGAGCCACGTATGTTCCGCCAACAGCGATTGGAACATTTACTGCGTAAGGGAAGATGTCGGTCTGTGTGTGGAAGTTTGGTGTAACACCCTTCAACCACAGCCCAAGTCCTTCAGGTGCTTCAGGCAAGTCACGGATGCAGCCATCTATGACTACACCAATTCCGCCAGCACCCTGGAAGTAAGTGAGCATCATGTTGCCGAACACACCGCTTGTCATGCTTCCACGAGCGTCGACAACGATAACGTCGCCGTCTTTTGTGCCATAGAGTGCGTGTCGGTGTAGTTGGAGCTCAGGGTCGGTGTATTCGCCATCGACGTATACATCGTCACGCTTAGGCATGAACTGAAGTGTTGCCGCAGGGCCAACAATCTTCTTACCGGGAGTGTAAGGAGTAGGACCAGGAATGAAGCAGTTTGATACGCCGAGCTTGTTGAGGTCACCAGCTGCAGTTGCCGAGCTTACGTGCTCGTATAGCTTTGCGATCAGCTCTTTTGATGGGCGCTTAATGTCTTGAATATCTTTGGGATCTTGCATCGAAATAAATAGTTCCTTGTTCTTGGATTCTCACCAAGCAATTTCCGTAGTGCCAGCACTTCATGACCAATTCGGGTTCGATTACATGATGCCCGGCGATACACGAAGATCTAGACCGCTTTGATCAATGTAGGAAATGTGACGAGTGAACACTAAACATCGTTTGCCTCTACCGCAAGTCCACACGATTTTATTGAACTAGGAATCTAGGCTCGACGACCGCAAAATTTACTCACCCACCATTCAATTTATCTCTCGTCAAAGTCGGAACTTTACTCGGATGATTGACAGTTAAAAAGAAATTCCGCTCTCGGGGCTGAGAGCGGACTTTTTTTAGAAGACTCGGTGACCTGGGCCAGACATTGGATTGGGGTAAAATCCAAATTTGGTCACCGAGTCAGACTAGCTTTATTTGAGGTCCATGATTGCGTCGAGTCTGGACGGAAGGGTCCTCTCGACTTGGAGGGTAGCGCCATCTGGTGGGCTCAAAGTCAGTGTGAATCTGTCGTTCTTGTCGAGAATAGTTCCTGTAGAAAGAATTCCGTTCGCACCGTTTGCGTCTGCAGTCCAGTAGCTGGTTGCAGTACCCGATGTAATTGCCTGAGTAGTATCTCGAATAAGTAGCCAAACACTAATTTCGGCCTTCTCACCCTCTTCGAGCAATGCATCGTTGTTGCTGTTTCCTAACCAGCTAACAGTCCACGGAACATCGCCCATGAATTGGTTCTGGTCACTGTACGAAACAACAGTCTTGTACTCAGCACCGCTTGAGAAGTCAGGGTCTGTTGCCGAACCATCAGCTGTGTAAGGAGCAGTCAGGTCGACAGGCTCGCCACCGACAGCGTTAGAAACGGTGAACGACAACTTGTAGATGGTGTCTGTACCGCCACGGTCTGCCTTGTAGGCAACAACTGCACCACGTGGCTCAAGAGAACTCTTAGTCTCTTGGATACCTGCGAAGATGGTCTCTTTTGACCGCTCCGAAGCAAAAATACCGGTCGAAAGCACGGTGAATGCAAACACCGAAGCTACGACAACGAATGCAATCAAGATGATCGCCGTCTCAAGCCCGGTAATACCGCGCTGTGAGGCATTTCGTGTCTCTGTCCTAAACATATTGTCTGGCTCCTAAACCATGCCAAGCTCACTCATATCGATGCGTCTTGGCAGGTATGTAAATCAAGTGGCCGATCACCCGTCGATTCGATTGCCGGTGGTCCAGGTCAGAGGCCATGTATCAATAGTTATCACCTACCCAAACCACCCACTGCCCTCATGGAATCGCCCAACCGCTCCGATGGGTTCACTACCAATGTGGGCAGTTACGCGAAAGGCTCTGGCGGGCTGCCCGCGGCTCGGTATGCCATTGAGATTGGACCACACCATCCTCATACCCAAGGTCTGAAAAAGAGGCTCACTCAATTTAGGCAGGACACAGTGGTCCGCAGGTCAATCCAGAGTTCGTTTACTCGCTGACAGAATCGTTACCAGCCGGGCTCAACGTCGCAGCCGAGCTGGAGTATCCGCAACGCGTCACGGTACTTCACAGCCTGTTCGCGACCGCACAATGTAACGACCCCTTTGCCGGTGTTGTGTGCCTCAAGCATGATCAGCGAGGCGTCTGCGGTCGAAAGCTCTGGAACCGTCTTCAGCAGCGCCCAAATGACGTAATCCATCGAGTGATGGCTGTCGTCGAATAGCACGACCACCCAGCGATCCGATCTGCCGTCGGACGTTTCGTGGACTTCGGCCGGAGTAGTTGTCTGTTCAATATCCGGTTCTGCAAACGCGTTGATATACGCATTCTCTATGCTCGCTACAAACCCATCAGCCTTGACACCACAGTCGAATCGGAGGAATCTTCTTCGACGATCATTTTTCTTCGCCAACAGTTTCAATCGACAAGAGGATTCTTCATCAATGCGGATTACCGACATCAAGCCATTCCCAGTTTGGGTTGGCACACGAAACCAAATGTTGGTCAAAGTCGAAACGGATGAAGGCATATACGGCTGGGGAGAATCTGGGCTTTCGAGCCGAGAAATGGGTGTTAAAGGAATTGTCGAACACTACCGAGAGTTCCTGATCGGTAAAGACCCGATGCAGCGCGGAGCGCTCTGGCAGGAAATGTATCGTAGCCAGTACTTCGAGGGCGGGCGAACTCTCACGGCAGCAATTTCAGCAATTGATATCGCTCTTTATGACATCGTCGGCAAGAAGCTCGGTGTACCCGTTTACGATCTGCTGGGCGGCAAGCACCGAAACTACGTGCCGACGTTCGCTACAGGTGGAGGAAACTCTCCAGAAGAAATGATCGATGTGGCGCAACGAATGATCGCTGAAGGCTTCGATTGCTTCCGGCTGCACCGAGGTTACGAACCCGAATCAGAAGGTACTTACGAACCTCGGGAGGCCATCGCAAACTCTGCCGAAGGATTAATCAAGGCACGAGAAGTTCTCGGAATGCGTCCAGTCATTGGCTACGACTTCCACCACAGGCTTTCTGTCGCTGAAACTGCATCGTTCTGCCAGATGATGCCAGAGCACACACTTGATTTCCTCGAAGAGCCGATCAGAGACGAGACGCCAGAGGCATACGAAGTTCTTCGAACAATGACGAATATGCCGTTCGCTCTAGGTGAAGAGTTCGCTTCGAAGTGGCAGTTCCTTCCTTACATCGAAAAGGGACTCGCCAACTACATTCGAGTCGATATCTGCAACGTCGGTGGAATAACCGAAGCAATGAAAGTCGTTGGCTGGTCGGAAGCCCATTACATCGACCTCATGCCACACAATCCGCTCGGACCAATCTGCGTAGCCGCCACGGCTCACATGGGTATGGCAGCGGCAAACTTCTCATGGCTTGAGATCCGTGAATCGGCAGGAGAAGACAACGGTTTCTACTCGAAGGAAGTCTTCCCTGTTCAGCCAGAAATCGTTCCGGGCAAAGTCACGGTGCTAGATGCTCCTGGACTCGGAGTCGAAGTCGACGAAGAAGCACTCACCGAGCCATTCCAGTGGTCAGAAGCACCACATCTAAAACGAAACGACGGTTCATACACCAACTGGTAGAACCACTTACAACACTTAGCCAACAAAAGTCCCTCTTCCTTCGGGAAGAGGCTAGGAGAAGGGTAGATTGCAGCGGGCGACCAAGTCATTCGATGACACCTGGAGCAATCCACGCAAACTAAGCACATGAAAATTACAGATGTAAAACCATTCGCAGTCTGGGTCGGTCGACGAAACCAGATGCTGGTAAAGATCGAAACAGACGAAGGCATATACGGCTGGGGTGAGTCCGGATTCTCCGGTCGAGAACTCGGCGTAAAAGGAATTCTTGAGCACTACCGAGAGTTCCTCATCGGTAAAGACCCGATGGCACGAGGCGCTCTTTGGCAAGAGATGTACCGAAGTCAGTACTTTGAAGGCGGACGCACACTCACTGCCGCAATATCTGCACTCGACCTAGCGCTCTACGACATCGTCGGTAAGAAGCTCGGTGTGCCTGTTTACGAGCTGCTCGGCGGAAAACACAGACACACGGTTCCAGTTTTCGCCACGACTGCTGGCCCGTACGGTCCTGACATGATCGAACAGGCAAAGGAATACATGGGTCAAGGCATCAACGCCTTCCGACTGTCATACGACAACATGGATATTCAAAGCGGTGGACTATTCGAGCCTCGTGAGTCGATCGCTAACTCCGCTGAATGGCTGATCAAAGCTCGTGAAGCTCTTGGTAACCAGGCGATCATTGGAATCGACTATCACCACCGGTTGTCACCAGCTGAAACTGCAAGTTTCTGCCAGATGATGCCTACTCACACTCTCGACTTCCTCGAAGAGCCGATCCGTGACGAATCACCTGAGGCTTACGAAGCGCTTCGCAAGCTGACAGATGTTCCGTTTGCTATCGGTGAAGAGTTCGCATCTAAGTGGCAGTTCCTGCCTTACATCGAGCGCGGAATTACTCAGTACGCACGAGTCGATATCTGCAACGTCGGTGGATTCACTGAGTCGATGAAGGTCGCAGGATGGGCAGAAGCTCACTACATCGATCTTATGCCTCACAACCCACTCGGACCTATTTGCACAGCAGCATCGGTTCACTTAGGTGCAGCAGTACCGAACTTTGCGTGGCTCGAAGTAAACATGGAACGGGCGCTTGATACCGGCCGAACCATCTTTACCGAGCAGGTTGAGTTCAAAGGCAACGGCTACGTCGTCAACGACCGACCGGGTCTTGGTGTCGATGTGGACGAAAGCAAGCTGACAGAGCCGTTTGCGTTCTGGGAAGCTCCGCACCCACACCGTGCCGATGGATCGCACACAAACTGGTAAAACGAGTCGCTTCTTCCTACCCCGGCTCACAATCTGAGAAGGTTAGGTTGAAGGCGAAATCGCCAACTGAAAAATCTGTACAGCCGCCTGCGAATACCGGGCGGCTGTTACATTTGGTTCATTCGAAAACCGACCCCGTTATTTCAGGGCAAGCAAGTAGGCGGAAGGCTAACAACGGCAATGGCAGTATCGATTGATCTCAAAGGAAAACGCGGCGTTATATGGGGTGTTGCTAACCAACGCAGCATCGCTTGGGCAATCTCCGAACGACTCGCCGAGGCCGGGGCCGAACTGGCTTTCACATATTTGAACGAACGCCTGAAAGAGCCTGTAGAAAAGGCAACCGCTGGACTAGGAAGTCCGCTTCTGCTCGAATGTGACGCCACAAATGATGAGCAGGTTCAGGGCGTTTACGACCGAATCAAAGAAGAGTGGGGCGAGATCGATTTCGTCGTTCACTGTATTGCTTACGCAGAACGAGATGATCTCGGTGGAGATTTTTCCGACACCAACCTTCAAGGTTTCCGAACTGCGCTTGAAACTAGTGCTTACACACTGATGCCGGTTGTTGGAAAAGCAGCTCCTCTGTTCGGAGAGTCTGGCGGATCAGCAATAACGCTGACTTTCGATGCTTCGCAACGTGTCTACCCTGGCTACAACATCATGGGCACAGCGAAGGCTGCTCTCGAAAACGAAGCTCGACAGCTTGCCGTTGAGTTTGGTCCTAAGGCGATCCGAGTGAACGCTATTTCAGCAGGACCTCTCCCAACTCTTGCTGCACGAAGCATCCCTGGCTTCCGTGACATGACGAGAGCACACCGAGAACGATCGCCTCTGGGTCGCAACATCAACCACAAAGAGGTTGCCGACACAGCACTGTTCTTGCTTAGCGACATGTCCACAGGCATCACAGGATCAATCATTCCAGTAGATGCTGGATACGGCATCATCGCTCTCTAAACCGTTGCGAAAGTAGCGAGTAATGTCAGCAATTCCAACTGGACTCTCGGCGACTAGATCACTCGTCGTCGAGGGCTCCAAGCTGTACAGCCCAACAGGCAAATCCGAGCATTCCGTTCTGTCTAGCCCGGCGATGATCATGGAGATGGAACTCGCTTGCGTCGAAGCCGTTCAGGGTCACGTGGATGCTTCGGTTGGCTTCCACGTCGATGTGAAACACATTGCGCCAACTCCGGCCGGCGAGACTGTCGAAACTACAGCAACACTCGTCGACATTGCCGGCAAAAAACTGCGCTTCAAAGTCGAGACGAAGTACCGTGAGACCATCGTTGGAACTGGTACTCATCGACGTGCGATAGTCGATCTCTAGATCACCTCGCACGCGTGGCGCGCCGCTCGCGTAGTTTCGGCAAACTCGTATAAAAACTTCTGGCAGATCAATTACCGGAACCGTGTACGGTAATCAAATCAGACCGAGATTCACACTGTTCGTTAGTGTGAAACGTGCACTACCGAGCCAGAGAGATTCTCTTTTTTCGTTGTGAGCAGTAGCCAGCAACCCACAACCGATAAGTCGCCATTCGCGAACGGTGCAGACGCAAAAAGCGCTGCAACCGGTACGAACGAATCTCCCGTCACTCAGGAAGAAGTCCACTCATCCTCTGAAAACAGGCTGGCAAAGCGGCATTCACTCACCATCGCCGATCTTGCAGCTCTCGCAGCATCGAATAAATCGAGCTCGGTATTTCAGCAGAACGCAGCTCGTACTCTCCGGACTGAACTGAACGCCGATGCCGTACTGATCATCGACTACACGGATGCGTTCGGAAGCAAAGCGGTACGTGCAGTATCGGGCATCGAAGCTGCTCTTCTCGAATCTGACCTATGGCTACCTGAGTGGCTCTCGCCGGTTGATCTCAATTCACCTGCCAAAATTGTTGACGTTGATCCTTCACAGTTCGCTTCGATCTCGGCTATTGGTGCTAAATCCGAGTACCGATCTGCTTTAGCTCTGGCGATCCCTGGCATCACCGGTGCCGCGGGAATGATCATCGCGTTATCTCAAAAGCCAGTTGACTTCGACGACTCTCAAATCGACAAGGCGAAAACCGTAGCCAGCCTACTGAGCCTGTCGGCGTCACGTTCAAACGCTCTCACGGTTGCCGAGCGCGGTGAATCGCAGCTTGCGGCATCACGACTGATTACCCGATCTATTGGTACGGAAGCTCCGAGCGCTAGTGAATCTTCTGGCGCTCAATCGTTGCTCGCAAAAATTTCGACACAGCTGCTGCAGTTTTTTGACTTCGATGTCATTGCCATCCGGAATAATTCCGACGGAAAGTTCCGAACTCAGGAAGCAATCACGGTAGGCCAAAATAGCAATTTCGCCATCCCGAGCACAGCTTCTGGGTTTGAAGAATCCAACCGAGAACATTCAATCGAAGAGCGAGCGGTTGATCTTTCCGTTGCGCTCACGAATTCCGCTCCTACATCCAACCCGACCCAACGCACAGCTGATGACTCAGCTTGGAGGTCGGTCGGGATCGAATCTGTACTGACAATTCCGGTTATTGGCTCGACTAAATCCGTCGTCGTACTCGGATCAACTCGGTTCGCCGCTTACACACCGGAATCGGTAGCGATCGCCAATCGATTCATCCCTGCACTAACCGCAGCGTTCGCAGGTGGGAGTCCGGCTCCGGTCGAAGCAGTTTCTCGAAATGAAGCGGTTGTCAGCAGTCCCGAATACATCGAATCGATTGCTTTAGCGACAGAGCTAGTATCTGCCTGCGGAGTCATCGCAACGCAGATAACGAATCGCACCGGTGCGACCCGAGTTCAGATCGGCTTCGTCGATGAAGAAACTGGCAGAGCAGAACTCGGGTTCGATACCGAATCCTCCGAAAATCTATTAGACCTTTCTTGGATTTCTCCAGCAGATATTGAACTAAAAACCGAGCTTGCATCGGTCGATTCGACTAAAGTTCGATTCTCCAATGTCAGAACCGCAATAAAAATCTCAGACCGAGCAATCGGCTTCGTCGAGGCGACGTGTGACGAGCAAGGTTTCGACGATTCAGACATTGCTCAAATAAACGAGATAACTGCAGCTTGTGCTCAGGTGGTTTCGACGCTACGACAGCTCGAGCTGTCTGAAATCACTCTCAACAAGCTAGAAATGCTTCGCAGAGTTACCGATCAAATCCGATCTGACAGTTCTGACAATCCGATTAGCAATCCGCGAATTGCCTCGTTGATTCGCAACCTGTTCGATGCCGACTGGATTTACTTCGGCAATGTCGATCACGAAAACGATCACTCGACGACCGAATCGACCGATGGACTTGATGTCCCCGAGCTAGCACTAGGTGTACGGGTATCGAGACGTTCGCTGCTAATCCCTTCGACTCTCGCTGTCTCTAGCCCGATCACAGTCGACCTTGAATCGGCCGCACCGGGTCAACGGGCGGCTGGTAGGTGGATGTACCGCGCTGGGCTCAGATCAGCGATCTGCGCACCGCTCCGACTCGGTGGCGTGGTAACCACAATGTTCATGTGCGCCTCTCGCAAGCCGAGTGGATTTGGCAATCTAGAAAAGAAGATGGTCTCTTCGATAGTTTCCGAACTCGAAGTAACTGCCGAACGAGCAAACCGCTCAGCCTCTGACTCTGGCTCTCAGGAAGCTAAAGGCTCAGCTCAGATCGTTCTCGAACAGCTTAGACCAAATCTCGAGGCGATCCTAAACAACGCTTCGGCACTAGTGCTTACTGTCGACAAAGATGGCATTGTGACCGATGTTGCGGGACGAGGCATCGAAGGTCTTAAACTCGTACCTGAACGACTTATCGGTCGTGACTTTATAGCCTATTCTCGAAAAATATCTGGACTCGAAGACTCTCTGAAACGTGCGTTGAACGGACATTCTGGACGGATCGAAATTGAAGTATTCGGAACGATCCTCGACGCCTGGATGGAACCCAATCATTCGCCAAATGGAAAGGCAGGATCAGCCACTGTCGTTGTTTCAGATATCACTGATCGAGTAACGGCTGCTAGAAGTGAAGCCGCACTTCACGAACTAAGGGAAGAGAAAGACCGAGCCAGCAAGTTCATAGTTTCTCTATCTCACGAAATGAAGTCGCCGCTCACGACCGTCGTTGCCCTCGCCGACCTACTGGGAATGAACGACCGGGGCAATCTGCATCCTGATCAAATCGAGCGAATCAACGTCGTTCAGCAAAATGCAGACCGCCTGACCTTGCTCGTAAACGACTTCCTAAACATTTCCAAAATGGAAGCAGGAACGTTCGAAAGCAAGCCGACGAAGTTCCAGATTTCCGAATTGGCGCAGGACCTCGAAACATCATTTGAACCTATCGCCACGGGTCAAGATCACAAGATTTCAGTAACCGCCCCAGACGAGAACCAGTTCGCTACTGCCGACCGTGAGCTGCTCCGCCAGGCGATCATGAATCTTCTGACCAACGCGAGCAAGTATTCGCCGCCGAACACAAACGTGTCGTTAGACATTTGGGTTGACGAAAGCGACTTGCGAGTTACGGTCACCGACGAAGGACCTGGTATACCGCAGGATCAACGTGACACGGTGTTCGAACCGTACAGCCAACTCGACAATCCGGATGTTCCAGGTACAGGAATGGGCTTAGCCATCGTTCGGCAGATCATCGAGCTTCACCACGGCAAGGTGTGGGTTGAAGACGGCGTTGGTGGTGGTACATCGTTCGCTATCTGGCTACCAGAAGCAATTTCGAGCAACTAGACAGTCATTTCAGCGGTCACTGGCTAAATGGACGTACCGCTGTCGGTTGGGTCGATACGATCAGCTGATGACCTAAATTGAATCAGCGCTCGGACTATATCTTCACGAGTGACGATGCCCACAACGAAATTGCCATCCATCACGACGAGCTGATTCACGTGATGCCGATCCATCGAGCGCAGAGCTTCGCTCACCGGTTCTTCTTTCGCGATTACTCGCAGACTCTCAGGGCTCATCAACTCACCGACAATTACTTCTGGTGAACGTTCCAGCGGTATAGCGTCGAGATCCTGGCGAACGATAAACCCAACCAGCTCGCCTTTTGTTGCGACTGGCATCGACGCCAGCGGATTTCCGGGTAGCCCTTGATATCCAACTTGCTCGACCGACCAGCTGCTTTCGATCATGGGTGGCATGGGTTTGGTTGCCGTTCCTACATCAAAATTCAGAAAATCTGAAGACTGCTCGAACTGGGCAGCAGGATGAGATCTCTCACTTTTCACTTCTGCACGACCGGATGACATCAAGAACCATCCAATCAGCGCAATCCACATTCCGCCGACGATATCGCCATTGACGACCTGCCAAGCACCGTATCCGATCAGAACATAGAAAACGATTCGACCAACCCTGAGGGCGACATTGGTCGCTCGTGCAGTGTCACCAGTAAATGCCCAAACGGCTGATCGCAATACTCGACCACCGTCCATAGGGAACCCTGGTAGGAGGTTGAATCCGGCTACGAGAATGTTCATCCAACCGGTGAAAAACAACACACCGTGGTACAACTTCACGTCTTGTTCGTAGATCGGTCCGAAGCCAATCCACCAGCCGACAAGTACAACACCGATGATCAATGAAACAGCCGGGCCAGCGAACGCCATGAAGAATTCGTTACGCGGTCGAGACGCTTCTCCCTCAATCTTCGAGACGCCTCCGAACAGCAGCAGTGTGATACCGCTGACTCTCAGCCCTTGCGACAGCGCCACCACCGAATGACCAAGCTCGTGAGCAAATACAGAAACGAACAGCAATAACGTGGTGATGATTCCGGCTATCCAATATTCCGAAGTAGACCAAAACTCAAAAAAGGTTGGATAGGCAGTTGTTGCCAACGACCAAGTGATGATGGCGAACGCGATCAGCCAAGTTGCATTGATATCAACTGGAATTCCGAAAATCGTGAATAGTTTTATTGAGCCACCCAATATTTCAGATTCTTCTTTCGTTGTTTCCGAGCCACCCGATTCTTGAGCCATAACCCTATACGGGTTCACTATCTTCAAACTAATCTTCCGCTACAAATTACGAGAAATTGTCATGATTCGGCTTCATACGTACTGCAGTATCCCCGAGCGGGACTATCATGCACGAATCGTAACCACTACCTGACGACCCAGATCGTCCCAAATGCTCACCATCACCACACCACCAGATATTTCACGATGAAATCTTTCAAACAGCCGTTCTACGGATGGTGGATCGTTGGAGCAGGCGGGATCGTCCAGTGGTACACCTCGGCAGTGTTCTGGCGGGGATTCCAGGCATTTGTACCGCCCATACTAAGCACCTTCGGGTGGAGCGCTGGTGCGACCGGAGCGGCGATATCGCTTCAACGAAGCGAAAGTGGGATGATCTCGCCTTTCGTAGGGGTTCTCCTCGATAAATACGGTCCGCGCAAAGCAATGGCATTCGGTGTCTTTGTAACCGGTGGTGGATTTATATATATGAGCCAGATGCAGTCGCTCTGGCAGTTCTACTTGGCAATCGGCCTGCTAACACTCGGTATGTCGTTCGGCACGTTCATCGTGTTCGTTGTAACCGTAGCCAACTGGTTCGTGCGCAAGCGAGCAAGGGCACTCGCCACCCTGATGTCGTTCTCTGCGGTTGGCGGGCTTACCCTCCCGATACTCGTCGCATCAATCGAAACGTTCGGTTGGCGCGAAATGCTTATGGCTACCGGGATAGGTTTTTGGCTTATCGGGTTCCCAGCAACCCTCGTCATGAGAAAGCGCCCCGAAGACCACGGCATGCTTCCTGATGGTGGTCCGTCAGATGAAGAGATTGCTGAAGCAGCCAAGCGTGGACGTGGCACGGCTATTCGGGAACATGCGATCACGATGCGTCAGGCGATCAAACTTCGTTTCTTCTGGCAGTTAGCAATCGTCACCAGCCTCGGTCAGCTTGTTAGCTCTAGCAATCTGTTCCATTTTTCAGCGTTGCTTGAATATGGAATGACTACCGCCCTCGCTGCATCCGCAGCCGGAGCCGTTGCAATTGGAGACCTGTCGGGACGAGCAGGAGTGGCGATTCTTGGCGACAAGTTCGACAAGCGAAGGCTGCTCACGATTGCCATGCTTATGCAAACGCTTGGAGTTGCAGGTCTTGCAGGTATCAACGCTGAGATAGTCGGAATAAATCTTGGCTTATGGCCTCTACCGTTCTTCGTGATCTTTTTCGGATTAGGGTTCGGCGCATCGATCCCGCTGAGGCTTTCGATTCTTGGCGATTACTTCGGACGAACCAGCTACGGCTCGATCGTGGGGCTAACGAGTTCAGTGAACGCACTGTTCGGTGCAGGTGGGCCACTGTTGGTCGGCCTGATCCACGATGTTGAGGGTAGCTACCGACTCGGATTTACAACGCTTGCCGTAATGCTGGTGATCTCAATACCTATGGCTATGAGTCTCGAACCAGCAGGGCGTGTGGCCGCCAAGGCTAGGCAGTTGACCAGGCGGAAATATAGAGAACGCAATCGATTCGAATCGCCGAAGTAGAAACTTCAGTTTCGAGTCTGCGTCCAAATAAATCTAAGCGTCGTGCTAGCGACCTGAGACGTTTACTCGTCGTGCAATGAACGGGCCGTCGTTCCGGCTAACCAGTAGTGCTACTGCAACTTCACCGACCTCAGGTTCATCGCCTAAGAACGTTGTCGACCTGTTCACTGTGAACACTCGACCGTTGATAACCCAGCGATTGCCATTGATCGCCTCAATTACTCCCGAAACCGTCAATTCAACTGTCGAGTTGTCCTGAGGAGTTTCGTTACGCGAACTTTCGGATTCGACTTTGATTTGGAGATTGATCGAAACAATCACACCTTGGTCTGAGTCGATCGAGTCACGAATGAACGAGACTTCAGAGACCAGCGAAGTTACGTCAAAACCATCGTTATTCGCATCTTCAAGAAGATCAGCGACAGGCCGCAGCGTTGCTATGCGTCGTCCGTTCAAAAGAATCGTCGTGTCCTGACCCATCCAAAGATCGAACTTGCTTCCGTTCACCAGTTCAACTTCGACGAATCGATTGTTGTCAGAAACGCCGATCAACGTACCACGTGACTGAACGAAGTTTTCCGAAACCACTGAAAGTTTTTCGATTACACCTGTTTCGAGTACGTAGAACACGATATCTACTACGTCACCGCGCTCGATTTCAAGAAGCGACCTGATCGGCAGTCCGTCCTTGACCAGGTTGTCTCCGAGCGCATTTTCAGGCATCTGCAGGTGGAGGATCTTGGTGTCGTTAGATTTTCCAGAAAGAATCGTCAGTTTGCCTTCGACAAAGTTGACGCCGGTGATCAGACCAGATGCTCGACCAACTTTTGGAGTTTCAATCGAGATTACCGTGGCTACGTTGTAGATCGCCCCGTTACGACCTGCCACTGCGTACACACCGCTCACAATGTTCATTCCGGTATCGATGGCGGCAAATCGGACTCGACGCTCGTCTACAAGCACCCAGGTGTCGTCTGTGACCAACACGTTGAGAGTCTGACCGTTCTCTCCGGTTACTTGCAAGCGAGATGGCTCCTGGCCGATCCCCGTTACAGTGCCCGAGAACTTAACGTTCTTTCGAGCTACAACAACCAGACTGGTCAACTCCGTCGAAGTTGATCTAGGTCGTGTTGCGTCAACGACCAAATCTCCTACTTTCACATCGTCCAGCGTCGCCTGTTGACCGTTTCTTACGATAGATGCATCGTCACCAACGGTGAGTTGAACCAACGCGCCGTCTGTTGGTCGAATCGTTATCGATGGAACATCAGGCTCGATCGACTCGACAATTCCTGAGATATGGTCCTCATTGGAAGGCGCAGAGGAACGAGCGCGAATCGCAAGAGCCCTGAGCGTGATGTCAGTTCCGGTGATGTGCGATATAGAGTCGGGATCGGAAGATTCAAACTGGATATCTACTGCCTGACCAGATGCCAAAGCCCAGATAACTGCAGATCGTCCATCAACCGTTATCTCAGTTTCTTCGGTCACTTTGGCTGCGACTCGAGTGCCCTGTTTCTCGTTCACAGCAATAACTACACCGAGGGCATCTGCCAAAGTCTCATCAGGTTCGACCAGATGAATAATTCCGGTGTACGCCCGTTGAGATTCGTGCTCTAGAACGGCTTCAAGCTCTTCTACCAATCGAGGCTGTCGCACGGTAATCGACAAGGCAGTACGTACATCACCCTCGATCGAGTACTTCACATTGAGCTCGCTGCCAAGTTCTATCAGATGTCGGACATCACCGAGGATCTGAGGGTTTTCTGCTCGTGAAGATATCGAACGCAAAAGATCTTTCGGCAGATCAACCGGCGTGGTTACTGGATCGTATTGGAACGTGACTGAGTACAGATCGTCGTCTTGTTCACCGTTCGGAACTATTGTGAACGACGCTAAACCGATCTCATCAACTATTGCGCCATCGACTTGCAGACGCGGCTGCTCTTCACCACGTGTGCGAGCTGTGGATTCGTAAATACCCTGTAACTCTTCGAACCTACGCTGGATTTCTTCGAACTGTGCTCGCGCTTGCTCGAGAACCTCCGGATCGGTTCGTCCTGATTCGATCACACGGCGAATTGCACGTGCTGCGTCATCTAGAGACGACAAATGTTTGCTTCGTGCATCAATTGCAATCTGGGCTAATCGATCCGATTCAGCTTTGTCGGCGGCACTATCCTGAGCGTCCTGAATTCTTTCGACCGTCGTGCTAGTGAGTTCGAATCCAACCGCGGTTAAGATTCCGCTTGATCGATCCAAACGAGCCACCATGGTGATGCCATCACCAATCGATGGAACATCGAGACCGGCGGGAATCAATACATCGACAACACCACTGATGCGGGTCTGGATGGAAAGCTGGTCGTCGGATGCTTCACGAACCACACCAACGACGTGTTTTGTAATCGGTTGAGTATTCGCCACCCGTACGAGGGTTCGAACGGCTATAAGCTCGTCATCCGAGTTACGTGAGGCCGTTGATACAACTCGATCGCCTTCAGAGACTTGTTCGACCTCAGCTTTGTTGGAACCGATTCTAAGATCGGAACTATCATCAAAGTTCAGCGTGACCAGACCTGAGTTGGAAGCAACAACAATCGCACTTGGAGGTCGCACTTCAACCGCAGTGCCAAATACAGCTTCGATCTTCGCGTCCGCCGACTGTACATCGGCACTTGCGGAGCTATTGCCAAAGGCGACCAGCACTAAGGTAACCGCCAGAATCAGCGCCATCTGCGGGCGGATAATTCGTGCGAATAGGTTTTCAGAATACGTAAACATGCTGTAGTTAGTTCGAGGTGTCGGGGCCTGCACCCAACTGTTAAATTCTGACCCCGACGTAGTTACGCCTGTGTTACTTCTAGTTTTCTTCACGGCAGTGACAAGGAAGTTCAAGAATGATTTGATCATGCCGTTTCCTCCGCTGGTGGGTCTGAAATAACAGCTAGTGACGAACTGAACGTGCTACCGTCCAAATTACTCGCCACTACGTCGACAAAGTTAGGACCTTCATCCAACAACAATGTAAGTTCAAACGTGCCATCTGATTGAACTTCAACAATCACATCATTCACGCTCACAACCGCATCAGCCGAGGTAACACCTCGTAGCAATACAGTCTCGCTACGAACGATGTTGTCTTCATCAACACCGTCGAACTCCAACGTGACGTTGAAAGTCCCGGTAGCGATAGAGGGATCAACGGTTGCGGTCGGTACGGCGGTCGGTTCTGGAGTAGGCGTAGGCGGAACTGGCGTAGCGGTCGGTTCTGGAGTAGGCGTTGGCGGCACCGGCGTCGGCGTCGCAGTTGGTTCAGGTTGCGCGGTCGGTGTCGGTGTTGAAGGAACTGGCGTATACCTAGCTCGCGATTCAACACACCCAGTGGCTGCGATTAGTATCAATCCAATGATCAGCAAGGCGGGATTAACTACCCGCGCACCACTGACCGGTCGGAATCTCGCAATAGGCGCCATCATTCGGACGCAATCGGGCGATTGTCTAGCGGTAGCGACAGTGTGAACGTTGTGGAGTGTTCAGTGGTTACGCCGTTCGCTTGCTGAGACTCAACAAGCAACTCACCGCCGCACCGTTCTGACAATGAGTTTGCAATGAACAGACCCAGACCTGAACTTTGCTTCTCACTTCGTGCAGAAAGCTCTGGGGTCCAACCTCGATCGAACACGTGAGCAAGGTGCGATTCGGATATACCGCTACCGTCGTCCCAAACACGTACGAGGAACGACGAATCAGTGCGTGTAAGCCTGATTTCAATATGACCTTCAGCAAATTTGGCGGCGTTGTCGACGAGGTTGGTAATTACGTGATCGAGTGCCGATCCGTCTCCATATACGAGTCCGAACTCACTTGGCTCGCACCACCAAACAAGTTCTAAACCGCGCTCACGAGCGATAGGCGTGTATCTGTCCGACACGTTACGAACAATCGCCGCCGCGTCTACTGGTTCAACCGCGGGAGCCGCTGAATCATCTTCGAGATCAACAAGCACCCGCACGTTCTCGATCATCAGTCTGAAGTTTGGAGCCTGGTTTTCGATTTCGTCGAGCAACTCAGCAACCATGTGCTGAGTCACTTCACCAGTTTCGTTCAGGAGGGCACGGGCTTCGCGTTGCTTGCCAAGAATTCTGCGAAGTGGACGTCCCATGTCGTGCGCAAACGTGTCGAAGTAATCCTGCGTCACCTGACTCCACGTTCGGTCGTCGACAGCATCTGAAAGGCGACTTGGAAGGAACTGAATCACCGCAAACGTGATCAACGCTCCCAAGATAAATATTCCGGCGCCCACATAGGCGATTGGTTCGATGTACCAGAGAGTTCCTGACGACATCGATTCACCAATAATCGGAGAAAGCAAAATGAACAGAAGACCAATTGCGGTTACTGCGAATCCTGCAATCTTCAATATTTTGAATGTGCGCCCGTTCAAACAGTCCAGACCCTAAATTCCACGAATACAGCCTGTGCTGAGACTAATCCGTGGGGCTAACCAATCGATATCCGCGATTTCGCACGTTGATAATCAGTTCGTTTGCACCGAACTCCCGAGATACAGCTCGACCAAGCGAAACTTTAAGCTCTCGGATTCGAACTCGCAACGATGCTCTTGAATCTTCACCGTCTGAGAATCGTTCAAGACGTGAGAATGGCACAAGTTCGCCCTCTGATCGGAACATCGCCGAAGCAAGTTCGTTCAGAATTTCGAGCTTCATTCCTTGAATCTCACGAATTAACTCCCGCCTGCCGCCATCGATGGCGTAAACGGCGGCGTTATCGGAATCCAACTCAAATAGTGATCCGATTTTTATCGTCTCTGGGGCACTGCCTATAAGCCGGCGCAATCGAAGAACAACTTCTTCAGGGCTCGCGAGCTTATCGATGAAATCAACCGACGCGCTCACGCTCAAACTCGCATTCACTGCAGTGTCTCGGTATGGACCCTGCGTGTACTGAGTAAACATGAGCACCGGCATGCTGCCATCGCGGTCAACGATCTTCTTCAAGATCGACAATCCTTTGAATCGGTCGGAATCGTATTCACCGAATCGGACGTCTAGCAGTACAGCGGAAGGGCGCTCAGTTTCCATCGCGAACAAAGTCTGCGCCTCGTAGTCATCGCCGGTCACATGTGGACCTTCAGGTGCGACAACAATCGGCTTGAAGCCATCTGTCTCCAAGCGACGCAACACTGAACGCATAAGGTCGGACATGTGCTCGTCGTCGACAACGAGTATTTTCTGTCCGCCACCAATGCTTTTCGAAGTCAAAACAGTCTCCCGCGGTTGCCTACCGATGTACCAAAGTCATTACCTGATTGCTGGTAGTGCAAATCGACCTGATTCGACTCTATCACTCACCAGTCGATTGCCCCGTCCAATACATAACGATTGGAACAGGCAATATGTTCCATTTTCTGTATCGAGTGTTCTCGGATTATTACGATGACACCCGGGTAAGAGATTCAAAATAAATAGCGTAAATTAGATCGGTAAAAAGCTTTACGGGGTCGACTCATTCTTGGTGGGACGCTATGCTCCCATGACCGCACTTTTCCGCCTCATTTTCCTGAGAAATATCTGCCTGTGACCGATCAGTTCGTCCACCTCCACAACCACTCCGAGTACTCGTTGCTCGATGGGTTCAGTAGGTTAGACGATATGGTGAACCGAGCGGTGGAACTCGGGCAACCTGCGATTGCGCTAACCGACCACGGTAATCTCCACGGCGCCATCGACATCTACCAGTCGGCGAAGAGTGCAGGCATCAAGCCGATTATCGGAGTCGAGGGTTACGTAGCCGACGGGCCACGTGACGAGAAGAACCCACAAAAGCGGTTTCCTTTTCACATGACTTTGCTGGCACAGAACCGTGTCGGCTATCAGAACCTCATGAAGCTAGTCACGGCTTCGCACCTTGAAGGTTTCTACTACCGTCCTCGAATGGATCGAGAAATACTCGAGAAGTACTCTGAGGGGCTGATCGTTTTATCTGGTTGTCCATCGGGTCAACTGGCTCGGTACATCAAAAATGGCGATATGGACTCCGCCAAAGAGACTCTCGAGTGGTACGGCAACACGTTCCAAGACCGTTACTACCTCGAAATGATGATACACGAGCACGTGCCCGAGCAGGCTGAGATCAACCAAGCCATCATCGAACTTAGCAACCAAACGGGATTGCCGATGGTTGTGACGAACGACTCTCACTACGTCAGGCGTGAAGACTCTGAAGCACAAGATATTCTCACTTGCATTCAGACTAACTCAAATGTGAAAGACCCGAAACGTCTACACATGGAAGACACTTCCTACTACCTGCGAAGTGCTGAAGAGATGAACGCCGAGTGGTCGCACCTGCCAGAGGCTCTGGCGAATACGGTCAAAATCGCAGAATCGTGTGAGCTTGATCTTGAGTTTGGCCAAACGCTGGTCCCTCGTTACCAGACCCCGAATGCCAAACCTTCGATGGAATACCTCAAGGAACTTTGCTACGCAGGACTGAAGAAGCGGTTCGATAACCCGAGCGAAGAGGTTCTTGAACGTCTTGAATACGAACTCGGAATTATTGAAGAGACTCGGTTCTCCGACTACTTCCTCGTTTGTTGGGACATCTTCAACTTCGTGAACCAGCGAGGCATTCTTTCTGCTGTTCGTGGATCTGCCGCTGCAAGTCTTGTTCTGTACTGCCTTGAAGTCACGCAAATTGATCCAGTTGCTGCTGATCTATTCTTCGAGCGATTCCTCAACATCGAGCGTCGGGAGATGCCTGATATCGATATGGACTTCGCCGACGATCGTCGTGCAGAAGTGATCAAATACTGTGTCGACCACTACGGCAGTGACCACGTTGCGCAGATCGTCACTTTCGGAACGCTCGGTGCAAAGGCTGCTATTCGAGACACGGCACGTGCATTGGCGCTACCGCTCGACCTCAGCGACAAGCTCGCAAAGATGGTCCCGCTAACTCTCAACATTAAGTTGAAAGACGCAATCGCCGAATCTCCAGAATTGCGCACTGAAATAAGCCGCAACAAAGATGCCCGTGACCTCATTGAAATGGCACAGCGTCTTGAAGGATCGGTTCGTAGCTCTGGTACTCACGCAGCGGCGGTTGTTATCGCCGAAGAGCCTCTAACGGACTACGTTCCTCTACAACGACCAAAGAGCGGCGATGAAGATTCCAGCCCTGTAACCCAGTACTCGATGAACCCGGTTGCTGATGTTGGACTGCTCAAGATGGATTTCTTAGGCCTCGCCAACCTCTCTATTCTCGACCAGTGCGTAAAACTGATCGCAGAGACTACCGGCGAACACATGGGCGTTTACGACGTCCCTATTGACGATGCTAAGGCATTTGAAGTCCTTGGAGAAGGCGACACGTTCGGCGTATTCCAGCTTGAGTCTGAGGGTATGCGCAAGAACATCAAACTTCTCAAGCCGACTACGATTAATGACTTAGCCGCGATGATCGCTCTGTACCGCCCAGGTCCGATGGAACACATTGGCACGTTCATCGATGCGAAACACGGTCGAGCTGAAATTTCGTACCCACACGAAGATCTTCGTGAACTTCTCGAGCCAACCTACGGCGTCCTCGTTTATCAGGATCAAGTGATGCTGATCGCCCAGGCGTTCGGTGGTTACACGCTCGGTGAAGCTGACATTTTGCGTAAGGCGATGGGTAAGAAGAAGGCTTCGGTCATGGCGGCCGAAAAGGCGAAGTTCACTAAGGGTGCGCTCGAAAAGGGCTACACCGAAGAGCAAGCCGATACTGTCTTCAAACTAATGGAGCCGTTCGCCGGATATGGCTTCAACAAGGCTCACGCCGTTTCGTACGCATACATTGCTTACTGGACTGCATATTTCAAGGCGAACTACCCGACCGAATACATAGCAGCGGTTCTCGACTCTGCATCTGGAAATCCAGAGAAGGTCGGAATGGCGATTCGTGAAGCAACTCGCTTGCACATCGGTATCAAGCCGCCAAGCATCAACTACTCTCGCTCTGGTTTCACGATCGAGCGTGATTCCGACGGCAATGACGCAATTCGATTCGGTATGGCGGCGGTCAAGAACGTTGGTGCCGGAGCAATCGACCCCATTGTCGAAGTGCGTGAAGCTGCTGGTCAGTTCAAAGACATCGAAGATATTTGTCGAAGAGTCGACTCCAAATCACTCAACCGCCGCACGCTCGAAAGCCTAATTCGGGTCGGTGGATTTGACGAGTTTGGTGGACGAGGAAGTCTGCTCGAATCGGTCGACAGAATTATTTCTGCCATCCAACGACAAACGAAACTACGTGAGTCGGGTCAAACTTCAATGTTCGACATGCTCGGCGAATCAGTCCCAGCCCCGATGGTTGAGATTGAGCTTGTAGGCTCCGACGACACTACAGACCAAGAACGTGTCATCTGGGAACGAGACTTACTCGGAGTTGAGCTGACTCAGAGTCCGTTCACTCGTGAAATGCGACAACAGCCCGACAACATCGTTGTTTTCGCTGCAGATATCACGCCAGATATGTCAGGCCAAAAGAAGGCAGCGCTCGGTCAGGTCAATGGAGTTAGAGAACTCACGACAAAGCGTGGTGACAAGTTCTTATCGCTAAACCTGACGCTACTCGATGGCGACATCGAAATGGTTGTTTGGCCAAACATTCTCGAACAAAACCCAAACTTGTGGGAGAACGGTAACTTTGTTTCCGTCTCAGGCGAGGTTCGGGAGCGATTTGGAAAAGCATCCCTCTCTGTTGAAACTGCCAACCAGTACCAACTCAAAGCCGAAGGTCAGACCGAATCTGAGGCTGAGGCAACCAAGAACGAACCAGCACCAGTCGTTCGAGCAGGGTTCAACGAGGCTAGTGAGCCACGCCCTGTTCTAAACGATCCGGTACAACAAGTTCAGCCACAACGACCAGCAGTTCCGGGCACTCCGAAAGTCGCCGAAGCTCCAATACCTAAATACGAAAAACAGGTTCAAGAAATAATTGAGCCAACCATCGAGGAAACTCCACTGACAATCGAATCAGCCACTCCGACCGATATTGATCATGCCGACGAAACGACGAGCGGTGGCCCTGTATTAGTTCGTGTTAAAGAGACCGGCGATGCCGCAGTTGACCGATACAGACTTGAAGACATCATGAGGTTGTTCGTGGAGTTCTCAGGTTCAGACCCAGCCATGGTTGAGATCGAAACTGGCGAGAAGATTGTCAGGCTTGAAATGCCGTTCAAGGTTCAGTCTGGTAAGCAATTGACGAACCGCCTGCACGAACTTCTTGGCACTGGTTCAGTTCGCTCAGCAGTCGTTTAGTTGTAGCCGCTACCAACCGCTCCGACCAACACACCACATACAAACCGGAGCGAGTTCGTGAACTGGGAAGTCATAACCACCGCACCAGACCAGCTAATTGGTGAGTCTTGGTGCGGACTCATCCGAGCGGCTGGCATCGATTGCAGATTACAACCCGGTGATGCAGTCGGATTCATGGGAGTTTCAGTATTCCCGGTTCGACTAATGGTGCGAGAGTCCGAGGTCGAAGCTGCCAAATCGGTACTCGAAGCCTACGTCTCAGGCGACGAAGAACCACCACAGTCTGACCAACCCGAGTCAGATGAAGAGGCAGGTTCCGAGAATTAGCGGTTGGTTTCCATATCTAGCAATCGTTTTTTCAGCGGTAAACCCTCGCCGCCGAAGCCTCCTAATGCACCACTTGCGCTAATAACTCGGTGGCACGGAACCAACATCGAAAGCTTGTTACGAGCCATCGCCTGTCCGGCACCACGAGCAGCGCGAACATTGCCAGCCTGTTCAGCTAGCCAGGCATAGCTTCTGGTTTCGCCCGACGGGATAGTTCGGCAAGCGTCCCAAGCCTTCCTGAAAAATGGAGAGGAATCTCGGGTATCGATAGGAACATCCGCAAGATCGATCGGCTGCCCGGCACAGTACGCAGCAATCAATGCTCTCGCGTCGCCATGATATTCAGGGGAGTGGACCGCTCGATGGATTTCAGGTTGAACGTGATCCAACGCAAGTTCAGGAGAAGATTGCGGATGGCTCGCTCGTACTATTCCGAGCTCAGTACCGACGATCGCTACCCAACCCATATCAGTGTCGAACACGTCATAGGTCAGTTGCTCAGTAACCACTGATTTCGCCACCCTACACGCCTCGACCTTCACCTAGCTCGGGACCGAACCTGCCGATTTGGCGAATCCGGTGAGCGACGAGAGCGCGGGCAACTTTTCGCCACGCTCGGTCTAATTCTTTCGACCGAGCGTCATCTTCGTCTTTGCCAGAGGCAGCACCGGCGTATACATGCCGCTGGAATTCCACAGCAATGAACATTGCGTACTCGTTCGCAGCGACAGTCCGCTGACCCAGTCCTGCAGCAAATTCGATAGCCGTCTCGTTTGAATTACGCTTCATACCCAGTACAGAAGCGACACGGTTCATTCGTGCGTAAGCTCGAGTAGGGGCGTCCATGCCTCTGAGACTGAACCGCCATAGAAGCATAAGCACAGCTATAACTCCCACGACTCCACCTACCCATGCGAATGGACGCCATGTAATTTCAGACTGATCGGCAGTTGCTTCATCATCAGGGATCGGGAATTGCCCTTCGGACTCTCGAGCTTCACGTGCCAGACGCTCAAGATCAGCAATATCAAGAAGGAAGTTTGGGTCTTCTTCAATCGAGCTGACGGCTCCTGGACCGAACGGGTCCCCACCGGTCAACGAAGGCGCCAGCAAACCACGGTCGATGGCAGGTTGACCAGGAGTGACTTCGTAATCGACCCATCCATACTCAGGGAAGTAGACCTGCGTCCATCCGTGCCTGTCCTTGTCACGAATCAAGAACAGACCGGTGTCTGGAACGTACTCACCTGAAGCCCAACCGGCTACGAACCTAGCGGGAACTCCCACAGCTCGAAGCAAGACTGCCGCCGACGACCCGAAGTACTGCGAGTAGCCCTTGATCTTCGATATATCGCACTCGGGAAAAACACTCGAGCATGGCTCTTCTTGGGTTTGGAACAAGAAATAAAAGAGACCGTCCACTCCAAACTCGGGACCAGCAATTTCAAGTGAATATTCCTGATCTCTCAAAAACGCTTTTACAGCTTCAGCCTTTTCAAATGGTGTGATTGCCCCTGCGTCTCGAACGATCTGTGAAGCCAACAGTCTTACCGGTTCAGGCAACGAACCAGGCAGCTGTAAGTATCGATCGGTTACCCACAGCGGGTAGTCGGAACCAGCTTCGTTTAGCTGCGCGTCGGTCGCTAACGATACGAAAGTTTGAATCGAGAACGTGTCGTCTTTGGAAATCTGATCGGTCAATTGAACACCGACCTGCTCGATCGGTGAATCACGCTCAATTTCCATTCGACGCACGATATCGCCATCGTTGTTTACATCGAGGGTTATGTCTATCTGATCCCATTTCATAGCTCTGTCGCCAGTGCTCAGCGGAACCAGCACGGTCTCGAAAGTCTGCTCAACTCCATCTTCGTCAATTACCGCTCGAGTGATGACCTGCTCTTCACCTGTATCGTCGGCAGTTTTCAACCCAGCCAGAACTTCCTGAACAAGTTCTGGTGGAGCAAGGTTTTGGTTTCTTAACTGGGTCGGTTGGAACGAACCAATTGGTATCAGGTCGTTCAAAGCGAATCGAACAGCAAATGTGAGATCCCTGAGGTCGGCTGGCAGATTGCTTATCGGAGCTACCGAACCAGTGAGGGGCACGTTCCATTGCAAGGGATTTAGCAGTTGGACGGTAGATTTTCTGTCGACTGAGAACACGGCTCCTGAAGGAACGACAGTTGTCGTATCGACAAGCGGAACGTAAACAAGTGCGACTCTCTCACGCTCTAGCTCAGTCGGAGCGAGATTAAGTGCGGTACGAGGAGCAGCTTCGACTCTAGTATTGGAATCCGTGAGCCAGCCTTCAGATGAATACTCTTGATACACACGTCCTGCGTACGGCAGAACGTATTTCGAGCGAACCCACATCAATGGCTCATCTGTCAGTTCGAGTGAACCGCCAAAAGCCATCGTTTGTGCGGGAGAAGCGAACAAGGCGCTGCTACCCGGGCCATCTACTCCAGCGAGCAATCGGTTGGCTGGTTCTTGGAGCGCATAGAACGGAGCACGGAAAATGTCCCATGTATCATGGACCTGCTCAGATCGTGGCTCCCAAATAGGAAGTAGCGCGCTCAGCAAAACGATTGGTAGCGCAAAAAGGAGACCGTCTTGCACAGTCGCCCACGCCAGATGACGCGAATAGGCGATTCCCTGCGACTTCCATCTTTCGATTCGTTTGACGGTAGTCAGGTGAGCAAACAACACGATTCCGCCGACGAGGAACAAGAAGAACGTGTGCTCATGTTCGCCGTGACGGTAGCTGAGGTTCGTAAGAATCACTAACGACAGTAGGACAGTCGGCAGCCACGGTGAACGGAAACGGAACGTCAATGCTGTAACGCCGTATCCAACGATCCACGACGCCGTCATGAACATCATTGCGAACGGAACGGTGTCGGTACTGATTCCACCTGCTTGGGCTGTACTAATCCAAGTCGAGAATCTACTAAAACCATCTACAGCTTTGGCAATCGGATCAGCACCAGCGGCTTGACCAGTTCCTTGCCACAACACGACGAAAAACCCGAGACCTACTGCGTAGATCAGTACGAGGTACCAGTTGAAATTTAGCTTGGATACTACGAACGCCGCCATGGTTCCGAGCAGTAGGGTCGGAATTACTGAAGGAAGATCACCCCAGCCAGCCAGCTGAACTGACCAACCGACGTTCGCCATCATCCATATCAGCAGAGTGAAGCTGATCCAATCTTGAACTGGCGCGAAGTTGGCAAATATTTCAATGAAGGCGCCGAACCGACTTCGTGATTCGCCAGCTTCTTCGGCCGAAGGTGGACCTGGAATGCTCTTGAGGAAATCTGTGGCGGTGCTCATAGCTCTTCCACCACCTCCGGCTCAGACGATTCAATGTCCTGGGTCGGCTCCTGCGCATCCGCATGAGTTCGATAAGAAGCCTGACGGAGTCCTTCCTGATCGCCACCTAGAGGGCTAATCAGTGCATTCGCTATCGAATCTCCACGTGACAGTGGGTATGTCGAGACACCGGTTGCAGTCAGATGATCAAGCGCCTCTTGATTAGACTCACCACCATACGAAGCACGGTTAATCAGCACAGTGCTTACTCGGACACCACGTCTTGCCAGTCCGCCAAGTGCCTCGACCCAAGCCCCGTCGCCAGCAGATGTAATAACGACTAGCGAAGTATTCTGCCCCAAATCACGTTCTAACTCGGACAACGTTTCAAGAATTGTGACCTCACCGACAGGTTTGCTCGCTGCGATGTGACGCATGATCTGCTCACGCTGATATGCCGACCGCTCCGGCACAGCGATGAGCGACTGACTGCCGTGCGAAGCATATCCAACTGGAAGAAATCCACGGTTGTATCGATCGATTACGGAAGCGGCGACGGTAGCGCCGATTTCATCGGTTGATTCGTCTCCGATAGCGGCTACGGAATCGACGTGCTGGTCGAACAGCACCCACATATCACTAGATGATCCTTGATCGAACTGCTTGACCATCAGCTCACCGGTTCGAGCCGTTGAAAGCCAGTGAATTCTTCCAAGAGAATCGCCTGCTTCATATTCACGAACCGAAGCTACGTCGGTGCTCAATACCCGTGCGCGCTGCCGGCGTGAGTTGTCGCCAACTAGATGAATCGAAGGAGAAGCAAAATCAGGAATATCAACAATTTTCGGATAGACCAGAACCGTTTCTTGCCCGCCGAAAACGACTTCTTGAGGGAACATGCTGAATGGGTCGGCAGTACGTGCGACGAGAGGTCCAACGGTGTATTCACCTCGGCGAGTCACGTGTCCCGACATCTCGAGTCGGTCGAACGCAACCATTATTCCGAGGCTTGCAACCTGCTTGAACGCCACGCCCGGAAGATCAGTCCGATCCTCAACTTCAATCCATGCCTTCGGAGTTCCACCGCTATTTCGAATAATCACAGTTTCAGAGATCGAATCGCCGACGGTGTAAGGACCTTTTGGACGATCCACGCTGGCTGTCATTCGCTCTGAGCTGCTTCTCGCCCAGAGCCACCCTGCGATTAACAGAATCCCTAACGCCATGTAGAGCCTGACCGAAAGATCAAAGCCGGTAGCCATTCCCGTTAGGAACTCAACAATCATGACCACGATGATTCCGTACAGAATCGGGTTTCGCTTTAGTCGTTGTCCCGCGGTTTTTCGCCGACTCCCGCTTTCGGGATTCTGAGGCGAAGCGCTCGCACTATTTGTTGAACTGGAAGAACGGAGCATATGTTCCGACTCACCACTCTCGATACTCCACTAAAAGAAATATCGGAGTTAGAGATACTCGTGGCTGAAACTAAGATCGACGAACGCTGGCACCAGGTACTGAAACTTGGTTCAGCACGTCGGCGATAACGGTTTCCTGTGTCACTTCACGCATTCGAGCTGAAGGCGTGAGAAGAACACGGTGAGCCAGAGTGGCAGTCGCAATCGCCTTGATGTCGTCAGGAACAACGTAATCACGTTCCTGCAGCAATGCATAAGCCTTGCCACCCTTCATCAGATTGATCGATGCTCGGGGAGAAACCCCAAGTGCCGCCTCAGGATGAATACGGGTAGCGTTAGCAAGCTCAACGATGTACTTCTTCACAAGATCATCTATGTAAACGTCATCAGCCTGTTGCTGAAGCTTCGTAATATCGTCGGGTGTACACACTGATGTGATTTCGTTGATCGGGTCCGTGTGCTCACGGCGATCCATCACGGCGACCTCTTGCTCGATATCGGGGTAGCCGATCGAAATTCGCATGAAGAATCTGTCGAGCTGTGCCTCAGGAAGCGGGAACGTTCCTTCGTACTCGATCGGGTTCTGAGTAGCCAAAACCATGAACGGATTTGGCAGCTCGCGGGTCGTACCCTCAACAGTTACCTGCTGCTCACCCATGGCTTCTAGTAGTGCAGATTGCGTTTTTGGAGTGGCACGGTTGATTTCGTCAGCAAGAACGATCTGAGCCATGATAGGACCGGGGCGGAACTCGAAGTTGCCTGTCTTCTGGTTGAACACAGAAGCACCCGTTACGTCACTCGGCAAAAGGTCCGGAGTGAACTGCATTCTGCGGTAGTCACACCCAGTTGAAATGGCGAGAGATCGAACCAGCATTGTTTTACCAACACCTGGCACATCTTCGATAAGAACGTGCCCGTTACTGATTAGAGCAACGAGAACAAGCTCTACGGTATCGCTTTTACCGACGATTACTTTGCTGACGTTTTCTATCAGCGAATTGGCAAGCGTTTTTGAATCAGCCGTAGTAGTCACTGACATCTCCCCTGTTTGCCGTACTTGACCTTACGAGAAGGTCCGACCAGCCCCACCAGAAGTGGTTTTAGAAATGGGCCGAGTATTCGAACTATTGAAAAAGTTTGGTGGGCGATGGAGGACTCGAACCTCCGACCCCCTGCTTGTAAGGCAGGTGCTCTAACCAACTGAGCTAATCGCCCAAACATGCCGGAAATGAACCATCTGCCCGCACTTAGCTACGTGAGTAACACCGATGCGGTTTCAAATACCCTTTTGAGGGTTCGTCATAACCAGTTTTCAATTGTCGAAATATGACCACTGTTTATCGTGAGCGCCGATTCTACACGGCGAGCGCTCTAAACGATCAGTCATATTGCCTAGGGATGCTTCAAGTGGCACGGCCACCGGCAGCAATAGCGCCCCGCAAAATACGGAGCGCCTAGAGAGAATATGGCGCGCTTGGCGGGATTCGAACCCACGACCTCAGCCTTCGCAGGGCTGCGCTCTATCCAGCTGAGCTACAAGCGCACGAATGTGGACGAATCCACGTACTGAATTTTACTTCAATAAACACAAATATGGTGCCGAGGGCGAGAGTCGAACTCGCACGCCCTTACGGGCACTACGTCCTGAACGTAGCGCGTCTGCCATTTCGCCACCCCGGCACGAACCACAAGCCATTTCTAGGCTTATGTGGTGGGCGATGTAGGATTCGAACCTACGACCCCCTGCTTGTAAGGCAGGTGCTCTAACCAACTGAGCTAATCGCCCGACGAACCAACTGTACTCGCCAATCTCAGGAAGAACGGCTAAGTGAATGGTAGCGATGGTGGGACTTGAACCTACGACCTCACGCTTATGAAGCGCGCGCTCTAACCGGCTGAGCTACATCGCCATGCCATTCGATGTGTTCAGTGACCGAAATCACCAACCACAATCATTTATGGTAGCCACGGCACTTAGGTCGGTCAACGAAATCATGGCTCACTAAACCATGTAATTATTCGTTCGCGACGTAATCGCCGCTTTTGCCGCCTGATTTACTCAGAAGCCGAAGGTCGGTAATCCGCATCGAACGGTCAACCGCTTTACACATGTCGTAGACGGTAAGCGCAGCTAGGCTCGCAGCCGTGAGCGCTTCCATCTCGACACCTGTTTTTCCAGAAGTCCGCGCTGTGCTTGTAACGGTTAAACCTGTTCCGGAATCAAGGTCACCAAAATCGATGGTGATCTGGTTTAAAGCAAGCGGATGGCAAAGCGGAATGAGATCAGAAGTCTTCTTACCCGCCATCACGCCCGCGATTCGAGCGACGCCAAGAACATCCCCTTTATCGAATCCTCCTGAACGGATCAGATCGAGCGTTGCTTGCTCCATGTGAATCTCACAGCCAGCAGTTGCGACACGATCGGTTACATCTTTGTCACCGACGTCGACCATCCGAGCCTTACCCGATGAATCGATGTGACTCAGGCCGCCTGAAGATTCAGTTGATTCCGACATTTTTTGTAGCTATCCGTTTGTCTTCATGAACTCTTCGTCAACAATCTGACCAGAGCTAGGACCGCGAGCTGCATCGTTGGCAAGCGTGTCACAACGTTCGTTCTCGGCGTGACCCGTGTGACCGCGAATCCATTCGAACCTTACCTCATGCCTAGCGCAAGCATCGAGAAGTCTCTGCCACATATCTGGGTTAAGGGCGCGTTCTTTTTTATTGCGCATCCAACCGTTTGCTTGCCACTTTTTCGCCCAGCCCTTCTCAATTCCGTTGATCACGTATTGAGAATCGGTGGTAAGGACAACCCGCTGGCGACCCTTCAAAGCATCGAGGGCGGTGATCGCTCCAAGTAGCTCCATACGATTGTTGGTGGTGTGCTTGAATCCCTGGCTGAACTCTTTTACGTTGTCGCCGTATTTGAGTACGGTTCCGTATCCGCCAGGGCCAGGGTTTCCGATCGCCGACCCATCAGAGAAGGCATAGACAATGTTGTAATTATTGTTGGTCATTGCACCCCATTGAAACAAACAATCGCTTCAGCCACAATCTGACTCAGCGCGAAAAGCTTCAAAATTCATAGTCAGTACCAGTTCATCTATGACCACCGACAAAATCGCAGCACTCGCTCCACCCATTCTTTCCGTAAGCGATTCGATAATCCTGCAGCCCGCGGAAATCGACGACGCCGAGCGATATTGGAATTTGGTTGCCGATAACCACGACCGACTTTCAAATTGGATTCAGATCGAAAAACCAGCGTCGACTGTTGAAAACCGCCGAAAGACCCAAGCGAAGTACATCGCAAACAACGCTCAAGGCGATGGTTATTGGTGGCTGATCGAATTCAATGGCCAGCTAGCCGGGACGATCAGCTTTCACCACGTAGAGAGAAGGGAGCGGTGGGCGCTATCTGCGTACTGGCTCGCTGAAGGATTTATAGGCAAAGGGATAATGACTCAATCTCTAAAAGCCATCATTGACTGGGGATTCAGTGAACTCAAACTCAACAGAGTTGAAATTCAAGCGTCACTGAACAACATGGCAAGCACGGCTATTCCCGAACGACTCGGTATTGGGCGTGAGTCCATACGTCGGCAATCCGAAGTTATAAACGGAGTTGCGCTCGATATGGCGAGCTACGCAGCATTTGCCGACAACTGGCCGCCAAAGCCTCCGACCCAGGCATTGCCTGCCATCGAAATTCGAGTAGATGACGACATTCTGTTGAGGCAACACATCGAATCAGATCTCGAATCGATGTGGTCCGCTTTTACCGCAGGAAGAGATTATTTGGGTGAGTATCTCCCTTGGATTGCCTCGTACAAAACGAAGGGTGATTTCACACGTTTGTACACCGCGAGACGATTGGAGAAAGACAACTTCGACGGGTCTAGCGGCTACGTCGTTGAGTACGAAGGTGAACTGGCAGGCACTGTGGGCTTCGGCGTACCCAACCGCGACAACGTGGCCGAAGTCGGGTACTGGCTACGGAAGGATCTGCAAGGTCAGGGAATCATGACCCGGTCAGTCGAGGCGATCATCACGATGTTGTTCGTCGAAGTCGGTATACATCGAGTCACCATCCGAGCCGCTACCTCGAACTTGCCTTCACGTGGAATCCCCGAACGTCTCGGATTCAAGCACGAAGGAACGATGCGAGACGGTGGATTCGTGAACGACGAATATCTCGACTTAGAGATCTACTCTATGCTCGATCACGAATGGCTGGCACGTTCTAAGCACGCTTAGCCGGCTCGATCAAGTTCATCCTGGTACGCCTCGCACAAGCATTAGCCCGAGTGCTGCTACCGAAATCGCAATCAGCGAGTTGAGTCGCGCAAGCATGATTAACCGCTTACGTGCACCTATTAATGAAGCCGGTGGCTGTTCACCGTGTGGAATTTGCTGCATGGCTTCGGCGAGTCGTGGTCCGAGAATGAAATCGTGGTAACCGCTTATAACGAGCAAGATCCCTACCAGAATGATCTTCACCAGCAGCGCTGTGCCAATCTCAGTCGACCAGAAGCCGTCTTCAGTGAATCGGTCGAAACCGATACCACGGCTCTCGAGTGCTGCTGCTCCAGAAACCACAAGTAGTGTCAGCAGCACCCACGCAATTCCACGGAATCGCAAGGCGGCTTTGCGCAGGAATATCAGACCCATTGCAGGCGGCTCCATGCCACGAGCAACCGGAACCATTACAAGTGCTAGAAATATCGCTCCACCGATCCAGATGATCGCTGAGAACACGTGGACTACGACGACTATGAACTGCCAGATTGGCAAAATTTTCTCCAGCGGGTTCAGGTGTGAACCGTGCAGCGTTGGTCAGCCGCCGATGTAGTACATCTCGACTTTATCGCCATCGGCGTCATCTGCATTGAATTCGGTGTCCTTAGACCGCAGATCAGAATATCGATCTGAGCGACCCGTCCAGACTCTAGCAATGATTCCTGCGAGTTCGTCGTCGGTTGCTCCTGAGCGGAGCGACTCCTTCAAATCGGTGCCGCCCGATGCAAACAGGCAGGTCACAAGCTTGCCGTCAGTTGAGAGTCGTGCCCTCGTGCAATTTCCGCAGAACGGCTCGCTTACCGATGAAATAACGCCGATTTCGCCTTCACCATCGGCGTATCGATATCGGCTGGCGACTTCGCCTGTGTAGTTAGCGTCGATTGGCTCAAGCGGGAATTCTTCGCCGATCATCTCGATGACTTCCTTAGAAGTCACAACCTGCGAGAGATCCCATCCGTTTTTAGTTCCAACGTCCATGAACTCGATGAACCGAACAATCGCACCGGTTCCTTTGAAATATCGGGCGGTGTCGACCAACGTGTGATCGTTTACGCCCCGCTGAACAACAACGTTGATCTTGATCGGTGAGAAACCTAGCTCAGTCGCTACTTTGATTCCTTCTAGAGTGTTGGCAGGTCCCTGCGGACGACCTGACATCTGCTTGAAAATATCTTCGTCGATCGAATCAAGCGAAATAGTGAGTCTGTTAAGCCCAGCGTCTTTTAGAGCTTGAGCATTCTTGGCAAGCAAGTAACCGTTGGTGGTCAGCGCAATATCGTCGATGCCTTCGATTTTCGAAAGGCTAGCGATCAACTCAGGAAGGTTGGCCCGAACGAGTGGCTCGCCACCAGTGACTCTCAGTTTCGATACGCCAGCCGCAGCAAAAAGCTTTGCTAAACGTTCAATTTCTTCAAACGTGAGGATGTGAGGTCGTGGCAGAAACTCGTACTTCTCGCCGAAAATTTCGGCAGGCATACAGTACGTGCAGCGGAAGTTACATCGGTCGGTCACAGAAATACGCAGATCGCGAACAGGACGATCAAGCTTGTCGGTAATCCCTTTAAGGAGAGGGAACTCTGGATTTTGTGACATGAAGTTCAGATGTTGTTCGAACAGTAACGGATTTGAAACGAATCAGACCGCTCTCTCAATAGTATCGCCATAAGGCGAATAATTCGCCCATGACGATCCACTTTGTTACGCAAGCGATTCCAGAGTTTCGGTTAGTCCACGCAACGCAGCACCACGGTGGCTAACAGCGTCTTTCTCTTCGCCTGATAGCTGGGCAGTCGTTTTAGTGTGACCAACCAACCAGAAAACAGGGTCGTATCCGAAACCGTTCTTACCCAACCGCTCGTGACAGATAGCACCCTCGACAACGCCTTCGCTTGTGACCATTCCGTTAGGCACGTCGTCGCCGACCAGTGCAAGAACAGCTACGAATCGCGCCGTTCGCTCCCAGCCTGGCAGATGCACCATCTTATCGAGAACTAGCTGCACACGATCATCGTCGGTTAGCCCATCACCGCCATAGCGCGCCGACAAAACGCCGGGTTCACCGTTTAGAGCATCGACAACCAAACCTGAATCATCAGCAAGTGTTAGCTCGCCAGACGCTTCGGCGTACGCGCGTGCCTTTAATACTGCATTTTCTTCGAAGGTTGAGCCGGTTTCTTCTACCTCGAGATCGATGCCCAGATCGTCGAGTCCAACCACTTCAAAAGGTATGCCTGAAAGCATCCGTGAGAACTCGCGAACCTTGCCTGAATTACGGGTCGCAACAAGTAATTTCTTAGTCATAAACACAAACCTAACCGCTACGCACCGTAGTCGGGGAATCGAAGCGAACGAAAAAGGCGACTTATTCGGGATTTATTGACCGTTGCGAGGGCAAATGCCGAGTGTTACGCTTTCCAAGCTTTTAAAGCTACTTCACCGATTTAAGTTGCCGGTGATTTTTTTGTGAAGAATATTAACAACCCATTCCCAGCAGGCACGTACAGCTCCCAGATGCACCGAGTCTCAAAGCTTTCCTTCCCACTCCGCCCGGCACTTTTTCTTTTAGTTCCGATGGCGATTGCCCTACTGGCAGCATGTACACCAGATAACAATCAGTCGACGTTCGGTACCGCCGGGCCTATCGCTGAAGACCAGGCGAGCCTGTTCAATTTCATTTTCTGGATTGCCGCTATCGTCTTCGTACTTGTTGAAGGCGCAGTAATCTTCATTGCAATCAAGTTCCGTCGCAGGTCAGACTCTGACAAGCTTCCTTACCAAACTCACGGTAACGACAAGCTTGAAATCACTTGGACAATACTTCCAGTTCTGATTCTCGCCATCATCGCAGTTCCAACTCTTCAGCAGATTTGGGAGCAGCAGAACCAGGTTCCGACAGATCAGGGTGAAGTCCTCAACGTTGAGGCAATCGGTCACCAGTGGTGGTTTGAGTTCCGATACCCAGACCATGAAGTTGTTACTTCAAACGAACTTCACATTCCGGTTGGCCGCCCAGTAGCGTTCAAACTCGAATCTCAAGACGTAATCCACAGTTTCTGGGTTCCAAAGATCGCCGGTAAGGTCGACATGGTTCCGTTGAATGACAACTACATGTGGATGATCGGTGACGAAGTCGGTGAGTATTACGGTCAATGTGCTGAGTTCTGTGGAATCGCCCACGCTCACATGCGCTTCCGAGTTATCGTCGACACAGAAGAAGATTTCCAAGCTTGGGTTTCAGGAATGCACACCGCACCTGATGCCCCAGTTGCAGGTTCACCTGAAGCATCGGGTAAGAATCTATTCGCTGCTAACTGTTCTTCATGCCACAGCACCGACACGACTGCTCCGGGCTCATACGCTCGTGAAGTCACATCGCAGCAGGCTCGTTGGAACGGTTGGATCTCAGACATTGAGAACTCAGGAATCGTCTCCGCACCGAACCTGACTCACTTCGGTACCCACTCCACGATTGGTGCGGGTTTGAAAGATCTGAATCAGTCGACTCTTGAACAGTGGATCACTGATCCTTCTTCGATCAAGATTGGCACCCGCATGCAGAAGCATGCTGCCGTATATGACACTACCGACGGTACTGCGAAGCTCAGCCCTGCTGAAGTTTCAGACATTGCCACTTACTTGCTTTCGTTGACCCCAGGTTCTGCTCCTGCAGGCTCTGTCGTTGATGCAGGTGGAGATGTGGATGGTGCCGAGTTATTCGCGACCAACTGTGCAAGCTGTCACTCAACCGGTGACAACACAGTGGTTGGACCTGGCCTCGCCGGTATTGGCGAACGAGCAGGTTCACGAGTTGATGGCATGGACGCCACGATGTACCTCAAAGAATCGCTGACTGATCCTGGGTCGTACATTGTCGATGGCTTCCCAGCCGTGATGCCCGAGTGGGGCCACCTCGGTACCGATTCGATTGAAGCACTCGTCACCTATCTAGAGACACTCAAGTAACGGAAAACCACCTGTACGGGCGATAAATCGCTCAGCAGCGGAGCTCACACCTAGTGACAACAAAATCACTGAAATTTCCACAAGCATTCCCACGGCCTAAGTCGCAAACGGGAATTTGGAGCTGGATCGGCACCGTCGATCACAAGCGCATCGGAACCATGTACGGGATTGTCTCGTTCATATGGTTCATCGTTGGTGGTCTAGAGGCGCTGCTGATTCGATTACAGTTGTCTTCTGCTGAAAACGACTTGATTGACCCCGAAACGTACAACCAGCTATTCACGATGCACGGCACCACGATGGTGTTCTTGGTGATCATGCCGCTATCGGCGGCGTTCTTTAACTGGCTTATACCGTTACAGATCGGTGCCAGAGACGTGGCATTCCCACGTTTGAACGCACTCAGTTTCTGGATTTTCCTATTTGGGTCGCTGATCATCAACGCAAGCTGGATCACAGGTAACGCACCTAACGGTGGTTGGTTCGGTTACGCCCCTAACTCAGGTACGACCTTCAACCCTGGCATGGGTATGACCTACTGGGTTGTTGGACTGAACGTTCTTGGTGTGGCTTCCATCGCTGCAGGTTTGAACTTCATTGTCACGATCATGAACATGCGTGCTCCTGGCATGAGCATGTTCAAGATCCCGATCTTCACATGGATGACTTTGATCACTTCGGTTCTGATCGTTCTTGCGATGCCAATTCTGGCTGTTGCAGGTATTCAGCTTCAGACTGACCGTGTTTACGGCACTCACTTCTTCAACTCTCTCGGTGGTGGAGACCCAGTCATGTGGCAACACATTTTCTGGCTGTTCGGTCACCCTGAGGTTTACATTCTGATTCTGCCCGCGATGGGCATCGTTTCTGAAGTGCTTCCGACATTCGCTCGAAAGCCGCTATTCGGTTACCCCTTCGTAGTATTCGCTGGTGCGGTTATCGCCTTCATGGGTTGGTTCGTTTGGAGCCACCACATGTTCACCGTTGGACTCGGACCTGCAGCTAACACTGCGTTCTCGATATCGACGATGCTTATTGCAGTTCCAACCGGTGTGAAAATCTTCAACTGGCTCGGCACGCTCTGGAACGGAAATATTCGCCTCAACACGCCAATGCTGTTCTCAATATCGTTTATTGCGATGTTTACGATCGGTGGTCTTAGCGGTGTGATGCACGCCTCACCTCCAACCGACGCTCAGCAGCAAGACACGTACTTTGTAGTAGCCCACTTCCACTACGTTCTCGTAGGTGGTGCGCTTCTGGGAATCTTCTCTGGAATCTACTTCTGGTGGCCTAAGTTCACCGGACACTTCCTCAACGAGAAGCTCGGTATCGCTAACTGGGCGCTGATGATGATTGGTTTCAACTTGCAGTTCGCTCCGATGCACTGGCTCGGAATGGACGGCATGCCACGCCGTATCTACACATACGCCGACAATATGGGATGGGAAGCGTCAAACCTTGCTGCCTCTGTCGGTGGATTCATACTTGCACTCGGTATTCTGGTCTTCATCATCAACGTCTTCTACTCGAGGATGAACAAGGTGATGGCTGGGAATGACCCATGGGATGGTCGAACACTGGAATGGGCAACTTCTTCGCCTCCACCAGTGCACGACTTCGATGAAATTCCTCAGGTTCAGTACCGAGACGACTTCTGGTTCAAGAAGTACCCAGAAACCATTTCTGAGTACTACCACGATGAACACGACGCTGTTCCTTCGGGAGCACAGTTCGATGACGAAACTGAAGAGGCTCTTCCGGTTGTTTCCGGGGGTGCAGACGGCCACAGCGACGATCACGGCGGTATCCACCTCCCTGACATGTCGTACTACCCGTTCATCCTTTCGTTTGGTGTCGCTTTCGTCGGTGTCGGTTTCCTAACAAACACCTACGTAATCGGTGCCGGTGTTCCGTTCCTCCTCTGGGGTCTCCTCGGATGGTCGATGGAACCGGTGAACGACCCCGAATAAGCAACTTCAACTTTTGAGTTCATTTCCACTTTCCAAATAATCAGGAATCAACGAACGTGACACAGGCCGCAGCAACAGAACACCACGCACCGGTAGAAAATACTTCTACCGGGCTGAACAGCCGAAAGCTCATGATGTGGGCTTTCCTCGGTTCCGACGTGATGTTCTTCGGAGCATTTATCGCAACCTACCTCGTCTACCGAGGTAAAAGCCTAGTCGGGCCGTACCCGTCTGAAATTCTCGACATTCCGCTCACGTCTATATCGACGTTCGTGCTGTTGATGAGTTCGCTGGCTATGGTTCTCGCTCTTCACTATGTGAAAGAAGGCCAGAGAAACAAAGGAACTGCCTGGATATTGGTGGTTGTTGTTCTCGGTGCGATATTTATGGGATTCCAGTTCTATGAATTCCGAGAATTCGCTCACTTAGGTCTGACTCCTCGAACAAACATCTTTGGAACAACGTTCTTCATCCTTACTGGTATCCACGGTGCTCACGTAACCATCGGTGTTATTTGGATGGCGTTCCTCGCTTACGGTTCTCACACCAAAGCGCTTCGTTCCGACAATGCTCTCGACTTAGAAATTGCTGGCTTGTACTGGCACTTTGTCGACATCGTCTGGATCGTAATTTTCACAGTCATTTACTTGATTTCAGCCACCGACGGTCCGCCTCCAGGGGTTGGACCGACGATTGTTCACTGATAACACGGGATAGGCACAGGAGCTAACAATGGCCAATCTCTGGCAGAAACTTACAAGATTCGATGGCAACGGTTGGTGGAATCTTCCACACACCGCTAGCAATGAATTAAACCCTGAACACGAAGGGCCCATTGGTGGCGCTTGGTTCGGGAACATGTGGCGCACAATCACGCACGGTGGCGTATCTCACGCTGGGCCAGGTTTCTACTGGCTCATGGGATTCATTCTGGCCGTGATCACACTGATTGAAGTGTGGCTGTTCGATGTTGAAGGTCTAGGCGGATGGTACATACCTATCTTGCTAGTTCTTTCGGCAGGTAAGTTCATCGGAGTCGTTGCGTACTACATGCATCTTCGATTCGATCAGCGGATGTTTACTTACATCTTTGTATCCTCAATGATCGTCGGAATACTGATCTTCTCGATCGTCCTATTCCTAGCCGAGCACGCACACCAGCCAGCACTCTTCTAGAGCGCCTTCTGGCAAACCTCGCCTCTTCTCCTGCACGTGAGAAGCAGGCAGCTGTCACCCGGGTCTGACATAACGTCGACCCGTACAATCTTGGTTCAGTTTGCAACAAGCAATCAACCAAACACGCGGATGACTCGACGCCATGAACGGCGGTTCTGAACCCAACCTCATCGATAGTTTCGGCGAATTTATTTCCGCTTGGAACTTTTCGTCTCCGCCCGCAGTTCTGTTCCTAATCCTTGCTGCCGCGTACACAATCGGAATCGTCCGGCTAGCTCTTCGTTCTGAAACCGATAGCGGATTTTGGTCGAACGTCGGAGCGAGCGTTGCAGGCTTCGCACTTCTGGCAATCGCTCTAGCAGGCCCGCTTGATTACTACTCTGGCGATCTGTTCGCAGCTCATATGGCGCAGCACATCGTTATCGCCATGTTTGCGGCTCCGTTGCTGCTCATAGCCCGCCCAATGCCGGCGTACATCTGGGCATTGCCTCGACCAATTCGAATCGGCGCTGGCTCTGCGCTTACAGGCTCTGGGGTGATCGTCCGGGTGCTTACCGTGCTCACTCGTCCACAAGTCGCTCTACCGCTGTTCATAGGCACGCTCTACGGCTGGCACATTCCACAGGCGTACAACGGATCGTTGGAAAACGAATGGGTGCACCTGTTTATGCACTTCACGATGTTCACCACAGCTGTGCTTTTCTGGTGGCCGATAGTTGGCCCGCCCCCGATTCGCACGCAGCTCAACTACCCACGACGAATCGTCTACTTGCTGCTGGCTGTGACACCGACTGCCTTGCTCGCCGCGATCATCACTTTGACGAAGACCGTGCTGTACGACTTCTACCTCGACGCACCAGGTCACTTCACGTGGTCGACTCTGGAAGATCAACGCACAGGCGGTCTACTCATGTGGATTCCAGGCAACTTCGTGTACTTGGCGACTATGACGGTGTTATTCTTCAAATGGTTCAAAGAGGAAGAACGCAAGTCGTCTCGAAATGTTAGACGAAGACCACCGCATCGGGGTTAGTCACGTATTGAGGTGGCTGACCTGCCCCCGATAGCGTTACCACTTATTATCTCGGATTCACGACCAGTTGAAGCTTGGGCATGATTGCCTCAGGTGTCGGCGGCCGGTATCCAAGTGAGCTGTGTGGTCGGATCGTGTTGTACTCCCTCCTCCACCG
>JBDQHW010000022.1:0-41919 GCA_040264655.1 Dehalococcoidia bacterium | reverse complement strand
GATCGGGAGGGCGAAAACGATCCCCGGCCCCATCATCCCCTCAAATCTTCCCAATCTGAATCGAGCTATTCGCTCGTAATCTCGAACGAAATTGATAAATGCCATCGAAGCCTCCTAATTTGGAATGGACAATACCACTCCGTTTTTCTCAGTCGTTATCCGATACGTCACTCGCACCCGTTTCGGTTCGCACTGGTTTCACCCGCAGGTGATTCCCATCAACCGAAACCACTTCAACATCTGTTCCAACCGCTGCATGTTCAGCAGAGTCAAAATCAAGCTCGCCGGTCCAGTACTCACCGTTGACTATCACCTGGCCTTCAGGCGTCATATCTGCGGTTACTACACCGGTCGTTCCTACCAAACTCGCCGAAACTGTAGGACTTTGATATGGAGAAATGAACCGAGATTTACGAATCTCAGCAGCAAACCACAACACCAATCCACCAATCCCAACACCGACAACAGCGAGCAGCCACTTACTGATCGTCGGAGCATCGCCGGGAATGCCGGGATTTCCGAAAAATCCGACTAGGAATACACCACCGAGTATTAGGCTGATCGTCCCTGCAACGCCAAAGTAACCGATGCCAACCGCAGTCGATTCGAGGTAGAAAAGGAGTAGCGATACTGAAATTAGCGCTACTCCTGCCCAAGAGAATGGCAGTTGCCCAACGCCAGCCCAACCTAATATCAAAAACAACGCACCCGATGTGCCTGGAATCCAAAGCCCAGGGTTCCAGAGTTCAACGATCACTCCTAGTCCGCCGAGTGAGATGAGCAAGAACGCAATATCAGGATTAGAGATGAACGTCAGCAATCTCTCTAGCAAACTCAATTCCAGGGTTGTCGTTTCGACATTCTTCAATTCAAGCACCCTGTCTTCACCATTGATACTGACCGTGCGGCCTTCTAGCGCTCTCAAGAGCGATTGGTAGTCAGGTGCAACAAGGTCGGCGACTCCCAGTTCAACTGCTTCAGAAGCAGAATATGCGGCAGCCGACAAAACAGTGTCCTCGAGAGCGGAAACGTTGCGATCACGCTTTTCGGCCACGCTCCTGATAAATGCCGCTGCGTCTTGAGACGCTTTGCGATTCAGCGTGTCCGGAAGATCACTTCCATCGGAGTTCACCACTGATGCCGCTCCGATGTTCGTTGCCGATGCCATGGCCAAAATACCAGCCGACGCGCCAATGAATGTTCCGGCGCTAGCTGCCTGAGCCCCTTCAGGAGCCACGTAGACGACTACAGGCACCGTTGATGCCAGTATCGACTCCACAATGTCTCTGGTGGCGTCCAGCAGGCCTCCGGGAGTATCGAGCATCAGAACGACGAGTTCGGAATCTTGAGAAATTGCGGTTTCAAGTCCCCTATCGATGAATCGTGCGGTGACCCCGTCTATCGCTCCATCAAGACGAATCAGTACCACGCCGGAAGAGGCTTCTGTTGATTCTGAAGACTGTGCGGTAACGGTTTGATCTATCGGAACAGTGAGAATTCCCCACAGGCCGACCAGAGTTACAGGCACTGATATCAGTACTCGGACAGCCCTTGCAACGTTGAATTCCGAAAGATTGGGCACAGTTGAACTCCGTGTGCGCATCATATCCCGTTCTTGCATGTAAAAGTTGACCAACTTCGCAAACATGCCAAAATACTGCCGAGATCGCAGCGACGCGATGAGCACCTGATCTCGAAATTCCATTCTCAACTGACAGGTTCGACATGAAAATTACCGATATCAAAACGTTTCATGCCAACGATGGGCAACGTAACAGCATTTTCCTTGAGATCGAAACAGATGAGGGGATCACCGGAATCGGAGAAGCCTATTCAATTGGGCCAGATCGTAGCGTGATTGCGATGGTCGATGAAATGAAACCCTGGTTCATTAACCAGGACCCGAGTCGAATCGAATGGTTGATTCGGCGGGCTAAAAACACGATGCGATTTCCTCTCGGACAAGTTGCATGGTCAGCAATTTCAGGAATTGATATTGCACTTTGGGACATCGCAGGAAAAGCAGCAGGCTTACCGATATACAGTCTGCTTGGAGGCAAAACTCGCGATCGGGTTCGTGTTTATCACGGAATTTACGGTGATTCGCCGACTGAAGTCGGACAACATGCTGTCGAACTGATGGAGGAGGGGTACTCAGCATTCAAAACTAGCCCCCTTCCTTCAAACTGGCGAGAAATACCTTGGCGACAGGCTCTGCGAGAAGCTGATGAGCGTATGTCAGCAATTCGGAATGCGATAGGAGAAAGCCCAGACCTCGCAGTTGATGTGCACGTTGCGATACGAGAAACAGCACTTTCTCTTGAACTTGCCCGTGTGATTACGCCCTATCGCCTCATGTTTATCGAGGAGCCAGCACGGGCCGAGTTCATAGAGTCGAGCGCTGAACTACGGCGGGAATTCAGGGTTGCGCTGGCCACTGGCGAAAATCTGTACGGTCTCCACCGGTACACAGAGCTGTTAAACGCAGATGCCGTAGACATCATTCAGCCCGACTTGCTCTGCTGTGGTGGTTTTCTTGAAGCGAAAAAGATCGCTGCCGTTGCAGAGGCTCACTATGTGACTGTTGCCCCACATAATCCGCTTGGATTGATTTCGACCGCAGCAGGTGTCCACCACGCCGCTTCGATCAACAACTTCGCAATCCTTGAGTGGCACGGTGATCATAAGAAGAAAAAATCTGAATTCGTGAATGAATCCTGGGTTCCGGTGAACGGCTACTTCGAACTGCCAACCGCACCAGGACTTGGAATGACCTTAAATCACGAGGCTATCGCAGCGAATCCGCCAGCTCGTTGGGACAGAGGATTTGCGACTTATAGCGACGGCACTCCTGGATTCCTCTAGGGGCGCTTCCAATCCAATCTTACGTTCATCAAAGCGAAAACATTTCAAAATGAAAATTACAAAGATCGAAACACTTATCGGCTCCGATCCTACGGCCGGAAATCTCGTTTACGTCCGAACCCACACTGATGCCGGAATACACGGAGTTGGCGAGGTTTATCACGTTGGACCAGATATGGCATCAACCATTTGGGTTGAGTATTTTGCAGCGCAGTTGATCGGTAGAGACCCAACGGAGATCGAACGCAACTGGGCGCTCTGCTACCAGGGCGCAAGGTTCCCGATCGGATCGTCGGGACTTGCGGCACTTTCGGCAATCGATGTGTCGCTGTGGGACATCACGGGTAAGGCACTCGGCAAACCTGTCTACGAGTTAATGGGTGGAAAAGTTAGAGATAAAATCCGGGCGTATTGGGACATTCATGGCGACACTCCGAGACAACTCGGAGAAGACGCCAAAAAGTATGTAGATCAAGGCTACACAGCCCTCAAAGCGAGCCCGTTATCTCCAAACTGGCGGGACATGCGCTGGAACGACGCGTTGTCCGATGCTGCCGCTCGATTCAAAGCTGTAAGAGACGCTGTCGGGCAAGATATTGACGTCGGGTTCGATGCGCATGCCGCTATCTATGAGCCGATCAGGGTTCTCGAATTGACTGACGTACTGATGGAGCACAATCCTTGGTTCATGGAAGAACCAATCCGAATGGAAAATCGGTATGAAATGGGCAAGCTTCGCGAAAAAATGGAATGCGCACTTGCGACCGGCGAATGTCTCTACACCAAGTTTGAGATGTGGGATCTCATTCGTGAGGGTGGAGTCGACATTATTCAGCCAGAAGTTTGCATCGTCGGCGGTCTAACGGAAATGCGAAAGATTGCGTTCATGGCCGAGGCTCATGATCTGGTCGTCGCTCCCCACAATCCAATGGGACCACTCGCCAGCGTGGCAAACCTTCATTTCGATACAGCGACTTCGAACTTCCTAGTTCAAGAGTCACGAACGCTGAAACCATTCGAGATTGCTTCTGTAACAAACATCGTCGAACCCATCGATGGTTTCTATCCGATACCTGAAGGTCCTGGACTCGGAATCGACATTGTCGAAGAAGAATTCACGAACAAGCCGTACGGCAAATCTTGGCACCGCGGAGACAGAGTCAATCCCGATAATTCGATCGCTTACATTTAGGGATCAAAGCCACAATCAATGTGCGACTTACGGTGCCAGTGTTACAGGTAACTCGAGCTATATTCAGATGAAACATGATGCCAAACTTGCGGAGTTAGGCGACAACATCTAATTGACAGCTGGCTAAAGTGAACATCAAATGGCTGAATGGGCGACTAAAGATGAAGGACTGATCGAGCGAATTTCAGGGTTGCTCTCAGTTGCACCCGTTCGTGGTAAGAATATGTTCGGCACAACTGCTTGGTTTTTAGAGTCAAACGACATGATGTTCGCCGGAGCCTGGGGCGACGGAGTTACGGTGCGAGTGGGTGTTGATCGCACCAATTCGCTCCTCAACTCAGGTGACGCTGAGCCTTTCAACCCTATGGGTGGCAACAAAGCGATGAAGGAGTACATACTGCTCTCAAGCGAACGGATCGCAGAAGACACGACTCTTCTCAATTGGCTCACCGAAGCCAGCGATTTTGCAGGGGCTCTTCCACCAAAGCAGAAGAAACCTCGCAAAAAGAAGTCTAGCTAGTTCGATCCATCGGCCCCGACAGTGTCGGCCCAGGCCCCCATCGCCATCAGTCCACCATCAACGTTGAAGTATGAGCCGGTCACGAACGATGCTTTGTCACTGGCCAAGAACAGAACCATGTTTGCGATATCTTCGGCTTGACCAATTCGGCCAAGCGGATGCGCTTGACCAGTCGAGATCAACTCATCTTCAAGATCCCCACCAGTTCCTGAAATTGCGTTACGAACCATCGGTGTATCGATAGCACCTGGGTTTACGCACACGATTCGAATATTGTCGGGCGCAAAATCCAACGACATCTGCCGCATCAACGAAAGATCACCACCCTTGGAAGCTGCGTAGGCGGAAACTCCTTGCATGGACTGAAGTCCCTGAACACTCGCTGAAGAGATGATCACTCCCCCACCTGCCTTGCGCATGTGTGGGATCGAATACTTCGCCATCAGAAATCGGCTTTTCAAGTTCACAGCAATGATCTTGTCCCAAGTTTCTTCTGGCAGATCGACCGCATCGACGTACGAGTCTGGTGGCTGAATACCAACGTTGTTGAATAAGACGTTGACACCGCCGTACGCCTCGGCTGCAGCATCGACCGTCGATCGACAGCCTTCGGACGTGCCTGCATCACCATGCACAAATTGAGCGGTTCCACCTGCGGAAACTATGCGAGACACGGCCTGATCACCCGCATCTATGTTCCAATCGAGAATTGTGACGTTAGCACCTTCTCTGGCAAAAGCTTCTGACGCCGCTGCGCCGATACCGAGCGCACCACCAGTAACGATTACTGACTTGCCGTCAAATTCACCCATTTCTAATCTCCAAGAGCTGATAGGAACGAAATACTGTGGTCACAATAAACTCGAATCCTCGACCACGGAGCCAATCTATCACCTCAAATCGGCACATCTGGCTAATGACAGCACCGAATCTCTATTGCTGGCATCGAAACTTTTATTAGTCGTTGATTGCTTCTCACCGCGTAAATACACAGATTATTTAGGAACTTTATGAGCCCCCGCCAAATGAAACCGGTCATCGCAATGCTGCTTTTGATGTCAGCACTTGTGATTATTTCGGCTTGTAGCACATCAGAAATCTCCAGCGATGACGGTGATTTCACTTTCAATACGTATTCAGGTGCGGATGTTGTCGGTGATACTTCAGCGTCGTTCGACCAGCTGGTTGCAAACGAAGGTCGCCCAGTGTTGCTGAACTTTTGGGCAAGCAACTGTCCGCCCTGCCGAGCGGAAATGCCTGCTCTGCAAGAAGCTTGGCTGGAATATGGTGACGAAGTGCTGTTCGTCGGTATCGACGTTGGCCCGTACGTCGGACTCGGGACGTACGACGGTGGTAGAAAACTGGTCAAAGAGCTCAGCGTTACGTACCCGACCGGCAACACTCTCAATCGAAGTGTAATTACCGATTGGCAGATCACCAACATGCCATCAACGTTCCTTTTGAGCAGTGACGGGCGGGTGAAAGACATCGTCATTGGTGGTATCTCAAAATCACGCCTAACTCAAAAAGTTGAAGAGCTGATAGCCATGACGGCTGGTTAGCCACTTCTATACTTTCGTTCGACTGGCTGGGGCGGTGCTAAGATGCCGCAATTCACTACTCAGCAAATAGAAAACGAACTTGAAATCGAACGAATCTGAATCCTCGCCTGAATCTTCCCCGGCCGTCGAAAAGAAATCTCACCAAAAACAGATGAGACCGTGGTCGTCTCTTCAGTTCCGCGACTACACGCTACTTTGGCTTTCCGGCATGGGCATGCTCGTTGCAATGCAATTGAGGTTGTTCACGAGCACGCAATGGCTGTACGAAGAAACTGGATCTGAAGTCCAACTCGGCATATTGGGAGCGATCCAGTTCCTTCACATGCCCATTGTGGTTTACGGCGGCCTTCTTGCCGACACCATGAATCGCAAGAAACTCATGGTATTCACTCAGGGAGTCTCGTTTGCTTCGATGCTTCTGCTGACCCTTGCGGCTATGAATGGCTCGCTATCGCCATGGATGATCTTTTTAGTTACTGGTGTGACCGGAATCGTTAACTCTCTTGGTAACTCGGCTCGCCCAGCGATGTTGCCTCGAGTAATTCCGCGATCCCACACGACAAACGGAGTTACGTTCCAAACAGCATCATTCCAGGTCGGTCAAATCATTGCGCCACTCCTGTTCGGAGTTCTGTTTACTCAGTTCGGAGTCACCACAACCTTCCTTGTCGGAACAATATTTGCTGGAATCAGCATGATCGCACCAGCGATGATTCGTGCCAGCGGTGAACCTGATCCGGACACCGTTGGTCAGAGCAAGGTGGCGGCAATACGGGAAGGCGCAACGTTTGTTCGGAAGCATCCGATACTGCCAGGTTTGTACATGCTCGATATCGGAGTGACCGTTGTTAGCTTCTACCGCATGTTGTTCCCATTGTTCGCAAGTGGACTCTACGGAATGGGTGCTGAAGGAACCGCCCTGCTCGGATCGGCAAACGCATTCGGTGGCGTCGGCGGCTCAATGCTGGTGTTCTTCACCGAGAAGATCCGCCATAAAGGTCGAATCGTCCTTGGTGCGACAATGGTCTACGCGGTTGGGTTGATCGCATTTGGATTGACGCCGATTTTCTGGGTTGGTTTAGTGATCGTTGCCCTACTCGGTGCAACCGACTCCGTTGGTATGACTATGCGGCAAGCAATAGTTCAGTTGACGACCCCGGACAAGCTGATCGGTAGAGCGTCGAGCGCGCACTCGTTCGCCGCCATGAGCGCGAACAATATCGGCCAGATGGAAGTAGCGTTCGTATCGGCGGCTATCGGAGCTGGTGCGACGATGGTGCTCGGCGGCTTTATCGGTATAGCTGTCGTCGGAGTGATCTGGGTGGTTGTACCCGGAGTTCGACGCTACGAATACACCGAAGCGCCGTCAGGAGCCGCCGTTGACGATGATGAAGCGACTACTTCTGGCGAAGATGACCTGAGGAACATGAAGAAATGAAGATCACTGGAGTCAAAACGTTCATTGTCGATGGCGTATTTAGGCCGTGGACATTCGTAAGGATCGAGACAGACTCCGGAATTGTCGGCTGGGGAGACTGTACAGAGTGGCAAGCAGCATATTCAGTTGCAGCAACCGTGAACCAGCTTGGCGAGAACATGATTGGCAAAGATCCGATGGCATCGGAAGCTGCTTGGTGGGACAACGCTTCGTTCATGGTGCGCCAGCGCGGAGGTATCGCATACAAGGCAATGTCGGGTATCGATTCGGCGCTATGGGATATTCGAGGCAAGGCTCTCGACGCACCGGTGTGGCAGCTTCTCGGCGGGAAGATGCGAGATGAGCTGGAACTGTATTGGTCACATTGCGGATCTGATCGAGGTCGCTACTCGGCGGAATTACAAGTTCCAAAGCTTTCGACGTTGGACGATATTCGTGAACTGAGCCAGGAGGTACTCGTGCAGGGCTTCTCAGGTATTAAGACGAATATCCTCGCCGTAGACGATTTGCCTAAGTTGCCCGCTAAGAAAAACGGCGTCGGCAACAGTGGACAGATCAGCTATCAGCAGATTCAGAACGCGGTGAGTGTGATCGGCACGTTTAGAGAAGCATTGGGACCCGAGATTGGAATCGCAATCGACACTGCCCTAACTTTCCGAATGGGTGGGGCGATAAAACTGGCGAGAGCGCTTGAACCATTCGACATGATGTGGCTCGAGACTGAGACTTGGGATCCAGGATCTTTGCGTACGGTTCGAGAGTCGACAACAACGACAATTTGTCATGGCGAAAGCCTGATGGGTCCTGAAGAGTACCGGCCATTCTTTGAAGCCCATGCTCAGGACGTGGTCATGCCTGACTTTGCATGGAACGGAATTACGATGGGTAAAAAGATTTGTGATATGGCCCATGTGTATGACACCGCAATCGCTCCGCACAATTGTCATTCACCCATGAACACCCTTGTTTCGGCAAACATTTGTGCGGTAATTCCTAACTTCATGACTCTCGAATTTATCAACGATGACGCTCCGTGGCGAGATGACATCATGACTCACCCCTTTGAGATCAAGAACGGCAAATTGCAGATACACAACCGGCCTGGTCTTGGCTCAGACCTAATCGAATCTGAGATGGAAAAACATCCGTGGACCGGCGGCAACAATATTTGATCGGTAGTCGACAGGGCATATCAATATGAAGATTCCTGTTTTTCAGATCGATGCCTTTACCGATGTTTCCTTCTCTGGAAATCCAGCTGCTGTTTGCCCTTTAGACGAATGGCTGCCCGACCACGTAATGCAGTCAATTGCGCTGGAAATGAATCTTTCAGAAACGGCGTTCTTCGTCCCCAGTTCGTTGAATCCTGATGAATTTGATCTGAGATGGTTTTCACCAACCACTGAAGTTGACCTGTGTGGACACGCTACGTTGGCAACAGGACACGTTGTATTTACTAAATTGCGTTCAGACCTCGACCAGGTCACTTTTCACACCCAGAGTGGCGCTCTTCATGTAGAGCGTCGATCTGACTTCCTTGAAATGGACTTCCCAGCAAATCCTTCATCGGTTTTGGTAGACAAGAATGAAAGGGCCGCAGTAGCTTCCGCGTTGGGTGCCACTCCAACTGAAATCCTGCACGCCAACACCACGATTGCGGTATTTGAAACCGAAGCTGAGGTCGCAGCCCTACAACCTGATTTCGTCGCGGTTGCACAGCTAAAGGAACCATGGCTGGCAGCAACTGCACCCTCTAGTTCAGTCGAATACGACTTCGTAAGTCGATTCTTTGTTCCAACGGCTGGCATTGACGAAGATCCTGCCACTGGTTCGTCCCACACAATTCTGATGCCCTACTGGGCGAAGCGTTTCGGCAAAAACAAACTCGTTGGCCGCCAAATTTCGAAGCGCGGTGGCACCATGTACTGCGAGCTATCTGAACATCGGGTCAAAATCGGCGGGAGCGTTGTCGAAGTTATGGTTGGAGAGCTGACCATCTAGACACCAATGCCGCCTAATCGCGCCATATCGAGTGAGGACACGCAATAATTGACGACTGGTTCGTTCTATTTATGTCCATGAACATGGGAGCATATGGTCAATCCCACATTTCTTGAATCCATGAAAGCTGGAACCGTACTTGCAGACGGCGGGATCGGTTCGCTCATATTCCAGCTGACAGGTCGGCTCGCGTCTCCTGAGTTTGCGTACGAGGCACTCAACGTTCGCAATCCAGACTTGATCAAAGGGATCTACTCGTCGAGTCTTGCGGCGGGTGCCACTGTTTTGACCGCAAATACGTTTGCGGCCAATGAAACAGAACTTTCTTCTGCCGGACTTGAACAGCAGATAGGAAAGATCAACTCTGAGGCTGTTCGCATAGCCAGAGAAGCGATCGATGATCACGTCGCTGAGTATTCTCTAAATGCTGCCCGCTTTTACGTGATTGGATCCGTTGGGCCTGGAGGAGCAGACGAACGTGCTTACTCATCTCAAATCGATGCATTGATAGCTAGTGGTGTAGACGCAATCCTTCTCGAAACATTTTCGAATCTCGAATTGCTCTTGACGCTGACTCAGATGATTTCAAACCGTGAAGATGCTCCCCCGGTGATCGCACATACGGCGCTCGATCCAGGGGTTGGAGAAAAGCAATCATGGCCAATTGCACCGAACGAATTTGTGATTCAAGCCGCAGCCGCCGGCGCCTCGATTGCCGGGATTAACTGCGTAGCTCCGTGGGTCGCAGCTGAATTTATTCGTGACGCAAGTTCAGCCAAGGTCGTGAAATCAGGTCATGTTCTACTGTCGGCAATGCCAAACGCAGGCGGGTTTGAACGGATTGGGCACAGATTCTTAGCCAGAGCCAATCCTGAATACATGGGAACGCTCGCAAGAGAGTTAGGTGAGTCGGGAGCTTCACTTGTCGGTGGTTGCTGCGAGGTGCACCCAGAGCACGTCCAAGAAATGTCGGCGTACCTGAAATCGAGAGGCAAAGCGACCAGCATCGTGCCTACGATGCCGACAACACCGCAAGTAAAAGAATCATATGACGATCGACGCAATCTCAATGGAGAGTTTTCACGAAAAATTCTGTCCGGCGAATTCGCAGTCAGCGTGGAAATGGTGGCACCAACGGGGGCAGACACGAAGGCTTTAGATCTACGAGCTGCCATGGTGAAAGAGCTCGTCGAAAGCCATCTAGCCGATGCTGTCGACATCACTGACGGTTCTCGAGGATTGCCTCTTGTGCCCCCAGGTGATCTCGTCGAGCTACTGCGTGAACGCCTTGGCTGGGTCGACCGCGACCAGTTGGAGTTCATCGCTCATTTCGCAGGTCGTGACCTAAACACGCTGGCCGTTCAGTCTCGACTAATGGGTTACCACTTGCGTGGTATTAAAAATGTATTGTTCATAACCGGCGATCCTCCGAAGATGTCACCCACCTACCCTCGCTCATCGGCTGTATTCGACATGAATTCCGTACAGATGATTCGAGCGACCGTTGGCCAACTAAACCACGGACGTGACTTTGGCAACAATCCGCTCGGTGCTGATCTCGAGCGAGGAACGGATTTTGTGGTTGGCACGGGTTTCGAACCTGAAGCCATCAACACGAAACAAGAGATTGATCGACTCGAAACAAAAATCGATGCCGGAGCGGACTATGTGATGACGCAGCCCGTATTCGAATCAGACTCAATGAAGATGCTTCAACCATTTCGCAACAAGATTCCGATCCTCCCCGGGGTGATGGTTTTGAGATCGGCTACACACGCCGAACGTATTGCCCAAGTACCAGGTGTCAACCTGCCGCTGAGTGTCATCGATTCATTCCGGAAATTCAGCGATCGACACGACCAAATCCAAGTTGGGTTGGAACTCGCCATCCGCCAAGCAGACGAGTACAAGTCCGAGGGCTGGTCTGGCATTTACCTGATGTCACCAGCCTCACTCGGTGCCGCTAAACAGGTACTAAAAACCCTGGCCGGATAACCGACCAGGGTTTTGGAGAATCACTGTGGTTCTAGACCGGATTTAATCTCGGTATGGCAAACAGAGATCGTTTGCGCAGCTGAGTACGTTTATCTCCTCGTTGTCCAGGTTCTCGAACAGGACAATCGGGTCTCCCGAAGGATTCAGAACTCCAACGTTCTTACGTCCGGCAATTCCCTCTTTCACAAGGAACTTGCTCAACGTGTCTGAGCATGCGTTGTCTTTGCATTTGATCATCTTCAAAGCACTGGAGAACTGATCTTCAAAGAACACAACCGGATTGCCGTCAGTTCCGACTACGATCGATGGCCATTTGCCGGAAGATCCTGAATTGTCGGCAACATTCGATTCCGATGTAGAACAATCGAGGATCGTGCAGTGTCTTACCTTGAGCGAGTCTGACGTTCGATCGAAGTACGCCATCACGACAAACCCATCAGAGCCAACCGCCAAAGACACGTACTCTCCGGTGTTTGCAGTTGCATCCACGGTTGTCTGTGTTGAAGCGGTGCACTTTTCATTTGTGCAGTGAGCTACATGGAGAGATGTGGCACCACTGCTTCGGTATGCGATCAGAGGCAATTCATCGAACCCAATAATCACTTCGGTGTGCACAGGGTCGTATACCGCATCCACTGATGTCAGCACGACCTCTGAGCAAGAGGAGTTCTCACAGAAAGCGAACTTGAGCTCTTGGTTTGTCAGGTCACGGTAGCTAATTACCGGGAGGCCGTTTGGACGGATTGCAATCGAGTTGGACTGCCCAACGGTTCCAGATGTATCGATCGATACCGTAGTACTTGAAGAACATGCTACGTCGGCACAGTGCAGCAAATCGAGATCGTGCTCAACTGCTGGGGATGTCGAATCGTCGTAAAGGCTTATGTAAGCCAATCCATCTAGCCCGATCGCCATATCCAGAAATTCACCGGCGCCTCCGGAAGAGGTGTGTACGGTGGTATCAAAGGATGAACAGTCAAATGATGTGCAGTGAACAGTATTTAGCTTGCGTGTAAATCGGTCGAAGTAAGCGATCAGCGGAAGCCCGTCGGTCCCGATCTTCATCGCCATGTTTTGGCCGCTACCTACTCCAGAGTCGAGAGTAGTAATCAGATTTGTGATGGCATTACCTGAAGCAGATGATCCGCCGGCTGCACTACATACCCAGGCTCCGCTGTCATATGAAATCGCTTGACCGTCTGAGCATGCGAGTGCAGCCAAAGTGTCAGCATCCACGCCATCAGCAAATCCTGCAGGAAGTCCGGTCAGGCCATCCCACGCCTTAGCGGCTTCGATCGCCGCATCGACGGCAGAAAGACCGTAGTACTCAGTATCGTGATCGTGATCAGAACGAGACAGAGTTGTAGCGCTACCAGATCCTGATACGTCTGCCGAAATAACATCAGCGGACAAAATGAGGCCGTCACCGGCTTCGACACCTGCTGAGCTCCCAGCGGGACCAGTCGGACCCTGTGCACCGGCATCACCTTGAGCACCCGCCGGTCCGGTGTCGCCTGTGTCACCTTTCGGTCCAGCAGGACCTTCTGGCCCTTGCTCGCCTTGGGCACCCTCAGCACCAGACAGCCCTTGCGGACCATCTGCACCAGTTTGCCCGTCACAAGCCGCAAACAGTGCGACTGTCATCACGAGCAGCATTGATAGGAACAGCGGCCGGAACGCCGGCCTCGAGAAACTCTTTGAAAACAAATTGGGAATGAACATTTTTACCTCTGATCCGGTAAGTGTCGTTCTTCAGCTCATACCCGTGCCTAGCGCAGCGATTACGGAATTAACGAAAAGTAATCCAGTTTTTGCAAAAAAAAAAGGCCACCGACACAAAATGCCGATGGCCTTATCAAACTCTCTACGAGCTGAAGCGTTAGCTCCAAACACGGTCGTGGGCGTCGAGTTCGTCCCACTCAGAAGTGTCTTCGAATGCTCCCTCAGGGTAGACACCCGCACGGGTTTCACTTGCCTTGGCAAGGTTCTCCGCAACAGCTTCTTCGTTGATCTCAAGACCAAGTCCAGGAGCGTCGGTAACATTCACATACCCGTCCTGGATCACGTCGCCCTCTTGACCAACGAGATCAACAATGTCGTTCCACCATGGGTTGTCCACAGAGTGCATTTCGAGAGCGATGAAGTTCTCCATCGCCATAGCTGAATGAGCGTTTGCCATTGCAACGACTGGTGATCCAGCTTGGTGCAGCGCTACGCCGATTCCTGCATCACGGCAGTAGTCAGCAATTCGCTTAGTCTCGATAATTCCACCAGACGTAGCAAGGTCTGGGTGCGCAACTGAAATTGCTCTAGCGTCCACGAGAGGCTTGAAGCCGTCGAGGCAGTAGATGTCTTCACCTGTACAAACCGGAGTATCGACTCCAGCCTTCAGTGCCTGCCACTGATCAACGAACTGCCATGGGATCATATCTTCGTACCAAGCAAGCGTGTACTGGTCCAGAGCTTTACCGATTCGAATGGCGTTCTCAACACCCATGTGACCAAAGTGGTCCGACGCCAACGGGATTTCATATCCAATGATGTCTCGAACTGTTGAAACGTATTCCTGCATCTTGGAGATACCGTAGTCAGTTACCTGAATCCCTGTGAACGGGTGCATAACAGTTGCGGATTCCCGTGAAACCTTCTTGTTAATGACTCCGCCCTCGAACTCTTCGGCGATCCAGGTTCCGATATCCATCTTCAGGAACTCGAACCCACGATCCATTCGACCCTTCAGCAGAGCACCCATCTCTTCAGGGTCTTTCTTTGAAGGAGTGTCAGCGTAAACCTTGACGTTGTCTCGATATTTTCCACCGGCGAACATGTAAGCAGGAACGCCGTAAGCCTTACCCGCAACGTCACAGAGTGCCATTTCGATACCGCACACACCGCCACCCAATCGACCGTGCCCACCAAATGGCTTGATCTTCTGGAATAGTCGGTCGATATCGCAAGGGTTCTCGCCGAGTAATCGACTCTTGAGCATCAGAGCGTACCTGGCTGATGCACCGTCTCGAACTTCACCAATACCGACAAGACCCTGGTTGGTCTCGAGTTTGATGATCGGCCATCGCCATCCGCCGCCACCGACAACTGCTATTCGCATGTCGGTAATACGTAGGTCAGATGGACTTGAAGAAGTCTTTACCTGATCAACTGCACTTGTGTTTTGATCTGCCAATTTAGCTAATTTCCTTGTATCTGTACTTAGTTGAATGAGAAACCGACTACTTCAAGCGGTTTGCTTTCCATTCTTCAAAATCTTTGTTCATATCTTCAGAGAATTCACGGTCGACTTCGCCCGGGGTGTATACACCTTCACGGATGCGCTGCTGACCAAACTCATCTTTCAAACGAATTGCCTCTGAACGTTCGACTACTTCAAGAGCAAGGTGTGGTGGGATGAATACCACTCCAGTGCTTGTTCCGAGAACTACGTCTCCTGGAACACAAGTCGCTTCACCAATTCGAGTTATGCCGTTGATTTCAGGCATGCTCACATCAAGGATTGCGCTTGGGTCAACACCGCGAACGAAGGCGTTGAAATCGTCCATCTCAAGAATTCGCTGTGTGTCTCGGATTCCACCATCGATGACCATACCGGTACCCGACCGAGACTTGATCGCTGTCGCCAAGTTATCGCCAGCAAATGTGCCATTGAAAATCTTGCCGAACAAATCAACAACAATTAAGTCATTGTGTTCTAACTCATCAATAACCCAAGAGTTTTGGAACCCAACCCGGTCGTCTTCTTCACCCTGCTTGTCGATTGAATCGTGAACATCAGGACGTCGAGGAACCCACCTGCAAGTCACCGCCCGTCCAACGATCACCCTTTTTGGATGAAGGTTCATCCAATTACCGGCAAACTGGAACGCAAAACCGTTTCGCTTGCAGGTTCCCCATGCCTCTTCAGTTGTAACAAGCTTCATTCGTTCGAGAATATCGTCCGATACCAACGGGCGCCCATTGGCATCTCTCTCACCGTCCCAATTACTGGTGACGGCGCGAATCATTTCAGGGTTAGTAACTTTCATAGGTTCCTTAGGGACAAACAGACGTTTAAAGAGCGAAATTTACGACCAAAAAGTCTACACCTAGACTTGAGGCGCCGGAGTTCCATCAGCGTTCAAGATTCTGGCTTCGATCAATGCCGCTTTCATCTCGGCAGTCTGGGATTCATTGAGTGGAAGATTCGGCTTTCGAGGAACAGTGCCCTCGTAACCCATTAAGCTGAGCCCAGTTTTTTGCACTCCGACTCCCCAACCCATTCCTGCCGCATCGACCCGATTGATCCGTTCTTGCATTTCTCGGGCTTCCGCGTAACGACCGTCGAGACAAGCCTGAATGATGTCCCGGGCGATATGAGGTCCCCAGTTGCCGAACAGCAAGCAGGCTCCTACCGCTCCGATCATGCCTCCAGGCATTAGAAGAGTGCCGTTGCACGTCCACAGCTTTACCTTCTCGTCGACGAACTGTGCCATTCGGCACTCGTACCTGTAGTTGAGAGACATGATGTACGCAAATACATTGTCGAACGCTGTCAGGTCTCGAATCTCTTCTGTTGTGATATCAACGCCCATCGGTGTCTTAGGTTGATGAATGATGACAACCGGAACAGGACTCTCTCGAGTTACCTGTTCAAAATATTCTTGAATTGGCGCACTATTGACGCCTCGGTTCGCCGCAGGCACTCTCACCCTGACCATATCGGCGCCAGCTTCGGCATAAAGATTAGCCAACCGGACAGCCTCAGTCGGTGATAACGCATCGATTCCAGCAATTACAAAACGTCGACCGGCATGGGCGTCAACAACAATCTTAATTGCGGAAACCTTTTCGGGTTCCCCCATGTGAAACTCTTCACCGCCGTAGCTACCGACCACAAAACCCGAGAGTGCCGTGCTTGAGAACTTATCAACGTTCCGTGCCAACGCATCGAGATCGAGCGATTCGTCTGCCCTGAATGGCATATTCGTTGGAGCAACAATAATTGGGTCGGTAGCTGGGATCGCCATGTGGATTCCTGGGTTACTAGGGTTGTGAAAGGTCGAGTCTCAAGGGATCGAAGACGAAAATATTACCCCGCTTTCATTGTTAATGAGGGTCTTTCGTTCTCAACCTGAGATTCGATTGGCTCAAAGCAAACCCAAAAAGTGGGTTTATGCGTTTACCGTTACTGATGGATAGCAAGAATTATGCAACGCAAGAAGGAATATATGAGTCAGAGCGGATCAATGGAACGAAACTGGAATGTAACGATCTGGGTGACCGCGAGATCGCTTGCTCCTCTTGCGATAATTTCTGTTCTGTTGCTTGTACTCGTCGGGTGTAGTTCGTCAGCCGATCCGACGCAAAATGCAGAGCCAGATGCGCTTGTTGTGTTTGCTGCCGCTTCAGATATCGGCTTAGGGACAGCCCGAATCCCTCTGAACATCCAGAAGATCGATGGCACACGCTTCGATGACAAAGCGTCAGAACTCGAAGTCACCTACACGGCTCCAGATTCTGACGAAGTCCACATCGTTGAAGATTTTAAATGGCGGGTGTGGCCAGTTCGAAGCGGTACGTATACGGCTACGATGACTTTCGACGAGGTCGGCTTCTGGAGCATTAAAGTCAGGTCCACGACAGACGAATCCATGTTGCCCGCTGGAAGCGGAATATTGGTCAAATCGGCGACAGACGCACCCGACATTGGAGACAGCGCTCCTCTGACTCCGTCGAAAGTTGAACCTGAAGACGGAAACCTGAGAGCGATCACTAGCGCTCCTGAACCCGATCCTGATTTGTACGCAATTAGCTTTGATGACGCTGTAGCTACAGGTAACCCAACCGTCATTACGTTCTCGACTCCAGCCTATTGCCAGTCGGCTACATGCGGTCCTCAGACTGAGGTACTCTCACAGCTAGACGACAAGTACAAGGATCGGGCGAATTTCATTCACGTTGAGATATTTGATAATCCTGAAGAAATGCTTGCGGCTGGCGATCCTTCACTGGGCATTGAATCACCGATCATCCATGAATGGGAATTCCATACGGAACCTTGGACATTTGTGGTCGATGGGGCGGGAATCGTGGTCGGTAGATTTGAGGCGTTTGTGACCCTCGGCGAAATCGAGGAATACCTTTTGCCCGTTCTCGAAGGCGCCTAGTCCGACAACCCCAAGATAATCAGATCACCTGAATCCGACACCTCGTACTCGACAGTCACCGATTCCAACAGTGCTCGGTGCTCTTCTAGGTGAGATGGCGTGAAACCAGCAAAAACACCCGCACCGGTGAACGTCCATTGCTTACCGGCGTCGTCGCGAAGCGTAAGGGTCGCTACAGTTGTGACTGATGCCGACTCGACACTAACGACCTGCCCCGTCACTGTCTCAGCGCGACTGAGGTACGTAAAAGCGGCGAAGGAAATGAAGCCAATCGCTGTCAATCCGAGCAGCATCGGTATGTATCTAGAGGTTCGAAACATACATAGATCGTAGCAACGATTACGTTACTTGCAGATTGACTATCGGGGATCAGAAACGGATCTTCAACTGAATCCTCTCGCGATTAGTTCACGTGAGGATTTGCCGTTTTGGCGATATTGTTCAATTAAATCTGTTTCATCCCTTCTTATTTTGGTGCGAGTGCCGCTTCCACCCTCTCTCCCGACCCGCGATTCATCGCGTAATTGGTCCAATCTTTCTAAATTCCTCACGGACTACGTGATTTATTTCACGCTGGTGCGCAGGACGATTGGTTCAAGCGGCGATTTTGGTGGAATTGGCTGGTAATCACACCAAACATATCGCTGCACTAATTTCCGAATAACTCAGGGGGAGTTAAATGAACGGATCTGAAAAGGTCGCTTCAGCACATAAGGGACACAAGAAATCTCTATTTGTAACGGCGTCCATCATGGCCTTAGTGCTACTAATCGCAATCACTGGTTGTACCAGCGACGAAGACCCAACGGCAACGCCAGGGTCATCATCGAACGGCAACCAAGTTGCTAGTGGCGTAAGCGCAATCGCAGCCGAACGTGGTCTCACAGAGGCTGACATCGAGGCAGCGGTAAAAACCTTCGTACCATCAGGCACACACGATGAGTACATCCAGTTCGCTTCTGGTGGGCACTCAGGTCAGATGCTAATCATCGGCCTGCCTTCAATGCGACTTTTGAAGGTTGTTGGTGTTTACACACCTGAGCCTTGGCAGGGTTGGGCTGTTGGGGATGCTAGTTCTACTAGCCACATCCTTGACGACGGTAACCTTTCTGACGGTACAGACCTTAGCTGGGGTGACACACACCACCCAGCTCTCTCAGAGACAGCTGGAGACTACGACGGTGACTGGGCTTTCATTAATGAAAAGGCCAACGGTCGTATCGCAGTTATCGACCTTCGAGACTTCGAGACAAAGCAGATCATCAAGAACCCGCTTTCAATGTCTAACCACGGTGCAACCATGGTTACTCCAGACACTGAATGGGTAATTGAAGGTGGTCAGTTCCCTGCTCCTCTTGACGGTTCATACGCTTCGATCGACGAGTACGAAGAAAAATGGCGTGGTGTGCTCACAATGTGGAAGTTCGACCGTTCAACCGGACGAATTAACTACGATGAGTCATTCGCTGTAGAGACACCTCCTTACTGGCAGGACCTGTGTGACGCAGGCAAGCTCGTAAGTGCCGGACTGATTTTCTGTGGTTCTTTCAACTCAGAAATGGCAACCGGTGGTATCGAAGACGGAAACCCACCTCTAGAGGCTGGTATCTCGCAGGCTGACATGGATTACCTGCACATCTTCGACATCGACAAGATGACTGCTGCCGTTGCAGCTGGCAAGACAGACATGATCAACGGTTTCCCGGTGATCTCTCTTGAAACAGCCGGTGCAGAAGGCATCCTTCACTTTGCTCCAGAACCTAAGAGCCCACACGGCGCCGACGTAACACCAGACGGTGAATTCGTTGTCGTATCCGGCAAGCTCGACCCGCACGTAACCGTCTACTCGGTCCCTAAGATCAAGGACGCAATTGCTGCAGGTACAACCGAACGTGACCCGTTCGGCGTTGGAATCCTTGATTTCGACACAGTTGTTGAAGTTCAGGTTGAAGTTGGCCTTGGCCCACTACATACCCAGTTCGACGACAAGGGTTATGCATACACTTCCCTGTTCCTCGACTCTGCAGTCGCACGCTGGACCCTTGGTGGCAGCTTCAGCGAACTACACAGCGAACCTGACTGGGAACTGATTACGAAGACTCCGGTGCACTACAACATTGGTCACTTGGCAACTGCTGAGGGAGACACTGTAAGCCCGGACGGTAAGTACCTGGTTGCTATGAACAAGTGGTCTATTGATCGCTTCAACGTAGTTGGCCCGTTGCTTCCACAGAACTTCCAGCTGTTGGACATCTCCGAGGGTGGCGAGACCATGCCGGTGATTTACGACAGTCCTATCGGAGTTGGTGAGCCGCACTATGCGCAGATCATCAAGGCCGACAAGCTACACCCATGGGAAGTTTACCCAGAAGTTGGTTGGAACCCTGAGACGATGTCTGTAGACCCACGGGCAGTAGCCCCTGGTGAAGAAGGCGTAACTCGGGATGGAAACAACGTAACGGTCAAGTCTACTCTGATCCGATCCCACTTCACTCCTGAACGGGTGAACGTGAAGGTTGGCGACCACGTCACTTGGGACCTTACGAACCTTGAAACTGCTTTCGATGCCACACACGGCTTCGCACTGCCTGGCCAGAACATTAACTTGAGTCTGGAACCTGGTGAGCACCAGACAATTGAATTCGACGTTACAGACGAGGGTGTATTCACCTTCTACTGCACGGAATTCTGTTCTGCGCTCCACTTGGAAATGGCCGGTTTCTTCATGGTTGCGCCTAACTAGCCAATCAGTACGTGAAACGGCGATAGCGGAAAGACCTCTCCGCTATCGCCAAATCCTCCGGCTTGTACTTCGGTACGACCCGGAGAATCTGATTTTCGACACAAGAACGATCAAATACACAAAGGGCTGAAATAAAATTGCAGCGCATCAGTGAAATAAAAGAAAAGGCATTTGGGCCACGAATTCCTAGAGAAATCGTGTTCAGGGATCGGTTTAGATTCATCCTTCCCACCCTTTTGATGCTCACAGCAGCCGTCGTTTTATTCATCTCTACGTTCTTCCCATACTGGCATATGGATATGGACGCTCCGCAGTACCCACGTGGGTTAGAAATGACAGTGTTCGTGAACCACGTTGAGGGCGACGTACAAGAGGTTGACACGCTCAACCACTACATCGGCATGAGGCCGCTTAGTGAAGCTGGTGAGCTCGAACGATCTCTCGCCGTAATTGCAATTGGCGCACTCGTGATGTTGGTAGTAGCCGCGATATTTATTCACAACCCATGCGCGCTTCTGCTTACATGGCCAGTGCTGCTCTACCCCGGGATATTTCTATTCGACCTCTGGTTCTGGATGCAGAACTTCGGAATGAATCTCGACGACAGCGCACCGCTCTCAAACATCATTGAACCGTTTGTTCCGCCACTAATTGGTGAAGGAAAAATCGCCCAATTTACGACGTATGCAACTTGGGAGAGCGGACTTTGGATGTCATTCGGTTCCTCGATCCTGATCGCACTGGGTATCTTCTTCCACCGCAGGGCATACAAGCCGCTTCTTGATGAGGCACGTGCTGCTCACGCTTCAAGTGAGAGCCAGTAGGTGAAGTAGTGCTGAACTCCAGGGCTGGAAAATTCACGACAACGATTGCGCTTCTGATTGCTCTAATCTCAGTTGGTACAACCGTTTCGTTATTGCAGGCACAATCCTCAGGCTCTATCGAATCTAGCAGAGGCACGTTCGATAACTTCCAAGAGGCGTTAGACAGCTCATTGGATGGTGATGTCATCACCGTCACTTCTGGCAATCACTTTGGCAACTATGTGATCGACAAATCGATCACGATCAACGGAGTGGATTGGCCAGTATTCGACGGTGGAGGATCCGGAAACGTATTCACAGTCGATGCACCAGACGTCACCCTGAACGGCCTCGTTATCGAAAACTCCGGCAACAAGCTCAACAACGAAGATGCCGGTGTCGAAGTCAATGCACCTAACGTTGTCATTGCCGGAAATCGCATTCAAAACACCCTGTTCGGTGTGTATCTCAAGCAGGCTCCGTTCGGGCTTATCCGAGACAACGTAATCACGGGTATGGATCTCGAAGTTCAACGTCGTGGGGACGGGATCAGAGTTTGGTACTCAAGTGACACGGTGATTGAAGACAACGATGTTTCGCTCGTACGTGACGTAGTTCTTTGGTATTCAGAACGACTCGTGGTGCGGAACAACAACATTCACGATGGCCGTTACGGCCTCCATTTCATGTATGACGATGATGCCTTGGTCGAAAACAATCGACTTACAAGCAACTCGGTCGGTGCGTTCCTGATGTACTCCCGTCGTTTGCAGATGATCGGCAACGTTGTTGGCGACAACCGTGGTCCCTCAGGATACGGAATCGGACTCAAAGACCTCGATGACGCTTATGTCGAAGGGAATCTATTCGCCGACAATAGAGTCGGAGCCTACGTCGACAACTCGCCTAGGGAGCTGAAGAGCACAGTCGAATTCATCGACAACGTGTTTGTCCTGAACGACTTTGGGGTGCGTCTCATGCCGTCGGTAAAGCGAAATCAATACACCGGAAATAGCTTTGTCGACAACCAAGAGCAGGTACAGGTCGCCGGACGGGGCACGATCAAAGAGAACACATGGGCAGTCGATGGAGTAGGCAACTACTGGAGCGACTATGCCGGTTTCGATGCTGACAACGATGGGGTTGGCGATGTGGTCTACAAATCTGAAAAATTGTTCGAAAACCTCACCGACAGGCACCCGAATCTGAGACTGCTCACTTTCAGTCCTGTGACGCAGGCTGTGGATTTTGCGGCGAAGTCGTTCCCATTTGTTCGACCTGAACCGAAATTAACCGATCCGTCACCGCTCGTCGCACCCGGGAAGGTGCCAGGTCTGGTGCTAGATGAAAAAGAATCTGGATGGAAAACATTGGCAGCTTCGTTAGCGTTTGTTGGGCTTGCGGGCCTTGTCGCACGATTTGGATCTAGCGGCGGAAGCTCGATGGGCAAAACGAAAGATGTCGCCACACCAGTAGAGCCGTCTTTGTCAGCAGATGACTACGTAATCCAAGCGAATGGATTATCAAGATCGTTCGGTGATGTAAAGGCTCTTCAAGACCTCTCGTTCAATCTCAATAGAGGTGAAGGATTGGCATTGTGGGGCAATAACGGCGCCGGTAAAACGACTGCTATTCGTTGCATTCTTGGGCAGGTGTCGTACGAAGGCTCCGTATCTATTTGCGGACTAGATGTAAAAAGTGATGGCAAACGAGCTAGAGCAAAGATCGGGTTGGTACCACAGGAGATTTCATTCCACGATGACCTGACCGTAATCGACACGATGAGGCTTTACACGAAGCTTCGCAAAGCGAAACACAACGAAGGCTCTGCCCTGCTTGAGCGACTATCGTTAGCTCCACATCTCAAAAAACAGGTCCGGCAACTTTCTGGCGGACTCAGGCAGCGACTAGCACTGGCTATTGCCTTGCTGGGCGATCCGCCAGTGCTCCTGCTCGACGAGCCTACGGCGAACCTCGACGCTGCGGCACGCCAAGATTTCCTTGCGTTACTCGAAGATTTGAAGGCGGAAGGCAAAGCTCTCGTGTTCGCTTCGCACCGACCAGGAGAAGTCTTGCGACTTGCGGATCGAGTTTTATTGCTCGAACAAGGAAAACTTATCGCAGATACGGACCCAGAAGATTTAATGACACGAATTGGTGCTCTCCCGAAAATCCGTATCGAAGTTGGGTTGAGCAATGTTGAGGCCGCAATGAATGCATTGTCGAATGATGAGTTCGAGACATCACGCAATCGAACGGGTGTTTACGTCACCGTTGCACCGGGTGCGAAAGCGAAACCGATCAAAGCACTAGTGGACGCTGGAATTCCGGTAGTCGATTTCGATCTGGAAGGAACTGGGAAAGGTGATATCGATGATTGATCTTCAAACTGTCGCAATTCTTTCACGCAAAGAAGTTCGAGATGCAACGAAGAGTCGCTGGTTGCTTATGTTTGGTGGCGGGTTCGCAGTTATAGCGTCCGCCCTCTCGTGGATGGCCCTATCAGGTCTAGGATCGTTTGGAGTCGCCGGGTTTGGTCGCACGACTGCAAGCATGGTGAACATGGTGCTCTTGATCGTTCCGCTCATGGGATTGACTCTCGGAGCTTTGGCAATCGCATCGGAACGCGAACGCGGTGCCCTCGCCTACTTGATGTCTCAGCCCGTTACAACATTCGAAATATTGCTTAGTAAATACCTCGGGGTTGCGGCTGCACTCACAGCAGCACTACTGGTCGGATTTGGTGTCTCAGGAATTCTCGTCGTAGTCCGGGGAGGCTCGTCGAACGCCGGCGATTTCTTGGCACTCGTCGGGCTTACAGTCCTTCTGGCACTTTCTTCGCTAAGCATAGGATTTCTGCTTTCAGCGGGGCTGCGCCGAGGCGCCACTGCGATCGGCTTGGCCGTCTTCCTATGGTTAGCGCTCGCATTCTTCAGTGATCTAGGACTGATGGGCACAGCGATCACCCTCGACATAGGAGTTCGTGAACTACTATTGATGGCTCTCGCCAACCCACTACAGGTCTACAAACTCGCAGCCATACTGTCGATAAAGAACGATCTTGAAGTTCTCGGGCCAGCAGGCGTGTACGCGATGCGCACATACGGTGATGCGTTGCTACCGATACTCATGGCGCTGTTCATCGCTTGGGTTGTTGCGCCATTTGGAATCGGATTCTTGATCTTCAAACGCCGAGGTGCGTTCTAGTGAAAACTCAAGTGCGCTCACTCGCTTTGACAGCACTGATACTGAGTGCCGTTGTTGTACTCGGATGCAGTGCGGCGGTGGATATTTCAGCTACACCTGAGATCGCTTATGGCGAGGTAATCTGTGAGCAATGCGGCATGATCGTGTCGGAAGAATCACAGGCAGCGGCGTACAGATTGCCCGACGGTACCCTTCGCATATTCGATGACCTCGGCGACATGGTTCTCTACCATCGGATCAATGGCGAAGATGTTCATATTTTTTGGGTTCACGATTTCCAAACTGGAGAGTGGATGCATGCACCTGACGCGTTTTACGTTGCTACTGACGACTTAGTAACACCGATGGGGCATGGAATAGCCGCATTTACATTTGAAGCCGGCGCAGAACATTTGGCCGAAGAGCACGGTGCGCCGATTTACCGATGGAACGATTTAGTGTCAGATCCTCTAGCGGATTTGCCACGCCATGTTGATTGAATTTTGGAACGACAAATTGGTTCTTTGGAGGAATTGAATTGATTAGGAAGTACACAACGATCGGAGCGCTGATTTCGCTCGTCGCTTTAATAGCCGCTTGTGGCGGTGGAAGTGATGACGGCGCAAGTTCAGGTTCAAACGACCCAACGGGAGCGGTATCGACTGCGACTACAGTTCCTGCTGCGACCGAAAAACCGGCCGGACCTTCAAATGCAGAACTAGTTGCATCTGGAGAAAAAGATTTCGGAACGTGTGCAGGTTGCCATGGTGCCGACGCGACTGGTGTAGCGGGTCTTGGCAAGAGTCTCGTAAACACCGATTTCATTACCGGTATATCTGACTCTGATCTGGCAACCCTGATCAAGACAGGTCGCCCTTCCAGCGATCCGGCAAACACAACCGGTATCGATATGCCACCTAAAGGCGGTAATCCCGCCCTTAACGACGAGAAGATCGATGGTCTCGTTGCATACATTCGATCACTTCAGTAACCAACGCGTTCAATTGAATTGAACGAAAAAAAGCCCTGTCGAAGCGGACAGGGCTTTTTTAGTTTGTACCGATCACTTTGAGGTGTCACCGAGGCGAAAACGTGGATGGCAAAGTGATATCGTCAACGACTAATTACCCGGGATACTTTCTAATAGTTGATCACACCTATATTTCAGGTTGTGTGTCGTAGATAGCCACTGAACTATCTGAACATTCAAGTTGCAGAACCCCTTCGCACCAAAACCTGGCGACAAAGTCGTCCGCCGACCGCGACAGTCGGAGATGTCGCCGGTACATGCGCACGTCGAACGTCGTGAAGTATCGGTCCGAGGCCCGACGTCTCCGATGATGCTGGTTTACAGCTTCTTCGTGGTAGCCGCTATCGGCGCCCTGCTGCTTTCGTTACCGATATCGAATTCGTCTGGTGAATTCATGTCACCAATCACCACGTTCTTCACGTCGGTTTCAGCCATGACTGGGACCGGGCTGATTATTGTTGACACACGTGATCACTGGACGAGTTTCGGCCAGGCAGTACTCGCCGGATTGATATTCATAGGCGGTCTGGGATTCATGACTGGGGCAGCATTCCTGCTGTTCATCACTGGGAGGCGCTCAAGTTTGCAAGGGCGATTGGTTGTTGGAGCCGGACTCGACGACAACCGACTCGGAACCATCGCATCTCTAGCCCGAAACATCGTATTGATGGCGATTATCGTCCAAATCATTGGTGCAATTTTCATTTTCGTACGCTGGTATGTGGTTGCACCAATCTGGCCTGGTATGGGACTCGGTGAAGGTATCTGGCAGAGTGTGTTCACGTCGATTTCTTCGTTCAACAACGCTGGATTCGACATTATCCCAGATGAAATTGTTGGCGGTGGAAGCCTGATCGGCCTGAGCAGAGACATTCCCACGCTTGTAATCATCGGTGCAATGATCCTCATCGGATCAACGAGTTACGCCACACTCAACAATGTGGTCGAAATCCGCGGCTGGCACAAAAGAGCGCTCGGATCTAAGCGGGTGTTTGTCGGAATTGGCGTGCTCTCGATAATCGGAATCGGAGCGTTCGTAACAATCATCGGCGTGAACAGAGACTTGCAGTCCTTGAGGATTTTCGGTCTTGTGATCATCACCCTTTCCGCGAGTTACGCGACGTTCGCTTATTTGATCCGGATACGAAAATGGAGATTCCTAACACTCGATACCAAACTCGTGTTGGTGGGCATCGGCGTTATGCTGCTCATAGGATTCGTGTCGTTCATGGCCCTTGAGTGGAACAACGCCGACACGATCGGTTCAGAGTCAGCTAGAAGCAAGATAGTTCAATCGTTCTTCCACACGGTCAATAGGACCGCAGGATTTTCGACTATCGACTACGGCAAGGTGCATGCAGCCAACCTCAGCGTCACCGAAGGTCTCATGTTCGTCGGTGGTGCGTCCGCCTCCACAGCGGCTGGAATCAAGGTCAACACCTTCATGGTAATCGTGATTGCCTCTTTTGCGATTTTCAGCGGTAAACAGCGAACAACCGTATTTGGACGAGAGATTCCTAGAGTCAACGTTCATCGAGCTATGGCGGTTGGGGCGACGGCCAGCGCAGCAGTGCTAACGCTGATCGTTGCTCTTTTCATCGTTCAGCCTGGCCTAGACTTCCGCACAGGCGTTTTCGAGATCATTTCGGCGTTCGGTACCGTTGGCTGGTCTGCGGGCGCTACGTCGCAACTGAACGAGGGTGCCCAAATTGTATTGTCTATAACGATGTTTGCAGGTCGATTCGGACCAATCACCATTGCCCTATTCATGGCAGGTCGTGAACGCCAGGACTCGATTCGCTATGCCACTGAACGCATTCGAATCGGTTAGACGAACCACTCTGTACTGCGGTCTGCGATTGTCATTCATCACTCCCTACGGTCGGAATCTAGTTAATGAAAATTACTTCGATAGAGATTTCAGTATTTGAACTGCCGATTAGCCCGGCGACTACTCACCTGATTGAATCGGCACCGGCACCGGATTTACGTTGGAAACCTGAGTTTCTTGGTGGCGACCCAGTTCCAGTCCAGGTGATTCGAGTGTCGACCGATGAGGGAATCGATGGTGTGTGCACTGTCGGAGATTGGCGCTATACCGAGATGACTTGGCGTCAGTTGGCTCAACTCCGAGAACTCGCCATCGATGAAGATCCACTTAAACGTGATCGACTCAATTCGAAACTAAACGCTGCGAGCCGATTCTTTGAACCAGGTTGGTTTGGCGGGTTCGACAACTGCCTCTGGGACATTGCCGGAAAAGCGGCCGACGTTCCAGTGGCAGAACTTCTAGGCGGCGCACGAACTCGCATACAGGCTTACTACAACACTGCAGGTTCGACATCTGACGAAATAGTCCGAGACGGTCAAGCGGCTCTGGAAGCAGGGTTCACGGTGTTGAAAGATCATCTTGCGTTTTCAGTCGACGAGAATATTAGGGTTTTCGAACGTTTCCGCACGGAGTTCGGAGAAGATGTCGGGCTCATGCACGATGCGGCACTCGTGAACTACGACTTCGATGAGGCATTGCGAATCGGTAAATTGCTCGAACAACTAGATTTCATCTGGTACGAAGAACCGATCGATGATCGGGACCATGAAAACAATGTGCGACTCTGCGAAGAGCTTGAAATACCGATCGCAGGTGCAGAAACGCTAATGAACGATCCGCAGCTTGGGCGACTATGGCTGACAACAAAAGCAGTCGACATCTTGAGGGTTCATGCGCGCCATGGAACTACCCCACTCCAAAAAACGGCGCTATTTGCAGCTGAATTGGGAGCAAACGTCGAGCCAAACGCTTACGGGCCGTTATTTGGACTAGTCCATGCTCACATCAACTGCGGAGTCGACAACATCGCATGGTTCGAAAACGCTCCTCCACCTAACGGAGCTGAGATAGGTGAAGAGATCGGACTGATTAACCCAATTCGACCTGACAAGGGCTGGGTCACCTACCCAGAAGGTTCTGGCTGGGGCGCTGAATGGGACTGGAAGCAGTTCAATAAAAAACGAGTTGCGGTGCTGTAAGTCAATCGTTGAATACTGAACGATTTACGATTAACAAAAAAGAGGCGGAATAACTCCGCCTCTTAATTCTAAATTTGCTACTTGCTTACCACTGCACGAACATTGGCATCACGACGTGCGTGTAACCTTCGTGCTTCTCTGACCTGAATACGCCTGGACTCGATGGAGTCGTGGTCTCTAGGTCAACGTCGTCGCCGTTCAGAACGTTCAGTACGTCCATCAAGAACTTGCTGTTGAAAGCGACTTTGGTTTCTTCACCTTCGACTTTGGCATCGAGCTCGTTTTCGTTTGAACCGACTTCTTCGGCTCGTGAAATCACCTTCACGGCACCTGTGCCTTCGCTTTCGCCAGGGCTCACGACAACTCGGATAATTCCGCTTCCGTCTCGGGCGAAAATTGATGCTGCTCGAGTAGCCTGAACCATACTGGCAAGATCAACAGTGGCCTTGGTCCCGTAGCTAGTCGGAATGAGCTTGTCGTAATCAGGGAACGTGCCCTGCACAAGCGCAGTAACGATCTCAGAAGTATCTAAACGGAACTTCGCTGACCGCCCGTTGTTATCGATTGATAGCTCTACACTCGAGGAACCGTCGCCAAGAAGTCGTTCTACCTCGGCTAGGGTTTTGGCAGGAACGATCACGCCGACTTCATTGTCGATCGAAGCACCGAGTTTGCCAGTTTCAACCGCTAGACGGAATCCGTCGGCGGCGGCTAGCGTAAACGAGTCGTCCGCAAGTTCAACTTTCACTCCGGTCAATACCGGCCGAGAGTCGTCAGTTGCCGCAGCAAATACCACTCGCTCAAGCGCACCACGGAATGTGTCTGCTGGAATCGTTACTGATGCCCCACCATCGACGGTAGGGATAGGAGGAAATTCCTCAGAGGAGATACCGTTGATCGTGCCGTTGAACTTGTCGCAAGTAACTACAACACCAACGGGTTCGTTCTTGAACTCAATATTTACGGTTTGACCGGGTAGTGAGTTCACAAAATCTGTGAGCATGCGGGCAGGAACGGTTACTGTTCCTTCACCTTCGATCTGTGCACCAATCCAAGTGCTAATCGAAATTTCGGTGTTGGTCGCAGTAATTTTCAGCTGACCATTGTCGCCCTCAAGCAGCACATTTTGGGTTACTGGCAGCGTCGCTCGAGCAGCGACTGCCCTGCTGACGTTAGCCAATCCTCGGCTGAGATTCTCTCGAAGGCAAGTTACCTGCATACCAATCCTCTTGTTTACTTACTTCACAGCTCACACAATTCCACAATATAGGGGGTCGCAGTATAGGTTTGACCACAACGGTTGGTCAATTTAGCGTGGCGTTGATTATGTGACGTTTTAGTTACGCTATGAATCACGAACTGAACTCTGGAACGATAATATGCAAACACACCCCCCATCTGCACTAGCCAATCGGAATGTCCTGCGTAAATGAACAACTCCCGCATAAGTGAAGTCCTCAAGCTCGTTGAATCAGGCGAGATGTCAGCGGAAAAAGCGACCTCTGAACTTAGCCTTTCGGCTCCGACCGCTGACTTAGGATTCGCCACGCTAGATCAGGAACGGGAGCGTAGAATAGGCTTTCCTGAAGTTGTATATGGACTAAGCAAAACACCAAAAGACACTGCGGAAATTGCTACACATATTTATAGCCACTCGGATGTCGTCTTAGTGACCAAATCCTCCGAAGAGGCGTTTGAAATATTTCGAAAAAATGTTCCAGAAGCTGTTTGGGAGGAAGGACCACGGGCTATTTGGGCCGACAGGCGCCCAAAGCAAGACTTAATCCAAGGTGTTGCCGTTGTCGCGGCGGGAACTTCTGATTTACCTATCGCTCGTGAAGCCGTTCTCACCGCGACGCTCATGGGCTGCGATGTAAACATGATCACGGACGTTGGAGTCGCTGGCTTACACCGACTTTCGAGCAAAGCCGATGAACTAAATAGCGCACGAGTAATAATTGTCGTTGCTGGAATGGAGGGTGCGTTGCCTAGCGTGGTCGGCGGTCTCGTCCGAGCCCCAGTGATCGCCCTACCCACCTCTGTGGGTTACGGAGTGAGTCTCGGAGGGGTTGCAGCGCTTCTAGCGATGATGAACTCATGTGCTCCGGGTGTCTCTGTCGTAAACATCGACAACGGCTTCGGTGCCGGATATCAGGCAGCATCGATCGTAGGGGCAACTTGGTCGTAAGCTAGATCGCAATTAACTGTTCACTTAGATGATCAGTCTTAACAAAAAAACGCCTCGAAATTCATCGAGGCGTTTTTGATTCAAATTGCTTGAATCGATTATCCGAGAGACTCGAGATATGCGATCAGATTCTGGACGTCTTCATCACTGAAGTAGTCGAATGACGGCATCACTGCAGGGAAACCATCTACTACGAATGCACCAGGATATCTTATAGACTCTTCGATGTAGTCTTCAGCATCTAGGGATGTACGAGTGGCGGCTCGAGTGAATACTCCACCGAGCCCAGGACCAACGACCTGACTCTCGTCAGTCGAGTGGCAACCGCCACAGCTGATGAACAAGTTACGACCCGCATCGGGATCGCCAGCGCTTGCTACCGGCTCGTCGTCAACAGGAGCTGAATCGTCGTCAGAACTGTTTGGGCGGTCGATTTCTGCAGCCGCAGTCGGGTGGAATTCAACTGGTTCCTGAGTAGGAATAACTTCTTCGGAGCAAGCTGCGATCACAAACAGAGTTGCGATCATGGCCACCATCAATAGATATACGCGTTTACCCGGCACAATCTCGTCCTTTAAATGAACTGGTCAATTCGTATGCGTGAAAAACCAGACGGAAAATTCGTTCGTCGATTCACGTTAGCAACAGCCCGAAACAGGGTCAATGAACTACAGGTGACAATTCGGGAGCTAATTCGACGAATAAGTTCGGTCTAAATCTGAGTGCGGTCAGATCAACCCGAGATACGTCTGATCTCGATTTCTTCGCCCGGAGCTAGCGCTACACGACGGATCTCGATACCAAGTTTGAGCAACCAGTAGCTCAGGGTGGCTTTACTGACACCGATTCGCTTCGCGGCACCGGTCAAACCGACTTCGTTGACCATTTCAGGCAATGCACGTTCAAGAGGCCTCCGCAACTTTCGTTCAGCGAGAACCATCTTTTTAGTTTTTGAACCCTGCATTCATTTCCCCTGTCAATCGACTGTGTAGCAGTAACGAATGTAGCTATTTGAACTCCAAATAACGGTGCGAATCGAGAACGCGTTACGGGCAGTTTCGATAACTGAGCACCCTGGCTAACACTGCCCCAATCAGCCCATACCTCACACCCGAAATGCTACCTAACACCACTCGAATTCGTCAAGAACTTGTTCCGTCTTTATATGAAACTATTTTTATATTTGTACAAAACTTATCAGGAACAACAACTAATTTTGTCTTATTTTTCATGAACGCTTTGTTCTTATTTCAATATGGTGACTTAAGTGCACCATGACTACGTGTGCTTCACAACTACATGGCAGTAAAGTGGCAACGGGAAGGCAGGAGCGGCGCATGTTCCTGACGTTTGGAACATGCTTCATTCAATAGCCACCTCAAATACACGGACTTGTGTTGTCCATGTTCCAACCATTGAAACGAAAGGAGGACGCTACATCACGCGTTCTCCCTGCCCTGCCGCTAAATAATTGCAGGGAACATCGATTGCAAAGTTCAACGGCCTCTCCGTCGATCCCGCAGTTCAATCTGTTTACTCAGAGAAAAGAACAGAAAACCCGTCTAGCTAACCAAGTTTTGAAAAATCCACTGCTAGAATCTGTTACTCAGAGATACGGCATTTGCTGCGATACCTCAGGATTTCTGCCCTGCCCTACCTGTTGTTGCGACTGCGACATAATCTTGTCGGCGTCCTCACGGAGAAGATTCAATAGAAGCACTGACCGATCTCATTCATCTCATCGAGACCTTTGTGCTCACCTTCTCTACCGACGTTTACGATTTCATGGGTTGGTTCGGCGTCGTTGTGCTCATGTCGATCGAGAGCACGGCAATTCCCCTGCCAAGTGAAGTGATCATGCCGTTGGCCGGCTGGAGACTTGTGCTCGATGAGGGTCACGGTGTTCCCTATGTATTTCTTGCCGGATTCTGGGGAGCGGTTGGAAGTCTGATCGGGTCACTGGCTGAGTATTACGTCTCACGTGCGGGCGGGCGTCCTTTCATCGAGAAGTACGGCAAGTATTTCCTCATTACGCACAAAGACCTCGAACGAGCAGACAGTTGGTTCCAAACTCGGGGTGAACTGACCGTGTTTGTCGCAAGAATGATTCCAGGGGTTCGCGGGTTCATATCGATTCCTGCAGGAATTGCCAGGATGAACGTCCTCCGCTTCTCCATATTCACGTTCTTAGGTGCGCTCCCTTGGACTCTTGGATTGGCATGGGGTGGATTCCTACTCGGCGAAAACTACGATTCGATTCGAGATGTAACGAAGCCTTTTGATATTCCGATCATCGGCACCGTAGCGGTCATCGTCGTGTGGTTCGTATGGCGACGAATCAGAGAGATTCGAGCGGAGTCGGCAACAGTTCGCTCATCTTCGGAGTAACCGGTAAGCCTGCCCAGATCAGAGGGGCATAGCTACTACGGTATATTTGAGTAGGTCTGTGACCAGATCCTGAAAATTACAGTCGTACCCGCCCGACTCGCCGATCCCGATGACAACTCAAGTCAAAAATAAACTCAACGTCGCGATTAACGGCATTGAAGTCAGTTGTGACACCGATTCCCGAGTGCTCGACGCAATTCGCGCTGCCGGGTTCGACGTGCCCACACTCTGCTACGACGAACGCAGCGGACCACAGGGAACCTGCCGAATGTGTCTAGTAGACGTTGTCGTCGACGGGCAACCTCAACAATTAGCGGCGTGTACGGCGTTCAACTCAGACGATATGACAGTCGAAACTCACTCTGATTCGATCACGCAATATCGGAAAACCATCCTCGAACTCTTGCTATCAGAGACTTCGTCACCGGCAAACTGTCCTAAGTGCTTATCGTTCAAGAAGTGTGAGCTACATGTGGCCGCGGAGGAGTACGGAGCCAAGTGGGATGCATTTCCATCGTTAATTCCCCGCGAGGTACCGAAGGATGACAACCCGTTTATTCAACGAGACTCCGATTACTGTATTTCTTGCTTCCGTTGCACGAACATTTGCAACGACTGGGAACAGGCAGCTGCGATAACGGTCGAAGGTCGAGGTCAAAACAACTCAATCGCTTCGTACTTCAACAACAATCTGCTTGAATCTCCATGCACGTTCTGTGGTCAGTGCATTAACACCTGCCCAACAGGCGCTTTGACCGACAGGAAGATTGTCGGAACCACTAAAGCTGAAAATCTTAAGCGAACAAAATCCGTCTGCCCGTACTGCGGCGTTGGCTGTGGAATCCACTTGCTCAGCGAGGACGGGCAACTAAAAGGGACAGAGCCTGATTTCGATGCCCCAAGTCGTGGTTCATTGTGTGTAAAGGGCCAGTTCGCGTCTTGGGAGTTCGTGAAAAGCGAAGAACGCCTCAGGTACCCCCTTATCAAAGAGAACGGCAGTTTTAGACGAGCGTCTTGGGACGAAGCACTGAATCTAGTGACCGATCGTTTCAAGGGGATTCGAGATGAAACTGGACCAGATTCGTTGGTCTGCTGGTCATCGGCGCGGTCAGTGACCGAAGCGAACTATCTGATGCAGAAATTTGCGCGAATTGGTATCGGTACTAACAATATCGATAACTGTTCTCGTACCTGACACGCCCCAACGGTCGCCGGTATGGCGGTCATGGTTGGCAAGGGTGCCATGACTAACTCAATTGAAGAGTTAGCTGGCACTGATCTATTGCTTGTGGCTGGGTCAAACACGACTGAAGCACACCCTGTGATCTCGATAAGAATGAAACGCGCTGTCCGAAACGGTGCAAAGCTCATTGTTGTCGATCCACGCAAAACAGAAATAGCTTCACTCGCGACAAGGTTCCTTCAGATAAACATTGGAACTGATATTCCACTGTTTAACGCGTTTGCTCACGTGATGATCAAGGAGAATCTTTACGATCGAGAATATGTAGAGTCACGCACTGAAGGCTTCGATGAACTAGCAAATCATGTCGAGTTCTACACGCCGGAATATGCTGCTGAGATCTGTGGAGTCCCGGCCTCCGAAATCACCGCAGCGGCCCGGGAGTATGCAGCGGCGTCGGGCAAGGCAGCAATTTGTTACACCTTAGGTATCACTGAACACTCTTGTGGATCTCACAATGTTCAGTCGATAGCGAATCTCGGAATGCTGGGTGGAAACTTCGGTAAACCAAATGCAGGCGTAAACCCTCTTCGAGGACAAAACAACGTTCAGGGAGCATCTGATTCAGGAGCTTTGCCGACCGATCTCCCGGGCTACCAAAAAATCGAACGTCCAGGTGTTCGTGAGAAGTTCGAAAAAGCTTGGGGAAGCGAGCTTCCCAAACGCCGCGGAATCACTAAGATCACGGCGATGGATCAGATGCTTCGAGGCAAGGTCCGTGGCGTCTACATAATGGGCGAAAACACAGTGGTTTCCGACCCGAACACTAACCATGCACAAGCCGCACTCGAAGCGACCGACTTCATCGTGGTTCAAGACATATTCATGACGGATACTGCCAAGCTGGCTGACGTGATTTTACCTGCGGCGACTTTTGCTGAATCTGACGGTACATTTGCCAACAGTGAACGCCGCGTTCAGCGCGTGCGCCCGGCGATAAAGCCGGTTGGCGAATCGCGACCTGACGTCGACATTCTGCTTGATCTTATGAGCCGTTTTAAAATCGCTCAGAATCTGCACTCAGCCAGCGACGTTTGGGATGAGATGAGGTCGCTAACTCCGCTATTTGGCGGAATAAGTTACGACCGGCTGGACACCGAGGGAGGAATCCAGTGGCCCTGCCCGACCGAAGATCACCCAGGCACTCAGTATTTACACAAAAACGAGATGGACTCTGGGATGCCCGGGTATTTTGCTCCGGTCGACCACATTCCACCTGCCGAACCGACTGATGCTGAATTCCCACTCGTTCTAACTACTGGCAGGCGCCGTTCGACCTATCACACGGGAACTCAAACAGGTCGTGCGAGCGGCTTTGACCTGCTGGTGCCTTCAGAGCTTGCCGAGATAAACCCGTATGACGCCGAACAACTCGAGCTCGTCGAGGGGCAAATGGTCAAGGTAAGTTCAAGACGAGGAACAGTGGACGTGCCGATCAAAATTACTGATAGATCACCTCATGGCACGGTCTTTATGAGCTTTGCTTTCCCTGAGCTTACTCAGACAAATCGACTTACTTCTGATGCGTACGATTTCATCACCGAAACACCGGAATTTAAGGCGTGTGCCATACGGATCGACAAGATCGAAGCACCATCACCGGTAGCTGACTATATCTAGTCTTGGCGCGGACTCATTTTGGATGACCAGAAGCTAGGATCTCCAACCGTTGGGAATCCGATCACTTCTAGTTTCCCTTGAACTGTTTCACCAGCCGAAAACGCGTCGATATTCGCGACGACGTACTTCGTAATCTGCTGAGCAGCACCAATCTGGTTCGTAAGAGGGTTCGTAGTGATGATCAGCTTGCCGGAAGCTGTCAATGATTCGTCGGCAGTAAGTACTCGCTCACCCGGACAGTCGGTCGCATAACCACCAAGCGTTCCACTTGAGAGCGCTGCCACAACTGCACTTTCGTCGACTACAGATTCGCTCGACGTATTGATTAGTACAGCATCAGGTTTCATCAAGCCAAGCTCTCGTTCAGTTAGCAACGGTGCGGCGGTTGGGCCAGCATGTACGTGAACGGAAACTATGTCGCCCCCCGATAGTAGTAGATCAAGCGATTGCCGCCGCACACCAAGCTCAGTCAGTAATCCAGCACGCGGTGTTCTCAACTCAGCGATCGTCGCCGTAGAACGATTAGCAGTTACTTTTTTTACGACTTCGGTCCCGACATCACCGAGACCGATGACTCCCCATTCCGCAAGCGGCTTCACGTTCAACGGGCCAGTAAACCCGATCACTCGATTAGCCACTCGTGGGGCAATTGATGGTGAAATACCGACCACGATTGCGCTTGAATTCTCAGATCTGTCCAGTAGCTCTTTACTAGGACGGCAACCGAGGAATTGGATCAAGCCACACTCTGGGAGTTCATTGGCATTGAACGTATCCGGCATTCCGTCACCGAGAATCAATACGTCGTTGTCACCGAATTGCAGATCTTTCAGATCAACTGACGCAATTCGTCGGATCGGAGACGACTTTGCTATTAGCGATTCTATGGCAATGGCAACAGGATCAGATTCACTAGCTAGTAGATAAATTTTGGTCATCAGGGTGTTTACCGGTTCACTCAAACTCTGAAACTGCGGATCGGAAATCCCATCGTATAAGACACAACAAGCTCAAATCGACTGCCCAGACCGCCTATCAGAGAATATGATGCACTTCGCAAACTGATTCGACTCTTAATTGACGACTTACCAGGATCCAAGATTGAACACGGCTTTACCGAACCCTAAAACACTGCTTTTCGTTCCCGGCAACCAACCAAAAATGCTTCAGAAAGCCGTGGGTTTCGAGACGAGATGGCTAATTCCTGATCTCGAAGATTCCGTACCAGCGACCGAAAAACAGTCCGCTCGGACGATAGTCGCTGAACACATTCCCGTACTTGCAGCTGCCGGAAAACTATTGGCTCCACGGGTGAACTCGATGTCATCTGGGCTAGCAGCAGAAGATATCGAGGCAGTGATTTCCAACGACATCGTTGGCATTTCAATCGGAAAAATTGGAACAGTCGAAGAAGTCGAAGAGCTAGAAGTAATAGTTGCCGCAGCTGAAAAGCGAGCTGGTGTAGAGGTCGGTCGAACGACGATACTCCCATGGCTCGAAACTGCCGAGGCGGTAATCAACGCTTACCAAATATGCAAAGCCAGCGACCGAATTCGTTGGACGGCGTTTGGCGCAGAAGATTTCTCGGCTGATATGGGGATCAGCCGTTCAGTCGACGCTACTGAAACGAACCCGTTGACTGCCGCCGAACCAGGTCTCGCCTACCCACGATCCGCAGTGGCAATAGCAGCAAGGGCTGCTGGGGTGCACGCACTAGACACCCCGTTTACAAAATTCCGTGATCCTGAGGGGCTCAAGAACGATGCCCTACTGGCGAAATCCATCGGATACAAAGGCAAACTCGCGATTCATCCTTCACAAGTTGAAGTGATCGAATCCGTGTTCATGCCAACACAGTCAGAAATCGAGCGAGCAAAACGAGTTATAGAAGTTGCTTCTGATGCCGAAGAGCAGGGTCGCGGATCAATTTCGCTCGACGGTGAAATGATCGATATGCCTGTCATACTTCGCGCAAAAAATGTGCTCAACGACGCAGGCATCTCGCAATAAACACGAACCAACGGTTCAGATTAGGAAATTTAATAATGAGCAGTGGCCGATATTTTGAAGATTTCGAAGTAGGTGAAGTGATCAAACACTGGCCGGGGCGAACAATCTCTGAGACAGATAATTCATGGTTCTCATTGCTGACCCAAAATCAGCACCCTGTTCACATCGATGCCCACTACGCAAAATCAACTCAACACGGCCAAAACCTTGTAAATGGATTGCTTGTACTGGCAGTCGCCATAGGCCAGACAGTCGCTGAAATATCTATGCGTGCTATTGCCAATCTTGATTACGAATCGGTCAAACACGAGGGACCCACCTTCCACGGTGACACGATCTACACGACCTCAACAATTCTTGATCTGCGTGTGACATCGAAAGGCGACCGAGGCGTTGTCTATCTAGAAACGGAAGTTACGAACCAACGAGAAGAGCGAGTAATGACTGTTCGTCGCCACGTACTTGTCCCCAAACGCGATCATGCAACTTTAGGCGAAGGCAAACAGGGCTAGAGGGTCGAATCAAGAAGTGTCATTGTCACAGACCGGTGAACCAGCGCGAAAAGGTCCGCTAAACGGAATTCGCATTCTCGCCATTTCTCAGTTCGGTGCAGGTCCGTTCGCCACGTTGAACTTGGCGGATCTGGGTGCAGAAGTCATCAAGATTGAAGATCCGACGACCGGGGGTGACGTCGCCCGATACGTTCCGCCGGCAACAACCGATGCAGACTCTTTATATTTCCAATCGTTCAACAGAGGAAAAAAGTCGATCGCTATCGACCTGCGAAACCCTGAAGGCATGGCGATTTTCCACCGACTGGTTAAAAAGTCCGACGCAGCGTTCAACAACCTCCGAGGCGACTTACCTGAAAAGTTAGGGCTGACATACTCAGCGCTACAAGATTTGAACCCAGCAATCGTAACTTGCTCACTTTCAGGATTCGGACGCACAGGCCCTCGCGCTGCAGAACCCGGTTATGACCCAATAATGCAGGGCATGGCGGGCTATATGTCGATTACAGGCGAGCCTGATGGGCCTCCGGGAAAAGCCGGGATATCGATTATCGACTTCGCCGGAGGGTATGTAGCGGCATTAGGTTTGGTGGCTGCGCTGCTGGAGGCAAAGACTTCTGGAATCGGCAGAGATGTTGATGTCAGTCTTCTCGACACAGCAGTTTCGATGCTGACCTATTTCGCGTCTTGGACTCAAAACAGCGACTGGGAGGCTACTCGAACGCCGAGTTCTTCTCACCAGACGCTCGTGCCAGCCCAAAACTTCCAGACTAGCGACGGTTGGATCACCGTGTTTTGCGCCAAGGAACACTTCTGGAAAAAATTTGCCGAACTAATCGAGATGCCCGAATTGATCTCAGATGAACGTTTCGCCACGTTCGCATCTCGATACGACAATCGAGCGATTCTAATTCCGATCCTCTCAGAAAGGATTCTCGAAAAGACCAATGAAGAGTGGCTAGGACTCTTTCGAGGAATCGTTCCATCTGGACCCGTCAACTCGATCACTCAGGCATTCGACGACGAGCAGATAAAAGCGCGAGGACTGATTGTCGAAGTCGAACACCCCTCGTACGGCACTATCAAACAAGTTGCTTCGCCAATAACAACTGAGGGATCGAACGAAGCTAACTCACCCGGCCCACGTTTGGGAGAGCACACCAACGATCTGCTCACTAACTTGCTTTCTCTGGACGAACGACAGATAAAGCGACTGCGCGATCAAGGTGCTGTTGGCTGATATTGATACCGATGTGAGTGGCGAAAACTCACCCACCTGCCCTTAGAATGGATGCAGTGCCCCCGTAGCTCAACTGGATAGAGCAACAGGTTTCTACCCTGTAGGTTGCGGGTTCGAGTCCCTCCGGGGGTACCAATTTTTTATAGAGTTCGGTGTAAACCAAACCGATATCGAAAATAAAAAAAGCCCTCATGTTCGAGGGCTTTTTTTAGTTATCTAGAGAAACAGCTTAGGAAGCTCGGCGTCGACGCACCCGGACCCGTCGAGGACGTCGTCGCATCATTCGAGGCGCAGCCTGCTGTTGCTGAGGCTGTCGAGATTGAGCTTCCTTCTCAAGAAGCTCCGTTCCAAACTCAACTCCAGCACGGTCAGCCAGTGAACTCATGGTGTTCAACCGACGAACGATCATGCCTCTCTGATCTTTTACAGCCTGTTTTTTGGCAGTAAGCGAAACCTGTGCCTGAGCAAGTCGATTTGCCTCGGCCTCAAAATCCTTGCCGAACTCAGCGATGCGATCACGAGTGTTCTGCGCCTGTTTGCGAAGGCGTGCGGAACCGGCACCACTTCCAGACATTGCAGCTCGCACGGCAGCGTCCTGCGCTTCCGTCACGAGGTCAGTCTTTCGGTTTGCCTGCTCGTCAAGAGCGACGGTCAACGAATCGACGGTTGCTTGTAGAACTCCGGCTTCTTCTTCAATCGTTGCTAAGTCTTTTCGCAAATCATCGACATCTTGAGCGTATGCCTGGATCTTGATAGCAATCTTAGCGCGGACAGTCGGAGCACCGTCTTCGTCCCGTTCTTCGATGAATTCGAGAACTTCTTTAAATCGTGGGTCAATCATTTGTTCTTCTCACACTGCGATTAGGCAGCGTTAAGCCCTAGGTTCGCAGCAGGACTGTTGTACACATACCCGAAACCACGTCTAGTAACGATCAACTTGTTCTTCGGGTCGGTATCACCGATTTTCTTGCGAAGGCGTGACATGTGCCACTTCACAAGATTTTCGGTCTGGTAATCAGGACCCCAAACACGCTCTAGGAGATCGGTGGGAGGAACAGGTGAACCCACATGGTTAGCGAGTTCAGTGATGAGGCGATACTCGATCGGAGTCAGATCAACGGCGGACCCGTTCACCATTACTTCGCTGGTAACGAAGTTAATGTCGAGGAATCCGTCTTGGAACCGATCATTGATCGGAGTCGGGACCTGCGTTGTAGCTCTTCGCAAGTTAGATTCGATCCGCGCTAGAAGCTCAACAAAGCTTCCACCTTTGACGACAAAATCATCACCACCGGCTCTTAAAGCTTCAACCTTCTGATCGATGTCTTCGACACCGCTCAAGAATACGATTGGGACATCTGACATCGATCGGAATTGTCGACAGACTTCAACCCCACTCATCATTGGCATGACGAGATCAAGTACCACTAGCTGTGGTTGAAATTCATAGAACGTTCGTAGTGCCGAGCGTCCGTCCGACGCTGCAACAGTTTGGAAACCTGAATCATCGAGTGTTGTTACCAGTGCCTCCAGAATGTCTGGAGCATCATCCACAACAAGGATTCTCTCACCGGCCATGCGGACCCTGTCCTTTCGTGCGCAGCTACATGTCAATTTCTTGCGCTAATTCCAAGCTAGCCCAACCCACCGCACACCCACAACACGTGATCCCGCAATCATCGATACGGGAATTCCTCAGTAGCAGTAGTGGCGACTACCCACCAAAAGCAAACCTTTTGGTTCATTTCACCAACCAACACATTTCTCCACAAAGTCTTGACATCACTGAAGTAAAACTAAGGCGCAGGAATAAATATCTCTGCTGAAAATCAACCGATCTGCACGGATCTCAAGGAAAAATCACGATGCTCAAACGTTGGGTACCTGCAAGTTTTATCGCTGTCGCAATGGCTCTAGCTCTCGCAGGCGGTGCGGTATTGGCTGTTGGTAGTTCACACGATTCACACCGCGGAGACGTATTTGAACGTGCAGCAGATATCCTCGGCATTGCTCCCGCTGAATTACAAGATGCGCATGATCAAGCACAAAGTGAAGCCCGTGAAGCTCAACTCGTAGACGCTGTGGAACGACTAGTTGCCGCTGAGATTATCGATCAATCTGAAGCCGACAGCTTCACCGCGTGGATCTCTGATCGACCTGATTCGGTTGACGACACCCTGCTAAACAAGTTG
>JBDQHW010000021.1:0-43909 GCA_040264655.1 Dehalococcoidia bacterium | reverse complement strand
CGCAGCGGCAGCGGTCTTGGCGAAGAAGGCTTCGGATGCTGCGGACCAAATGGAGGACGATAGTGTTCGATATCCGATCGGAGAAAGAATCAACGTTGCCGGCAGCTCTTTCATCGTGAGAAGAAACACCATCGCTCCACCAGCGAACGCACCAGGCATCACTAACGGTACAGTCACAGAGAAAATAACTCGCCACTGCGATTTACCCAAGCTCTGGGCCGCTTCTTCAACTCTAGGACTTACCTGCAACAACGAACTTCGCAACGCTCCAACACTCGCCGGTAAAAACAAAACACCGTACGCAAATATCAACAACCAGATCGACTGGTAGAGAGGTCGTGCAACGTTAATTCCAAAGAACACTAAAGAAAGTGCAACAACAACGCCCGGTAATCCGAAACCGATATAGATAGATCGCTCAAAGAACTTACTCATTCGACTTTGAAATCGAACAACGAGTATTGCGATAGGAAGCGCCGCCAAAACCGTAACAAGTGCAGCGAGTAGAGATATGTAGAGAGAGTTCCTAGCCGGGATCAACAGTGGGAGAAGCTCCTGATTATTGAGTAATCCACGAACGAGCCAGTGAACTAAAACACCAACCGGAATGATCAATCCGATCAAGACTGGAAGTCCGACGACTGTTGTTCCCACCCATCGCCATTTGCCAAGTTTGATACGGCGTGAATGCCTTACAGCTCCAACCGTGCTTCGGTGATATGCGCCACGACCACGAGTGAATCCTTCACCCATGAGCAACAGAACTGCGATAACGACAAGGACTAACGAAAGAACAGCAGCAAGGGTTCGATCGATAGAAGATTCATATTGAATCATGATCGTCGAAGTGAACGTCTGGTACCGCAGCAACGCCACTCCGCCAAAATCGCTCAACGTATACAAAGCAACAAGCAGTGATCCACCGGCAATCGCAGGTCGCAGCATCGGTAACGTAACTGCTCGGAACGTGTGAACAGGTCCGTAGCCCATCGCCCTTGCAGCTTCTTCCAAAGCAGGATCCATCCGACGTAACGCACCTCGTACAGTCAGAAGTACGTACGGATAGGTCATCAGCACCAACACCAACGTAGCGCCACCAAGACCGTAAATCTCAGGTAGACGATCCACGCCGATCCCCGATAGCCAGCCCTGCAACACACCTTTCGGTGAGTACATTTCGATCACCGTCGTCGCCATCACAAAGCTAGGCATAACCAGAGGCAAAACCGACGCCACTGATAGCACTTTTCGAAGTGGAATATCTGACTTCACCGTGAGCCATGCAACAGGCACCGCAACTGTTACAGAAATGATCGTAACCAGAGCGATAAGTAAGAATGTACGACCAAAAACGGCGGCGGTGTTCTGACGCCAGATAATGTCGATCCACTCCGACCCTGCACCGACTGATCTAACCAGCAAGTAGGCAACAGGAATTAGTGCCGCAAGCGCGACAGCAGCCGCAGACGCAACTAAGAACGCTGGCGGCCGTTTTCCATCGGAGGATTTCCATCCTGTCGATATAACGCCAGAAATAGTCACGCAGACACCACCAGGATCTCAAAAGGCGATATCTCCGAAGACGTTTCCAGCGTGAATGAATTACACGATTGGATCGACATGTGAATGCAGACTAAATCTGCTCCAGCCCTTTTTACGGAAGAGCGCCAACCTCCCTAAGAAGATCTTGCGTACCTTCGAGGTCGATCAAATCTCCGAGGTCAATCGAAGGCTTCGTGATGTCCTCGAGTGCAGGCAACAAGTTACTAGGCTTGGCACTGTCATTGAGCGGGAATTCATATGTTTGAGCCGAGAAGAACTGCTGGCCTGAAGCACTTAGCAAGAACCTGATGAACTGCTCTGCAAGGTCCTTGTTGTCAGACTTCTCAAGTAGACCAACACCCGCTACAAGCACAACCGAACCCGGATCAGCCGAACGTGTGTAGTAGTTTCGAGCCGCAAACGACTCACCCTCTTCGGCGATAAAGCGGTGGAGGTAGTAGTGGTTTACAAAGCCAACTTCGATCTCCCCTGCGCCAGCGGCTGCAACAGTCGGAGTGTTCTTGGCGTAAATCTTAGGCTCGTTCGCAACTATGCCTTCGAGCCAAGCCTTGGTTCGTGCCTCGCCCCACTCTTGTCGCATTGCGGTAATCATGGCGTGAAGCGAACCGTTGGTCGGAGGCCAACCGATGCGACCTTTCCACTCTGGCTTCGCAAAATCTTCAATCGAATCAGGAAGATCAGCCTCGGTCAGCATGTCTGTGTTGTAAACAATTACACGGGCACGTCCAGATGTTCCGACCCACTTGTTTTCAGGGTCATGCGCCCAATCTGGAACAGAGTTCAAAATATCTGTTGGCAACTCTGCGAGCAGCGAGTCAATCGCTCCTAGTCCACCTGGGTCTTGAGCAAAGTAGACATCGGCAGGGGTGTTGTCGCCCTCTTCAAGCAACGTGGCGGCAAGGGTGCTTGTCGAGCCGTAGTTCACTTGAACCTTCTCACCAGTGACTTCTTCAAAATCAGCGATCAACGGTGCAATCAACGACTCGCTTCTACCTGAGTAGACAACCAGCGCCTTCGATCCGGACGAATCATCCGACGAGCACGAAATCGCAACAACAGCCACGATTGAAAACAGCGCGACGCTAACCAATACGCGCCATACACTGGCGACGCTCTTATCCATTCCGTAAGTCCCTTGAGCCAAGAAAATAGGAGCCGACTACTGCAAATATGCCGTTCGTCAGTGCGTCCTATTTCGTTCGTATATCGAAATCCTTACCTCAACAATACACATTTATTTCTATCCCGCAAATGGGCATTGTGAAAGAGTTGTGAGGAAAACACCTATACTCATTTACTCGTAATATTTAGCGAACAAGCCGACTTGTGATCTGCACGAAGAATTAACTTCGTATATACGAATTAGAGCGCTAACATTCAGTAACTAAGACTTGAAATATCGAAACCAAGTTCACAAAACTTTTCTCAAAACACGTCGTATCCAAATAAGGCACAGGTAATACCAAAAGTCCTACAATCGACGCAGCCTCATTTCAGAGTCGAAGTCATTGACATAAATAGCGAACGAACAATTCGCCCCAAACAATAAGCTCTGGCGAATCCAAAGCATGTTCAATTCCAACATCACAACCAAGCATCACGCCAGAATCACAATCGGCGCATTCGCGCTGCTGCTTATGGTGCTCGGCACGGCATGTGATGATTTCTACACCGACTCCCCTCCGACTCCAGACATCGCCCAACCAACCCCGGCCAATGTTGTCGAAGGCAACCCCGAAGTCATACTCGAAAACGCCGCACGGGAAGCTCTGGCTGTGCGACTCGGAATCGATGCAACAGCACCGAGAAAAATTCTATTCGAAGATGAAACTTGGACAGAACTAAATCCAGGCTGCTACCCAGCGCCATCGTCACTGACTGGTGCCTATCTCGTTCCGGGTTACCGATTGATCATGCAGCACGACGGAGTGTACTACGAATACGACGCCGACCAAGGCGCCGGAACTGGTGCACTGTGCGATTCAACTCTCCAAACAGTGCCAGTTGAGTCGGCATTTTCTATCGTTTCTTCAAATCGACCAGACTCACCGGATTTCGATACCGTCCACATAATTCGTTCGGAAGAAGAAGTCACGGAGTTCAACACAACCCAATCGGAAATGGCGACGATTGAAGTCGAGGTAATCGAATTTCCAGAAGAAGTACTGGTTGGATCTTGGATTCAATCGGAAACCATTCTTGAACCGGTAAGGGCGTATCGATCTCCCGATGATTCCTCATCCATCACCATCGAAGTGACTGCTCCCGAGGAAACTGAAGAAGTCCCGGTAGTTGAAGCCACCCCTAACGGAGCGTTCCAAATGTGGGTGTTCCTCGACACAACAGAATCGACTACCTCGTACGAATTCCTCGTGGTCGACTAATTTCTCATTCCAACCAATAAATAGCTGAACTGAAAGAATCTAAGTGAAAAGCCCGCTCCGTTCCGTCGTAGTCCTGATGATCGCCGTCTCATTGATCGCCATCATCGCATCGTGCTCATCCAACAAGTCAGATGACCCCACTTCAACGAGTCAACCTTCTGCTACTTCCCAAGTGGCACCAACGGCCCAGCCGACGGTAACGCCAACTCCTACGGCAACGAACACACCAGGGCCAACCCCAACACCGGCTCCGACGGCAACACCATCACCGACCCCAACAGCGACTCCTATGCCAGATGCACCAGCTTCGCAGGTGTTCGAAATGGGGCGCCTGCACACAGAAAAAGGGATCGATTTCTCAACACTCTTCACCGAATCAGTCGGCGCCTATGAATGGCCTACTGCGGCACTTGGATGCCCCGAACCCGGAGTGTTCTACGACACTTCTGAGGCACCTTATTCGGGTCTCGCTTACGTACTGAGCAACGGCGAACAATCGTGGGAATACCACGCCAACGCCGATGATTCAGTAGTTGTGCGCTGTAGCGAGACGGTGACTGCAGCAGGAGTGCTCAAGAACATCGCTCAGGACGCAGATATCAGCCAGAGCACAGCAGCCACGTTGATGAGAAGAGATTTCTCAACTGACAAGTTCGAAGTCCGACGAGAGATGACTCAAGAAGACGTAGAAAAAGTTGTGGACCTGTTCGATCAGAACGTAATTCTCGACCTAGGTGCTTCTTGCCAGACAGTGTTCCGAATTGATTTTGTGACTCAGGGTGGAACGAGCGAAGTCGAATTCATTTGTTCTGAAGACTACAAAGCGTTCGACATCTACTGGGACGGCTTCCACGGATCAGCACCCATTCTTGGTGAGATCATCGGTCCGTACCTGACTGGTGACCCGATTCCGACTCTCCCAACTGCAACTCCGTAATCAACGCATCAAATGACCGACGAACTGGCGAACAGACGGCTGAAAGCGGGCAAACTACCGCCCGATCTACTCGCCAGCTTCTTGAGCGGTCTAGAGCCATCGGATAAACGTCTGCTGCTCGGCCCTGGTGTCGGCGAAGATGCTGCGTTCGTTTCGTTCGGTAGCTCGACACTCATCGCTAAATCCGACCCGGTCACGTTCGCAACCGATCGAATCGGTTGGTACGCAATTCAGGTCAACGCCAACGACATTGCAGCTTGCGGTGGAACGCCAAAGTGGTTTCTTGCAACGTTGCTATTGCCGGAAAACGAACCAGCCTCGACGGCAAGAGACATCTTTAATCAGCTTCACGAAGCGGCGAGTGACCTTGGGATCACGCTCATCGGCGGTCACACCGAGATAACGGTAGGACTCCCACGAACGATCATTTCCGGAACGATGCTCGGTGAAGCAGCCCCATCCGAAACCGTAAAGACTTCCACCGCCAACATTTGTGACGACGTGATTCTCACTTCAGGCATCGCAATCGAAGGTACCGCCATCATCGCGAGAGAAAGCAAAGCTGAACTTCTCGCCGCGGGTATTTCGGAGTCAGAAATATCGAAAGCAGCAGGGTTCCTCGATTCACCGGGAATCTCTGTGGTAAGAGCAGCACAGATCGCGACTGCAGCTGGCCACGTCACAGCAATGCATGATCCGACAGAGGGTGGGCTTGCCGGCGCTCTCGACGAACTTGCCCGCGCATCAAATACCGGAATTTCAGTAGACGCAAGCCAAGTAAGCATCTACCCAGAAACCAAATCAATCTGTGATGCGCTCGAATTGGACCCATGGGGACTCATAGCTTCTGGAGCACTGCTGATCACCGCGAACCCATCAGGGTCCCAATCAATCCTTGAAAACCTCAACGACCAATCGATTCCCGCCACGATCATCGGAAAAATAACTGTTCCTGAGAACGGACTGACCCGTACGTCGAACGGCAACACCGAACCAATCCCAACGTTTGAACGAGATGAAATAGCTCGGCTTTACTCGACATAAACTGACGTTGATCTGAGTATGTACCCCTCATACCGGAAGTTTCATCAAACATTTAGAATGAAACGACAAACTCACCTAAAAGTGCGTCATCTACTCATTTCTCGATAACGACACAGCCAGCCGGCGATCTATGACAACCATTCAACAGATCGGATCCGCTAAGGATCTAATGCACTCGGTACACCAGTACCTACCGGCAGACCGCGCCTCAGTGGTTGAGGATTCACTCACCTACGCCATCAACGCACATGATGGTCAGCAGCGTGATTCTGGTGAGCCGTTCGTTGTACACCCGATCGCCACTGCCATTCGACTCGCCGACATGCGACTCGACAGCACTACGATTCAGGCAGCATTACTGCATGACGTGATTGAAGATTGCGGAATTTCTTTTGGCGAGCTTGAAACAGAGTTCGGCACTGATGTGGCGAAACTTGTCGATGGTGTAACCAAGCTAAAACGCCTCGACATGATCTCTGAAAACAGCGCAATGCTGAAGCAGATCGCTACTCCCGAGGCAACACGAGCTGCATCACTCCGCAAAATGCTCGTTGCGATGGCTGAAGACGTCCGAGTTGTTCTGATCAAACTCTCCGACCGTCTGCACAACATGCAAACGCTCGGGCATCTTCCTGTTCCGAAACAGCAACGAATATCGCGAGAAACCCTCGACATCTACTCGCCGCTGGCTCATCGCCTCGGAATGTACGACATCAAATGGCAGCTTGAAGACCAAGCCTTCCGCTACTTGATGCCGCGCCAGTACAAATCGATCTCACGATTAGTAAGTCGAAAACGTGCAGAGCGCGAAATCTACACAGAAGCCGCAGTCAAAGCGATTCAAGGGCCTCTCGTCAAAGCAGGAATCACCTGCCAGGTAGATGGCCGAGTAAAACATCTCTACAGCACCTACAACAAGCTCCAGCGATACGAGCGAATGGGTCGTAAGTTCGACGAAATCTACGATCTCATCGCTATACGTGTAGTTACCGATAACGTCGGTGACTGCTACGCAGCCCTTGGAGTTGTTCACTCCAAGTGGCGTCCGGTGCCAGGTCAGTTCGACGACTACATCGCTAGTCCTAAAGAGAACATGTATCAGTCGCTCCACACCTCGGTACGCGGACCTGGAAACTACCCGATCGAAGTCCAGATTCGTACTCAAGAAATGCACGAAATCGCCGAAGAAGGCGTTGCATCACACTGGATGTACAAAGAAGGCGACGACGGTGCACCGAAGGTCGACAACTTCGAAACGAAGATGTCATGGCTGCGCCAATTGCTCGACTGGCAGCGTGAGTTGTCTGGTGACGAAGAGTATTTGGCGACTGTCCGTACCGATATTTTGCAAGACCAGGTGTTCGTTTACACGCCACAGGGTGATGTGAAGGATTTGCCTGCCGGTGCCACACCTATCGACTTCGCCTATCGCATTCACACCGATCTTGGTCACAACGCTGTTGGCGCAGTCGTAAACGGCAAGCTAACTGCGCTCAACACACCGTTGAACAACGGTGACGTAGTTGAGATACGAAAAGCACGAATCCCACGTGGGCCAAGCCTCGACTGGCTAAACGTCGATCTTGGCTACATGATCACCGGAAGTGCGCAGACCAAAGTCAAACAGTGGTTCCGTAGGCAAGAACGTGAAAGCAACGTTCGACGTGGTAAGGATCTGCTCAAGAAGGAATTGCGCCGACTCGGACTCAGATACAACGAGAAAGAAATCGCTGCGAGTCTCGACTACGAGACTTTCGACGATCTCACCGAAGCACTCGGAATCGGACAAATCACCGTTTCGCGTGTGGCTGAAACACTCAGTCCGGCACCAAGCGAAGTGTTCACTCCAGAGCTTAAAACTGGTAAGCCACCTACCGATCAGACCAGAGGTCTAGTCGTAATGGGTGAGCCTGGACTGTTAACCAAGATCGCTCGTTGCTGCAGCCCGGTTTACGGTGACGAAATCGCTGGATACCTCACACGAGGTCGAGGTGTAACGGTTCATCGTCAGAACTGTTCCATCCTTCGTGACACCGCCGATACCGATAGGCATATACCTGTCGCGTGGGGTCATTACGAAACTACTTATGCCTCGAGATTGCAGATTAAAGCCTTCGACCGAGTCGGACTTATTCGAGACATTACGAACGTAGTTTCAACTGAAAACGTCAATATTCATTCGCTTACAACTGACGAAGACGAAAAAACCAATGCATGTACTGTGTCACTTACGGTGTACACTACTGGGGTAGAGCAGTTAAGTCGGCTGTTCTCCCGCGTGGAAACGATTCCGGGTGTAGACACTGTCTTCCGGGTCAGCGAAGCGCAGAATTAGTAGAAATACAAACTCTGTAATTCGCACAAATCGTATTCATAGCCTTTAGAACAGTCATCAAGGAAACTAAATGCCCGCCGCTAAAACTTTGCGCGCACAGAACCGCAAAGCCGATCGAAACCGATCGACTCGATCTTTCACTCGAAGCCGAATTCGCGCCATCGCCGAAGTAATCGAAGATGGTTCGAAAAATGACGAGTCTGACTCGACGTTGAAGAGCGCAATTTCAGCTCTCGACAAAGCAGTTACCAAGGGTGTTATGCACCGAAACACTGCTGCTCGCAAGAAGTCTCGGCTCACCAAGCAGTACAACAAGCTTTCTAGCTAACTCGGGACAGACCTTTGACTCAGGGTCCGAACAACTCTCCCGAACAAGCTCACGACCATGCGGCCGATACTCATCGGCCCGGTCCAGCGTCCGAATCCGACGACACCCAGTTCAACTGGCGCATCCATCACCCTTTCGAAGGTGTGGAAGATCGTGTCGCGGTAGAAGTAGGACCATGGAAGGGTCTGCTCCCTCGCTGGAGATTCGTTGTACCTGGCGATTTCGAAGGTCCGACCCGCTGGGGCGTTGGCCCTGCTGGCACCGGCGAAATCAACGAAGACGTTAAACGTCCCGCAAAAGACGGTCCCATACAGATGGTGAATGGCCCACTCGTTGTATGGTTCGGCGGTCATGAGTCACTTTCGACCAAACAGTCTGCATATCTCGTGTTTGAAGGACGCCCACCGCATTACGTGGCATTCGGTTTTGCCGAAGCTGTCGGTGGCCCTCCAGGCAACCTTGAAGGCATCTCGTTCGGTGACGACCACCCGACTCACCCGAACGCTTACATCGACGACTCACATGGTCACACCGATGCGCCTCCGCCACCACCTCCGGGATTCGACCCACACGCTGGGCACGATCACGCGGGACATGATCACAGCCACGACGGACACGACCACAGCGGTCATGACCACGCCGGGCACGATCACTCAGGTCACCAGCACTAAAGCACTTTCGTTCGTATTCGCTCTTTTTGCGTTACTTTTGGTTCTCGCTTGCGGATCTGAACCGGATGTCAGCGTTGCCGCTTCACCTCGAACTGAAGCATCACCAGCCCCTTCACCGACTCCGATAATCATTTTCCAAACCGTCGTTGTCACTGCCACACCAACTACAGCACCAGTAAGCACGAACACAGCAACTCCAAGTTCCGCTCCGACGGTGACCCCAACCAAAGCTATCTACCCAACCCCGGCTCCAACACCTTCGCCGGTCGCACTGCCCACACCTACGTCAACGCCGGCAACTCCACGACCATCGCCAACGCCTGCTCCAACGGCGATAGCGATCACAACGATCCCACCTTCACCTCACATCACTGCTTCACCACCAACAGTCACACTAACACCGACGTTTGTTCCTGTAGCGACCGAACCTCCTATCTCTATTGTCACGAGCACTCCGCACCCAACAGTCACCAGTACTCCCAATCCAACCGCCACTGCGGTACCGGAGTTCGAAGATCGAAACTGCGGCGATTTCACGGACTGGTCGACAACCCAAGCATTCTTCATTGCAGTTGGCGGGCCAAACGATGATCCGCATCAACTCGATGGCGACAACGACGGCACAGCCTGCGAATCACTGCCGGGCGCTCCTTAACCGGTTGTCGACGGCTGGGCACAATTCCCCAAACAGCCACCTTCAAAAAGAAAAACAAACTTCGTTTCCGAACTTATGATCGCAATTGATGACACGTTCAATTGACACGAAAGAGTGTCGGCTGATAATTTTCAGAACATTAGTGCGAAACCAAGCGCTAGTTAGACCCCGCACAGAACGATCAGCTCAGGAAGCAACCAGATGAAAAAGCTCTCCCCAAAGCAGGAACTAATACTGTCCTTCATTGAGGAATTCATCGAAGAAAACGACTACCCGCCAACCATCCGAGATATTCAGTCCGGATGCGACATCAGCTCAACGTCTGTCGTTTCGTACAACCTTGACCGACTCAAAGAGAGCGGCTTACTCAACCGCCACTCTGAAGTGTCACGAGGCCTGAGTCTTTCCAGCCAGCGGGAATCTGCTTCTGAACCGGTATCGATCGACACTGTGGCGGTTCCATTACTTGGAACCATCGCTGCGGGTGCTCCATTCCCGATGCCTGAGAACGACACGTGGTCTGATCTTTCAGGATCTGAACTTATCGATCTTCCGCAAGCGATCACTGGAACTGGCGATGGTGTCTACGCTCTGAAAGTACGTGGAGAGTCGATGATCGACGCCCTGATTTCAGATGGTGATTTGGTCATCATGGAACAGGCCGCCACAGTTCGAAACGGACAGATGGCTGCTGTTCGAATCAAGTCCGACAACACAACCACTCTCAAGCATTTTTACTCTGAGGGCGCACGAACTCGACTAGAGCCTGCCAACTCTCAGATGGAAGCAATGTCTTTCGCATCTGACGACATCGAAGTAGTCAGCCGAGTGGTCGCTGTCTGGCGTTACCTCGGGTAATACTGCTTCAAACCCTCTAGGCATTCGGCGAATATGGTGCGCAACACACCAGAAAACCTCACGGGTTCGTTAGGCGTTCGAAAAGTCTCGGCGTATACTTGGATATGAACCCCGGTTCAATTCAACAAGTCCCCATCAATACAGGGACAACTCGGAGCTTTATCTGTGTTCCAGAACTTTGGCATCTGGCAAATCGCCCTCATACTCGTAATCGTCTTGCTGCTCTTCGGAGTAGGCAAACTGCCGTCGGTCGGCAAAGGAATGGGACAGGCGATCAACGAGTTCAAATCCGCCGTCGACGACAAAGACAAGAAGTCTGACGACGAGAGCGACGACGCTAAAGCTAGCTAGCCTCTTCGGCTAACGGCTTACCGCCCAACCAGCACGCACGAAAAAACTAAGAACGCTCACACCAGCGTTCTATTCTTCGCGTCCTCGTTCGGCTAGGCGTACGAGTAGCATCCCGATCTCAAATAGAAGCATTACAGGGATCGCCACGATCACCTGAGAAATCGGGTCGGTTGGCGTAACGGCGGCACCAAACACGAACGCCAGAAGAATCATCCAGCGTCGTTTTGTCTTGAGCCATTTCGACGTCAGAATGCCGATCTTTGCCAGTAGGAACATGACGATTGGCAGTTCGAAAATCGTACCGAGCCAGAACAAGATTCCGACCGTCATCGACACGACTGAAGCCGCAGTAATTGTTGGAACCGCCAAGCTCCCCTGGAACTGAAGCATGAACTCGAAGAGTCGGGGGATCAAAACGAAATAAGCAAACGAAGCACCTATCGCAAACGAAATCAGTGATCCCGGAATCAGGAAGTAGACATACTTCCGTTCGTTCGACTTGAGGCCTGGCTGAAAGAATCTCGACATCTCCCACAGGAAGTACGGCAGTGCAGCTGTTAATCCCACCATTACAGCGAGTTTGGCAGCAGCAACCCACGCCTCAGTGAGTGTCAGCTGAACAATATCTCCACCGGCTGCTTCGATTAGTTCTCGGGCATCAGCTGTGAATCTATTGAAGATCCATCGGAAGTTCGCAACCGCTGCTGCGATAAAGATTGCGGCAACGATTCCAACGCGAAACAGACGACGCTTGAGCTCATTGAGATGAGACAGAACCGACATGGCGTTATCGTTCAAGATTTCACCTCGTCAGTATCAGATTCGGCGTCAGGTGCAGTGGAATCAGCAGCCGATTCCGTACCTGAACCTGCTGCATCTTCGGAAGCGACAACCTCAGGCGGTCCTGCCTTCCTAGCGCCACCGGCTGCGTTTCCACCACCGATGTTCAAATCAGGGATGGCGTCTCGAACTTCAGAATCGACCGTGATTGGTGGACGGCTGAAATTCCAATCCCGTGCAATCGACTTATCAACTACTTCGCTCGCCTTGCGAAGTTCTTCTGCCGTTTGATCCAGCTTCAAATCGTCCTTGAGAGATTCGACGGTCTCGCGGAGACCATCGGGATCGATCTGCTGTTTCAAGTCCTCGAGATCAATCGCCTCGGTGATAAGCGACTGCAACGTATCTCGCTGTCGCTTCAGATCGGCGTACATCCGCCGACCGTCTCGAATTCCTTCGAGCAGTCGCTTTGGGCCGAGCACGAACAACGCGATCGCACCGATCAGCATTACTTCGAAGCCACCCATGCCGAAGAAGCTCATTAAAGCGACCTCGACTCAGGATCGTTTGCCGTTGGGAGCTTTGAACTGCCCGCGCCGTGACCGACGCATTTCAATGCGTTCGCCAATACGAACCCAGATTGTTCGAGCAGTTCACTCGTTGCACACATAGGCAGCCCAACAACGTTCAAATAACACTCATCGTAACTCGCCACCGGAGCAAATGACTCGTCCTGAATCCCGTAACCGCCGGCCTTATCGAACGGCGAGCCTGACGAAACGTACTCCGAAATCTTGGCTTCATCTAGCCTACGAAACTTCACGGTCGTGCTCACATGTTTAGTGTGAGTTTCTCCGGCAGGATTCACGACTGCAACACCAGTGATCACTTCATGAGACCGATCATTCAGTCTGCGAAGCATCGCCACAGCTTCATCTCTAGTCGCTGGCTTTCCGAGCAATTCATCGTCGCAAACAACGATCGTATCTGCGCCTAAAACATATTCACCAGCGCGAAAATCAGCAATCGCAACAGCCTTCGCCAATGCCAGAGCTTCAACCGCTGATGGCAACCCGTCATCCAGCGCGCTGGTCAAAACGGCATCTTCGTCGATATCTGCTGGTGCAGGTTCCAACGAGAATTTAGCCTCGGAGAGGATCTGCGCACGCCGTGGCGATACACTAGCGAGCACCAATTTTGAGTTGGAAACCTCGGACAAAACGCTTAGTCCTGCGATTCCTGCAATGTGAGCATGCTGATCGTTTCAACGTGTCGAGTCTGCGGGAACATATCGACGGGTCGGAGAATTTCCAACTTGTACATTCCGCCCTGGCACAGCAAGTCCAAATCTCTCGCCATCGCCGCAGGTTCGCAAGAAACCATTAGCACTTTTTTAGGTTTGAGCTTCTTCACCGAATCTAAAACATCAGGGTGACAACCAACACGAGGCGGGTCCAGTAGCAATACGGCGACCTCGTCGTTCAGCGGCCAATCAGCAAGCACGTGTTCGGTCTTACCTTCGATGAAATCGACGTTTGTTACGCCGTTCATGTTCTGCCCTGCATCTTCTATCGCCGATGCAGACTCCTCGACGCCGATCACACGTTTCACATAGGGCGACATGAGCACTGCGAAAACGCCGACTCCGCAATACGCGTCGACCATCACTTCAGTGCCTTGCAAATCAAGCAGCTCACGCACTTCATCTACTGCACGTGAAAGCTGCCCTGTGTTCACTTGGAAGAAAGACGAAGCGGCAACGGTGAAGCATGATCCGCGCACTTCCTCTTCGTAGTGCTGAACACCGGTCACAAGATCTAGGCCGGGAATTTCCATCTTGGGTTGGACAAGCATCGAATCGGTGTTCGCACCGACCCTAATCGACATTTGGGTCTGACCGTCCATCTTGTCTTGAACTAAAGCAATCGTGTCGTTGACCTTCTGATCCATCAGCAGGCACTCTTCGATCCGAACGAACTTCCGAGTCACTGCGTTTTTATAACCAACTTGACCTGCGTCTTCGTACTTTCCAATCGTGAAACGACCGTGATTCCGGTATCCGAGCCGCTTTTCGCTCTCGACTGTTAGGTCCACTACTAGACCAGCAAGAGTCTCGTATTTATCGATTTCTCGCTGGACACGTTCTCGTTTCAGCTGAAGCTGATGGCCGTACGAAACGTGCTGCCACTGACATCCACTGCACTCCAGAAAGTACTTGCATTCAGGTTCAACTCGTTCGGCAGATGGCACAAGAACCTGCGAGACAATTGCGGCGACCCGCTCAGGAAATTTCTTCTGAACTTCTGCGATGACAACTTCGCCCGGCAAACCACCTGACACGACCACAGGCGCGCCATCTAGATCGGTGACGGTATCACCAGCATCATTGATTGCACCGAGAGTGATCTCGAATTTATCGCCAGGATTCAGATCCAGATGCTCGGTGAGATCGGGACCGTTATAGCGTTGTCGTCGCTTACGCTTTGCCATTTAGAAGATTCTTACTTTGTTCCAATTTTGGCGTCTGTTCGAACTGAAAAATCACAGTTGAAAAAACACCTTGTCTGTTATTCTGAACTAGATACTCAAATTATGTGTCGCCAGATTCGCTGCCAGACTCACTGATCGAACAATAACCGCCGAAATTACTCGTTGATTGCGGCAAGATTGAAACAGTAAACAAACTTTGGTTTCTAAGTCAGAAAATACCGGATCGCCAACCGTCGAGCGTCGTTTGCCCGACTGGTTCAAAGTAAAAGCCCCAGGTGGCGAAAACTTCCTTGAGATTCGAAAGAAGATCAAAGGCGCCAGCCTGAACACAGTCTGCGAAGAAGCAGCTTGCCCAAACATTGGCGAATGCTGGGACCGCGGTACCGCAACGTTCATGATTCTCGGCGACACCTGCACTCGAGCCTGCTCGTACTGCAACGTAAAGACTGGCTGGCCAGGGACGACAGACCCGGCAGAACCGATCCGAGTAGCTTCGACCGTCAAGCAGATGGAACTTAGCTACGCCGTAATCACTTCGGTCGACCGAGATGATCTACCTGACTACGGTTCAGGAATATTCTCAGAGACGATCTCTCAGGTTCGTCGAACTACTCCTGATTGCAAAATCGAAGTGTTGATTCCCGACTTTGAAGGCGAGCTCGAGTCTCTCGAACGAGTTGTGAACGCAGGACCTCATGTCCTCAACCACAACATCGAAACCACTCGGCGCGTATTCAAGAAGGTTCGACCAAGAGGCAACTACGACCTCTCTCTCGAACTTCTGAAGCGAGTCAAAGAGATCAACGCATTCATGCCTTCCAAATCCGGCATGATGGTTGGGCTTGGCGAAACCAAAGCCGAGATCCTCGAAACAATGCAGGACCTTCGGGATGTCGGGACTGATCTGCTAACGATCGGGCAATACCTACGACCTTCGAAGCGACACCACCCGATCATTCGTTTCTACCGCCCAGAAGAGTTCAAGGAACTCGAAGAGGCAGGATTGGAAATGGGATTCAAGCACGTCGCATCAGGTCCGTTGGTCCGCAGTTCGTACCACGCTGACGATCAGCACAATGCGGCTATCGACAAAATCCTCGATTCCGCCAACGCTAAAAGCTAGACAGTGTCGACCCTCTACGTCGTGGCAACACCAATCGGAAATTTATCCGATCTCACAACACGTGCTGTAGAAACACTGTCGTCAGTGCAGACCGTTGCAGCTGAAGACACTAGAGTCACCCGAAAGCTCCTGAGTCATCTTGGCATTTCGCCACAGCTTGAAAGTCTTCACGAACACACTTCGCCCGAACGACTCGACGTTCTGGTATCGAAGCTGAATAGCGGCGATATGGCGGTAGTAAGCGACGCTGGAACACCTGGCATTAGCGACCCGGGATCAGCTCTAGTCTCTGCGGCGATAGATGCTGGACACGATGTAATTCCGTTGCCAGGTCCTTCAGCGATTGCCACTGCGCTATCTATCACGGGCTGGTCGTTCGTTAGATTCCTCTTTTTGGGATTCTTGCCACGCAAAAAGAACGAACAGATCACGACGCTCGAAAGTGTCGCAACCGAACCCGGCCCAGTAGTCGCTTACGAATCGCCGCACCGAATGAAGGCGACGCTCGGCAACATCAACGATGTATTTCCTGATCGGAACTTAGTTGTCTGCCGAGAGTTAACGAAGTTGTACGAAGAAACCTTCCGTGGCAATGCCATCGAAGCGCTCACCCACTTCAAGGAATACCGTGGAGAATTCGTAATCGCCATTGAAGGTGCAGGAAACACAGCTCCAACCGAAATTTCTGATCAAGAAATAACTGAAACCCTCGCCAATCTAGAAAACGAGGGGCTAACAGGACGAACACTAGTTGAGCAGGCCGTGGAACTTACTGGAGCACCCAAAAAACGGGTCTATCGCCTATCGCTCGGCAAAGAATAGCTACGACACTGCTAACTAAAATTGTCCCCGCAGTAATCATCACAATTCCACGCTGAATTCAACTCGTCCATCGCTATAATAAATTTCAGATACAAATCTTCGTCGGCGCAGTTCTAACTAGATAGCCGTCCAAACTCCACTAGCAGTAATCCGGAAATTTCATTTGCCTCGCAAAATACTTGTCGCCGTCGCTTGGCCGTATGTAAACGGCGAACCTCACCTCGGCCACATCGCAGGCATGGTTGTTCCCGCCGACATCTTCGCCCGTTTTCACCGAATTTTTGGAAACGAAGTAGCGATGGTCTCCGGATCGGACATGCATGGCACTCCAACCGCGCTCAAGGCCGCTGAAGAAGGTGTTTCTCCTGAAGTTGTAGCAACTCGTTACCACGAGATTTGGAGCAAAGCCCTCGCTGACATGTCGTTCGCCTACGATCTGTACACGCACACGCACACCGATCGTCACATCGAAATCGCACAAGAGCTATTCACTAAGCTCAACGAAAATGGTCATCTCGTCGAAGCGACGCAGTCGATGCCGTTCTCTGAAACCGAGCAGCGATTTCTCTCTGACCGATTCGTCGAAGGCACCTGCCCACATTGCGGACACGAATCCGCGCGTGGTGATCAGTGCGACAACTGTGACCGAACGCTCGACCCTATCGACCTAATCGATATTCGAAGCAAGCGTGACGGCTCTACGCCCGTGTTCAAAGACACGACACACTTCATGCTCAAACTGGGTGACTTCCAGAAGCAACTCGAAGAGTGGGTTACAGGCAAAGACGAATGGCGAGCAAACGTACGTAATCAGACTCTCGGAATGCTCCGAGAAGGTCTCCACGAGCGAGCCATCACCCGTGACATCGACTGGGGCGTACCTGTCCCGATCGAAGGCTGGGAATCGAAACGAATTTACGTATGGTTCGAAGCTGTTCTCGGCTACCTATCTGCAACCAGAGCGTGGTCAGAACAACAGGGCACGCCTGACGCATGGAAGAAGTGGTGGACTGAGCCAGACGGAGAGTCGTACTACTTCCAGGGCAAAGACAACGTTTCATTCCACACGATAATGCTGCCTTCGATTCTTCTCGGAAATGGCGGACTCAATCTTCCGACCGATGTTGTTGCCAACGAATATCTAAACATCGGTGGACTCGAATTCTCAAAGAGCACCGGAAACGCCATCTGGGTAACCGATTTCCTATCTCGATATGAAGCCGACCCGCTTCGCTACTACTTAGCGTCGATCATGCCGGAAACATCCGACTCTGAATTCACGTGGGAAGGCTTCCACGCGGCGAACAACAACGAACTTGTCGCCACGTTCGGAAACTTTGTACACCGCATCCTTACGATCACCACTCGAAACTTCGACAACGCCGTACCTACTCCTGCCGAGCTAGACGACGACGACAAGGCCGCTCTTGAGGCATGTGACGTAGCGTTGAAGGAAGTGGCTGAAGCTATCGATGCCCGACAATTCCGAGACGGACTGCGTGCTGCTATGCGACTCGCCCGTCACGGTAACCAGTACGTCGACGCCAAAGAGCCGTGGAAAGTGGTCAAGGTTGATAAAGAATCAGCTGGAACTGCGCTCTGGGTAGGTTTGAACATAATTTCGACCCTAGGAACCGTCTTCTACCCATACCTGCCAACATCTGCCGACAAGATTCACAGTATGCTGTTCAACGGTGGAGCCGAAAATGCTGAAGGTGAAGACACTCTCGCCGATGGCTGGAAACGACGAGAGATCGTCCCCGGAGCACCAATCGAGAAGCCTTCACCGCTGTTCCGCAAACTTGATGATTCGATAATCGAAGAAGAAAACGAACGTCTAGCTAACGCCTAGTCCAACTAATTCAGGAACGATTTTCACAACATCTATGGTTGAAGCAATCACACAAGAAAGCATTTACGAACCGGTCGCAGAAGACCTGGAAGCTGTAATCGCTGAAATTGCGACCATCGCCGATCGTGCGCCAGAAAATGCACCCGAGCAGGCAGACGATCTCGACGCTCAGCTTGGACACGTTCTAGCGACTCCCGGAAAACGAGTTCGACCTGCGCTAACGCTTCTTGCCTCACGATTGTTTGGCGAGGGTCGCGGCGAAATGCCGATTAAGATGGCAACAGCTGTTGAACTTCTTCACATCGCCACTCTCGTACACGACGACACAGTCGATCATGCCGACACCCGGCGTGGACACCAGACTGCTAGCAAACTCTGGGGTCGCAACGTTGCCGTGCTAATCGGCGACTTCGTCTTCGCTACCTCAGCGATGTACGTGTGTGACACCAACAACGTTCGGCTCGTTCGACGATTCGCCGAGACCATTACTGAGCTTGCCCGTGGTGAACTAAACGAAATCTACACAGCGTGGAAGCCGGGTGTTCCTCTCAAGGATTACAACCAGCGGATCTACGACAAGACAGCTTCTCTGTTCTGCACCGCAGCAGAAAGCGGGGCTGTTCTCGGCGGTGGCGACGAAGCTTCGGTCAAAGGCGTTCGTGACTACGGCTACAGCATCGGCATGGCATATCAGGTCTACGACGATTTACTCGACTACAGCGCCACCAGCGAAGAACTTGGGAAGCCAGCAGGTCACGATCTAGGAGAAGGAATTCTCACTCTCCCTGCCATCATCGCCGCTGAAAATGGCGCCTCCGAAGAAATCCTCGCACTATTCAACGCACCCGAAGAAGCTCGAGATGATCTTCTTCCCAAAGCGTTCGAAGCGATCAAAGCCACCGGTGCACTCGAACAGACTCATCAAGTGGCTATCGACTACATCGACTCAGCAGTACGTTCACTCGATGGCATCCCGCCGTCAGAATCTCTCGACTCACTGCTTTCGCTTGCCGAGTACGTTCAGACTCGCAACTACTAGGCGATCATGCCTCCACGGTCATCCAATCGACCCGCAAAGCGCAAACCAACGCTCGCGCCAGAACTTGTAAAAGAACGACTGGAATCCGTCTACGGACGAATCGAATGGCGACCTCGGATGATCGCCATTGATGAACTTATTTTCACAGTTCTGACTCAGAACACTTCCGACCTGAACGCCGAACGAGCGTACGACACGCTTCGTAAATCACTTCCAACGTGGGGACAGGTGATCGAGGCGGAAACGGAAAAGGTCGCCGAGCTAATAAAGCACGGCGGACTGTCGAATCAAAAGTCGGTTCGTATTCAGAAAATTCTCGTTGAAATACTGAAACGAATTGGGCATTTCGATCTCGAATTCTTAGCGGCAAAACCGCTCGAAGAAACCCGCGAGTGGTTCACATCGTTGCCGGGCGTCGGACCGAAAACAGCAGCAGTCGTAATGGCATTTTCGCTGCGAATGCCCGCGTTCCCGGTCGACACGCACATTCACCGAGTATCGAAGCGACTGGGATTCATCGAAGAAAAAACTACCGCTGATCAAGCTCATCCGCTCATGGAAGAGCTCATTCCTGAAGACGACCGGTACGACATGCACGTGCTGTTAATCACTCACGGTCGGCAGATGTGCAAAGCGCGAATCGCTCAGTGCGTCAGATGCCCGCTCGCTAAAGAGTGCCCAGCCAGTACTAACCGCACCTAACGATTCTCCCTCCTTCGGGAGGAAGTTAGAGGGAGCGTAGATTACGACGCGGAGCCGAGTGACAAAGTCACGAGCGCGACCGACGCAAATCAAGCCGCAATTCTCAAAATTGGTGGTCTCCACAAATCGCCGTTTTGCTCACTCTGCGGTATGCTGATATTTAGTGCTAAAAATGATCGGTGCTGAGAAGCAACCCATTCACAACGCACGGCCTCGTCGTCCAGCGGTTAGGACACAGCCCTTTCAAGGCTGAGACCGGAGTTCGATTCTCCGCGGGGCTACCATTTGAATCGCAAAAAGACCTCGAACAGTTCGGGGTCTTTTTTTATGTCCGAATCACGCTCTCGACAAGTAGGTTCATCAGGAATACGATTCCGCCGTGCGATTGCATCACCACCGCTCGGAGAGCTCACCTTGAAGATCACAAAAGTAACCCCTTGGCTCGTCGAAGCACCAACACCGTATCTCGATACGGCAAACGACAGTCACATTCGGAATCGCGAATACGTCTACGTCGAAGTAAATACCGATGAGGGCGTGACTGGCTGGGGTGAGATCACTGGAACTCGACCTGTCGCCAACCGGGCCGTGTGTGCGTCGATTAAGCACGTTAGCGACCTTCTCAAGGGTGATGACCCACGTCTTATCGAAGTCATCTGGAACAAGATCTTTCGAGCATTCACGTACATGGGGTCACGTGGTGCGACAACGAACATCATTTCTGGCATCGACATCGCTTTATGGGACATCCGAGGAAAAGTACTTGGTCTGCCAATCTCCGAACTGTTTGGCGGGCCTGTGCGTGAAGGCATCCCAATCTACTGCCACCCAGAAGACGGATCGTCCGTCGAAGACTCAATTCAACACGCCAAAGCGATAAAAGCGACTGGTCAAAAATCACTCAAAACCGACCCCTGGTTCCCACATTACACCGAAGAATCAAACGGCTACCTGACCGGACAACTTAGCGCTGAAGCAGAAAACCACGGCGTCGAAGTTATCGCCGGTATGCGAGAAGCACTTGGGCCAGATTTCGAAATCCTCATCGATTGTCATGGACGATTCGATGCTCCTACAGCGATTCGCCTTGCTCGTGCGCTAGAGCCGTACAACATCTTCTGGTTTGAAGAGCCAGTTCCGGTCGAAAGCACACACGCACTTCGACAGGTACGCGAAAACGTGAACGTTCCGATCTGTGTCGGTGAACGTATTCACACGCGCTGGGAGTTCATTCCGATTCTTGAAAACGAACTTGCTGACTTCATCATGCCCGACGTCACATGGACCGGTGGAATCTCCGAAATCAAGAAGATCGCTACGATGGCTGAAGCCTACTACGTGCCTATCTCGCCTCACGATGCCAGTGGACCTATCAACGTTCTAGCCGGCGCCCACGCAATGGCGTCGGTTCCGAACCACTACCGCGTTGAAACTTCGAGAGCCAAGCTCAACGCATACGACGTGATGATTGATCGCCCTCTCGATATTCGAGGCGACAAGATCTACCTCTCGGACCGGCCAGGTCTAGGTATTGAGCTCGATAAGGACTACATGCGAGCCAATGCTCTAGACGGCTACCGGGATTAGGCAGCGTGACGAAAGAACGTTCCATACGAGTCGGAGCAGCAGGAATCATCATTCGAGATGGCAAAATTCTGCTGGTCAAATTCGACGATGAAAACGGACCGCACTATAACTACCCAGGCGGTGGGCATCAGGAAGGTGAAACTCTTCGTCAAACCGCCGCACGGGAAGTTTTGGAAGAAACTAATGCAGAGGTTGAGGTTGGGCGATTACTCGTGATAGCCGAGTCTGCTCCCTTCGAAGTCGACTACGTTTACGGTAAGACGCACTACTTAAAACTATTCTTCGAATGCACTCTCAAACCCGGCTCAGAGCCGAGGCTTCCAGACAATCCTGATCCGAACGAAATCGCAGTCGAATGGATACCGCTTGACCAACTATCATCGTTTCCAGTAATCCCAACCATCACAGAAGAACTGCGTAAGGCGTTACAAACTAACGAGCCTGTCTATTTCGAAGACGATGGTAAAGCCGCACAAAGGTTGAACAACTCATGACCGAATGTATACCCGGAGCCGACAACAACCGTCACGATTTCTCAGTCGTTCCGGTTAACGTCAGCGCCAACGTGACGCTGGTTTTCAAGAACTGCAGCTACTGCGGAGTTTCGTACCGCTACGTCGATCAAATCTGGGAAGAAATCGCAGTCGAAAATATTCAGTAGATTGCTCTTCAATTGAACGAAAGTGATGACTGTGCCAAATCCGGTAGAAATATTCGAATACGATCCAGATTGGCCAGTCCAGTTCGAGCGAATTAGGAGAGCAATATCTAGCGTCTTAGGTGATGTTGCACTGTCGATTGAACACGCTGGCAGCACTTCCGTTCCCGGCCTCGCTGCAAAGCCGATTCTCGATATCGACGTTGTTGTTCGGACCACCGCTGACGTCCCGAACGCAATAGAACTCCTCGCCAGTATTGGTTACACCCACCAAGGCGACCTTGGAATACCAGGCAGAGAAGCGTTTACGGCGCCAGATAAGACATATCAACAGCATCTCTATCTGCTGGCATCGGGCGCCAAACCGCTCGAAGAACACATCACCCTACGAGATCGCTTGAGAGCAGATCGCAATCTCGTCGAACAATACGCTGAGATCAAGTATCGACTCGCTTCTGAGTATGGTGACGATCGCGAAGGTTACACAGAAGCCAAGACCGAATTCATCAGACGAGTTCTAGCCGGATAATCTTCGAAACCTAAACGTAATCCGCTGAGTTATCGATCGGGTAAAAAACCAAGCTGCTCGTTGGTTTCCGTGAGATCGAATATCCGCGAGTCGTTGTTACTAATGGCGTAGGCGAGCAAGAAATCCTTGTCGATCTCTAACGCCAAAGTCATCGCCTGAACCATGTCAAGCTTACTGATGAACATCGCCATGTTGTAGGAATCGCTTGGGCGAGGAGTCTCACGAGTCGGACGGTCGTTTCCACCCGTCGAGCCGATTCTCAAACCTACAAGCTGAACAATGAGCCAGCTAGAACGATCTAGCCTTCACTAGCAGCGGCGGCGGCGGCTTGCGTCCACAATTCCTGAGCCTGAGCCAGCTTCACTGAAGCCTCATCAGATCGAATCTGATCGGCAACAAGCGTGTCGATGGCATTCTGGAAGAACTCGTCGAACAGAATCAGGCCGTCCTGAGTAGTTCGCAAAGCGTCCAAGCCCAACCCGTGCGAAACGGTGTGCCCTTCAGGAACATCGATTGCCTGCCAGCGGTTTATGACCGCCTGCGAATCGGAAATAAGCACCCGAGCAGTTTCCTGGCTCAGCGTGTACAAAACAACGTGGTCATCAACCGACGTTACGGAAGCTGTGTTGAAAGTATCAACCATTCCGTTCCAGCCATCAGTGATCTCGTTCTGCATACTCACGACGGCGATTGCCTCTCGTTCGTACGCAGACAAACCATCACCCTTTTCATAGCTCGTCGCAATGAAAATCGAACTAATCAACATCGCAAACATGAGAATTGAAATCACGGTCAGGAAAGTTCGTCCAAATCGTGGGCTTCGAACATCTTCTGTCGATGATGCGTCGTTGGTGGTGGTAGTTGTGATGTCTTGAGTCATATGTCTCTTATCCAACCAACACTGTGGTCAGTGTCGATCGAGAATTTCCTGCAGAATCAGTCACTTTTGCGATCAACGTGTGCATAGTACCCGACCTCTCAGCCGAACTATCCCAGATCACTCCGTAGTAGCCAGATAGCGGTGAATACTCCGCTTGTATCAAAGTAGCGCCGTCGATCTGTAAATCAACATTGAGAGTTCCAACTGTCTCGTGATCGCTAACAGCATCGATCAGAACGAACACATCACCGCTAACTTTGAAGCTAGATCGAGGTGTGATCATTCGGATCTTCGGCGAACGTACCTTAGGCCCAGCTGGCAGAACGGCACTGTCGCCACGGATGCTTGAGAGGCGATCTCGAGTGTTGAGCATTCTTAGACTTCCGCCGGAGTAACGACGATGTCTTCAACTCCGTCAGTTGCTTCAGGAATCTTGAACGTCTGAACCTGACCGTTCCATCGGAACATCTGGCCTCGAGCTTCTTTAGCAGCGATTCGACGTTCTTTGGTCGATCCCTCGAGAATTCGATCAAGAATCGAATCTACCGAGTTCTCAACAACACCTAGCAGATCACGGTCGATTCGAGCGTCGATGAATGGAATGCCCCATGAAGCACCCTGAATGGCTTTTGCCAGCAGTTCAGGCTTGCGTGCAGTAGATGTAAGAACATACGACCACTCGAGTCCAAGGCCGGTAGGCACCATCGCCAACCGTTCAGGGTCTGAGTAAGGCGAAACAATCACGATTCCGAGAGTTGGACTAATCTTGCGTAGTGCGAATGCAGCGTCGATTCCGCCAAGTTCGTAACCAAGATCAATATCGATGATTGCAACGTCTGGGCGAAGAAGAACCATTCTTTCAACAGCAGAATCTCGATCCTGTGCGCCACCAGTCATGGCAGTCAGAGGATTCTTGTTGACTGAGTCGGCGATCGTTTCGATAAATCGAGCAGATCGTGCTGCAATCATTACCTTTGTGGTTGCTTTCGCCAAGCGAGCGGAGGAGTTCGCCTTGCGAGGTGTTCGGTACTGTCGTCTTCGGAATGTAATTTTCATATCTGTAGCCCCGGCCGCTTTGATGTAGCGGAATAGTCGCACCGACGTGTGTAGAAGGTGTGCTTACCAACAGACTGCGTGTTCCTACCTAGTGGCAGTAGTCCAACGGCGTCACTCAGGCGACCCTAGAGGCTCATTCGGGCTGAGAACGAACTGCGACCTTAACGGCTCAGTTGAACTGGGATCACACCCACACAGGGCTGAAGGTGTGCACATATGTGGGAGAAAGTTGTGATTCCGGTGGGCACGAAAACGATTAATCGCAAATCGGTACCCACCGCCACATTTCCCCTAATGTTCCTAGATGTTCACGTGAACCTTGATGGAACCAGATGTCTTGTCCCACGCTGCATCAAAGCCATCCTGAATGTTTTCCAGTTCAACCTGATGAGTAACAATGTCCCGGTAAGGAATGTCGCCTGATGCGAGTAGATCGATAGCGACTTCGTAGTCGTGGCGACCATCGATGACGCCGTAGCAAATAACCGACTGCATTCGAATCTCACGAAGCAGCGGCTCGAACAAATCGACTTCCAACGGAATCTTCATTCCACCCAAGTACAGCATCGTCCCCTGGTTTCGGGTCGCCTTGATCGCTTGAGTGAACGACTCGCTTTGGTGACCACCGACCGACTCGACTACGAAATCAGCACCTAATCCGTTCGTGGCATCTAAACAAGCTGCTTCGAAAGCGCCTTCCTCTGATCCGACCACGATATCGGCGCCCATCTTCTTCGCAGCTTCTGCCTGATGCGGGTGACGTGCCGATGCAATCACAGTGCGAGCACCGAACGCCTTTGCAGCTGCAATCGACGAAAGACCAATCGTCGCCGATCCAACAACGCCAACAACATCGTCCGGCTGCATCCTGCCGTATCGAAGACCGTGCACACTCACAGCCATCGGCTCAACGAGTCCGCCATCAATCCAGTCCATGCCATCAGGAAGCTTGAACAGTCCCGCTGGTTTGCGAGTCATGTACTGAGCGAACCCACCACCTGTGTCGGGAGCGAGATTCATGCAGTGCTTCCACTGTCCATATCGGCAAAAATGGCAGCTGAGACACGCACGACCGGCACCGATCATCTCGATGGCTACACGGTCGCCAACCTTGAGATTCGATTCGCCCTTAGGCAGTTCGAGAATTTCGCCGGCAATCTCGTGACCAGAAGCCATAGTTTGCGGCTCGGTTCGAGAAGTAGTCATGTGCAGATCAGATCCGCAGATACCAGTTTGGCGAATACGAATCATCGCCGAACCCTCGTACATCTCAGGCATCGCAACGTCCTGAACTATGTACTGCCCCGTGCCGTCGTCCAAAGCTGCTCGCATCGTATCTGCCATCGATATCTCTCTTCCAAAATTTCCACGACTGTCGTGAACTCAACTTGAACGGCATCTTACCCCACTTCAGCGTGTGCGAACGGGTGTATCCTCGGTGCGCCAGATTATTCGATTCGCAGTTAATTCAGAGATTTCGTAAAAATGACAAACAGCTCTCAGTTTCGCGGCGTATACGCCATTCCAGTTACTCCCTTTAACGAGGACCTATCTATCGACTGGGAATCGCTAACCAAGTGCATTGAATTTAGTCTCGAAACCGGGGCGCACGGAATTGTTCTGCCAGTGAACGCATCGGAAGGCCCGTACCTCACGGACGCCGAACGGAAAGAAGTCCTCAAAACTGGAATCGATGTCGTAAACGGTGCGGTTCCGGTTGTCGCAGGAGTGAGTGGAGCTTCAACAGCCGTGTCAGTAGAACTGACCCGAAACGCTGCCGAACTAGGCGCCGACGCTGTAATGGCAATGCCACCAAACGGTGCAGCAGGTCAGGTCATTTGGGATCACTACACCGCAATCGCCGAAACTGGTCAGCTTCCTGTTTGGATTCAGAACAACAAGCCGCCTGCTGGTCCAGTAGTTCCAACTCCAATGATCGTAAAGCTGCTCAATGAAGTCGAACACATCGACTATGTAAAAGAAGAGAGCTACCTGCCGGGTCAGATCATGACCGAACTTCAAGAAAAGGCAGGCGGAGCAGTTAAGGGGTTGATGGGCGGAATGGGTGGTCGCTACCTCGTCGACGAGTACCGACGTGGTTCTTGCGGAACAATGCCTGCGGGTCACATCACCGACGCACACGTTAAATTGTGGGATGCTCTGGATGCTGGTGGAGTCGATTCAGATGGACTTCAGATCGTCACCGATGAAGCACGCACTCTCTGGGAACGAATGATTCCATCTTTGAACTTCGAGTTCATGTTCGGAGCCAACGCATACAAGGCGGCCTACTTTCGACGGGGCATCATCAAGACTGATCGAACGCGGATCCCTGCGAACAAGTACCTCGACAAACTCGATTACGAAGAGCTCGACACCATTCTCGACCGCATGGGCGACTTGCTCAGTTGGAAGAAGTAACGCGGCGTGTCTGACGAATCGATCATGCAAGAAAACGTCCAAGATGACACAAGAGACGATCTTATGGATCACCTCAACGATATCGGTGTCGTATCTGTGCTTGCCGAACGAGATCGACCTGAAGAACAAGTTGGCAAAAACAGGGCTCGTCGTTCACTCGGCTTAATCGACATCGACGGCGCCACGATCTACTGGGCGAACATCATGAAGGAAGATCTGAGCAAGGACTCTTCTGAACGCTGGTGGGTTCATTTCGGAGTCCCTGACGAACATGCGATTCCAAAAGAACAGTCAGTCAGGATCAAAACAAAACGTAAGAAATCGTTTCCTGCATTTGGCGCGAATGCTGAGGTAACTTGGGAAGGTCAAGATCAAGGTCTTGGGCTAGTTCGTGCTCTCAAAGCAAATAGCGCAATCAGCCAAACCGCTACCGATCTTGGCAATATCGAAGTACGCAGCCTCCACGACGATTTTCATGGTTGGTCAATACGAATCGACCGAAAGATCGAGCCCACAATCGATCACTGGGAAGCTCTCGAAGAACTAGCCGAAATCCTTCTCAGTTCTGTGCGCCGTTCCTGAGGTTTCCCGCTGTACAAAACGCTGGTTCAGAACGTATTTGTACAGTCATACAGCCTTGATATAGAGTGCACTTCCCTCATCACACAAGGAGAGTGCCATGAGCAGTCTGATCGACGAATACGCACTGCCAAACGATAAGTTCGGCTACCGAATTTACGGTGTGATGGCGCACCTGCCGGAACCGCAAGCGAGTCAAGCTAGGCAGTTCCACAAGCTGATCGGTGCCGATGATTTAGCAACGATTCCTCACTGCTCTATCGACAACTTTTGGGGACCTGATGACTTAGACCCCATTAAGGCCGCCCTCGCAGAGATTGCGGCGAAGCACAAGCCGTTTGAGACGAGCATAGATTTCGACGCGGGTGTGAGAACTTGGCCTTCAGGCTGTGCATACACAATTGCGTCGACAGACGATCACCTATCGATGCAGGCCGATGTGCAAGCTGCGATGCTCCAGTTGACTCAACGAATCAGGCCCCCCGGAAACTACTGGCCACACACAACCATGGTTCTCGACGCTAAGCCTGAAGAGTTGCCTTTGATGGAACCGAATCTGGCAAAGGTCGATATGACCGGCACGATGAAATTCGAAACGATTTCGCTAATCGGACGAATTGGTCTTGCTAGAGGTGGCGGCTACGAAATAATCGAGGACTACCCACTTCTCGGGTAGTTCAGCCAGCTTTACGTTTTCGCCACACCAGGATCATCACCGCTACAGGGAACAGCACGATAACCGCACCTAGTAGTAGTACAAGCGTGCCTGACGATAATCCGAGCACGTGATCCATCTTCGTGCTCAACCACTCCCAAAGCGTAGGGTCGATCGGCTCTGAGTGATGTCCTAATGGAAGTGATAAGCGAGACATCTACGTGCCGCCTTGCGATTCCGAATCCACCGCAGCACCCTCAGGCACTGGGGCGTATCGAACCGAAACCTTCTTCTCACGAATCGACAGCGAAACGATTCCGGCCGCAATCAAAGTCGCGGCACCGACTGCAAACGGAATGTCGTAAGAACCCAATCTCGTGAACGCCCAACCGAACAGCAGAACAGCTCCTGCTCCACCCAGCTGATGAGACATGTTCGCCAAGCCAAACAACGTACCCAGATTGCGAACACCGTACACGTCGGCGGTCAAAGAAGCGGTCAGTGGGACAGTTGCCAACCACGACATTCCGCCGATCACAGCGAATGCCCAGATGGCCTGAGGTCCCGGCACAACTATCAGCGAAACAAACGCCAAACCACGAATTAAATAAACCGCACCGAGCAGGTTCTTTCGCTGCCAACGATCTGAAAGTGTTCCGATTACCAAGACGCCCAGCGCATTGATAGCGCTGAGTGCCCCGAACGCCAAGGCAGCTGTACCAGTGGAAATATCCTCGCTGATAGCCCATCGAACAAAGTGGACGGATATCGAAGCGGTCGTTATTCCACAGACAAAATAAGCAAACGACAGCTGCCAAATGGGCTTCGACCCAAGAGCGTCTTTCCACTGTTCGACGAACTTGGGGCCCACAGGACGAACCGATATTTCGGTCTCGCCATCGTCGGAAACAACGGGTTCTTCACCATCGATATGAAGCCCCATATCGCTCGGTTTACTGCGAACTACCAAAAGCAGCAGCGGAATGCCCAATCCAAGCGCCAACGCTCCGATCAGAACCCATGCAGTGCGCCAGCCGTACTCGATCAGCACATAACTCAGGAACGGAACGACGATAAGCCCACCGACAGATCCACCGGCGATCAAAATCGACATAGCGGTTCCGCGCTTGCGATCAAACCAACGAGCTACAACCACACCCGTGGTAGCTGGTGATATTCCACCTGACGCAAACGAAATGACGAAGCCGTACAGAACGATCAGACCAAATACGTTCGAAATCGATGCAACAGCGACAGTTGCCGATGCCATCACCGCTAACGAAACGACTAGAACCGGCCGACCGCCGTACTTATCAGTGAGAAATCCAACCAACGGCTGTGACAGCCCGTTCATCAGCCAGCCGATGGCTGCAGCGAGAGAAATTGCAGCAGTCGATACGCCCCAATCCTCTTCCCAGGTCTTTACGAAAACACCGAAGCCTTGCCGAGAACCGATAGCCAAGAACGACGCGAAGAACAGAGCGGCTATTACGTACCAGCCGTAATAAATGCCCTTCTTCTTTGATTTTGGATCAGTCATGATTTAGCTCCGGGCGTGCATTCGCACTTGGTCGCAAGCTGCAATCTCCCCCTCTAACTCCCCCGATCCGGGGGAGAACCAGTGACTCCGGGAGTTACTCGTCTATCTCTCGAATCTTCGCTGACCACTCTTTTCGTTCTTCAACGCGCCCTGCCTCGAATCCGGCACGCCTACCCATCCGATAAATAATCGATGCGACAAGCAATGCAAGAGCGAGTACGAACAGAAATTGCATATAAAACCTAGCTGACGAGCCGTTTAGTCGACTCGCAAAATCTCGACAGAATCACGGTTGATGATTCCCTCGATCGCTTCTGAAGGAATATCTGGCAAGTGGTGATCTTTCGCAAACTTGGTCAAGCCACGCAGGTGGTCAATGTTGTCTTGCGGACGAGTCACTGGCCAATCTGATGCAAACAAAATCTTGTCGGTCACGCCCCATTCGTAAAACAGGCGCATGCCCTGCCAGAACGAATACGGTCGGTAGTACTGAGCCGAAACATCTGCCCACACGTTCGGGTGCTTGCGAACCACGGCAAGACAATCGTTCTGCCACGGGTGACCCAAGTGCGCCAGAACCATCGTCAAGTTAGGGAACGCCATGGCGATCTTGTCGGACGTCAATGGGTGGGCGTAAGTGAGAGGAGCCTCGGTCATTGGCGATGTTCCCTGGTGGAACACAATCGGGATTCCGTCTGCTTCTAATCGAGCAAACAATTCAAACGCTTCTGGACCCGTTGGATCGAAGTCCTGATAGTTCGGGCCCAGCTTAATTCCCTTGCAGCCAAGATCGCCGACACACCTGTCGTACTCGTCGTTCCAGTTAGGATCGAGCGGGTGCAACGACATAAACGGGACGATCTTGTCAGGTGCAGCCTTTGCAGTCTCGGCGGCAACGTCGTTGTGGTTCAGATCACCCCAATCGTCGATCTGAAGCACCTGCTCGTCAGGTCGCCACGGTCGTTGAGCAATTCCAAAAATGAACGCCTTGTCTACAGGTCCCATGTCACGAAGATAGTCATCGATGGAGTTGGTTAGCTGGACCGTCTCGCCCGACCTCATGGTCGTTTCGATCTTCATATCGGCTGGCGGAACTGTATCTCGGTGACTTGGTAAGTGCGTATGAACGTCGACGATCATTGTTTTTTCTCTCTGGGTACTACGATCAACTACGCCCGTTTCGATGGGGCGCCGATGGACGCAAATAGTACGCCAGAAAACTCACTCACAACACTTCCGAACGACGAATTTCGCTCTCGATGTCGAATTGAACGTGAGTTACTCGATCTCTGAACACTCGTACTCTCAAAGCAATTACACGACCGCATGTATATCCTGCGGCGGTGACAATTCCTGCCCACACAAACCAGCCTGAATTTCGACGATGGCGAAACCGCGTGCTGTTCAGCTACGCCGCTTTCTATTTGTTCGTCTACATGGGCAGATTCAATCACTGGCCAGCTGGTCCGGTCATGCGTGAGCAGCTCGAATTCACGCACGTCGAACTCGGGATTATCAACGCCTGCCTGCTTTGGGGATTCGCCCTCGGTGGAATGACCCATGGCAGAATCGCAGAAACTTTCGGCTACCGATTCTGGATAGTCGCTGGCACTCTCGCATCGGTGGCACTCAACTGGGTCACAAGTTTCGGAACCAGCCTATGGACCATCGCAATTCCGTGGGGTCTCAACGGGTTCGCCAACGCAACAGTCTGGGCACCCGGAATCGGAATGCTCGCCCAGTGGTGGCATCGAAGCCAACGTGGTCGGGTAATGGGACTCGTAGGGGTCGCTGCAGGATCGGCAATGCTGGTCATGTGGCTTGTCACTGGTTGGACTGTCGCGGAATTCGGATGGCGAGCAGCTTTCCGATATCCGCCGTTACTCATGATTCCCGCAGCCGTAGCCCTGTTCTTTCTTGTGCGAGATCGCCCATCGGATGTTGATCTTGACAATCTCGATCAAAAGGGAACGATGGACTCGGCAATCACCAGCTCCGAATCACAAGAGTCTTATCAACCCACACACGGCAATTTCACCGCCTACAAAATCCTCTACACAAACTGGCGATTTGTAGCAACTTCGCACGTGAAGGGACTCGAAAACGTTGTCCGATATGGGCTAACTACATGGGCGCCGCTCTATTACTTCGAAGAAGCCGGTTTATCGATCGAAACGACGGCATTGGTGACCGTCGCATTGCCGGTCGGATATCTCACAGCACCGATGGTTTCGGGCTGGATATCTGATGTACTTCTGGGTGGTCGACGCTCTCCGATGATCGCTGCTTCAGCTTTGATCTCAGCCGCCGCACTTATCGGACTCGCCGTCGTCCCCGCCGACAATGTCTACGCAGGTGCGGCTCTACTCTTCATCGGAGCATTCGCAATGAGTCTTTCGATGACATCGACCCTTGTGGTCGATATGGCAGGCCCTCGATACGCCGCAACTGCCAGCGGAATTCTCGATGGGCACGGTTACGTCTACGCTGGTGCGCAGGCGCTCATATTCGCTCTAGTTCTCGATACCGCTGGCGCACCCTGGCAATGGGTGTTCCTCGGCATGGCAGGCGCAAGAATCCTCTCAGCCCTAATCGCCTGGCGAGTAAGGCTCTAGGAACTCCATCATGAAAAAAGCCATCGCAAGTGGAATCGTAATCGCCCTCGTTGTGATCTTTGCTGATCTCCTGTTTTTCGGCAATCAAACCACCCGACCAGCCGGTGTTCCTGTGCTCGGAATGAGGACGCTCGAAGATTCGAGAGGTGGAATGGACGCCCTAGCTGAGGGGACTCTCATTGTCGACGGTTTGTGTTTGTTTATCGAGGGTGCCACAGGCGACCGCAGAGCACCGGTATTCCCTTATCGATCTGTGAAATGGTAAGACGGTGGATTAGTGTTCGGAGGCTTGGTAATTGGACCACTGATTTTTGGCGGACAAAGATATGAAATCGGTGAGCAAATTCAACTTGGCGGAGGCGAAAGAGATTTTCGTAAGCTCGGCAAACTACACCAAGACCTGCTCCCAGAGTGCCGAACACCAAGCGTCTGGATAGTTGCACCGCAGTAGCTAGTTCTACCCTAGTCCCGCAAAACCCTGAATCCGATTTCGTTGCCTAGCGATTTCTTCATCGACATTTTGATCATCAGTAGGCAGAGCGGCTCTAGCAGCCGTGAAATCTCTAGCTTGCCAGCGTCGATTACGTCGAAGCCTAGCTCGGTGATTAAGTCGCTAGCGATGCGTTTGGCATTCTTGTCGTCGCCGCAAATCGGGATAGAAACCTCTCGATCGTCGAGCTTCTGACCGTTGAGCAATCTAGCGTCAACGATGTTGAGCGCCTTCACAACGTGAGCACCGGCTGCCCAACCAGCGATCTGCTCTCCACCTGAATCGTTGTGACCTATCTCTAGGTTCAATCCTTTTACGAACGGGTTTGTGGCGTCGATCAACACTCGTCCCGATAGATCGCCCAAGGCGCACAGAGAAGCCTCAGCAGCAGTCCACGGGACTGCCAGAACGATCACATCAGCTTCAGCAATCGACTCAGAAAGTCCCGCCGCGGAAACACCGTTGCCTATCTCGGCAACCAATTCGACAACTCGCTCCGATTCGGGTGACCGTGAACCGATCACTATCGAATGGCCGAGCTTCGACCACGAACGAGCCAAACCCGTCCCGACACTGCCGCTTCCGATAACAGCGATTCGCATCAGCTAGTTCTCGATCTCTAGATGAGATTGCGGAACCCAACCAAGCAACGTTTTCGCTTTCGTTAGGTTGTGCTCCTGCTCGTTCTCATCACCGGCGATGAACACTGCATCGAATCGGCCATGACCAATCTGAACGTTTTCCAAAGCGGCTAAATACGCCCGAGCAAGATCGGCTTCGTCCGTAACAAACAACGGATTCGATCCATCAGGACGATCAGTGATCGGTCTTGCTCGCTCTTCTAAATATGCCTCACGACCTCGTGGTCCGGTGATTCGCAAAGCAGTCACGTTCATATCAAACCAAGAGGCAAAGTACGAACAAATCTTCTCGCCAAACCCCTTGCTCAGACCGTATGCGCTCGGCGTGTCGAGAGGTAATTCATCTTCGTTCTTGTAGTAGTCACGTGCACGGTGATGAACACTCATCGAGCTCGTGTAGACCCCTTTTTTGAGACCTGCGCCCTGTGCCAACCACAAGAAGGTATGAAGTCCTAAACAGTTGACCTCGTAGTTCTCTCGGATCACTTTCAGGTCCTGGTCTGTAACCGATCCACCTTGCGGACTCAGCATTACCAACCATATGAAAGCATCAACGCCCTGAATAGCTTTTTGAATTGCATCAGGGTCGGTAACGGACCCGCGAACGAACTCGACGCCGTCGTGTTTGGGCTCGGCAAGATCGAGCACACGTACATCGTGCTCTTTCTGAAGATATGGAGTGATAAATGAGCCGACCATTCCTGATCCGCCCGCAAGTAGTATTTTCAAAATTTGATTTCTTTCGTTTAGTGCCGGGCATCATCGGATGACTTGGGCACAAGGCGGTCAACCCACCCTCTAACTCCCTCCCATTCTGGGGAGGGACAACCTGTTAGCGATCCTCTCAAAAACCTGTTGTTGTCAGATTGTGTTTGACTCAACAGCCAGTTGCGATCCAGAAGTCCTCTCCAGTAGGGAGAGGATTTAGGTGAGGGGGAATGCAGACGTAGAACGGTATCTATGGATATCACTAGCAAGCAATCTTCGTTCCCCCTCAACCTAACCTTCTCCCTCACGGAGAAGGGATTAAAACGTCTCCGTTCCAGTTTCTCCTAGTCCAAATCCTCAGGAATATCTGTCGGGGCGCCGTCGAGTGTGGTGCGCAATCCGTACGAAACGGCGTCGAGTTTGGCGATCGCTTCAGCCGGGAGCTTCAGTTCGAGAGCACCCGAAACGTCGTTGATCTGGTCGACAGTGTCAGCACCTGATATCGCCACCGTGATTTCTGGATGCGACATGACCCAAGCCATAGCGACCTGAGGCATTGAAACTCCGAGATCGGCAGCAACTTCGTCGACAGCTGCGATCACTTTGCCAGCGCGACCTTGCATGTATCTGCCGATAGTCCCCTTTCGGCGTGAACCCCACAACGTGCTTTCGTCAGGAACTTCATCGGCACGATAAGTCCCGCTGAGTAGCCCTACGCCCAGCGGGCTGTACGCCATGATTCCAACGCCTGATTCTCGAACCATTGGGAACAGTTCGTCCTCCTGCGTTCGATTCATGAGCGAGTACGGATTTTGAACGGCGATCAACGGTTGTGCATTGATTCGTTTCTGGACTTCTAGCGCCTGCATCACCTGCCACGCTTGGAAGTTGCTCACCCCCACGTATCTAATTTTGCCGTGCTGAATCAGTGTTTCCATCGTTCGGAACTGCTCTTCAAACAGGCTCATATCCTCGACGCCGTGGAAGATGTAGACGTCAACATGGTCGGTATCGAGCCTAGTCAGCGACCGTTCGATTTCACGCATGATGTGATACCGAGAAGCTCCCTGATCGTTCGGTCCGTTTCCGATCGGACTAAACACCTTAGACGTAATGACTATATCGTCTCGGCGACCTTTTAGGGCCTTGCCAAGCACTTGCTCAGAGCTTCCAATGTTCCTGCGATCATCCATGAATCCATAGACGTTTGCGCAATCGATCAGGTTGATCCCAGAATCAAGGGCGGTGTGGATCACCTTCTCAGCTTCGGCGCGGTCGAATTGACCTCTGAAGCCCAGGCCAAGAGCCATTGGAGACACTTTGACCCCGGCTGTGCCGAAGTTAACGTATTCAATACTCAATCGGGACACTCATACCTTGCCGATTCGAATAAAATCTTTTGCGGCGCGAAATGAAACGACGACCGAGCGCAGATTCTAACCCGATTCTGATCAGTATCTTCAGCCACCAACACCATTTCGCTCGAAACTTCAGCAATCCCGAGGCAAGCCGGATTAAATGACTACCGCAATAGATCCCGTAATCGTCGCTAAAGATATTCGTAAGAAGTACGACGACATCACGGCTGTAAACGGCATTTCGTTTGAAGTTCGACGTGGTGAAGTGTTCGGAATGCTGGGTCCAAACGGAGCCGGCAAGACAACCACCGTCGAAATTCTCGAAGGCATGCGTGATGCCGACTCTGGCGACGCCATCATCAACGGAATTAACGTAAAAGACGACCCCATTGCAGTGAAGTCGATAATCGGTGTTCAGCTTCAGCAGAACGCTTTCTTCGACAATCTCAAACTCTCGGAAATCGTCGATCTCTACGCCAAGCTCTACCTCACCAAAGTCGACCCAATTGAAGTCCTCTCACGGGTTGGACTCGATAACCGCAAGAACGCCAAATATGCAGAACTCTCTGGTGGTCAAAAGCAACGACTTTCAATTGCGGTGGCTCTCGTAAACGACCCTGTAGTTTTATTCCTTGATGAACCGACTACAGGTCTCGACCCGCAAGCTCGCCGGCAACTTTGGGAGTTGGTGAAAAGCATCCAACAGGGTGGCGCAACTATCGTATTGACCACCCACTACATGGAAGAGGCCGAGGAGTTGTGCGACCGAATAGCGGTCGTGGAGAACGGCGAAATAATCGCACTCGATACGCCAGACGCGCTAATCGACCAGCTCCTTGAAACCGGATTCAAACCAGAAAAACGAGTACGTGAAGCAACGCTCGACGACGTGTTCCTAAACCTAACCGGACGCGATCTTCGAGACTAATCAAAAATGAAAATTTACCTCGCACTCACAGTTGCCTCTCTAAAAATGTACTTTCGGAACAAGCAAGCCTTGTTCTGGGCACTGTTCTTCCCGTTGCTGATCATGATCATCTTCGGACTCATGAACTTCGATAAGTACAACTCACCAAATGTCGGTATTTATGACGCAGCCGACAATCCTGCATCGCGAGCTCTGATTCAGGCACTAAGCGGTGACGATCAGCAAGAGCTTCTCAGCGTCAGCGTCGACACTCTCGAAGAAGTCCATCACGAACTTGAATTTGGCGACAGTCGAGCCGTAATCGAAATCCCCGCCAACTACGGTGCACCGGGCGAATTTGCTGAGATCAAAGTCACCTACGACGAACGATTCCAGCAGGAACGTGCGGTGGTATCGACGATTCTGAGTCAGATTACCGATGCAGTGTTCAAAGATATCGCTTCTGTTCCTGACGAGTATAGGGTCGAAAATTCAATCGGAATTTCGGAATCGTTTATCACTGGCCAGGGACAAGGATTTCAGGCGTGGCTAATCCCAGGTATCGCAGCCATGGCGATCATGCAGACTGGCCTATTCACCGTGGTATTCACGTTGGTTCGATTCAAGTCGCAAGGCGTGCTTCGTAGACTCAAAGCTACTCCGATCGGTGCTGCACACTTCCTCGCTGGTCAGCTCACAACCAAAGCCATCGTGGTCGTACTGCAGACCTACGTTCTCGTAATCGTCGGAGCGATCGTTCTCAGCGTAAGTGTTGGAAACGGCAGAATAGGCGCTTGGTTCGATTTAACTATTCTTGCGCTCCTCGGTGGATCACTGTTCATCGCTATTGGCCTCGCAGTTTCAGGCTGGGCTAAGAACGAAGAAACGGCTGCACCCGTTGCAAACATCATCTCAATGCCGATGATGTTCCTGTCGGGAGTGTTCTTCCCTCTTTCGGTGATGCCCGATTGGCTTACACGCTGGTCGCAGTACTTGCCGTTGACCTACCTTGCCGATGGAATGAGGGCAATCACCGTTGAAGGTGCATCGATCATGACGCTTGGCAGTGAACTACTGGGACTAAGTGTGTGGATCGTAGTCAGCTTCATAGTTGCAACAAAAATGTTCCGCTGGGAGTAGTCCCTACGAACACCGTCCGTGCCGACGCAAACAACGGTTATTCCGTTATGCTTCGGTTCGATTCGGCTGGTCGTCGCCGGAACGAAAGAAAGCGAGCCCCTCATCCCGGTGCACGGTTCCGGTTTGAAGAGCTCGCTCCCTTATAACTGTTACGCCTACTTTCCAGCATCGGTTTTCACCATCCAGCAAGTCGTATGACTAGTTCAGATAAACCAGAAACAACTGAAAATAGCACTGACAACGGCGCCACACTTTCAGTTGGCGAACTGTCGAAACGTACGGGTGTAACCACTGCGACTATCAACTACTACGTTCGAATCGGTGTGCTTCCGGCTCCACGAAAAACTAGCCAGACCCGTGCGCTATATCCGGCTCATTTCGAGCAGTTGATTGGAAAGATCAAAGAACTTCAGGCAGCTGGGCTAAATCTCAAAGGCATCAAGCAGATCGTCAACGGCGATCCTTCATCTCCGCTGGCAACAGCGATACCAGCCGATGCGTCGGCATCTTCGGCTACACAACCGCAGCCCGTTGGTCCTATTTCGATTGCCGACTTCTTGAATCAAAGCGGATTGGACGATGAGCTGTACGACAGCCTTGTGTCGGCAGGACTAATCCGACGTCCTAGAACTGGACCCGACGGTGCACCTGCTCATGATCGACGAGATTTGTCGGCAGCGCGGGCGTTCTCACGACTTACGCAAGCTGGAATCGAGTACCCACTGCTCGAACGGCACACGGAGTACAACCCACTGTCGAAGGCTGAAGCTCTATTCCTCGCGGAACATCTAAGTTCGGCAACACGCCGAACTCCGTCGACTCAGCCTACAAATCTAGTTGCTGCGTTCGACGCCATTCGCCGATATCTACGAAGTCTTCAACTCGATGATGCCTACCCAGACTGGCGCAACCCGAGTTCGTAGCGATTACTTTCGTTGAGCCTTCACGTAGTCGATCACTGACCCGAGTCCGTCGGGTGGCGCACCCAGCTTCACTGCCACCTCAACGTCCGCTTCCGACTTATCGTCTTCGCCGATAGCGGCGTGAGCTACGGCACGGTTTCCGTACATGTCGGCGACGCCTGGCTTCAGCTCGATAGCCTTTGTGAAGTTGTTTATCGCTTGTTCAAAATCGGCCATTGAGAGATAAGCAACGCCTAAGTTGAATTGAATCTCGTGATTATCCGGTTCAAGCCAGGCGGCTTCTTCGAAATCGGCGGCTGCTTTGTCAGGTATCCCTAGCTGCGCATTCTTTAGACCACGCTGAAAGAATTCGTCAGCCGTTTTCGGCGGAAAACCGATATCAGCTTGGCCCATCTCGTTTGGCGGGTTTTCAGACGACGTCAAATTCGATCTCTCCAGACAACTTAATGCGTGCTACCGACACAAAACAACAATCTACAACCAATGCTAACCGACACCGACCCGAAGATCGTGTTAGAAATACCGCACTCAAATCACGGCATGATCGATTCCGATTGTTTCTGGAGCTAATCAACAAATATGAAAATCGCCATCATCGGTCAATCCGCATTCGGTAAATCGGTACTTGAAGCTCTCGTCGAAAAAGGCGAGGACGAAATCGTAGGCGTATTCGCTCCACCCACTAAAGAAGGACGATCACCAGATCCGATTTCAGACGCGGCTCACGAACTAAATGTCCCAGTGTTCGAGTTCAAGCGACTTCGTGACGAAGATGCCGTAGATCAGTTCAAATCTCTTGCTCCAGAACTTTGCGTGATGGCGTTTGTAACTGACATCGTCCCGATGGAAATGATCAACTTCCCTTCGCTTGGCACTATTCAATATCACCCGTCGCTCCTACCGCTTCACCGAGGTCCAAGTTCGATCAACTGGCCAATCATCAATGGTGAAACCGAAACTGGTCTAACGATTTTCTGGCCTGATGAAGGACTCGACACTGGCCCTGTGCTGATGCAGAAGAAAGTTGAAATAGCGCCCGACGCCACTCTGGGTAGTGTCTACTTCAACAAGCTGTACCCACTGGGAGTTCAAGCGATGGTTGAATCTGTTGATCTCGTTCGGTCAGGAGATGCCCCCCGGATCGTTCAAGACGAAACAAAGGCGACCTACGAAAGCTGGTGCAAAGCCAGCGACGTTGTAGTCGATTGGTCTGCCAACGTCGATACAGCCTTCAATATGATCCGTGGTGCCGATCCACAGCCCGGCGCAAACACCACACACGGTGATATCAAACTCTCGCTATACGATGCGGCTCGCTCGTCGTATGGATCGTCAGGGCATCCCGCTGGAGCCGTTGTCGAGATCGGAGTCGAGAAGCTGATTGTCGCTTGCTCAGACGGTGCGATTGCGATCGGACGAGTCAGAGCCACAGGTGGTAAAAAAGTCAGTGCAGCCGAGTGGGCAGAATCAGTTGACCTACATGTTGGCGACGTACTAGGCAGTTAGCCATCCGCCAGGAAACCCGTGATAAGAGTGTTCACTTCTTCGGGATGATCGAGAATCGGGACGTGCCTCGCGTTCTCGATCATATGCAAAGTCGAGTTCGGCGCTAGGCGTTGCAATCGATATCCATGACTCAATGGGAACAGCGGATCACCGTCGCCCCATATCGCTAACGTTGGAGCTTCGATCGACTGCAGCTCTGCATCGGTAAATACCGACTTCTGACCGCCAAAATCCGTGATTGCTGAAATGCTCGAACGCTTCGCAGCCGCGTGTCCGGCTGTGAGTGTCACATCGTAGGCGTACTGCTTGTACGCAGCCGCGTCGTCGAATTTGTAGTCGACAACTTCCATCGTTTTGAAGTAGTTGTCCTGACCCCAACGATTCGGTCTAACAATCAGTTTTCCAAGCAACGGAATGTTTGCCACCTTGTAGAGGAGCGGAAACTTTCGTCCTAACCCAGAGGAGCCGATCACAATTAGCCGGTTCACTCGTGAAGAGTGTTCAATCGACATTGCGATCGACATTTGTGCACCAAGAGAAAGCCCAACCACATCAGCTTTCTGAATCTCCAGCGCATCCATAAACCCGGACATATACCGAACGGTGTTCGGTCCGAAAGGAGCTTTGTACGCTGTCTGACTCGAGAGTCCGAACACAGGATGATCAGGGACGATCACTCGATGCGACTTCGACAGCACTTCGATCTGCCGGAACCAGATCGCAGAACCAGCGCCGCCACCGTGCAATAAAAGCACCGGTGAACCTTCACCGTATTCCAAGTAGTGAATACGGTTGCCACCCACCTCAGTGAATTTGCCTTGATACTCCAAACCTGCCCTGCCGAGCAGAGCCGACATGCTCTTCACAATCGCCATTTCTGGCTCAGTAAGGATCGGATCAGGCAATTTTTCGTGTTCGGGCGTGATCAATTTTCATCACTGTGTTTACTAAACGATCAAAATTCTCGATTGAATCCGAGTATAAACAACCGATCACACCTACAATCGTCGATAACGATATGAGCACGACCAACGAACAAACCGAAACAAACCAACTCAGCGAACGTTCCGCTGAAGCTCAAAAGCACAACATCTCAGAGCTTCAGCTACAGGCATGGGAGCTTCTCGAATTCACAAACGTTCGACAGCTTCTCGCCAACCGAACTCGATTCTTCATGTCACGAGAGATGGCTCTCGATGCCAGCCCTTCCGTGGACATGGAAGATATCGAACGCCTGCAAGACGAAACTGCTCAAGCCGCCCTAATGCTCGGCACCGTTGGCGATATCGGACTCGTCGGCGCACGCGATCCACGTGAATTGCTGCACCGCGCCTCCATCGATGGAATGCTCACTGGCGACGAGATCGTTTCGGTACTTCACCTTCTCGATTCGATATGGGCGGCTCGCAACACAGCGATTTCAATGAAGGGTCGTGCACCTCTCCTCGAAGAAATCGCTGATGAAATTCCAGACATGCGTGATCTTGGAAAAGAGGTCTTCAAGTCGATATCTGATCAAGGAGAAGTGCTCAACTCAGCGACTCCCAAGCTCGCCAAGCTCCGGTCAAACGTCAGCAAAACCTTCCAACGGGTAATGCGAGCGATGGAACGCATATCGAACAGTCCGTCTGTGCGAGGCTCACTACAGTCTGGCGCAATCGCAACTCGAGGTGAACGACTGGTTCTAGAAGTAAAAGCCGATTCACGAGATTCGGTGCCGGGGATCGTTCATGATGTTTCAGGCAGCGGTGCCACGCTTTTCGTCGAACCGTTCAAAGCCGTCGAGTTATGTAACGAATGGCGTGAAACGGCAGCAGAAGCCCAGCGAGAAGAAGAGCGAATTCTTCGACGGCTCTCAGGACTAATTGGCGACCGGGAAGCCGAAGCAATCATCGCTGTCGAAGCTGCGGCAGCACTCGACTTCATCACAGCACGTGCTCGCCTCTCGGCATCGATGAAGGCGCGCCGACTGGAAACAATGCCGGCAGGTTCCGACAATGTCACCAACTTAGTTGGCGCCCGCCACCCGCTACTCGGCAGCGACGCCGTTCCGATCACGATAAATATTGGTCCCGGATTCCGAGGTCTAGTAATCACTGGTCCGAACACCGGTGGTAAGACAGTCGCCATTAAGACCATCGGACTGTTTGCGCTTATGCATCAGTCGGGAATGCAAGTGCCGGTAAGCGATGGTGAGATGGCAATTTTCGATGCCGTTTACGCCGACATTGGTGACTCGCAATCGATCGAACGTTCCGTGTCGACTTTTTCTTCGCACATGGGTCGTGTGATCGAAATTCTGCTTGAGGCAACTCCGAACTCTTTGATATTGCTCGATGAACTTGGCACCGGAACCGATCCTGAAGAAGGCTCGGCGCTTGCAAGGGCTGTTCTTGCTCACGCAACCGAAAACGACATGCCAATCGCAATCACGTCGCACTATCGAACGGTTGCTGAATATGCTGCTGAATCGGAAGACCTTGCGAACGCATCGGTCGAGCTAAACCCCGACACGATGTTGCCGACTTATCAGGTACTCATGGGCATCCCCGGCCGCAGCTACGCAATCCACGTAGCGCGCCATCTCGGCATGCCCAGCCACGTTCTTGATGATGCCCAGTCGATGATAGATCCGACTCGAGCAGAGGCTGAAAATATTCTTCAACAACTTCAACGTGATCGAGAAGAAGCGGCTCAAATGCTCGTTGAAGCTGAACAGGCGAAAGTCGACGCTGAATCGGCACGCAAAGATCTTCAGAACAAGCTCAGCACTGTGACCCGAGCGCAGGAAGACATGATCGAGAAGTCTCGGATGGAGCTGAAGCGAGAAACCGAAAAGATCACTCGGTCTCTACGCAAGGTTGTCAGTAAGGCGAAAAACGACAACGATCTTGATGTTGCAAAACGTGCGATCGGAAGAATTCGAAACCAGTTTTCCGATCCGACCTGGCTGCCAGTTTCTCCTCCACCTGAGGCTGCCAAACCAGAAGAGGAAGAAGATCGCCCTCTTCAACCCGGCGATATCGTTGAGATCAAAGGCATAAACGTTCAGGCATCAGTAATCGAAATCAGCGGTGGTGGAACAGCTGAACTGATGATGGGCAACTCCCGCATCGAACTGAACGAGCAACAGCTTCGATTAGTGAAAGCTGCCGAGCCAGTAGAGCCTTCGAAGTCACCAAACGAACTTCCGAACGTGATGATCAACACGATCACAGCCGGTGAAGCGGCGAACACATCGGGCGAGCTAGATGTACGAGGATCACGAGTCCACGAATCCGACGACATTGTCCGTCAGTTCATCGACGACTCTTCGATACAAGGGCTCACCAGCGTACGAATCATTCACGGCGACGGAACCGGCGCACTCCGAGAAGCCATTCGAGTCCTGCTATCAAAGCACCCACTTGTCGCATCATTCAGCGCCGCCCCAAGAAACAAAGGCGGCAACGGCGCAACTCTAGTTGATCTTAGTTAGTAGCCTCGTTAGTCGCGCTCGTCATCGGATGACTCGGCTCCGAGTCGCAGTCTCCTACCCTAGCCCTTCCATCTGGAAGGGGACTCGAAGTGTCCCTATCGCGCTTAACGCGCAAATGCCCTTCTCGCCGGGTGAGAAGGGCATTTGAATCTTCGGGCCACCTGCTCAGTGCCTACTGAGGGGGGAAAGCCTGATGCGCTGTACGGCTGGCCTGAAGATGGCCTGTGTCCGAGAGTTATCCGGCCGGGGAATGCTCTCGAATGCACTACATAAGGGCTTTTATGATTTACCTGATTTTTTTAGT
>JBDQHW010000020.1:0-45881 GCA_040264655.1 Dehalococcoidia bacterium | reverse complement strand
TCCCTTGACCTCAACTGATGCAATCTCATCCGAAAAAGAGCCTTCGGCAGAAGCATTCGACGCCAATCGATGACTTCGTTCTGAAAACTCGTCCTGTTGCTCGCGAGTAACCCCATACTTTTCGCTAATCGCCTCGGCCGAGCCACCCATGTGCCGGTTCTCGAACGGGCACCATAATCCGTCGTGAATCATGGAGTCCACAAGGTTTGCATCACCAAGCCGCTGACCCGTACGACTGTTGACGAGTAGATGCGGTGCAGCACTCATATTCTCCATACCGCCTGCCACTACAACCGAAGCTTCCCCCAGCTGGATCGACTGTGACGCCAGTACGATGGCTTGCATCCCGGATGCGCAGGCTTTGTTGATGGTCAACGCTGAAACAGAATTTGGGATTTCTGCGCCGATCGCTGCCTGCCTTGCAGGCGTTTGGCCTAGACCGGCCGACAGCATGTTGCCCATCACGGTGTACTCAACATTTTCTGGAGACATTCCCGAACGTTCGATCGCTGCTTTGACTGCCGTAGATCCCAGTTTGGTAGCTGGAGTGCCTGAAAGTGCACCCTGAAAGTTGCCGAGTGGGGTCCGAGCGGCACCGGTGATGAAAACATCGCCCTTGAGCGAGTTGACCATTGATCTGAGTCCTAACGACTAATCTACGAAAGTGATCTGTCGAGTATAAATCGGCTTGGAGAGGCGTGCCGATCTATGCATTCACGACGCGGACGCTTAACCCGTCGGCTGTGAGAGCTATCTCACCTCGCTTGAGAGCAAGAGCATCGTTGCCGTAGATCTCACGACGCCAGCCAGATAGTGTCCGAACATCTGGTTCGTCTTCAGTTGCAACTCGATCAAGTTCCTTGCGGTTGGCAATTAGTTGCGCAGCAACACCATTTTCATCACTTCGTAATTTCAGAAGTGCTTGCAATAAAGCGACCAATGTCTCGTGTCCACGCAGAGGTGGGCGACCTTTCTCAGGGTCGGGGCATTCGTCGTCTGGAACGTCCAGACCTGTTTGAACAGCTTCAAGCAACGCTCGGCCGTCCCGACCATTTGCAAATCGCTCGTTGACACCTCGAACCCTTTCGAGAGCTGCAGGTGTTTCGGGAGTGTTGAGTGCAATTTCCGCAAGCGCCTCATCACGACAGATCCAACCTTTTGGAATATCTCTGTTCTGAGCACTCACTTCTCGCCACTCGGTTATCTCTCTGAGAACCGCTAGTGCCCGGCGGGTAGGTCTGCGGAGGCGAACTTTTCTCCACAATTCTCTTGGGTCTACGTCATACAAATCTTTGTTGCGAAGATGCCCCATTTCTTCGTGTGCCCAAGTGGTGCGCCCCGCATCTTCAAGCTCTTCATTGAGCTTGTCGTACACGTCGATTAGATAGGTGACGTCTCCAATGGCATAGTCGACCTGATTGTCAGTTAGTGGTCGTCGTGCCCAATCCGTCATCTGCGAGCGTTTATCGATGGTCTCACCGACGATGCGCTGAACTAACGTAGCGTACGCAGGTTGATCGCCATATCCACTCACCATCGCTGCGATTTGAGTGTCAAAGACTGGCTCGACCATGCCTCCGCTCGCATTGAACATGATCTGCATGTCTTGGCTCGCAGAGTGGAACACTTTCAGAACAGAAGTGTTCCGCATTAAGTCGTATACAGGCCCAAGGTCGATGCCTTTAGCGAGAGGATCGACAGCGACCGCTTCTTCTCGGGTAGCGATCTGAATCAGGCAGAGAATCGGCCAGTATGTCTTTTCTCGAACAAATTCGGTATCGACAGTGACGAACTCAGATTTGGCGGCACGTGCGCAGAAATCGGCGACATCGTCGGAGTTAGTAATAAGCACCTATCCGGTATACACCAGCGGTTACGTTATCGCTATCCAAAATAGTGGGTCAAGCACTGAGTCTAGGACGGTACTGCAATGCCTCTGCGACGTGTGGTGTCAGAATATCGGGTGAATCAGCCAGATCGGCAATCGTTCTTGCCACCTTCGAGACTCGATGCAAACCACGCGCAGAAAGACTCAACTGTTTCATAGCCATCTGCATCAACGATCTTGCAGAATCTTCGACAGCACAATGGTTCCATACTTCGACAGGCCCCATGTCAGAGTTTGAAGCAAGTCCTGACTCTTTGAATCGCTGACGTTGAATCGCGATAGCGCGAGAGATTCGTTCCCGCACAACGTCGGAGTTTTCTGATGACGGAGGAGTGATCAACTTCTCATATTCGACACGAGGAACATCAACAAAAATATCGAATCTGTCCAATAACGGTCCTGAGATTCGTCGCTGATATCGACTCACAGAACTTGGTGAGCATGTGCACTGCTGTTCAGTGTCACCGCTATATCCGCAAGGACATGGATTCATCGCACCGACCAGCATGAAGTTAGCCGGGTAAGTCGTAGTTCCTTGCGCCCTGCTTATAGTCACGACTTTGTCTTCAATGGGCTGCCGCAACACCTCGAGTGATGCATGTCCAAACTCTGGGATTTCATCAAGAAACAACACGCCGCGATGACTCAATGTGATCTCACCCGGTCGTGGGTTGGCTCCACCTCCAACCAGACCAGCATTCGAAATTGTGTAATGAGGGGCTCTGAACGGACGCTCGCTGATCATAGGTTTGTCAGACGGCAGGTGACCCGCAACCGAGTAAATGGTTGTGACGTCCAACGCTTCATCCGAAGTCATAGACGGAAGAATCGAAGGAAGACTCCGCGCAAGTAACGTTTTTCCTGAACCTGGAGGACCTGCCATCAGAAGATTGTGACCGCCTGCTGCGGCAACTTCGATTGCTCTTTTGGCATGTTCCTGCCCACGCACATCGGAAATATCAGGTCCGACTTGACGAACTACTCGGTATTCATCGAGGTCAACCGGTTCTGTAATAGGGCTGATCTTTTTCTCAGACCGAAGATAGGCGATCATCTCAGCCAAATTGGATACCGGAATTACCTCGATGCCGTGGACCAAGGCTGCTTCATCAGCGTTTACGGTAGGTACGAAAGCCCGGGTAAATCCCTGCTGCTTGCCGACTGCGACCATAGGCAAGATTCCTTGCGTGATTCGCAATGAACCATCTAGCGAAAGTTCTCCAAGTAAAAGCGATTTCTGGTCGATTTCAGGAACTTGACCGGTGCTGGTCAAAATACCGATTGCAATTGGTAGATCGTACGCTGGGCCCGATTTTCTGACATCTGCCGGTGCGAGGCTCACAGCAATTCGCCGCATTGGAAATTCCACGCCTGAGTTTCGTATAGCCGCTCGAACACGTTCTTTGGATTCCTGCACAGCTGTATCGGCAAGGCCAACGATATGGAACGCAGGCAAGCCAGGAGCTATATCCACTTCAGATTCGACCACCACTCCATCGAGCCCAACTAGAGCGCACGTACGAGTTTTAGCTAGCATCGTGAGAATTCCTCAAGCAACATCATGGCTACGGTGAATTCCTATAGCCAACGAGCATGTTAGGAAACGATGTCTGCATCTCAAACTCGATGTGTCACTCCTAATCACACAAACCTTTTTCACACCTTGGTTAAACCAGATGTCGCGCCTTTTTGCGAGAGAGTGTCTGAGTATTAGTAATAAGAAATGCCCGCGAATCGTTTGAACCACAAGTTCGAAAGCGTACGGAATACGAAAGCACAGGAATAAAACATGCCGACGATTCTTGTCGTTGATGACCACGAAGAGATTCGAGAAGCTCTTGCTGAGATTCTCGAAGAAGAAGGTCACAAAATCCTTCAGGCTGTAGATGGCTTGAACGCTCTTGAAGTCATCGCATCTTCACGTCCCGATGTCGTATTGCTAGATATCGCGATGCCAGGAATGGACGGACTCGAAACCCTTCGACGTCTGAAGGACCAACCTGAAAGTTCCAATTTGCCTGTCATCATGGTGACAGCACAGGGTGATCGACAAAACATGGTGAAAGCCGTGCAACTCGGTGTTCGTGATTACGTCACGAAGCCATGGGAACCTGGCGAAGTCGAAATGTGCGTGAACTGGGCTCTTAAGGCTGCGAACGTGTCTGGCGGTCAGCAAGAACCACCACTCTTAGCGCAGTCTGCATAACGATCTCTGCAAAATATTTGCTCAAAATCCTCGGTGGTGAACGCCGAGGATTTTTTGCGTTCAGAATCTGGCTTTGAGTTCCCCGAGCCAAATTCGACTGACTTGCATCTGAACTTGTGAGAGATCAACTTGGAATAAAGTCAGCAGCATGAAAGAGCGTTAACGTGGACGAGCAAGCATACCGTGGAAGAAAACATCCGCCCTATTGCACCTGTGCCACATGCGTTGGCGGCCGCCTGGAGCGAAACAACTCGACAGGCCCGAAGGGGTTGCTCCGAAAATTACTTAGGATTTTCAGAATCGGTCGCTAGCGATCAAATCTTGTCGAATCCGAAGAACCTTCCAAGAATCCAGCCGATTGCAAGTCCGATCATCACCGAAAACGGTATTCCAAAAAGCACACTTACTAGAGCCACATCTTTGGCGTTGGTTTCAGCGTCGTTGAACTGCAACAACGAGATAACGAGAAACGCGATACCCATTGCGAATCCCAGTGCTGCACCCATTAGGGCTGGTCTGCTAAATCTCAACTCGGTGGTTCTCCAGTTCTAGTACGACCAAACGTTATCCCGCGTGGTAAGTCTCATAATCATTTTCGCAAGGATTGCCGTTTGTCACGTGCATTCTTTGTTCAGACGGTTCCAGGATTATCGAAATCACACTTCGCTGCCAACCTGTGGCAGGCTCTTCATTGGGATGGCGACATATCGAAGTAGGGAAACCATCGTGATCAGACAAAAGTGCCTTGGCTGAACCTAACGATACCCTGCCTTCATTCAATTTAGCGCTCAAAAGCTCGGTTCCTCGGTCTCGCCGTTCGAAGGACTGTCCGTAAATTCGATCTGAGAATTCGTCGTTGAGGTCAGTGTTGGATGGATGAACACAATGATTTGTGTGAACCAGCACCCCGTTTGAGTCGGAATTAATCGATTCAACGGTCGTTGGCATTATCTCTAAGTTCAACGGTCCTTCATTCGTGATCATTGCAGCATTCGCTGTAAGGGCTCTTGGAGCAGACTGAACAGTAGTCACTGCTTCAGCAGTGGTGTGCGATTCCAGAATTGCTCGTACGAAGAAGTACCAGGGGAGCCCGTTTGGATCAGTGGGACCGTTCAGTGCATTCATACAAATACCAATGCCAGACGAACTAAACCCCATATACGCGACCAGTCCAGGCTGCATCCATGAAGTAAAAGCTGCCTTGTCAGTGCTTTTTCGAGTAATCACGGCCGACAACGGTGCCATCGCGGGATCGTTGTCCCAGTTTTGTCCGGCGAATCCCTTGCCAGTCTCAGAAGCCTCGTCTGAAACGATGATCGACGTACAACCTTCGGACGTGTCTCCGAGCATATTCCTGGCATTGAGCACCATAAGTCGTTCTATGGGCACGCCCGACGCATCAGACGTGCCTTGAAGCTCAGACAGCGACTCCGGGAAGAACTCAGCGACTCTATCGAAACTTCGCCGGGCAACCTGTTCCGCTTGATCCCACGAAACTTTCTGTGCAGCGCCCTTGTTGAATCGTTCGAGAACAAGGTCTGAGAGATCAGCAATCTGATCACGAAAATGTTCGCCGATCTGTTGCCCCATTTCGGTTGGAGATCCGGCAACGGTAAGTTCAGGAAATCGAGTGCTGCTGTTGAGATTCATGTCTGTTTGAAAAGGACTGCATAGGGGGTAATTCTCCGATCATGACGGTGAATGCAATCAAAATACCACTGAGTTGTTTGCTAGACTCGCCGCCTCTTGAGAATTCAATTACTAATTGTGAGGGTACGACTTGATGGGCACCGACCAGACCAATGGCCAAATTCTTCGCTCTGCTGAATGGTTTGGGACCAGAGACCTTGAAGGATTTCTGCACCGTGCTGGCTTGAAGAATCAAGGTTGGTCTGAAGAGTCGTTCGCTGGCCGACCAGTAATTGGAATCGCAAACTCTTGGTCGGAGGCAACCCATTGCAATGCACATCTCCGAGGGCTAGCTGAGCACGTAAAACGTGGTGTGCTGGCAGCCGGCGGCTTCCCTATCGAATTTCCGACTATTTCACTTGGTGAGTTCTTCTTGTCACCTACCTCAATGTTCTGTCGAAACCTAATGTCGATGGATACCGAAGAGATGATCCGCGGTCTTCCCATCGATGGTGTGGTTCTTCTTTCAGGTTGTGACAAAACCACTCCAGCGATGCTCATGGGCGCAGCTTCAGCCGACCTACCTGCAATTGTTCTAACTGGTGGACCTCAACTGAAAGGCAACTGGAAAGGCGAGGAGCTCGGGTCATGTACCGACTGCCGACGTTACTGGTCTGAACTACGAGCTGGAACTATTACCCAAGCCGACTACGATTCGATGGAAGCAGCGATTTATCGGTCGCCTGGCCACTGCATGGTCATGGGCACAGCATCAACCATGGGTGCAATCGTCGAAACACTTGGAATGTGCTTGCCAGGAGGCGCAGTCGTGCCGGGCGCAGATTCACGACGAAAGGTTCTCGCTGAGAACTCAGGTAGAGCGGCCGTCGATCTTGTTCAGAAGGGAATTCGACCTTCCGACATCATGACTCAAGAAGCGTTCGATAACGCTATTCGAATGCTTTTGGCAGCCGGCGGTTCCACTAACGCGATCATTCATCTAACAGCAATTGCTGGACGAGCAGGAATCAAATTACCGATTGAACGATTCAACGAACTATCTGAATCAACGCCAGTAATCGTCAACTTGAAACCTGGTGGAAAATATCTGATGGAAGACCTGTTTTACGCAGGTGGTATTGAAGCTGTTCTCAAAAAAATGTCGAGCCTTCTCACATTGGATTGTTTGACGGTGACCGGGAACACACTTGGCGAAAACATTGCAGACGCCGAATGTCACAATGACGACGTGGTGCTGTCTCCAGATGCACCTCTTGCTGAGGAAGGCGGACTTTCCATACTCAAGGGTTCACTCGCCCCTGATGGAGCTGTAATCAAACACATCGCTGCATCACCGGAGTTGCTCAAGCACACAGGGCGCGCTGTCGTCTTCGAAAACCCACTCGATCTTAAAAACCGGATCGATGATCCTGATCTCGACGTTACTAAAGACGATATTCTCGTGATGAAAGGTGCAGGACCCGTAGGTGGACCAGGAATGCCGGAAGCCGGATTCTTGCCGTTGCCTAAGAAACTTCTCGCCGAAGGAGTACGAGACATGGTTCGGATTTCAGACGCTCGAATGAGTGGTACTGCATTCGGAACAATAGTTCTTCATGTTTCGCCTGAATCACATGTAGGCGGCCCGCTTGCACTGGTGCAATCAGGAGACATGATTACCCTCGACGTAGAAGCAAAGAAACTTGATCTTAACGTCGATGATGCAGAACTAGAACGCCGTCGAATCGCTCTGCCAACTCCGGCGGCGGACGGCGGGTTTACTCGTGGTTACGGAAAGATGTACTCACAGCACATTACCCAAGCCCAAGACGGATGTGATTTCGATTTCTTGATCGGAAAGACACCAGTCGAAACTCACGTCGAAGCTGCAGCGCACAACGCCGGGTTCCACACAGGTTGATGCTTAACCTGCCGGGTTAATGGGGAGTTGGTGCGTTGTCTGGAATTAGTCCAGCGGTGCGCATGTCGTCCCACAATGCAGCCGGGATTTCTTGCTGAACCATAGCTATGTTCTGCTCTAGCTCGGTAATCGATTGTGCCCCCGGAACGGCAGTCGCTATCGCTGGGTGAGCAAGAACGAATTGAAGCGCTGCCGCCTTCAGATCAACGCCATGTGCGACACATATCGCAGTCAGCTCACGAGCGGTTGCTACAAGATCGTCTGAGGCTTGCTCGTAATCGAATGTCACCGGCTGTGAAAGATCACGAGCCAGAATTCCTGAGTTGTAAGGACCACCGATGGTTATCTTCACGTCACGTTGGACACACGCTGGCAAGAACTCAGCCAATCCTGAGTGATCTAGAAGCGTGTAACGCCCTGCTAGCAAAATGATGTCGAGATCGAATTGCTGGATGAACTTAAGCGGCATTTGCCACTCATTCATTCCGCAACCTATCGCCTTGATGACACCTTGATCTCTTAGTTCGATCAAAGCTGGAAATGCCTCGTTAAGTGTTTGTTCTTCACCGTACGTTTCAACGTCAGGATCATGGACGTAGATGATTTCGACGCTATCGAGATTCAGGCGCTCGAGACTTTCTTCGATGGATCGATGTACGTCATCTCGAGTCCAAGAGTTAACTGCGACAAGCTCGCCAATACCATCGGGGTCGACTGCCGCCGACATTCCGCCTGCAACAGGATTAAGAACTCGGCCTATCTTCGTAGAAACAACGAATGAGTCGCGGTTAGCACTCGCATATTTCGACTGCCCGACTCGAGCCTCTGCCCGACCTGAGCCATAAAGTGGCGCAGTGTCGACGTAGGAAACACCTAGCTCCTGAGCCCGGTCGATGACCTTTACAGCCTCGTCGTGCGCTGTGCCCCCGTACAGACCATCACCCAAAACCATCCCACTCAATGGCGCCGTCCCGAGACCCAGCCTCGGGACTGAAACACCAGTGTTTCCTACGCGAACTTTTTGGAATGGATCCATTTCTGCGAACGTCCTGTCGAGTAGTACGGGCTTAGTTCTGAGTTACTTCGAAACGATTTCAACGATTGCGTCTCCGACGCCCTCGGTAGTCGACGATCCACCCAGATCAGGTGTCAACAGTTCTCCCTGCTCAAGTAGTTGCAAAACAGCAGCATCCACGTCGGCCGCTGCATCGTGTTCACCTAAGTGGCGAAGCATCATTGCACCGGTCAAAATTTGAGCCATTGGATTTGCGATTCCCTGCCCTGCGATATCTGGGGCTGAACCGTGGGTCGGCTCGAACATCGAAGGAACAGAAGTGTCAGGGTTAATGTTGGCGCTAGATGCCAGTCCCATGCTTCCAGTGATGATCGCTCCGATGTCTGTGATGATGTCTCCGAATAGGTTCGGGGCGACAATAACGTCGAACATCTCGGGCCTTCGAACTAGATCCATACATGCCGCGTCAATTAGCAATGAATCTGAATCGATGTCTGTGTACTCTTCCGCGACCTCAGCGAATGTGCGGTCCCAGATGGTCATATAGCCAAGCGCGTTTGACTTGGTAATCGACGTCACGTGGTTCTTCTTACCTCGCTCACGTGCAAGATCGAATGCATACCGAATCGCCCGTTCACAACCCATCCGGGTGTACACAGCCGTCTGAACAGCGACTTCGTTTGGAGAGCCGTGGTAAGCAAATCCGCCGATGTTGAGGTATTCGCCTTCAGTGTTCTCTCGAATGACAGTGAGATCAATGTCATAAGGCTTTTTGCCTGAAAGAGGTGATTCGACCCCTGGGTAAAGAACAGATGGTCGCAAGCAGATGTACTGATCGAATCGCCGTCGAATCGGCAGCAGTAATCCGTCAAGAGTGATGTTGTCTTGAATATCAGGATGTCCGACTGCACCGAGGAACACCGCATTGAAGTCCTCTAGAGTTACAAGGGCATCGTCCGGCATCATCTGACCGTGCTCAAAATAGTAGTCCGAGCTCCACGGTAGTTCGGTGTAATCCCAAGTGATTCCATACTTTGGTGCTAAGGCATCGAGAACTTTCATGCCTTCGTTTACAACGTCGACACCAATTCCATCACCTTTGACGATTGCGATTTTATGAGTTGCCATGCGAGCGGATTCCTAGTTTCGTGTATTACGTGCGATGTGAATCAGTTGATCAGGATGGACAGTAACGTCAATCCAAATCGATCTGGTTAGTTTTGTTGGAAAATATTAGTTATTTCGAGCGATCTTCGATCAACTCGAGAACACCAGAGATGTCATGCTCGTTTTTACCAGCATCCATCATTGTTGAGTACATTTCGAGTGCCTTGGTGGCAAGTTCAAGCGATAGACCTTCACCCTCGGCAAGTTGACCGATAATTCCAAGGTCTTTCCAGATTAAACGAAGAGGTGCAGCTGAATCGGGAAATTCTCTTGCCGCAGTCAAAGGTGCGTTGCGTTCAATCATTGTGCTGCCGCCCCAACTTACCCCAAGTAGGTCAGCCGCTGTTTGAATATCAACTCCAGCGGAATTGGCGAGAGCGAACGCCTCAGCCGCCGCGACACTGTGAACTCCAACAAGTAGCTGGTTGATCAGCTTCATCGCTGTTCCGGCGCCTGTGGGCCCCATGAGTTTGACATTTGCACCCATTTTGGCGAAGTACTCATGCGCCGTTTCGAACGCTTGTTCCGATCCGCCAACCATGATCGCCAGTGTGCCAGCAGCAGCTCCGCCAGGACCACCAGAGATTGGTGCGTCAAGGAAGTGGGCACCCTTCGCTTCGGCAGCTTCGGCACAATCACGTGAGGTTGCAATGTCTACCGTTCCGTGATCGACGATTACTTGTCCCGCTTTTGCTTTTGCAATAACACCATCGTCACCAAGCAATATGTCTCGAGAAGTCTTCACATCGGGAAGACAAACCATTACGACTTCAACGCTCTTAGTGAGCTCTGCCACGGAGCTAGCGCCCTTTGCACCGCGCTCAACCATCGCTTCAATCTTTGACTGAGTTCGGGTGAACACCGTTAGGTCGGCACCCTTTTCGAGGAGGTTGTCGACCATCCCCTGGCCCATGTATCCGAGACCTACAAAGCCAACTGACATTATTTGAGAACTCCCCAAAATTTTTGATATTAGTGGAGGCGATCGTAAACCGATGTTTGACGATTGCCCGCGAACGAGGATTGCCTTTCGAAAGGCGAAGCGATTATATCTGCATTGTGACGACCGATAGCTGCCTCATTGAAAAGATTTTTCTCGAATCAATTTCAGTTAAACAAAAAAGGCGTCGGTCATTACCGACGCCTTTTTTAGGTTTCATCTAATTTGAAACTAGTCGAGCTGTCGCAACCGAGGGTCGAGTCGGTCTCGTAGCCAGTCTCCGAAGAAGTTCAAAGCCATTACAACCAAGAAGATTGCGAAACCAGGCCAGAAGGAAATCCACCATGCTTCTTCAACAAACTGTCGTCCGTCAGCAACACTCTTACCCCAAGCCGGAATCGGGTCTGGAATACCAGCACCTAGGAAGGACAGTGTCGATTCCGTAAGAATCAACTGTCCAACTCGAAGAGACGCAACAACGAGAATCGTGCTGAAAGTACCTGGAAGAATGTGCTTGAGAACGATCCTAAGAGGCGACGCTCCAGCGATCTTCGCTGCTTGCACGTATTCCTGACCTCGAATGGTCAATACGTCAGCTCTAACCTGTCTCACGAACGGCGTCCATGCGACCAGGGCAATCAAAAGGATAACTACCCCTTCGGCAGCACCTCCTGAAGTTAAGAAGAGTTGCGCAATAACTAGAGCGATCAGAATGAACGGCAACGCTAAGAAAATATCGACGAATCTCATTAAGAATTCGTCAGTCCAACCTCCGAAGTAACCCGCTGCAATTCCCATCAAAGAACCGATGATGATTCCTGACGTGAGAGCGTAGGCGGTAACCTTCAAAGAAATTCTCGCACCGTGGATCACACGAGAAAGAACATCACGCCCGAGGTTGTCTGCACCAAGCATGTAGGTCGTGCGGGAGAATGTGTTTTTCTTCGCCCGGTTGTACGCCGAACGCTGGCTCGTGATTGTCAAGTCGTAATCAGCAGGATCAGGAGCTGTATTGAATTCAGGTCTTGCCCCACCCCATGTAGGCGGATAGTTCCTGAATGTGAGTGACTGTTCGATCGGATCAGCAGGAGCAATCTGAGGAGCAAATACTCCGGTGATTACTAGAACTGTCATGACAAACAGCGGGATCAGTGGCCACCTGCGGATGAAGTAGAACGTCTGAGACGCTACAGAACGCTTTTGAACTGTACGTAGTTCAGTGTTCAGACCACCTTCATCAGTGGTATTTGTGGATTGAATGTCAGCCTGTTGAGCCATATGCCTGTAATTAGTATCGCTTGTTTAGTGGATCTCGAAAACGATTAGTCGTATCGAATGCGTGGGTCAATGTATGCGTAGAGCAGGTCAGTAACGAAAGTCATTCCCACGAACAAAATCGTGAAGAAGAATACAACTCCTTGAAGTACAGGGAAGTCGTTGCTGTTCACAGCAGAAATCGCCATCTCTCCCATTCCAGGCCAGGCGAAAATAGTCTCGACTAGGACTGAACCCGTGAGGAAGAACGTAAGTGCCAGCGTCATACCGGTCAAGGGTTGTATAAAGGCGTTCTTGAACGCGTGTTTCCAAATTACTTTATTATTTCCAACGCCCTTGGCCCGTGCCAGCCGAACGTATTCCGAATCAAGTACACCCAACATCGCCGTACGAGTTATTCGCATGTAGAACGCAAATCCTCCTGATGCGAGTGTAAGTGTCGGGAGTACCAAGAATTTGACGTCCCAAATACTGTCGCCTTTAAGACCTGCCGGGAATATCTGCCATCTCACGGCAAACAGCATGATCAACACTAGTCCCAACCAGAACTGCGGCACCGCCTGACCGAGTAGCGCTACGAAGCGCCCAATATAGTCCCAAATTGATCCCCGTTTTACCGCAGATAACACGCCTAACGGGATACCAACCAAGAAGGACAGCAAAAATGCCGATGCTCCGAGGTGGAGAGTGGTTGGAAGCCTTTGCGTGACAACACGAGCGACCGGCTTGCGGTCACGAATGGTCTCACCCATGTCGCCCTTGAGCGTGCGACCTAGCCACAATGCGTACTGAACTGGAACCGGACGATCCAATGCCAACTTCTTACGAAGTGCAGCTTCACTTTCTGCAGTCAGACCGTAGCCTGACGTCGCGTACAACAACAGTGGGTCTCCAGCCGCTCTAGAGAGAAGGAAGACGGCCAAAGTGGCAACCACAATACTAACCAGTGAAAAGACGAATCGTCGAATAATAAAGCGTCGCATTGATTCCCTTGAATCTCACGAAGTAAATAACAAATTATAAAGCCAAGCGAGGTTAGCACAGATCAGCATGGTTTCTAGGCTCAAACGAGCCATATATGGCTCGTCTCTTTATGCGGTTATTCGATGTTTTTATATATTAAATGCGAAGGGGCTCACCAAACGGTGAGCCCCTTCATCATTACCGGTTCGACTGTTTCCACAACTGAGCCGTTTAGAAGTTCAAACTACTTGAGTTCGATGTTCCAAACAGAGTTCAGTGGTGCGGTAGCAGCGAGGTCCATGTCGAAACTGCTTACTTTCTTGTTGTTGAAGTAGTAAGAGTCTGGAACGGCAACAACACCTGGCTGCAGGTTCTGGTTGTAAACGTACTCGAGGTATTCGTTTGCAGCAGCAGTTGCAGTTGCAGTGTCAGGAGCCTGAGCCATTCGCTGGTACAGGTCGAGAATTACAGGTGACTCGAAGCCACAGCTGAATCCACCACGTGTGAGGGATGTCTGTACAAGGCCCTTAGGGAAGTGCCATGGGTTAGACGCCTTACCCTTGTCACAAGAAGTGATCCATGGGTGCGTGTTGGATCGACCAACAACAGTAGGTCGGAAGGTCTGGTATGAGAACTTCAGCGAGAAAGTTGAGAGTCCGATGTCAGACCAGAAGCCAGCAACAGCGTCAGCAACTTCACCCGTTACAGAAGCACCACCACCGAGTTCAGGGCCAGCGTAGATCGAGATCTCAAAGGCGTGCTCGCCTAGAGGTCCGTCCTTCGAAGCTCCACCCTTTTGGTAGTCAGCATCCTGTGCCAGAATCAAGGAAACAGCCTCGTCTGGGTCGTAAGGGTATTCGTACTTAGAATCCCAGTTAGGCGATGCAGCGTTGAAGTACTCAACGTATACAGGCGCACCAAGACCAGCAAGAAGTGTGTCGTTTACAAGGTCACGGTCGATTGCAACTGCGAGAGCGCGGCGAATTGCCACAGCCTGCTCGAGGTCGTCAGCACCGTGTGATCCGTCAGGCTTACCAATCCATGGCAAGTCGTGAACGAAAGTTGACTTAGTAGGCAGTGGCTGACCCTTGAGGTCTCCACCAGCGTAAGTGTCTTCCCAAAGGTTACCGGCGAAGAACACACCGAGCTGAACAGCACCACCGGACGAAGCCTGGGTGAACTCAGTTAGGTCGAACTTAGCAGCATCTTTTGGCTCAAGGTGAGCGATGTCAACCTGTCCAGTTCGCAGGAGCGACGCACGAGTCGTTGCTTCTGTTACCTGTACAAATTGTACTCGGTCAGTCTTAGGCTCCATGTCGGACTTCCAGTGCGCGCCGTCACGGTTAACAATGGTGTACGACTCGTCTCGGAGCCATTCTTCAACCTGGTAAGGGCCAGTTGCGACGATGTTGTCACGAACCCAGTCCTTGCCCATGTCGTCGTAAGCCTTCTTAGAGAAGATCGAAAGGGCCTGACCTGACTGGTTGACGAAGTCGTCTTTCCAAGTCGAGTCAAATGAAGTGAAGTCAAACTCAATTGTGCTGTCGTCTACAGCTGTCCACTCGCCCCAGAGACCGGCGAAGTCACCAGCCTGTCCATGAATGGACTCAGGAGTTGTGGAGCTGTTGGCGTTGTTCATTGAGAATGCAACGTCATGCGCTGTCAGGGTTCCGAAGTCGTTGCCGTCAACAACCTGGAATGGAATTCCCTGTTGGATCGAAACAGTTGCACTGGACAAGTCCGCTGCAATTTCAAATCCAGTAGCGATCCAGTTCACAGTGCTGTCGTCATCAGCTCGTTGGAACAAAGTTTCAGCAAGTCCGACGTTCTTTAGACCGTCAGGCGAGCCAGCTTCGTTCAAACCGTTCTCAGCACCCATCGTGTTGCCGTTCACAGCGATTACAGCTGTGTCAGCAGGCGTGGATGTGTCTGGTGCGGTAATAAGGTCTTCAGGCGCTGCAGTAGGAGCTGCTGCTACTGGAGTTGCAGTTGCAACAACAGTGACAGTGTCACCCTTTTCTGTAACGACTACGGTTTCAACAACCGTGTCACCCTTAACAACAACAGTCTCAACGACAGTGACGGTTTCTGTACCACCACAAGCGATGAGGGCTGCCATTGATGCACCAATCAGAAGCCCAATTACGAGCTTCATCTTGCTTGTCTTAAACAATAAATTCCTCCTAAGACGTGCAACGACCCACGTTTGGGCCTTTGTCTGGAATCCAATCCGAAGATCGGAAACCACGTCATTTTGCAAGTTTTAGAGCAATCGTTGAGATCAGCCCGCTAGCTCACATGCACGAAAACCGCGCACTGAAACAACAAGTGTTCACTAAACACTCCAAAACTTGGATGTGGAATTATATGAAGGTAGGTTAAGAGGTGTCAACGGTCAGGTAAGCCTAATGGGTCATTCAGCTTGTTCTGAACCGTCACATTAACTAACCCTGTGGCGCACCTTATCCCTCAGATAATCCACAACGTTGTCTACGACCATGTTCAAAGAAACCGTCAGTGCTTCAGTTGTATTTGATGCAATGTGAGGAGTCAGGATTACGTTAGGCAAATGGGCTAGTGCCGAGTTTCGATCGAGTGGCTCATTGTTGAAAACATCAAGGGCAGCACCTGCGATCGTCTCATTTGCTAGTGCTTCGGCAAGGGCCCGGGAATTTACGAGCTGCCCTCTTGCAGTATTAACGAACAGCGCGGTCGGCTTCATACGTGAAAACTCTGCGGCACCAAACATTGAGCGTGTTTGCGGTGTGAGTCGGGCATGCACAGATATCGCATCTGAATTTTCTAGCAGCTCAGAGAAACTCACTTCTTCCCAGCTTGAGTTCTCGTCCTGACTCGTTAGTTCAGGGCTTTCGCTGAGCGAACTCATCAAAATACGCATGCCTATGCCCTCGGCGATTCGAGCCAGGCGAATGCCAACAGCACCAGTTCCGACAATTCCCAACGTTTTCCCTGCAAGCTGAGTTAGTTGCCCGCCCGGCCATTCCCCTTCACGTACTCGCAAATCTAACTGTGGAATCTTCCGAGCGACCGACATCAGAAGTGCCAGCGCGTGTTCTGCAACCGCGACAGTCGCAGCATTCGGAGTGTTGGTAACAACGACACCAAGACGTCGAGCAGATTCGAGCGCTACGTGATCGGCTGCCGTGCCCCAAATCGCAACGTGCTTCAAGTCAGGTGTGACGGATTCCAGAATGGCGTTGGTAACCCGAGTAGTTGTTCTCGCTAGTATCACCGTGTGAGCACCTGTTATGCGTTCTATTAGCTCGTACGGGCTGCTTGGACGTTCCGTGAATGTTTTGACGTCGACATTTGGTAATCGGGTGAGACGGGCCATCGCTGCAGAATCTGCGAACACCGGCGGATCGTCGTCAGGGACAACGATTCGGGTGACATCTTCTGAGACATTTGAAATCAATATTCGACCCACTACCTAAATTTGTTTGCATATCGGCCTTCGATCCCTGCGAGCATATAGGGAGAGAGAGAAAATTGCGTCGAAGGAACGATAGTCTCTCGGCTTCGATGCTACGATTATCGCTCGGTCAATCCAATATCCCGTTCGCCGGGCATTCCTGGGCTACTTAATATGACACGCGTGCGAGTGATGTACTGGAAAGAAATCCCTGTACAAGTTCAAGCTGAAGATGAAAACGGAAGAGTTTCTCGGCAGCTCGAAGATCGATTTCAAAAAGCCGCTGATGCGGTTGCTATGAAAGATGGCAGTGAAGGTACCGACGAATACCTCGATGCTTGGGAATTTGGCCCATATGACGAAGTTGACAGTCCAGCTCCCGAAGTCGCCGAGAAACTAGGGAGCGAACTCGAAAAGATGCCATCCAATTTTGTTCAGCGCATCGTTAAAATGCAGGAAGACGGTACTCGTATTCCGAACCCTGGGGCAATCGATCATTGGATCGAATCATAAATGCCGGCTAAGAATCTAATCGATCACAAGTTATTTATTTAGAAATCAATCTGGAGAAAACATTTGGCAGCATCTGACGGAAAACCCGGAATCCTTGATCGACTCGCGGCAGGCGACACATTGATCTTCGACGGAGCAACCGGTACATACCTTCAGAACAACGGGCTCGAACCTGGTGGTAGCCCTGAGCTAATGAATGCCACCAACCCCGAAGTGGTTAAAGGAATGTCGAAGCAGTACTTCGATGCCGGATCCGACATTGTCTTGACCAATTCTTTTGGTGGAAACAAGTTCATGCTTGAGCGCTACGGTGCCGGTGACCGACTTTTCGAATTGAATAAGCTTGCGGCGGAACACGCCCGAGCAGTCGCACCCGAAGGAAAGTTCGTCTCGGGATCAATTGGGCCGACGGGTGAATTTATTGAACCGCTTGGTACTGTTACTGAAGATGAGCTTTACGACACGTTCTCAGAGATGTCGAAAGCCTTCGAAGCTGGTGGCGCAGATGCGGTGATGATCGAAACTCAACTCGCCATTGAAGAAGCAGCAATTGCGGTACGTGCGGCAAAAGAAACGACCGGACTTGTCGTAATGGCAACAATGGTGTTCGACAAAGGTCCACGAGGTTACTTCACGATGATGGGAGTTACTCCTGAGCAAGCAGTTGAAGGACTAGAAGAGGCTGGAGCCGATGTCGTCGGTACAAACTGCGGTAACGGTATTGAACGAATGGTTGAAATCGCAACTCGTATGAGAGCCGCTACCGACAAGTACCTCGTCGTGCAGTCAAATGCCGGGCTTCCAATCATCAAAAACGGTGAAACTTGCTACCTTGAATCTCCTGAATTCATGGCGAAACACTATCGTGAACTTGCTGAACTTCCTATTAACATCCTCGGCGGATGCTGTGGAACCACCGCAGATCACATACGAACACTCATACAATCAGTTCGAAGCTAGTAAATCTGAATCTCAAAGTTCTATTTGGAGAGAAGACCGATGTCCCCGTTGGCGGAAAAATCGAACGTCGCGAAGAACGTTAAACGACTAGGTAGTTGTATCGAGCTTGTTTCGCTCGACCCACACTTCCACGATGTGAGTGTCGGTCTGTTCATAAAAGATGGTGTATTGACGATAGCGTCATATAGCACCATCGACGGAATCGACGGTCGCATTGAGCAGATTCGAGACCTCTGTGCTGGCTTGGGCGATGTAGAAGCCGTGGAAGGCACAACCGATCAACTTCGGTTGATATCGGATCTTTACCTAGATCGTGCACTCAGATTCATGTTCATTGCGGCGGTCGAAAAAGATCCAGCCGCTGAACTACCTTCCGGTCGAATCACTGCACCTGACACGAAGACCAAACTTACGTTTGTGGTCGAAGGTTCTGACGAGGGTGGCAAATATGTCTACACCGTCTCAACGGAAGGTGAAGCTGAGCGGGCTGAAATGAGGGTACGAGCGGCAGTCGGTGGATTTATGCGGTACTCAGGCTGTGAACGTGTAGATAAAAACAAGTTCTCGTTTCCTGACGGAAAGAAGTATGACAATTTCGCCCGCCTTATTCTCCCCCTCGCCCGGAATGTCAGCGCTGTTGAAGCCCAGCTTGAACAAGATGAAATGGCTGGCCAGATGAATACACAAACCCTCGGATTCGCTCAAAGCTAACCGGAACTAGAGAAAAGGTCCGAAGGAAAAATCACATGTCACCCGTAATCGAAAAAATGACCTCCCGTGAACGGACGATGGCCGCACTTGCTGGTGAACCAGTTGATCGCCCGCCCGTTTGTACACCGACAAATGTTGCGACTGTGGAGCTGATGGATCTAGTTGATGCTCCGTTCCCCCAAGCAAACCGCGATGGGGAGATGAACGCTCGTCTTGCTGCGACTGCGTACACTGAACTCGGCTTCGACACGATCGCTCCGTATTTTTCGATCATTCAAGAATCTTCTGCTCTCGGTTGCGACATGCAATGGGAACAGAAAGACAATTGGCCAACCGTCAGAATGTCGAATCCAATCTGGAGCTCATCGGCAGATGTGAAGATCCCATCCGATTTCCTTGAGCACCAAGACACGAAGGCAATCACCGACTCGATTCGAATCCTAAAACAGGAATTCAGAGACGAAGTGGCAATTGTGGGAAAGACGATGGGCCCTTGGACTCTCGCCTACCACGTGTTCGGAGTCGAGCCATTTTTGTTGGGCACCGTTGACGACCCCGACGAAATCATGAAGTCACTGGAAGCCCTAAAAGAAATAACTATCTTGTACGGACAAGCGCAAATCGATGCGGGTGCCGACGTTCTTACGATCCCCGATCATGCAACTGGGGACCTCGTTAGTGGTGAGTACTATCGTCGATTCCTGATGGAAATGCATCAGGAAATTGAAGAAGAGCTGTCGGTTCCAATCATGCTTCACATTTGTGGCGCGACGGTCGATCGAATGCCCTACATTGCAGAAACCGGAATGGCTGCCTTCCATTTCGACTCAAAGAACGATCCTGTCGAAGCGATGGCTGCAGTCGATGGCAAGATTCGCCTTGTGGGAAACATCAATAACCCAACAACGCTCTACGCAAAAGGCCCAGAAGAAGTCCGGGCAGAAGTAAATGCTGCGCTAGACGCGGGTGTTCAACTGATTGCACCAGAATGCGCAATTCCACTGAAAACTAAATTGGAAAATCTGCTTGAAATTCCAATCGCTATCGAAGATTGGGTCGCTGAACGCGGACAAAACTAACGCTCAACCTCCTATAAATAAATTACTCATTCATTTTCTCTCTATCCGATGAGACAATAAGTGATTGGAGCCGGTCACGTAAGCGATTTCGGCCGGACCTCTAAACAACGAATCCAAACATTCCGAGACTATTAATGCCGATTACGCACGAAGGCCTTGCCCGAGAATTCGAGTACGTTACTAACCCTGGTGAACAGAAGCATATTTCTGAAGCGATCGATGGCACAGCTCCGATCATGCAAGAACTGGCTTATGAACTTATCGTGGGTAACAACACCGACGTCGACCGACTCACTCAGGAAGCGCTTTCAGAAGGCTTTACAGCGAACGAGCTGCTTGATGACGGCTTGCTTAACGGTATGGCGATAGTCGGAGTGAAGTTTCGAGATAACTTAATTTTCGTTCCTGAGGTTTTGGTTGCAGCACGTGCAATGAAAGCCGGAATGGCTCACATAGAGCCGATCCTATCTGCGTCAGGTGCTGAGCCTGCTGGATCAGTGATCATGGGAACCGTAAAGGGTGACCTTCACGATATCGGGAAGAACCTTTGCATCATGATGCTGCGAGGTGCAGGGTTCGTCGTGCATGACATTGGTGTCGACTCTTCTCCAGACGACTTCATTGACGCTGTCGAGGAGCATGAAGCGCAGGTGGTCGGTATGTCAGCGTTGCTAACCACAACTATGCCGAACATGGGTCGCACTATCGCAACCTTCGAAGAAATGGGGCTGCGTGACGAAGTGCGAATAATGGTCGGTGGAGCACCGGTTACGCAAGATTTTGCCGACGAAATGGGCGCTGATGCATACGGCGACAATGCAGTAGATGCTGTCGACAAAGCGAAAGAGCTTGTTGCTCTACTGGCAGAGCTCAAATCCAGCTAAATTGTTGGACAGCGTGTGACTGGGGGATGTTCATTGGCTGACGAGCAAGCCCGTAACGATAATCCGGAATTGGATGCCGACAAAGCGCGTGCCAGTCTGGATAGGTTGTTCAATATCTACAAAGATATTGCCTCAACTGCCGATGAAGTAATGCTGACTCGATGTCCGTACAAAGATGCCGCCAGTCGGTGCACTGCTAAATTCGGATGCCGCAATCAGTACTTCACGTCTGACCCCACTGCTCTCCCCGCTTGTTCTGGTAGTGACCAGATCGACTACAGAGAAGCGTGGGACACTTAGCACCGCGGCTACCGGTCCAATATCGACATAGTTACATCAATACATTCAGTTCTGAGAGCACAAACAGAGTCTGACCGTACACAAACTCCAATAGGCACCAACTCTTGAGCCCCGTTTACCTCAATTCAAAGAAGCTCGACGCTAACAAAGATGACTCATTGTTCGACTTGGCTGATTCGCTGTCGGTCAGAGTCCCGACATCATGTGGTCGGACAGGCGAGTGTCACGAATGTATTGTCGAAGTACGCAAAGGTGCAGATGCATTAAGTCCTGCGACAGAGGAAGAAAAGTTCCTTAGAGGCAACTATCGCCTTGCTTGCCAAGCATGTGTCACTGATACAGCGGTCGACATCGACTTCGCTGTCCTTCGACGACAGCCGAGAATCCTTACGGCTGGAACTAAGCGTGAGACCAAACTTCAACCTGCTTACGTTCGTGTAGAAGATGATGTCGTTTACAACGGCCCGGATGACACCATCATCGTCGACAAGTATCGCGGTGCAATTTATGGAATCGCCGCAGATCTTGGAACGACGACGGTTGTTCTCAATCTTGTGAACCTCGAATCTGGTGAAGTCGTCTACACGGCGTCATTCGAGAATCCTCAAAGGTTCGGTGGCAGCGACATCATGAACCGTATTTCTTATGACGGAGGTCAAGATGCCGGTGAACTTCGAGCAGTGATGGTTTCATCGATAAATTTTGAGATCGGAGAAATGGTCCGAGCACTTAAGATTCGTCGTCGCCAAATATTCGAAATCGTTGCAGTCGGCAACACGACTATGCGAGATATGTTCTTTGGTATTGACGTGCAGAGCATCGGAACACGTCCGTACAAATCTCTTATCGAGGATGAGTTCCGAGAATCAAAACGTGAATCAACTGCGCTAGTGACGACCGCTGCCGAACTGGAACTTAGGATTCATCCCAAAGCGACCGTCTATGGCGGTCCGCTCATTGCATCTCACCTAGGTGCGGATACCGCTGCTGATCTTCTTGCGCTCGGGATCGAAGATCAGAAAGAACCAGTCATCCTGGTCGATGTCGGAACCAATACTGAAGTCGTGATCGGCAACAACGAAAGACTCTTAGCGGCATCCTGCCCTGCCGGTCCAGCATTCGAGGGTGGTGAAGTCACTTACGGCATGCCCGGTTACGACGGTGCCATCGAAAAAGTAACGATCGGTAGCGATGGACTGGCGGATCCTCAGGCGATAGGCGAGATCGATCCAATCGGAATTTGTGGGTCTGGGTTGATCGACCTGCTTGCAGAACTACGCCGTACAAATTTGATGACTGAACTTGGCCGATTCGAAGACAATTCAGATGAGTACGAGTTTTCCTCGACCAACAATCTGACAATTTCACGTGCGGATATTTCGGCTCTAGCTCAGGCAAAAGCCGCGAACTATTGTGGGCAAGCAATCGTACTACGGGAGTACGGGCTTCCAATCGATAAGTTCGAAAAACTCTATCTCGCAGGTGGGTTCGCCAACTACGTAGACGAGTCCAACGCTATCGACATTGGATTCATCGCAAACATGCCGCTCGACAAAGTCGAAAAAGTTGGAAACGCATCGCTCGAGGGTGCGGTAATCATGCTTCTATCTACATCAAAGCGGGATGAGATCGAAAAACTGACAGCAACCATCGAACATGTCGAGCTTGAAACTGCTCCAGACTTCTTCGACTTCTTCGTCGAAGGCTGTATGTTCAAGCCAATGGACTCACTTACGTAGTATTTTGCGGTGCCCAGTAGGATTGTCTCCCGCATTAACGGTGGTGGAGTAACTGATCGGTCGTCCATATAGGTATCATTCTGCGCCATGACTATTAAAGTACTTATCACCGACTACGTGTGGCCTTCGACCGACCCTGAACGGGAAGTATTGGAAGCCGCTGGCATTGAACTTGTTATTGCACCTGACACATCAGAATCAACTCTAACTGAGCTGGCAAAAGATGTTGACGCGATCATGTTCTGCTTCGCTCAAGTAACCGCTAAAGTTCTAGAAGCGGCGACCAAATGCAAAATTGCTGCTCGCTACGGTATTGGTGTCGACAACGTTGATATCGACAAGGCGACTGAACTTGGAATCGTAGTCACAAACGTGCCCGACTATTGCATGGATGAGGTTACAGACCATGCACTCGGTATGATTTTGGCCCTCAACCGGCGACTAGTGCCACACACCGGTGCTGTCGTATCTGGTGGTTGGAACGATGTCGCATTAAATAAGCCAATGCACCGAACACGCGGAGCAACTCTGGGAATTGTCGGGTATGGACGTATCGGGCGTTCGCTCGCAGCCAAAGCGTCGGGGTTCGGGATGGAAATTCTCGCATACGACCCCATGATTGAAGTCGGCTCACAAGTCGACGGCGCCAACGCTGTTTCACTTGATCATCTTCTTGAGAATTCCGATTTTATTTCACTGCATGTGCCACTGATTCCAGCGACTCAAAATATGATTAGCAATTCCGAGCTAGCGAAGATGAAACCCGGCTCGATAATTGTCAACTGTGCTCGCGGTGGTCTAATTGACGAGGATGCACTTGCTGCGTCGCTTGCGTCCGGTCACACCGCTGGTGCGGGGCTAGACGTTGTGGAACCTACTCCACCGAATCCCGAGAGCGCCCTGCTGCAACAGGAAAACGTGATTATCACGCCACACACGGCGTTCTTCTCACAAGCTTCTACGCTTGAGCTTGAGCAACGAACAGCGCAGGAAGTTGTGCGAGTGCTTGCTGGTGAAAAACCCGAAAACCTGATCAACCCACCAGTTCTTGGCAGCGCTCGGTCCGGAATTTAGTAATTCCGGCTAGCTGATCTGCGTTCGCAAGTCTTTAGCGTGACCCCTTGCGGAGCCCACTGCCTCGGAGTTGATCTCAGTTGTCGAGAATGCCGCTCGCGACGCTGAGTCGGCGAGTGCAATGAGCGCTTCTGATTTATTCCCGGCGAACAATACCGCTGCAATCGCATACTCTCGATAAGACTCGTTAGCCAAACGACGTCGGAAGCCGTTCTTTGCAAGATATTTTTCTGAGTTTTCAAATGCTGAAATTACAGCTTTTCTATCCATTCCCTCGACGGTCGAATAATCGAACGATTCAAGCTTGATCGACGCAGATTTGCGGTAGAAAAACAGATACCAGACCAACATCGTCGCGAAGCCAAGACCGGCAATGACGAATAGACCCCAATTAAGTCCGTTCTTCATCGCAAACTCGAAGCCTTTTAGGAGAGCGCCCGGTGTTTTACCAGCCGCTGAGGCAAGACTGTCTCCCAATCTACGATCCATAAGCGAACTTAGTCCGGAAGGTGGAGCCTGTTCAACATCTGCTGGTGTCGGCAAATCAGAACGGGTGGATGCATCGAATGGAATCCAACCAGCTCCTCGGAAATATATTTCAGACCAAGCATGGGCGTCTTTGGGGGTGATTTTGCTTGCCCCTGAGAATGAGTTGTACTCACCAGGCAAATATCCAGTGGCGACTCTTGATTGCAGGCCCGCTGATCGAGCCATAAGAGTCAGCGCTGACGCAAAATCTATAGCTGTTCCCGGCAATTCACCAATGATGAATCGATTCAGATCAGTTGATGGTTGAAGCGGAGAATCTGCCCTGTCGTCGTATTCGAGATTCTGCAAATAAGAAGTAATCGCAGATGCCTTGTCGAAATCGTTCTCCGCATCCTTCGTCAACGCAAAGGCTAGAGACTGAAGCTCGTTGAAGCCTGCAGGTATGACTCCGTATTCACGATCAACCCACTCAGCGCGATCACGTCGGAGAATGTCTGGATCGGTTTCAGGTTGTTTCGAAACGACCTGGTATGTCGAACCCGGTGTGAGTGACATACGACCGCGACTGTCACGCGGGACAGCGATTGCCAGAGGTTCGTAACCGGTTAGTAAGTTTGTCCCTAGATCTTCTTGAAGGAAGTATGTCTGGAGGTATCTATCGTGTTCGGCGGCGTCACTGGATTGACCGAACAGAGATTGGAACTTTCGATCATCATCGATGGTCGAATACCACATGCCTAGATCGTTGTTCATAGATGGATCGAACGTGTCGTACGTTCGTCCTCGCCAATAGCTAGCGACAGAACTACGGACAAACGCGACTCGGTCGCCACCACCAATTTTGCCGATCAGTGGCATACCTTGGACATCGCCAGTTAGCTCACTTGTTTCTCCGAAGAAGTCACTCTCGAACTTAGGACCGTCGGCTGATCCACCCTGAGCAAATAAATCAGGTGATATCTGTGGTTGTCCGACTTGCTGTCCCGCCTGTTCCTCAAGCATCGACTGCGCAGTTTGTGGGTCAATGTTTGGGAGTGGCGAGTCTTGTCCGTTCACAGGTAAGAACGCTGCTCTGGCTGCCTGTGGTGTTTGTGAAGTGTCCCACGGCAAGATCATGAAGGAGGCGAATGCGGCGATTGTTACTGCCAGCCCCGCTCCTAACCAGTAAGCGACGGATCCGAACTTGTTGTCGATTCTATTCACAGATGCTTTGGCGGTCAGGTCAACATATTGAGCTGTTGCAAGCAGGATCACGACTATTGCCATGTACCCACCTAGAAGACCAACAAATTCGTTACCGAATGCCTTCTCAGCGGCAAAGAACATTACGAGTCCGCTGAAAACCAGCTGTGTATAAAGCCCGGCACGAGTCCGAGCATCGAATACGGAGGCTGCACCAGCGATCAGTAGGAAGTTCGCAACTGGAATGCGATTTCCCTGGAGTGCTTCGACTAGTTCAAATCGCATTGTCACACCGGCTGTGACAATCGTCCCCGCGACCATCAACGATATCCAAGGCATGCGCTTACGGATCGCTTTAACGGCTACAAAGTGACCGACCAAAGTCACCGGAATTGCAAGCAGCGGGATCATTGTCGACACGCCTATCAGGTACAGCGTCAAGGCCGCCCAAACGGTCGCAGCTGCCACTAGGATTCGAACGCGTACCGATTGCTCTGGACGATCATTGAAGACCTTCCTGTAAGCCTTGCCAAGCGTCGACTCGTACCGTTGCAGCGCAACAGAGTCCGAAGAACGTTGAGCAGTCGTCATGCCGCCAACTCCTCAGACTCGGTAGTTACAGGATCATGACCTGTGTCAGAAGGGACAGGCGAAGTGCCACCGGCTGCAACACCTTGTTCCATCTGAGAAACAGCTTTTGAAAATTCGCCCAACTGACATGGAATTGCGTTCACGCCAACTGAACTAAGCATAGAGACAGCGTGACCCGCGTTGTCACCGGGCATAAATCCTTCAAAAACCACGGCTGCAATTTCTGAACCAGAGCGAGACATAGATGATATTGCCGAAAGCATCTCTGAATTTGACGAATGGACAAATGCAAGAACCCGCTCGCCCACACCAATTTCTTCTGTCCAACGGGAGGATGTTCCAGATGGCTGATCAGTTACCTTTGCCAAATCGACCATTACGTCAGACCAGGTGGTACGAATCTCGCCGCCATTCGTGGTTGCGACTCGAACCGTTCCACCCGCCTCGATCAGCGGTGCAGCAGCAGTCGCAGCCATTCTCACCGCGTAGTCAGACGGCTGGTCTCCCTCAATCTCAATGGGCAAATCATCGGCATCGATCAGCATGGCTATAGAGCGCTCGGACCACGAATCGAATTCTTTAACGGCTAAACGTCCAGTACGGGCCGAGTTTCGCCAGTGGATATTTCGATACGCGTCGCCTGCGACATACCGTCTCGTCCCAGCTACTTCGATACCAGATCGTGACTTCGATACGCCTTCAGACACGCCCATCGATGATTCAAGAATTCCAACCTGTGAAATTCTCTCCCAAGCAGGAAATACCAACACAGAGTCGATGGAGGTGAATTTTCGACGCCGACGGAATAATCCGAACAGTCCAAGAGATTCGACCGTCACCTCTGACAGTTCATGCAAGCCCCTTGTGGTGACCTTCGGAGATGCGCTGCCTTGTGATCGAGTTCGGGGAGCTACACCTACTAAAACAAGCGATTCATCAGTCGAACTGCGCTGTGAACTTATCGAATACTGAACGTTTAGGAGGAACCGCGGCATCCACCATTTGTTGGTCAGTTCAAGATCTACATCGAATTTCTGCCCCTCAGTGGGACCGGGGAGGCTCGCCCGAGAAACGAACCGCTGGTTCCTGCTTACTTTCAACCCATAGACCGATGCCCAAGGAGTAACGGCAGAAAGTATCACCACTCCCCAAAGTACAGCGTCTGCGAGATGCACCCAGCCCACACGTGTTGCACTCGCTATAAAAAATGCAGCGACCGCGGTGAGAACGAATCCAATGCCTCTACGCGTTATCACGAGACATCAGTCCTCTCGGATGAAATGCCTCGAATCCGGGTGGAATCCTGCATGCCTAGGCTGGTACCTGCGTCTCATCAACAGCGGTACGAACCACGTCTTGCGCAGAGATGGTTGCGGCTGGTTGCATCATCAAACGATGAGCAATCACATAAACCGCAATCTCGGATACATCCTGAGGCTCAACGAACGACCGGCCGTCCATGGCCGCCCACGCTTGTGCAGCCCGCTGGAGTGCGGCGCCGCCACGTGGGCTAAGTCCATGTCGTACAGCCGAGTTGGATCGGGTCTGACCCGCCAGCTTCACGATGTATTGCCTGATCTTGTCGTCGACTTCAATGCGCTTAACCATTTCGCGCATTTCAACGATTCGATCTGCAGAAATAACAGGACTGGCATCTGGCATACCGTGCTGTGACCGAGAAAGTATTTCGACTTCCTGTTCAGGCGAAGGCAAACCCATTCCCATTGAAATCATGAACCTGTCCTTTTGGCTGTCAGGTAACGGGAACGTACCGTGACTTTCAGATAGGTTTTGAGTAGCGATCACCATGAAAGGCGAAGGCAGCTTCATCACATCGCCTTCTATCGAAACCTGGTGTTCAGCCATCGCTTCGAGAAGAGCAGCCTGTGTACGAGGTCCAGTCCGGTTGATTTCGTCGGCGAGAACAATGTTAGAAAATATCGGACCGGGAACGAAATTGAAGGTAGAACTCTTCATATCGAACACTGTGGTTCCAGTGATGTCTGTCGGCAACAAATCTGGAGTGAACTGAATTCGCTTGAAGTCGCAAGCAATTGCTCCAGACAAAGTCTTACCGAGAAGGGTCTTCCCAACTCCTGGCACATCTTCGAGCAGAATGTGTCCTTCGGCCAGCAATCCCAGTACAGACAATTGAATTGTCTGGGGAGAAGTAACAACTACACGGCGAATTTCGGTAGCAATCGTTGTAGCGTCATCTGCCAAAGCCCGTGCCATGTTGTTGTCTGGCACACCGACGGTAAAGTCGAGAACTGCGTGATCACTCGGAGCGATGGTGTCCAACGTTTGCGGCCTTCCTGCTGAATTACTCGAGATCAGTAGGATCATGAACGCTTAGTCGCTTCGATGCCGTGTCATTACCGAAGCGACGTGCCTGTGTGCGCGAGACCTACCGGGATAAATAACCCCGGCGGCGGATTCTTGCTCGGACGCCTAAACACAACTCCCGGCCAGAGTGCATAAGGCAACCGAAAAAACATCCACCGCCAGGGCAGTATTACTAATATCCGCCGTAGCCAATAATCTGTCGCCCGGTGTACACACCAGATCGCTGGCGGATAAGTCCCCAGCCTGTCTGCGTGAATCACGCTGCATCAATGACGCGTTGCTTTTGTGTAAAAACCCACAGATTCCGTTTGATTTTGGCGTGTTGCACGATCAGTTTTCGAATGCCGTTGCTAGAATCCGGGCCAACTACTGATCAGCGCTCGAGTTCCTGGGAAGGACATTCTTCGTGGCATTCACACTTGGCTATTCAACTTATGCGTTAAAAATGGTTGATCCATTCGAAGCCGTACGTCTCATCAAAGACGTTGGATACGATGCTCTGGAAATATGTGCAGCCGATGGATGGTCTTCGTCTCCGCTAGCGTTCAATGCCACCCAGCAAACCGATCTTGGAAAACTTTCTCAAGACCTCGGATTTGAATCACCGATCATGTTTGCCTTGATCGATGTATGCGCACCGCAGTCGGATCGTATGGCGATGCTCGAACTTACGAAGAAAAAGTTCGAGATGGCTCAGCGGTTGCACTACGACGATTCTCCGATATTGATAACGACAACTCCTGGACATTCAGCTCCGCCGTGGGAGTCGGGCAAGGAGCAGATTCGAGACTCGTTTTTGTCGTTGTCTGACATGGCGGCGGAGTATGACATCGTGATCGCCATTGAAGCGCACGCTGGTACCGATTTCGAAACGCCTGAGAAAGGTGTCTGGATGATGGAACAAACACAGCACCCAAATCTAAAGCTCGACCTAGATATCTCTCACTTTGTGGTCGAAGGTAGCGACATGGTTCACAGCGTGAACCTGACCGCTGAACACTCAGCGATGATTCACATCAAAGACGGTGAAAAGATCGATGGTCAGGTGCAGTTCTGCCTCCCCGGAGATGGCGGTATCGATATTCCCGGTTTTATGACCGCGTTGCAAGCTAACGGCCTAGAAAACTTACCTGTCTTCGCTGAAGTAAGCGTAATGCAATCTCGAGAAGCAGATTACAGCCCTCGTGGTGCGGCTGAGTTCTGCTATAACGCACTCGACTCAGCCAGAAATGCAATCTCATAAACTGAAACTAACGAATATGTTTCAGGCAAGATAAAACGCTAAATGTCCAAAATCAAAATAAATACAATTCACCACCAATCTATGCCCATGAGGGACAGAGGACGTGCGCTCGGATTCTGGAGAGATTTGCTGGGTCTGGAGATTATTCCGGCTCAAGAAACTGGTGATGGACTCATTTGGATGCAGGCGGCTGATGGCACCATGGTTCATCTCGTACAACGTCCGGTCGATGACACACCAAACATTCATACGGCATTCGAAGTAGATGATTTCGATGAGGCGCTAGAAGCAATGATTGAAGCCGGATATGAAATCATAAAAGGGCCAATCGAGCGTGCCGACGGTCAGCGTGCTTTCTACGTCTACGACCCAGAAGGTAACCGTCTGGAGTTTGCCACTAAATCAGGGATCAAACCGTCCAACCGAGTGGTTGATGAAATGGGCTACAGTCGCGACGGTAGCGACTAATCACTTTTGTAGGTGCAACCTCAACGAGTTGTCGTCGAACTGTAAAGAAACCACATTGCCCAACTGACTGGAGCATCGTAGTCTTAACCTGTGTTCGATATGGCAACGATAGATGAGTTGCACGATCTCGACGCAACCAGCCAACGTAGCTCAGTGGTAGAGCAGCTCATTCGTAATGAGCAGGTCGGAAGTTCAATCCTTCTCGTTGGCTCCATATGAAACTAGAAAGCCCTTCAGTAAAAAATCTGAAGGGCTTTTGTTTGATCGATATGCCACCTGGAATGACGCAGGGCTTAAATAAAAGCGGCCTCGTCGGCATTGGATTGCTGACGAAGCCTATGTCACCCAGTGAGTCCCCATTGGATGACACGCTGTTAACGATACAACCGATATCGGTAAAAATGGGTAGATCATCGACCAAATGATCAACTAATCATTTGTGTTCCGGGTTCACTGTGAAACAATTTCTCTTATTGATTATCCGAACTCGAATTCTCCTGTCAAAAACAACATTGTTGAAGAAACTGTCAGTCCATAATTTCCATATCACTCATCGGCTCGTGCCTATTGGGCTAATTAGTCTCATCACCGTCGTCGCACTGATGGCTTGTAGCAGCGATGAACCAAACGTCGAATTCGATATTGAGAGTTCGTTTATCCCGGAGATATCTTTCTCATCAGCCGCGTTCGACAACGGTGCGAACATTCCCGCCGAGTACACATGTGACGGCGCAAATACTTCACCTCCACTTCGTTGGTCCAATGTTCCCGCCAGAACCCGTTCAATCGCGATAATCGTGGACGACCCAGACGCACCAAATAGTATTTTCCGTCACTGGTCCGTCTTCAATATTCCGTCAGGGGCGCGATCGATTGAGGCCAACCAGCCGCGAACATCCAGTCTCAAAAATTCGACCATGCAAGCCCTCAACGATTTCGAAGACATCGGCTATTCAGGCCCCTGCCCTCCGATGGGTGAAGAACACGAGTATGTGTTCTTTATTTACGCATTGACCGAGCAGCTTGAACTAGACGGAGATGCCACCGCTCTCGATGTTTCGGCAGCACTACGGGGCAAGGTAGTTGGTACGGGTTCGTTCTCAGGTATGTACGCACGCCGGTAGTGCTTTTGTGGGTTTACCCCACCTTCAGCACACCTCAGGCACACCTAGACTTGATTCGTAAATTACCGGTTGCATCTTAATTACGGAGCCAACAATGTTGCGTCGTTTTCTTCTCACAGCCATTACTGCACTTTCAGTAATCATGGTCGCGTGTTCTGGCACAGCTGATATTGAACCTGCAGATTCCTACGATTCACTTTCATCTGCTCTTGAATCGGCAGGAATGAAAGTTGGAGAACAGGTTGAGAATAATTTCTTGTTCGCCGGACTGTTCACCGTTCCTGGTATCGAGGTCGTAGCAAGCGGACAAGAAATACTTGCATTCGAATTTGCAACACTTGATGAAGCTGCCGAACAAGCTGCCTTAGTCTCACCTGACGGTTACGGCATCGGACTTAAATACATCAACTGGGTAGACACTCCCCAGTTCTTCATGAACGGCAAGATGATTGTGGTATATGACGGATCACAGTCGCTCGTGACCGAAACCCTCACGACCGCAATGGGCGAACGTTTTGCTGGCGAAGCTCCTGAAGGTTCGTGACCCTCAGGACTGGTAACGAGTTAGGCTTGCTACAAGAATTCTCACCTTATTCAGTGCAGCCCGACTCAACTTGCTCCGCAACTCTTTCCTACATCTTGATGGAATCAACGTCGATGACGAGGAAGACTTGTGGGCAAACGGTACAAAGACTTGGGACGACGCTTTAGTTTCAGACGATCTTGACCCGAAACAAAAGTCTTCGATCAAAGCTTCTATAGACGCCCTTGATAATCGCAATGCTGTGTATTTCGGTGAGCAATACATGGCAAAAGAACGTTGGCGTCTGCTCCCCGACTTCGATGAAGAAACCGCCTTCTTGGACATCGAGACCACTGGACTCGGTGGGGACGCCTATCTGACTATGTGTGGGATAGTCGATTCGACAGGCTTCACCGCGTATGTCCGAGGCGATAATCTCGATGACCTAGCGAGCGATTTGAGTCGATACAAGTTGGTTGTCACATTTAATGGCATATCGTTCGACGTGCCGTGGTTGCGACGAGAACTGGGCCCGTTACTTGAAGACACTGCACATGTTGATTTGATGCACGTATTGCGTGGAATTGGGTTACGGGGCGGTCTAAAGAAGATAGAAAAGTCTATTGGACTTGATCGTGGCGATGATCTATCCAAGCTCACAGGACGTGATGCTGTCACACTGTGGAATCTTGCCCAAGATGGCGAGCCAAATGCTCTGGAAACACTCATTCGCTACAACGCGGAAGACGTAGCATCGCTACCTCGCCTAGCGGAATATGCATACGGTCAAAACTCTGCGGGAACGCCAATGGCCGTTCCCGGATTCTTCTCCCCTGCCCAATTCGATACATCAACCCTGCCGTATGATCCTGCGTTGGTCGAATACCTGTGCAGATGATGCACCCAATGGGTGCTAGACTTGCTGTTTCGTTCTGATCAGGTCGCGCACGCGCGGCTTGACGACCAAACATCAATATCCTTGTGCTCATTAGGGTTACAAGGGACAAATGGCGAGATTATTGTCGGCACTTCAGCACACCGAACATCCAATTCTGAGTAACACAGTCTTTCTGGCTGCATGGGGTGGATGGCCTGACGCTGCTGAATCGGCGACGCGATCACTCCGCGAACTTGTTCGCCAGTTATCCGCCACTCAATTCGCTTCCATCGACGCCGAAGATTTTTACGATTTCGCAGAACAACGTCCGGTAATTTCGAATGAATCCGATGGCTCCCGAAAGTTGACTTGGCCTAAGAACGAGTTCTACTACTGGAAAGCTGAAGACGGTGGACGTGATCTGCTGATTTTCATTGGCGTCGAACCAAATTTGAAATGGCGGACGTACACCGACCTAATTCACAAAGTTGCGAGTGAGAGCGATACCAAGTTACTTGTGACTGTTGGTGCCCTACTCGACTCTGTGCCCCACACTCGATCTCCTCGCGTTACTGGCTCGTCAATTGATGTTGATCTCGGAGCGGGATTTGAGCACATCAAATACGCGGTCCCGAACTACGAAGGTCCGTCAGGGCTAACCTCGGTACTTATGGATCGATTAAGTCAGGACAAAATCCCATCCGCGAGCGTTTGGGGACATTCACCGCACTATTTGCAAGTAGCCCAAAATCCAACGCTAACGCACGCGATTCTTTCCGAGCTACAGCAGTTTATTTCTGCACCGATTGACCTGAGCAAAATTTCTAAAGAAGCCGAAGAGTTCGACGAGAACTTGGTAAGGGCCCTCTCAGATCAGCAAGAAATTGAAGGCTATGTAAAGCGGCTCGAGGAACGATATGACTCGGAAGAGGAATACCGTCAAAGCCCTGAACCTGCCGCACTAGTACAAGAACTTGAAGACTTTTTACGCCAACAACGCGGGTCAGATGACCCTGTTGGTAATGGAGACACCGAAGATTGAGCAAGATTTCTGAACGACTAACCAAACTGGGCCAGACCGAGAGGTCGGGTTTTGGGTTTGGTGCGAAGGCCGCTAGCACGAAGATTCCGGTGATCTTGATCGGCGTGTCCGTGGCAAATGCCGCTGACGCAAAAGGATTCGATGCCGACCTATACGTACTGGCTTCCAACTCGAAGGGTGCAGCACAATCGACTGCAATCGATGGTGCCGATATTTGGGGAGTCTCAGTATCGGGTGGGACATCCAAAGAGATAGATGCAGCGATCGAATCCGGTGCAGACTTCGTACTTGTTGAAGGCGAAGCAACACCTGGTTCTGCTCTCAAAGACGACGAAACAGCCAAAGGTTTTGTCGTCGCAAACGATGTAACCGAAGATCGTTCCAAAGCAATTAATTCTGGGCCATTTGATTTCTTGGTCCTCGATGGAACAGATATTAAGTTGCCTCTCAACGTTGGTTCAGTTCTCGATATTCAGGAAGAACTATCAAAGTACTCACAACACATTTTTCTGAACATCTCCGAAATACCTGATCAGGAAAATCTAGAACTCCTTCGAGACATCGGGATTTCAGCCCTGATTTACGAAGGTAAATCTGCTTCCAGCAAAGAACTTACCGAGCTTCGCAAGACGATTGACCAGGTTGAGCCCAAAAAGCAAAAAAGCAACGCAGGAGCAACTCTTCCACGTGCAGGTGAATCATCTGCTCCTGAAGAAGATCATGACGATCACGACCATGCTGACGACGACGAGGATTGGGAATAGCGCGTTTTACGACCGTATTCTCAATTCCTTCGTAAATGTTTGAAATGGCCCGCTACTAGCAGGAATTCAATATGACTAATTACACAATCATTGGACTAGGAAGAATCGGTACATCTCTGGGGATGGCCATTCGTAGCATCAGCAATAGTCGCGTCGTCGGGTATGACGCCGACAACAAAGCTGAGACTCTTGCACAACGAATGGGTGCGGTCGAAGAAATCGGCCGAGACATCGACAGCGCAGTATCTGATGCCGACGTTGTCATCGCCGCCACACCTGCGGGGTCTTTGTATGACGTGTTCGATGGAATTTCTAGATTTTTGAAATCTGGTGCAGTTGTTACTGACACATCACCAGCGAAGCGAGCCGTGATGGAGTGGGCGCAGGAGCTTCTCCCGTCAAACGTGGGCTATGTTGGTGGAAATCCTCTAACAGGTGCTTCGATCAAAGAGCAAAAAGAAGCTTCTGGTTACATTTTCCATAACGCTAAGTGGGCGGTTGTGGCACCGCCGACCGCCGATCACGGGTCGATTCGTTCGGTTACCGATCTAATCGAAAGCGTCGGTGCTAAACCTGTATTCATGGATGCCCATGAACACGACTCTTTCTCAGCCGCGACTAGCGGACTACCTGCTGTGGTTTCCGCTGCGGTGATGAACGCTGTAAGCACTTCGCCTTCATGGGCAGAAATCAGCCGATTTGTCGGTAGTGATTTCGACAACATAACGACACCAGCATCTGGTGACCCTGCTTCATCTCAGAGTGCAGCCGCCACGAACGCGGACATGCTTGCCCATTGGATAGACCAACTTATTGAACGGTTCCAAACGATCAAATCTGGTTTACTCGACGATGAGGCGCGATTCGCTTCCGACGGCCCACTTGCTGATTCGTTCGTTCAGGCTTGGGAGCAGCGTGCTCGTTTGGAAGCAGGGGTGGCAGATCGTCGACCTGAATCTGATGAAGGCGCCGGAATTCCATCTTCAAGCGAAAGCATGATGGGTATGTTCTTCGGAAGCCGAATTGCCAAAGTCATGGGCAGCAACAAAGAAAAGAAAAAAGACTCGACGAAATACGACCGTCGAAGAATGCACTAATAGGACCCGGATGCCAGTAACAATCGCACGACCGCGATCAATTCGCGGAGAAATCATTGCCCCCGGTGACAAGTCAGTTTCCCATAGGGCGATCATGTTCAATGCCCTATCGAACGCAGGTACCGCAAACGTCACTAACTTTTCTCCCGGTGCTGACTGCACTTCGACAGTCGAGATAATGCGGGCGCTCGGAGTTCAGATCACGCGAGAAGCCGGTCGGCCTGGTATGGGAGACAGCCTGACCGTAAAAGGCGTCGGGTTGAACGGCTTACAAGAGCCTTCAGGAGTTCTCGACGCTGGGAACAGTGGAACCACAACTCGTTTGATGTCGGGCATTCTTGCTGGTCGAGACATAATGACGATTCTGACCGGGGACGATTCACTTAGTTCTCGACCAATGGGCAGAGTTGTCAGACCACTCACCGAAATGGGTGCGCAGATCTCAGGTCGTTCTAACGACACACTGGCTCCTCTTGTGTTTCATGGCGGGTCGTTAACGGGAACAACATATGAAATGCCGGTCGCATCTGCTCAATTGAAATCGTGTTTACTTCTTGCAGGTCTTCGGGCTGATGGAACAACAACACTCACCCAACCGGCTGAGTCACGAGATCACACCGAGCGCATGTTCTCGGCAATGGGCGTCGACCTTGAGAAATCAGGACTCGATTTAGTTCTTGAACCTTCAGAACTCGAGACTGTCGATGTTGAAGTGCCCGGAGATATCAGCAGTGCGGCGTTCTGGATGGTCGCAGGTATCTGTCATCCAGATGCAGAATTATTGATCAAAAATGTCGGAATCAACCCGACTCGAGCTGGGATTATTACTGCGCTTCAAATGATGGGTGCAGATCTCACACTGATCGACGAACGAGAAGTAGCGGGTGAACCGGTTGCCGACGTTCTCGTCAGAACTAGCCAACTCAAAGGCATCGAACTTGATGGAGATATCGTTCCGCTTCTGATCGATGAAATTCCAGTTATCGCTGTGGCCGCGGCAGTAGCCGATGGTGAGACTGTAATCCGAGACGCAGAAGAACTCCGCGTGAAAGAATCTGATCGGATTGCCGCCAGTATCACTTGGCTAAACGGCGCTGGTGTAGAAGCTGTTGGCACGCCAGACGGAATGATCGTTCCCGGGGGAAACACGATCGGTGGAGGTCAGTTCCAGAGCTACGATGACCACAGACTGGCAATGAGTCTTGGGGTAGCGGGATTGATTTCTAGCGATCCAATCACCGTACTTGATCCTGATGTTGCGGGCATTTCTTACCCTAATTTCTGGGAGATCATCGAAGATTTCGGTGGTTTGGTTGGGTAACGAAAACGTGGCAAACCCCAAACCGATTGTCGTTGTTATATCCGGGCCGTCAGGCGTAGGGAAAGACGTCATGATCGATCGCATGATTGAATCAGGGCGGCTTGGCTTCCATTTCACGGTCACTGCAACGACTCGTGATCCCCGCCCGGGCGAAAAAGACGGCGTTAATCACCACTTTGTTTCTGTTGACGACTTTGTGAATCTCATAGCTTCGGATGAATTGCTGGAGTGGGCGCAGGTCTATGGCAACTACTACGGTGTTCCGAAGAAACAGGTTAGAGAAGCACTCAATGCCGGCAATCACGTCATCATGCGAGTTGATGTACAGGGCGCCAAACGACTCAGTGAAATTATTCCAGAGGCGTTACTAATATTCATCATTCCACCTTCACTCGACGTGCTAAAGAAACACTTGAGAGATCGCGGAGTTGATTCCGAAGAAGAGATGACGAAACGGTTAGCGGCTGCAAACGAAGAAATCAGCCAAGCTAGTCTTTTTGATTTCACAGTGACAAACGTTGAGAATCAACTAGACGACACCGTCAACACTGTTGTAGAAATCATCCAATCCGAATCACAGCGAATTCCGCCTCGTAACGTGACTATTTAAATAAAGGCCGTCTCGACCATTGACCGACCGAGCACAGCCTTTGTGCAAGTTGTCCCGCCCGAACTTTACGACGCCGTATAGGTCTCAGTCTTGAATCGACCACGCTGCAACGACACGTATTCATCTGCTGTCATTGCCGGTTTACTCTTGTCCAGAGTCTCTCTGGCCAACTGAGCGTCGTTTCCTAACATCTCTAGAATCGTGGCCGTCATCACTTTTGCAGGTGCAACAACCGCACGATCGTAGTCATCGACCAAATAGTCGGGGCCATGACCAACACCTGAAGCCGAGTTCGCATACGGGTGTATAACCGGCATGATCGTACTTAAGTCACCCATATCGGTCGATCCGCCGTGCGTCTGATTGTCAGGTACTACGTTAATCGAATCTCTGCCAAGTATTAGTTCTGCATTGGACACAAATATCTTTTGCATCGCAGAGTTTTGATTTAGTGCGTGATACCCGGCGATCTCTTTTACTTCCACAGACGCACCCATCGCCAACGCTCCAGCTTTGTAGCACCTGATAATTCGTTCAGCGTTCGGAGTTATCGATTCAACGGATTTTGCACGGACACGTCCTTCGTACAGCACCTCGCCAGGTACGGCGTTAACCGAAGAACCACCGTTTGAAATAATTCCATGCACACGCACAACGTCTGATTCCCTGAAGGTCTCACGTTGAGAATTGATTGCTGAGTTAGCGAGCATCGCCGCTTGTAAAGCGTTGACCCCCTGATCAGGAGCTCCTCCGGCATGAGAAGACTTTCCGATGTACCGAACCTGATGGGATACGTGTGCATTTGACGTACCTCCAACGCTTAAACCTGCACTCCCGTTCCCAGCCGTGGTGTGAACCATCATCGCCATGTCGACATCGCTGAACGTTCCGAGGCGAATCATCTCTTGCTTGCCTGATAAGAATTCAATTTCACCATCGGCTTGCATTGCCAATCGATCCTGAATGTCTATAAATTCTTCAGCAGGCGTGATGATGAAAGCCACGTTGCCGTGTAATGCGTTCTTCATTTCGGGCGAACTTAACGCTGTTGCAACGCCCAGCAGTGAGCCTATTTGGGCATGGTGCCCGCAAGCATGAGCCGCTTCTGTTTCAGGATCCGCTCCAGGGTGAGACGGCACTCGCAACGCATCGAGTTCCGCCAAGACAGCTATCGTTGGCCCAGGATGAGCGCCGCGCAAGATCGCCTTCATGCCTGTACGCGCTATTACGGTCTCAACAACGAATCCGAGGGCTTGCAATCGTTCTTGAACAAAAGCCGATGTTTTGAATTCTTGGAACCCGGTCTCAGGCGTTCTGTAGACCGTCTTGGCAGCAGCAATAAGATCGCGGGTAGCCGAATCAATTGATTGAAGGGCAAGCGCCCTGTATTCCGATAGTTCAGTAGGTTTCATCGGATTACTCGCTGTACGTTACATCTGACCGAAAACCACGCATACGAGCCAAATACTCGCTGATCGTCATCGGCGCCTTGAACGATCCTGCAACTTTTCTGCCTTTTTCTGCGTTGTTGGCAAGCAGGTCAATAACAGTCATGCCCATTGCCTTACCCGCTTTTATCACCGCCAAATCGTAGTTCTCGACTAGGTAGTCAATTCCATGACCGTTACCACTAGTTGCATTTGCTGTTGGTTGGATAGTTGGAACAATCTGACTTACGTCTCCCATATCTGTGCATCCAGAACTATGGTTCAGCTCAATCACGTTGTCATCCCCAATAAGTGAGGCTGCATTGTGCCGATAAATCTCAGTGAGCCGTTCATCGTATTTGGCTGGCAAGTAGCCCGGGTTGGTCGTAATGCGAACCTCTGCACCAGTGGCAAGAGCACCAGCTCGAAATGCGCGATCTACTTTCTCAGATGTATTGAGTATTGCTGGCACATTCGAGGCACGTACGTATGTTTCGATCCGCACGTCGGCAGGCACTGAATTTACCGCCGCCCCACCCTTTGTGATGATCGGATGAACTCTTACCGTGTCTGCATCTCGGAACGTCTCACGTTGTGCATGGATTGCTGCAAGCCCAAGATGAGCAGCATTCAGCGCGTTCACTCCGAGGTGAGGTGAACCTCCAGCGTGAGCAGCTTTTCCGACGTACTGGACTGTTTTACCAATCATCCCGTTGTTCGAACCGCCAACACCTAGCGTTCCGGCGGTTTCGCCACCGGTGTGTGTCAGCATCGCTATATCAACATCGTTGAAGAATCCAAGCTTGATGAACTCTTGCTTCCCACCAAAGAACTCAATTTCACCGTTTTCGAGCAGTGACTCGCGATATTCCAGTTCGATGTACTCCTCAGCCGGAGTTGCCATGAAACTTATTCGTCCAACGAGGCCGCCTTTTACAGCGTCTTGTTGAAGACCAGCAGCCACAGTCAGCATTGAACCGATCTGAGCGTGATGCCCGCAAGCATGAGCTGCGTTTGTTTCCGAGTCTGCGTGTGCATGACCGGGAACGATCAGCGAATCAAGCTCTCCCATAACCGCAACATGCGGTCCAGACTTTCCAGTGTCTAATGTCGCTATTACGCCTGTTTTGGCTATTCCAGATTGAACGTCGAAGCCATTTTCGCTGAACCAATCGGCTACCACCTTTGAAGTTCTGACTTCTCGGTATCCACTCTCAGGATGATCAAGAATGTCTCTAGCGATTCGTTCTAGTTCATCGGTTCTTTTGTTGATCGATGATCCGAACGAACTTTTTAAGTTGGCGCGTTCTGCCACTGGTCACGTCATTGTCTACTGCAGATGTAAGGTCGATTCGGCGGTGAGTTTAGCAGTGACCCGGCTAGTTCCTTAGGCAATAACGAGCTTTACGACCCCGAATTTTGACAATAACTCACCTATACTCGATTTCATGAAGAAAGTAGTACTCGCCCCCCAAGGATTTAAAGAAAGCCTGACTGGCATGGAAATTGCCGAGGCAATGTCTATAGGCGTCAAACGTGTTTGGCCAGAAGCAGAGACCGTGCTGATGCCAGTTGCTGACGGCGGTGATGGCACGCTACAAGCGCTTGTTGACAGTTCAGGTGGAGAAGTCCGTTCGGCGCAAGTCGAGGATGCTATCGGACGAACCATTGAGGCACATTGGGGTGCTCTTGGCAACGGAACTACAGCCGTTATTGAAGTCGCCGACGCTGTTGGTCTCGCTCGCCTGGGTCAAGACGAACGTGATGTGCGAAATGCGTCGACCTACGGAGTAGGACAACTATTCACTGAAGCGCTTGATGCAGGATTCACGGATTTCATAGTCGGTGTCGGAGGTAGTGCCACCAACGACGGTGGAGCTGGAATGATTCAAGCGATGGGCGGCAAACTTACCGATTCATCTGGAAACGAAATCGCTCGTGGTGGCATTGCACTTACGAGTTTGACAAATATCGACGTATCCGAGCTCGACCCGCGTATGGCAGAAGTGAACGTCGTTGTGGCTTGTGATGTGAACAATCCACTCTGCGGCACCCGAGGTGCTTCCGCTATTTTCGGTCCTCAAAAAGGAGCGACATACGAAGACGTTCAAGAGCTCGACGCTGCATTAGGAAATTTTGCAGAAGTGATAGCAAAAGATCTCCACACTGACGTTGCAGAGATTCCCGGCGCAGGCGCATCTGGTGGGCTCGGTGCTGGACTAATGGGCTTCTTTGATGCGCGACTTAGGCTTGGCGCCGACATTGTTCTTGAAGCCGTAGGCCTCGAAAAACACCTAGACGACGCCGAGCTCGTTATCGTAGGAGAAGGTAAGTTCGATCGCTCAACTGTGTTCAATAAGTCGCCAGTAGCAGTCGCACAGCGTGCAAAACGCAACGGGACCCCTGTTATAGGAATTGCCGGATCACTCGGAGCAGGTTTCCGTGAAGTGCATGAACATGGAATCGACGCCGTGTTCAGCCTTGTAAATCGCCCGATGTCATTGAAGGCAGCGATGGACGACACGAAACGCCTGGTAGCGATTGCAACAGAAGAAGCCTGTCGTGCAATCGCTATCCAGATTTAGCGTTGTTGTTAGGCGCTGCCTAAAATGATTAAGTGAACTTCTAACGGTCCGTGAATTCCAGTCACGGTCGTGCCTTCGATGTCTGCCGTCTTACTGGGTCCTGAAATTAAGTTCATAGAGCCAGCTAGATTTCCAGACATAAAATCATTGCGCTCCATGGCGAACAGCTCGTCCAAAGAATCGATAACTTCTCCAGGTCGCAGCACCGCTATGTGGGTTGGCGGTGCGAGAGAAACCAAGCGGGAGAGTCCTTCGCGAGGGTGCAGTACAACAGTGCCTGTTTCGGCGATGGCGTAGTCGACTCCTGTTATTCCGATATCGGCTCTAAAGGCATCAGCTTTAGATTTGTCGACGAGCTCCCGGCTGTTGTCACCGTCGTGCTCTGTCGTTCCCAGAGTTGCTCCAGAATTAGTAACTGCAGCATCGACTCCAATATCATCGAGAACTTCATGCTTTGAACGAAGTACTGATTCTGCGCCTTTTTGCTCGCAGATCCCGGCAACGAGATCGGCAGCATCCTCTACATTCGCTACCCGGTGGACTTTCCAGCCAGCCGTAGCCGCAGCAACCGCCATTTGATCAGCCAGCTCTACAGAACGAACGGATGCGTCATTCATCGCGATTTCTGCATTCGTTTTCGCAGTAGCGTGATCATCGAATCCCGCAGTCGCGTTGTCAGCACTCGGAGTCAATATTTCTGTTCGACCGAGGGAAGCTGTTACCCCAGCTAAAAACTTTGTTCTGTCTGCCATTACTTCCCACCTTTGCCACGTTTGCTCATCTTCGATCTGAGAGAGCTTGTGGAAATAGTCGGAAAGTCTCTAGAAGAGGTCCAACCAGATATTGGTGGTGGGGCTTTCTTCAGCCAACCGTTCCTAGACAATGGGCGCAGAGCTAAACCTGCAATACGCGCGCCGATATCAAACCGTTTGCGTCCCATCATCCCGATGCGCCAAGCCTTCCAAATACCTCGTTCACCGGCCGATGAAGTACGTTCGGCTTTGTCATCCGACCCTTCCGCCGTCTTATAGCGAAGCTCAAGAAGCATTCTTGGAATGTTGATTTTGACTGGACAAGCATCGTGACACGCTCCACATAGTGAAGACGCACTAGGTAGATTACTGGCGTCCTTGAGCCCAGTGAGGACAGGAGAAACGATTGCTCCGATTGGGCCAGGGTATACCCATCCATATGCGTGACCACCGACCTTTCGGTATACCGGGCAAGCGTTCAGACAAGCACCACAACGTATGCAGTTCAACGATTCACGCATTTGTGGATCTTCGAGAAGCTTCTGGCGACCGTTGTTCATGATCACAAGATGGAACTCTTCAGGTCCCTCTTCTTCATCAGATTTTCGGGCCTCATTGACCATCGTCACGTAGGTCGAAATACGTTGCCCCGTTGCCGAACGAATCAAAATACGAAGCATTGTGCTCAGATCCTGAATTGACGGAACTATTTTTTCCATTCCCATCACTGCCACATGGACACGCGGGACAGTTGTGGACATTCGACCATTACCTTCGTTAGTTACGAGGGCTATCGAACCCGATTCAGCAACGGCGAAGTTCACCCCAGTTACCGACATGTCGGCTCGTTCGAATACACCACGCAACTTCTTGCGCGCCATCATCGTAAGCTCCGTAGCGTCGGGTACGCGATCACCATCTTTGTAGTCATCGTCGAGCAATTTGGCTACATCTGCCCGAGATTTGTGAACTGCAGGTGCGATCAGATGGTATGGAGTTTCGTTCGCAAGTTGAATGATGTATTCGCCAAGATCGGTTTCAACGGTCTCAAACCCCTCATCGTTCATCGCCTCAGCTAGACCCATCTCTTCAGAGACCATCGATTTTGACTTGATGACTGTCTTGATTTCACGCTTGTGAGCTAAATCAATGATGTGTTGGCGCGCCTCTTCGGCATCGTTTGCGAAGAAAACACTCCCGCCGTTCTTTTCTACGTTCGTGGCGAGAAGATCAAGGTAGTAGTCCAAATGTGCGATCGTGTGATCCTTGATCGCCTTGCCTTTGGTGCGTAAATCCTCCCACTCAGGTGTGTCACCTGCCGCGGTTAGCCGCCCTTTGAAGAAACCGGTGTACACGTGCTCTATCGACTGTTGAATCTGTGCATCGGCAAGCGTTTGGGCTGCCTTCGACCGGAAGTTGACCGTCAACGGTTTCATAGCGACGCCTTCGTAGATTCTGCGTTCTTTATAGATTCCGCCAAAATCTCTGCGATGTGGAGAACTTGAACCGAGGAACCTCGCCTTCGAAGCCCGCCCTGCATTTGGTAAACACAACCTGTATCAGCCGCAATCACCGTTTCAGACCTGGTCGCTTCAATGAAATCTAGTTTTTCGTCAAGAATTGCGGATGAAATATCTGGCATCTTTACAGAGAACGCCCCGCCAAAACCGCAACACACGTCAGCGCGTTCGAGAGGTGTCATAGTCAGGTCATCAATGCCCGACAACATTTCGATGGGTTCTTCGTCGATGCCAACTTCACGCAGCAAATGGCAGCACTTGTGATAGGTGGCGGAGGTCTTTAACCGGCCATCAATAGCATCAGTGCCAAAGAAACGGCTGATAAATTCGGTCAATTCGTACAACCGGTCACCAACTTGCTTCGCTCGTGAAGCCAATTGCTTGTCATCCCTGAACAAATCTCCGTAGTAGTTCCGCACCATCGCTGCGCACGATCCCGAAGGAACAACTATCGGACCATCAACCTGTTCGAACAGTTCGACGAATCGCTGCGCTACTGGGTAGGCCTCTGATCGAAACCCGCTGTTGAACGCCGGCTGCCCACAACAAGTTTGATCATCAAGGAAATCAACCGAAACCCCGAGGAACTCAAGCACTTCCGCAGTGCTGACTCCCACAGCTGGAGCAAGTTGGTCGACCATGCACGATGCGAACAACGTGACTCGGTCGGGACGAGAGACATTGGCAGTGTTATCAGGCATCTTCTGAAATTATCATATTCCCGTTGCTGATAGACCGCTAATTTGAAGTTACCAAGAGTCTGGTGCTGTGATATTTTTTCTCCATAGTTACTGTGAAAGCGAGAGAAAGTACCAAGTGCGTTCAACCAAATACGATGTAGTCGTTATCGGAGCCGGAATTATCGGGCTCTCTACTGCAATGAAATTGCTAGAGCGATTTCCAAATATCAAACTTGCAGTCCTCGAAAAGAACGCGAAAGAAGGCACGCAGCAAAGCGGTCACAACTCTGGAGTAATCCATTCAGGCATCTACTACCGCCCCGGATCGTTCAAGGCAGACTTCTGCGTGGCGGGTCGCGCATCAATGACCCAATTTTGTGAAGAAAACGAAATCCCTGTCTGGACCTGCGGCAAGCTAATTGTTGCCAGTGATGCTGCCGGTGTTGACCGACTTAACGCCTTAGAAGAGCGCGGAACGGCAAACCAAGTTGAAGGCCTAAGAATGGTCGACAACGATGAAATGGCAGAAATTGAACCACACGTTGTAGCCCTTAAAGCGTTATACGCACCGGGAACTGGAATCGTCGATTACCGGAACGTCACAGCCGTATATGCCGACCGAGTTCGGGATGCTGGCGGAGAAATCCACTTCAACACAGAATTGAATAGCTCGAAATCTGTCAACGGCAATACGGTGCTGAGTACCACGTCGGGCGATTTTGAAACGACGAATACGATTAACTGTGCTGGACTGCACTCTGACCTCGTGGCCGAAACGATGGGTGTTGAGACCGGGCTACGGATTATCCCCTTCCGCGGTGAGTACTACAAACTCCGCAAAGAGAGTGAATTCCTAGTAAAAGGACTGATCTATCCAGTCCCTGATCCTGCATTTCCGTTCCTTGGAGTTCACCTGACCCAGACCATGAAGGGATGGGTAGAAGCCGGGCCAAATGCTGTTCTCGCGACCAAACGTGAAGGCTACCGTAAACGTGATTTTTCGATGCGAGATTTCTTACGAACGATTACTTTCCCTGGATTCTGGAAGATGGGTGTTCGAGAATGGAAAACCGGAGTGTGGGAGATCAATCGTTCACTGCGCAAAAACGTATTCCTAGACAGCCTGCAACAGTTGGTGCCGGAACTTACAGCAAACGACCTCGCCGGGACTGGTTCAGGAGTTCGTGCGCAGGCCGTTGACCGTTCAGGGAATCTAGTCGACGATTTCAGAATCGAGGAGTCTCGCGGGGCGATTCACGTGCTGAACGCCCCTTCGCCAGGTGCGACATCTTCTCTAGTGATCGGCGATTACATCGCTGACTTAGCGGTGAAGAATTTCGGGCTCAAATCCGAACCTCAGATCGCCGTTAGCTAGACTGATTGCCGTTCGTGATGTGAAGTAACACGCCGGCTCAGCGCATTCGGTTATCGCCACTCCACATGTCGGCGTTCGAACCTAATTTTGCTTTCACAGGTTCCGTCGCTGCCGACAGTTCGTCGGCAACTCCAGTCGGAAGCTCGTATTCGAATGCAGGGATGTTGA
>JBDQHW010000019.1:0-47952 GCA_040264655.1 Dehalococcoidia bacterium | reverse complement strand
GGCTTTTCTTCATTCTTAGCTTCGGCCTTTGCCTTAGCAGGCTTGGCTTCCGACTTTGCTTCGGCTACAGGCTCAGCGGCTTTTTCTTCTTTTTCAGCGGCTGGCTTTGCGGCCTCGGCAGCTTTAGCTTCAGCGGCTTTCTTGGCGTCAGCAGCTTTCTTCTCTTCGGCAGCCTTAGCAGCACGTTCAGCGGCTTTGGCCTGGGCAGCGGCTCGAGCAGCAGCTTCCTGCGCTTCAAGTTCAGCTTCAGCAGCCATTCGCTCTTCTCGAGCGAGCTTGGCAGCAGCCTTACCTGAAGAAATCGCTTCAGCAATGTGCTGAGTGATCAATGTGATCGAACGGACTGAGTCGTCGTTACCCGGAATGGCGTAGTCGACTTCCGTCGGGTCACAGTTCGTATCAACAATCGCTACGACAGGGATTCCTAGTCGTTTTGCTTCAGCAATAGCGATCTTCTCTTTTTCAATATCTACGATGAACAGAACCTGCGGCAGCTTTTCCATTTCCTTGATTCCACCGAAGAACTTGTTCAGTCGTACTACTTCAGCAGCAAGCATGAGAGATTCACGCTTGGTCTGAGCTACAACAGTGTCTTTGGCGAATGCGTCTTCAAGGAATACCAGCCGTTCGATACGGCGCTGGATAGTCTGGAAGTTCGTCATCATGCCACCCAACCAACGCTGGTTGATGTACATGGCGCCGGCCTTAGTAGCCTGCTCCTTGATGGGGGTTTGAGCCTGGGCCTTAGTCCCGACCATCAGACACTCGCCGCCCTGACCAACAATCTTCTCCACGAATTCCTTAGCGGCTTTCAGTGAAGTTACTGTCTTGGAAAGGTCGATGATGTGTGCACGCGAGCGCTTGCCGAAGATGTACTCAGCCATCTTTGGGTTCCATCGCTTGGATGGGTGTCCGAAGTGAACACCAGCGACGAAAAGCGAACGCAGGTCGAGAGGCGCCAGAGTCTCCTCTTGCTCAGTTTCTACTGCAGCAACTTGCGGGGTCTCTGAAGTCGTCAATTACTTGCCTCTACTTCCGGTTCAACAGCTTTAGAACCGGCCTTGTAAAAAAAAATCGCCGCACACAAATAGACGCAGGACTTGCCTGCGCCGAACAATCGTGCAACGTATCGACTTACATTCTATCACAGCTCTAGTTCAAATCGAGACCCAAATTTCTGGTCGATTCAGAGCAGGAATTTACATGTTGTCGAGAGGCGACAACCAACCGCGCTGCGCAGCAATCGCCGCGGCATGTGCTCGGTTGTGGGAATGAGTTTTATCGAGAATTTTCACAACGTAGTTTTTGATGGTTTGCTCGGCCAAGCCCACGATATCGCCAATGTCCTTGCTCGGCTCACCTCGTGCAACGAGTTCGAGGATTTGAACTTCGAGAGTCGTGAGCGGATTGTCTTCCGCAACAGTGGCCAAGACTTCGACGCGGGGTGCCGAGAGTTCGCGAAGCAGTGTGGCTGAACCGATTTCACTCGACGCTATTCGCCTGAGCAGCGGACTACCTTTTTCTTCAACGAGAGTGCAGATTGCCGCTTCCAACTCGCTTGAGTCGGCGGCTTCACTCACGAATGCCCACGCTCCGGCTTGAGCAGCTTCAATCAGCGACTCGTCAGAATTGTCCAACCCTATATATAAGAGCTTTGGAGGGCTAATTTCTCCAAGCTCTCGCTTTTGATCAGGGTCCGGGGCTTCGTCGATGAGTCGCACATCCGACTCAGCTGCGTACCCGATACTTCCCTTCACTACTGAGAATCTTGCATCTCGCCCCAAAAGGCTGAGCATCGCATTTTCGAGATCACTATCGGAAATCGCAAGATGCACAGTGATACGCGGCACGTCTTGAGCGATCGTGTCTTGCGTCAACGGGATCAGTAAAGGTTGTGTGTTGTCGAACCTAAGTGCCAATTCGGGGTGAACTTGAATCGAGTAATGAGCTGGACCGGTTGCGGCAAAGTCGCGCAATCCGAGTCATCATAGTTGGCGTATTAATCTGCAACCAGCCGACACAATTTCTACACACGAGAATCCGGCTGGATGGCTTATCGTGAATCTATCTTGTGAATCGGGCATCCGACTTAATGACCGTTAGCCTAAACGTAAAAAATGTTCCCCAGTCATGCTGGGAAAGTTTCACGGTCGTTCTAGACCACAACTAGAATTGATCTTCAAAGCAATCAGGAAGATTTAGTCCGGAATATGACAACAGCTAGCACGGATTTTTCAACGGAAGAGATCGGATTCGACCCGAAAAACCTCCCAATCCCTGCGACTATCGCGGCAATCGTAGCGATTGGCGCACTCATTGCAGGTCTGATCGTAGGGCCAGGTGCAAACGAGTTCATTGGCGGGGCGCTCGGCTATTCAGCAGACAGTGCGGGATTGGTCGGCAATATTGGCTCGTTTCTACCGCTAGGCTTCGCTTTTGCAGCCGGAATGGTGGCGACCGTGAATCCTTGTGGCTTCGTGATGCTTCCCGCGTTCCTGACTATGTACCTAACCGATCAACAGGGTGATTCAGAATCGGGCGCTTCCGCAAGAGGTCTATCTCAGTCGCTGATCAAGGCTCTATACGTAAGCGCAGCTCTCGGTGCTGGATTCGTGTTGCTCTTTGGCGGCGTAGGGCTGGCGATATCTTCAGGTGCTCGTTCATTCATCACGATATTCCCGTGGGTAGGTTTCTTCCTCGGATTCGTCATGGCTGGGCTTGGTGCGTATTTATTCGCCGGCGGCAAGTTGTACAACAACCGTGCGCAGTCAGCGGCTTCACGAATCGGAACTGCATCTGACACGAGCGTGAAGGGCTACTTCCTGTTTGGAATTTCCTACGCAGTCGCTTCGTTAAGTTGCACACTGCCGATCTTCTTGGGATTGATCAGCAGTTCACTAGCCACTGGCGGCGTCGTTGAAGCGACAGGTCAGTTCCTCGCATACGCGCTCGGGATGACGTTCGTAATTACCGTTCTTACGATTGGAATTGCTGTGTTCAAAGGTGCGATGGTGAACCAGATTCGCCGAATCATGCCGTACGTTCACCCAATCTCAGCGGGCGTGCTTATCCTCGTAGGCGGATACCTGATCTTCTACTGGCTAACTGAAGGCGAAGTAAGCCGAAACTTCGGCATCGGGTAGCTGGCGGACTCCACTCGGAATCTCTTATCACCAAACGAAAAAAGAGCCAGCACCATCGATGCTGGCTCTTTTAATTTTATCAGAAGGCGAGTTTAGTACCTCGCAGCTACCCAGCGATAACTGGGTTGTGCAGTACACCGATCTTGTCGAGTTCAACAGTTACGTCGCCACCGACATTGATCGGAGGAGTTGTGCCTGATGTACCGGTCCAGATCATGTCACCTGGGTAGAGGGTCACATACTGGCTAAGGAACGAAATCGCCTGAGCAGTCGTGAAAATCATTTCTGATGAGTGACACTTCTGCCCTTCAACACCGTTTACCAATCCGCGAATGTTTACATCCTGCGGATCGATATCGGTGACTATGAACGGGCCTGTCGGTCCGAATGTGTCGGCAGACTTGGCGCGCCACCACTGAATGTCAGCGTTCGCACCGGACTGCCACTCTCGTGCGCTTACATCGTTTCCGGCGGTGTATCCGAATACGTGGTCGAGTGCGTCGGCTTCAGAAACCTTGCTGGCTTCTTTTCCGATGATCGCAATCAGCTCTGACTCACAAACAACGAGACCTGCATCAGCAGGAAGCTTGATTGGGTCGCCAGGACCAATGATTGCGTTGGTGTTCTTGTAGAACGGTTGAGGACGAGTAGGTCGGTCGGCACCAAGAAGATGTGAACCGTAGTTCAGCGCCAGACAAAGCATCTTGCTTGGGTTCGGGTTCGGAGCAAGGATCTTTACTTCGTTCAGATCGTGTGTAGCGCCTGTTTCTGAGTAGTCTTGGCCAATTGGCGAGTTAGAAATCTCTTTTACGGTGTCGCCATCGACAACGCCGTATGCTGCGTCGCCACCGTTTGAAAATCGTACAAACTTCATTTTCTTGTTCTTTCAGGGTGCCCGTTTCAAATTTGATATCGGTTCAGTGCTCGCCAGCGTCTCGACATTTCGCATTGCTTCGCAACGAAACACTGGAGATATCTGATATTGAGCGGAAACATGTTACTCCCGTATCCGCGGTATGCTCATGCCCGCCTCCCATGTGTTCATGGAATCTAGCGGTCTTAAGGAGAATATGTTGTTCGACCTCATCATCAAGAACGGGACTGTTGTCGATGGAACGGGCTCTGCCAAGTTCAAAGCCGATGTTGCGATTAAAGGCGATACCGTCGTGGCGGTCGGTGAGATTGCCGGTGAAGCCGTCCGTGAGATCGATGCCACTGGAAAGGTCGTGACCCCGGGATTCATCGATCTACATACCCATTCTGACAACTCGTTCTTGATTGATCCGCTCGCCGATTCAAAACTTACGCAGGGCGTCACGTACGAACTAATGGGTAACTGCGGCATGAGCTACTGCGCACCGTTGAATGAAAAAACGATTCCAGGATTCAAGGATCGCACCGACAAATATGACCCAGAGTTTCAGCCTGGGTGGTCGACTATGGACGGTTATTTGAGCGCACTCGAAACCGCCGGCTCGACCATCAACATCGCAGCGCAGGTAGGTCATGGAACGGTGCGAGGCGCAGTGATGGGGATGGAAGCCCGTATGCCCACACCGGAAGAACTAGATCGAATGACGGGGCTGTTTGCCGAGTCGCTCGATGCAGGTGCTTTGGGAATGTCGACAGGTCTTTGGTACGGCCCAGGTTCTTATTCTCTTGCCGATGAAGTAATCGCCCTGACTCAACCAGCTGCCGACAGAGGCAAACTGTATTCGTCTCACATTAGATCTGAAGCCGACGATTTGAGCGGACTATTTCCGGCACATGCAGAAGCGATTGAAGTTGGTCGACGAACAGGCGCACGAATTCAGATTTCACACGTAAAAGCCGTAGGGCCTAAGTTTTGGGGTCGAGGTCACGAGCTGATCGAGGGTATGGAACGAGCACGCGCCGAAGGTATTGATGTAGCAGGAGACCAGTATCCTTACGAGTGGTCATCAACCGGATTCTCGGGAGCGATGTTTGCTCGCTGGGCACTGGAAGGTGGACGAGAGAAAACTCTGGAGCGGCTCGCCGATTCTGATACTCGTGCGCAAGTTCGATCTGATGTGACCTACTACATCAATCGCAATCATTCGGCTGAAGGATGCGTTATTGCCAGCTTCCCGCCAGACCAGTCGCTCGAAGGTCGCTCTCTCCAAGATATCGCCGATGAATGGAGGTGTGAGCCTGAGGAGGCAGCGCTCAGGTTGTATGAGCAGTCGGAAGGGTCATACGTTCTTCACTCGATGGAACTCCAAGATATTGATTCGATCGCAAAATGGCCGTTGATGTCGATTGCATCCGATGGCTCTTCTCTACGGGATGAGGGACCGCTTTCTTCGGGCAAGCCACATCCTCGAAGTTACGCCACAAACTCGGTAATCATTGAGCAGTTTGTCCAACAGAGGGGCCTGTTCACTCTCGAAGAGGCGATTTTCAAAATGACTGCCCTCCCCGCCTCAAGGCTGAATCTTTCACGACGTGGCCGAATCGCACCGGGTCAGATCGCCGACGTGCTGGTGTTCGACCCTGCAAACGTCAGGCAGCACAACGATTTTGTTAATCCACATGTGTACTCAACGGGAATGGATTACGTGTTCATCAACGGTCAGCCAGCCTTAGAAAACGGCAAACCAAATGGCAAGTTACCAGGAAGAGTTATGCGCTCCCTGGACGATTAACGTCGGGAGCCAGAACCAGACGGACGACCGCCCCGTCGCGAACCAGGGCGGCGTTTTGACTTAGTCTTCGGCCTGCGCGAATCGCCAGAATCGAAAGTTGCTCGACGCTCACCGGCATCGTCTCGACGAACAGGCCTGTTCGCTTGGAATGCCAATCGACGATCGTTGCGAGTTTCCTTTTCAGGCTTTTTCCACGGGGTGGGTGGCTTCGCAATTCGTTTTGACTCTGTTGCCAGATCCATCAAGGATGCAACTTCTCGGCCTGTAAGCTCACGAACGGCGCGCTTCGGCATATCATCGAGTCCGACTGTCCCGAACCCAATCCGTCTTAGACGTATGACCGGAGCTTCGACCGATTCGAACATACGTCGAACGATGCGGTTCCTACCTTCGTGAATCGTGATCTCGACCTTACGTCGGCGGTTCGAAACGATCTTAATTTTTGCCGGAGCGGTTGGCCCGTCGTCGAGCATGATCCCGCGCTCGAGTAACGCCTGACTCTCTTCTGTCAGCGTGTTCGCCAACTCCGCCAAATAGGTCTTCTCAATCTCGAAGCTCGGGTGAGCCATCTTCTGGGAGAAGTCGCCGTCGTTGGTCAGAAGCAACAGACCTTCGGTATCTACATCGAGTCGGCCAATCGGGTAGATGCGCTCTCGAACTTCGACAAGGTCCATTACTGTTGGACGCTCATATGGATCGGTGACAGTGGTCACATATCCAGTCGGTTTGTTCAGCATCAGGTAACGTTTTTGCTCTGCGGAAACCTGATTGCCGTCCGCAACAATGTCGTCGGTATTCAGATCGGCAAAATCGCCAATTTTCGCTGTTTGTCCGTTTACCTTGATTCTGCCTTCGGAAATCATCTGTTCAGATTTTCGAAGCGAAGCAATTCCGGCGGAGGCAAGTATTTTGTGAAGTCGCTGTTTCATCTCTAGTAATGAGTCTCTCACACGCACTGTTAGCCAGCGTTAAATCAGCAAGGGTTGTCGATGCCATGTGCTCGCATCTTTACGCCACGGAGTTTAGTATCGCCCTCGAAACGATATTCACCAACCTGAAAGCTTCGAGCATGACCTACGATCTCGTAATCAAAAACGGCACAGTTATCGACCCAGCACAGGGTGTACACGCCCGCAAAGACATTGCGGTTGCCGGTGGCAAAATTGCTGCAATTGAAGACTACGTTTCAGATGCCGATACCCACGACGTGATCGAAGCTGACGGCCTGCTGGTTACACCCGGACTCGTCGACCTTCATGTCCACGTCTGGTGGGGAGTTGCACATCTAGCGGTTGAAGCCGACCCCGCTTGTGTATACCGAGGTGTCACAACCGCTATCGACGCCGGGTCATCAGGGGCAAACACTGTCGCCGGCTTCCACCGTTATGTGATGGAACAGGCCAACACTCGAGTCTTAGCATTCCTCCACATTTCAGGAATGGGTCAGCTCGACAACGACATCGGAGAACTCGAAGACATCCGTTGGGCGCGGGTTGAAAAGGCAGTCGAAGCTGCAAAGCTTCATGCCGACCGCATCGTCGGTATCAAAGTTCGGTTGACCGACAACATAGTTGGCCATAACGATCTAGTTGCTCTTGATCGAGCTCTCGAAGCTGGCGAAGAGCTCCAGAAGCCCGTAATGATTCACGTTGGTGGATCAGTCAACCAGTTCGAGCAATTTATGGAAAAGCTGCGCCCCGGTGACATCGTCACACACTCATTCACGGGTCGACCACACGGGATTCTCGACAACAACAACAAGGTTGTTGACGCAGCTTGGGACGCCATGGAGCGCGGGATCATTTTTGATGTCGGGCACGGTGCAGGTTCGTTCTCGTTCCCTGTCGCTGAGGCATGTCTCGAACAGGGACTCGGACCTGGCACCGTCTCGTCAGACGTTCACCGCTACAACATTCGTGGACCTGTGTTCGACCTGATGACAACGCTTTCAAAGTACGTCCATCTTGGATATTCCATCGACGATGCGCTTGCACTCGGAACTTCGAAGCCATCGGCAGCTGTCGGGCTGCCCGACCACATTGGAACGCTCAAAATTGGAGCCGATGCAGATATTGCTGTGATTCAACACCGAAAGGGTCCTCTGACCTTCACTGACGCAGACGGCAACGAGCGAGCCGGGAACCAGTTGATGCTTCCCGTCGAAACGCTGCGAAAAGGCCGTCGTTTCAACCCTCAGCATTCAGCACATCCACACTTGGTCGGACATCCTCACAAGCACTGATCGGATTTGCGGCTAATGAATTAGCGGCTTTTGTAAGCCGCTCGCAACTCACTCTGCTCGGGTTCGGGAAGGTACTTCACTGCCTCGCGAAATGTCACGCCTGATATCACTTGCATGTGACGCCGGACGAACTCGCTCACCGACTCTGGGCGAATTCTAGATACATCTCGTAGTACCCAGCCGATCGCCTTCCGAACGAAGAATTCATTTTCCTCGATCATCGAGTCGGCGTATCGAACAAAACGTGACCATTCGGCATCGCTGTCTCGGAGGCTTCTCATCAGGACGATCAGCGAGAATCTTCGGAGCCAGAAGTTGTCGTCAATGCTCCATGAGTCCAAGATCGAACCGACTTCAGGAAGGCCCTGCACAACTAGCTTCGATGCGGGCCCGCTTAGTGGATCAACGAGCGCCCAGGAGCTGCATTTGCCAACCAGTTCAGCAATAAACTCTAAGTCTTGAGGTTGAAGTAGTCCTGAATTCTTATCGAGGAGCAGCACACCGAACAGTTGCATTTCGAACTGTGGCCACTCGAAGCAATCGAGCGAGGCAGCGAGAAGCTCCCTCCGCTCGGTGACAGGATTTTCTTTCAGTTCACGCTTCAGTCCAGCGCGAACAACAGGAACGGAAATTCCGAAGAAATCGAGATCAGACTTCAAATAGGCTTTTTGATTCGCAGCTCGTTCCACCGATCCGTCCAATGCGAATCGATGTGCAACCAGTTCAAGGTCGAGCATCGGTTGGGTCCTATTCGAATGGTTTGATTATGTGGACGCCGAACTTTTCTTCTTTTCCTCGGACATCGACGTGTCGAACCGGAACGTTCTGATACTCGGAATTAATCTCTGTGTAGACGCTCTCGGACACGACGATCTGGCCAGCCTTAGCCTCGCTTTGGAGTCGCGATGCAGTGTTAACCGTGTCGCCGAGCGCGGTGAAGTCATTTACGTCACCGGTTCCGACTTTGCCGACGTACGCCTGACCGTGATTGATTCCAATGCCTACGGGCAACCATGGTTCTTCGCCAGAACCATAGCCCACGCCTTTGAGAATATTCATCGCTGAATTTATCGCGGACGATTGCATTGGCAACTTTGCTGCGGGAATGAAGAACGCCATCACTTCATCACCGATCACCTTGTCGACGACTGCCCTGTTCGGAATGAGGGCGCCCATTGCAACGTCGTAAAAGCGATTCAACAGCGAGGCAAACGCCGCTGGACCAATTTTCTCTGCAATTGACGTCGAACCCCGTACATCCGCGAACAAGATCGTTGCTTCGATTTCCGCACCACCGGTGGGAAGAACATCGTCTCAGTAATTACACATCTCGGGATTCTTCCGAGATGATGTTCGATTCCTAAATGCCTTCATCAGAGCACCGGTAACCCCACTCATTGGGACCAAGCAAAATGAGCAGCGGTGACTTCCTGGAAGCAACGACGACGGACGGTCTTCATGACCATCTACCAAAGTCGTTCGCCACAATTCGGCTAGTGCGGCTTCGTCAAGGTTTTTGTAACTCATAAGCGGGTCGTGCTCGATTCTCGGAAAACTACGTGCGTTCTGGTGAGTCTATGCCGAAATGCGATCTTTCAGCAACGCATTTACACCAATCTCACGCGAGTTCATCCGACTTCGCATATTCTTGGTGCATACAATCTTCGAATTGACACATAATTCGGTCAGACGACATCAGATGGCACGGAGAACGACGGATGGCGAAAAGCAAGGGACGAATCGGAATATTGGTCGGTGGTGGACCGGCACCTGGGATTAACAGCGTTATCTCGGCAGCTGTGATCGAGGCGATTCATTCCGGTTACGAGGCCGTCGGAATCAAGAACGGTTACGAATATCTTGTGAAGGGCGACACGACTCAGACTGTCGATCTGACAATTGACGATGTTGCCACAATCCACACTCGTGGCGGCTCGATCCTCCATACTTCGAGAACCAACCCAACTAAACGCGATGAAGATCTCGAAACATGTGTTGCGACCCTACAGAAGCTTGATATCGATCATCTGATCACAATTGGTGGAGACGATACTTCTTTCGGAGCATCAGAAATCGCTCGAACAGCAAACGGCAGAATCCGAGTCGCTCACGTGCCTAAAACGATTGATAACGATTTGCCACTGCCGGGTGGTATGCCAACTTTCGGCTACGAAACAGCCCGCCACGTAGGATCTGAGATCGTCATGAATCTGAAGGAAGATTCACGAACGACGAACCGATGGTATTTCATCATTGCGATGGGCCGACACGCCGGGCACCTAGCGCTCGGCATCGGAAAGTCTTCAGCATCAACGGTCACCTTAATTCCAGAAGAGTTTCCATCTGAAACAGTAAGCCTTTCAGAGGTTTGTGATGTTCTGGAAGGTGCGATCTTGAAGCGCAGGTCTTTGGGTCGTCCAGACGGCACAGCGATCATTGCCGAAGGTGTCGCGAGCAAGCTGAATATCAAAGACTTACGCAATATCTCTGGTGTTGAAATCCCACGAGATGAATACGGAAACATTCGGCTTGCCGATTTGCCGTTTGCTCGAATTCTCAGGGCTGAAATTGAACGACGATTCACCGAACGAGGAGAGTCGATGGACATTGTCGATCTGACCCTCGGCTACGAGTTGAGGTCTGCCCCACCTATCCCGTTCGACATCGACTACACACGCACTCTTGGCCACGGCGCAGTTCGCTTCCTACTTTCTGATCCAGACGAAAACGAAGGAACCGCTCAGGGTGCGATGATTTGCACAGTAGACAACAGGTTGCAACCGGTTCCGTTTGAAGACATGCGTGACGCTAAGACTGGTAAGACGATTGTCCGCATGGTTGATACGGACAACCTCTACTACGACGTAGCTCGACGGTATATGACTCGAATTGAGCAGTCTGATCTTGATGATGAAGAAACACTTGGTGAAATCGCCAAGAGTGCTTCATTGCAGCCCGACGCATTCAAACGTCGATTCGCCGTAAAGAACTAACTGATTTAGCACTGTGGTTAGCCAAGCAACTCAACTGGCAGTCAAAGCTGAAGCCGTAGTCAAGAACTTCGGTGAAACGGCTGTTCTGCGCGGTCTCGATCTTGAACTTCCGACTGGTGAAGTGACGGTACTGCTCGGCACGAATGGGGCCGGAAAATCGACGTTCCTACGCATTTTGGCGATGCTAACCCAGATCGATTCAGGCAGCGTATCGATGCATGGTGTCGACGCCGCTGAAAACGGACCAGTTGTGCGCGCACTGACAGGATCTGTACTGCACTCACCAATGCTCTATGGCGATATGTCAGTCCGGGAGAACCTGATGTTCTTCGCCGAGATGTATCGACTCCAAAATGTGGACGAGCTTATCGCCGAGATGACTGCTCAGGTCGGTATTGAACAGAGAATAGATGACCGTGTACGAACTTTGTCGCACGGCTATCAGAAGAGGGTCGCTCTGGCCCGTGCGCTAATGCACGACCCGAAACTGCTTCTTCTGGATGAACCCGAATCAGGTCTGGACAGCGGATCGGTTGAACGGCTTGACCGAATAATAGAGAGCTACCGATCATCTGGGCGAACGGTGGTGATGACGACTCACATCGTTGATCATGCTCTGGAAATCGCAGATCGAGCAGTAGTACTGAACGCAGGCAGGGTCGGCCTCAATACGACCGAACCTTCAAAAAATAAAGCTGCCATTCTTGCTGCATATTCATCGACGAGCATCGACCGATGATGGGTTCACTCGCCGTCATATGGGCGATAGGTCGAAAAGACCTACTCCTTGAAATTCGCAACAAAGACGTAGTTGTCGCTGTCGCAGGATTCGCACTTCTGGTGCTCGTAATCTTCACTTTTGCAATCGACCTCAACCAAGGCAATGCGAAGTTGGTTGGGCCCGGAGTTCTGTGGGCGGGAATCGCTTTCGCGGGAGTGACAGGACTCAACCGAGCCTTCGCGCTAGAAGTCGAAGGAAGTACGCTTGAAGCCCTGATGCTGGCGCCAATTAGTCGAGATTTGATCTATCTCGGCAAGGCATTTGGAAACTTTTTATTCATCGCCGTAGCGCAGATAATCGTTATTCCAGTCTTCGCCATATTGTTCAATCTCGTTGTGTTCCGATGGGAGATGCTTGCAATAAGCCTTCTCACGACGATTGGATTCAGCGCGGTGGGCACGCTGTTCGCCGCGATGTCGGTGAGGGTCAGGGCAAGAGAAGTAATGCTGCCATTGCTGTTTCTACCAGTTGTAACGCCGCTTCTTATGGCTGCCGTAGAGTCAACGGGTCACATGGTAAACGGCCGTAGCTGGTCCGACATGTCGCAGTGGATTCAGTTGGCAGTTGCATTCGATGTTGCATTCGTGGTCGTTTCAGCGTTCATTTTCCAGCACATCCTCGAAGACTAGACCTCCGAAATCGACACGCACAGCACATACAAAGCTTTATCTGAATTTAACGTGGTTCGTGATAAAATTCCTTAAGCATTCGCAAAGTAGAAATTTGTTAAAACGCTCTTGCTGAAAAAAGTCCTAGACCTACTCGACCCGCTGTTGATCCTTAGCGCTGCCCTCATGGGGTTTGCGCTGTACCTCATTTTCATCTGGGTTCCCACTGAAACAAATCAGGGCGCAGTGCAGCGCATCCTGTACTTCCACGTTCCAGTCGCATGGGGTTCCATGCTTGGAATTTTCGTGGTTAGTGGTAGTTCGTTCATGTACCTCATCAAGAAGAACGAAAAGTGGGACCGGCTCGCTGTCGCATCCGCCGAAGTTGGAGTCGTGTTTGGCGGAATGATGCTGCTTTCTGGAATGATCTGGGCACGACCTGTTTGGGCAGTCTGGTGGACAGGTGAAGCGAAACTTACAACTGCTCTTATTCTGTTTTTCATCTACGTCGCCTACCTGATGTTCCGTGCCTACTTCCCACCGGGAGCACAACGACAACGCCTTGCCGCAATCATCGGTGTCATCGGTGCCATCGATACACCAATCATTTACTTTGCGGCGAACCTGTGGTCTCAAGCACATCCACCGCTAATCACGGGCCCAGCCGCAGATGCTGAGTCGACACTAGGAAGCGATCTCGGAATCGTTCTGTTGGTGGCAACTCTGGCATTTTCGTTCCTGTTTATTTTTATGGTTCAGACGCGATACAAAATTCGTAAATCTGAAGACGACCTTATTGAACTGAAGAGAGCCTCATCTGCGTCAGCGATGACGGGAGCAAGTTGAACGTGATCAAAACCATTTCTAGTTCTTTGGCCGGTTCTACGGCAAGTAAATTTGTACTTGCTTTGATCTTTGCGTTGGCTGCATCCGCTGTGATCGCTCAAACATCTTCAGCAAACCACGAACCACCCGTGAGCGGGATCGTTGTGGGAGTCGAGACCGACGACACCGGAAACCTGACACGCTTTGCTGTATCTGACTCCACCGGAACCGTGAACACATTCACGATTTTCGATGGCACTGAATACGGCCTTGAGAACCAAGCCGGAGATCGTTGGGTATCAACTCAAGGTGAAGAGCCATCGGAAGCAGCACGACGACTTCGTGACCACCGCGAAAGATTCGCACCAATCACCGTCACATTTGAAAACGGAACTGCGTTTTCTGTCGTAGAACGTGAAGAAGGCAAGCTAGAAACCAATCTTGGTTACCTGTTCGCTGTGTTCGCTGTAACTTGGACGTTGTTCTTCGCTTATGTTCTTTACATGGGTCGCAAACAACGAGTACTGCAACACGAAATAGCAAAACTCAAAGGCACTATTGGCTAGTACATTTCGAAAATGACAAACGACGTAAACAATCAGAATCCAGAAGAAAACCAGCCAGCCAGTGAATCACCGGCGGCGGTTGCTGCTGCTCGCACATCAACCCTCATGGGGCCACGTGCCAAACTAGCGGTTGCATTCGTGTTGGTTGCAGCAGCATTGGCTTACTTTGCTTTCACTGCATTTGAAGGTGCAACCGTCGACTACATGTCGGTTGCACAGGTGTCTGAAGTCGCTCCTACCGCTGTTGATCGCCAAGTCGGTGTCACAGGCAAGCTTGTTCAGGATTCATACGTACGAGACGCCGATGGTCTTACAGCCCACTTCGCCATCAAAGACGAAGATGGAATCGAAGAGCTAAGCGTTGTCTACAAAGGCGAAATTGGCCAGGTGTTCTTCAACGATCACTCTGAGATCATTTTGCAAGGTCAGAAGATGGTTGATGGATCGTTCAACGCTGACAATCTCACAGTTCGTTGTCCTTCCAAGTACCTAACCGAAGCTGAGCAAGCTGAAATCGATGCTCAGAACAATGGCGACCCTTCCGCGCCGCCCTATCAGCCTGACTATTTCGACAAAGAAGCCTAGTTCACCTTAAGCGTCGGGCAACAAGACCGCCTCGAACCTATCGTTACTCGATTCGGCTTTCTCGGAATCGGCTGCTAACAATCGCCACGACAATCGTGAATATGATCAGCCCGATCGCCAAAATCGTCAGCGCACCGCGCAGACCAAAGATGGCGGCAACTGTTCCGCTGGCAAGACCTCCGAGCGGGAATCCGGACCACGCAATTTCGTAGGCACCAATCACCCTTCCACGAACCTCAGCAGGCACATTGAACTGAATGACAGCGATGCCGAGCGCCACGTGAACCGAGTTGAAGTAGCCGAGTAAGAACGCCAGCGGTAGTGCGAGTGCCATGTTGTTCGTGGATGCCCAAGCAATTACAAACACACCAAACAGCAAATCTGTGATCAACAGTGCAGGACCAGCTCGCCGAATCCCGCCTGTCCAAGACATCGTCATTGCACCGGCGACTGCTCCGGTCCCAACGCTGGCAAAAATGAATCCTAATCCCGTTTCGTCTGTGTTAAAAACTTCTTTGGCGAATGCTGGAATGATGAAGACCATCCCACCAAGTACGAGAGCATTCACTGCGGTGAACATCAGGTTTAGCCGTAAAATCGGTCGTTCTTTTATTACACGAACAACCTCGATTAAGTCGGGCACGATGCCTTTTGATTTGGCACGCACGACCTGTTTGGTCGGCTGGAACGTCGTGTAAATAATGAACGCCATACCGAAGAGACCAGCGATAACGCCATACGCTACACCAGGTCCAGCCGCCCCGAGCACGAATCCACCGATCAGCGGCCCTGCAACACGAGCACCATTGAAGACTGATTGATCGAGCGAGATTGCTCGGACTAGGATCTTCTTCGGAACGACGTCGGGAAGCAGTGAAAGACGAGATATCCAGTCGACCGCGAGTCCTGAGCCTTGGAAAACTCCAGCAACTACGATGTGCCACGGCTCTAGAACGTCGGTTGCGTACAAAAGTCCGACTACGAGCATCGGTGAACCGGCGATCACTGAGCCAATTTTCAGCATTCGGGTTCTAGGAATCCTGTCGGCTAAAACACCACCAAAAACTCCTACAACTACATTTGGTAAACCAACGGCTGCACCGAGCGCTGCCAACCACAGAGTCGAGCCTGTCAGCTCGAATAGCAAGTAACCTTGCGCTACGTTGATGAGTTGGTGTCCCGTGCCCCAAAAAAGAGTTGCAGACACAAATCGCTGCAGCGGTGAACTGCGTAGTGAATCTACAAAGCCAACATTTTGTTGAGCTTCATCGTTTGCAACTTGGACATTCTGATCGGTTGAATCGGACATGAAGAGTTATTGTGCGCTCATCCCATCCGGTGGTGTGGTGTAATTTGCTTCCAGATTTCATCACACTTTGAGCACTGGTCAGCGAACTTGAGCTCACTGATATAATCGATCCATAGATATGGGTTCAGAAATAACACTCACCACATACCTGATCGCCGCTGCGATCGCCTTCGGATTCGGAGCGGTTCCAGTCGCGTACACAGTTGGCCGCCTCAATGGGGTCAACGTTTTCGAGGTGGGCTCACGACAAGCTGGTGCAACCAATGTTTGGCGTGAGGTGTCTCGCAAACATGGCGTAATAGTGACTCTGATCGATTGGGCCAAAGGAATGACAGCTATCGTCATGGCTCGACAGTTAGGACTTCAGGGGCCCGAACTGCTCGTACCCGCCACAGCAGCTGTTGCCGGGCATTGGAACTCACCACTGACGAAATTCAAGGGTGGTGACGGCGTGGTCACTTTGATGGGGACGTCAATGGGAATCGTCCCAGTGGTCGTTTTTGTCGGATTGCTAATCGGAACAACTGTTTCTGTAATCATGAACAAGAAGTTAGCTCACCCTAGCTTGTGGGGTGGGATTGCTGGCTACATAGTATTTATTTCGCTGTCGTTCCGATCTAGCTCAAACATCGACCCAAACGTTGTGTACGGGCTAACCGGTGTCGGAATAGCAATCCTTTTGCACAGCATGTACTTTCACAAACGCCACAAGGCGTACTTCGAAGTGGAACCGCTAGATGATGAGATCGACCCGACAGTTCGGCAAGATCACCTGAGCTAGCCAATTAAATTCGAGAACAAAAAAACGGCGATTCGATCGCCGTATTTCTTTTAAGGTCTATTCGGACTGACTAGTCGTCCGTGAGATTCTTGAGTTTCTTCTTGAGAGAGTCAGGAACTTCTTGCTGTCGAGACTGTCGGACTAAGCCAACTGTCTGAGCGAGGCTGGTCATCCATCCATCGCAGTTGTCACAGAATCCCAAGTGGTGCCGGATCCGTGAAGTCAAATTTGATGGAACTTCGCCATCGATGAAGTCCGAGGCGTTGTCGTGCACTTCAGCACAATCGCCCATGCCTTCGGCACAAGGATCGTCTGGCGAGTGAGTCTCGTCCCGACCGATCAGTATGTCTATCCACGACGTTGAGCCGCTCACATTAGTCTCCATACCGTCGACAACAACAGTATTTATTTCATCGCCGAACAGTTAATAGGATGCAGTGTACGCACAAACGGTTCAAAGAACATTAAAACGCCTGTGAGTTCACCCTCGAATATCTCGATCAATACTACCGAACCCACTGGGAATCATGTGTTCTTAGTGCATCGATTAGGCGGTGAATGCATCGTATTTGCAGACAAGAATCAACACTTATTCTGGTAAGGTAATCGAACTGGAAATCAGTTGCGGGCAGCAATTGAAGCACCAGAGTCTCCCGCCCTAAACTTCGCACTGGATTTACTCGACGGTATATGGACGCCCAAGAATTCACGGATATAGCCGAGAAACATTCGGGATTCGTATACAACGTCGCCTATCGAATGATGGGCAATCCCTATGACGCTGAAGAAGTGGCGCAAGATGCATTCATTTCAGCATTCAAGGCAATAGACCGCTTTCGAGGTGATGCACAACCCACGACGTGGCTGTATCGAATAACGGTGAACGCCGCACTGATGCGCATTCGCAAAGAAAAACGTGGCAAAGAGATGACAGTCTCGGAAGATGCCCGGCCTGACGTTGCATCCAACAACTGGGCGGAGTCTCCCGTTGCAGCCACAATGAATAGTGAACTCGGAAGCCGTATCGATGAGGCAATCAACGAATTGCCTGAAGACTTGCGAGTTGCCGTCATTCTTCGTGACGTGCAAGCACTTTCGAACCAAGAAGCTGCTGACACGTTGGACGTATCTGTATCAGCACTAAAAGCTAGGCTTCACCGCGGGCGAATTGCCCTGAGGGATTCCCTTGAATCGTACGTGGCGGAACGGTCGAAAGCCGACTAGCACCGACCAACTCGTTTCGTTGAATAAAAAAAGCCTCGCATTGCTGCGAGGCTTTTTCATTCCATCGACTAAGTCGGACGACTATTGAAGAAGGTACGAGTCCAACAATTCGTCGTTGGTTCGCTTGGGTGCTCGCGCCGCCATATCTTCGTAACGATCCTGAAGAGTCTTGCCTTCCTTCTTGAAGATTACTCCGAGAGGAACACCAGGTCGGCTTAGCAAATCATTTGCATCGTCAACGCTGGTTGGGTCGTGATCTTCAGGAATCTCGTATGCGAGTCCCTTGATCCCTTCCTTCGGCTTGCCTTTAAGAATGTCGTAAGTGTCGTTGTATGTAGTACATGGCGACTGAACGTGGACGATGCTGAAGCCTTTGTGGTTCATGGCTTCTTGGATCATCTTTGCCAGTACTCGTGGCTTGCTCGAGTAGTACGAGGCGATGTACGTAACACCGATCGACATGTAGAGCTTCAGAGGCGATACCGGATTCTCGATCTTACCGAGTGGTGTTGACGTCGTAATCGCACCGAACTCACTGGTTGGCGAAGACTGTCCTTTGGTCAGACCGTACACACCGTTATCCATTACGACAGCTGTCATATCGATGTTTCGGTTTGCAGCAGGTCCAATGTGCTCACCACCGATGGAAAGGAAGTCACCGTCACCAGCAACTACCACCGTGTTGAGTTTCGGGTTTCCTTGTTTCACACCGAAGGCGATCGGGAGAGAACGTCCGTGGATACCGTGGATGCCGAAAGGCTGATCACCCTCGACAAGGTGAACCATGTTTCCAGAACAACCGATACCAGCGACAACAACGTTGTTCGCCTGCGGTTCTTCATGTTCGGTGGAGAATCCCTCGAGTGCTACCTGAAGTGCTCGTCGCACTCCAAAGTCGCCACATCCCGGGCACCACGCGAAATCGTATTCAGGATTGCGCTTGCTCATGCTGTAACTCCAGCCCCGATTCGCTCGCTAATTCTTGTCACCAGATCAGCAGGCCTGAATGGCAGACCTGTGTATTGAGTAATCGATTCAGCATCGAAGCCTTCCATTCGCAGGAGGGCTGACCACTGACCTAAGTAGTTTAGTTCAGGCACGATGATCTTCTTACCTGACTTGAGTACTTCGAGTACTTCTTCAGGAAGCGGGTTGAGCGCTACTGAGTAGAGCCAACCAACGTTCTCGCCCTGCTCTCGAAGTCGGTCGTATGCCTCTCGGGCTGGCCCCTTAGAGCTACCCCACGGCATGATGATCGTGTCTGCATCGGCGTTTTCGATTTCGTAGTGAGCACCATCAAGAAGATCAAGTTTCTTGAATCGACGTTCCATCAGACGGACGTGATGTCGAGGAAGGTGAGTCGTGTCACCGATCTCGTCGTGCTCAGAACCGTTTGCGACATACGCACCAGGTCCACCCGGAATAGGCATACCCGGAAGCGGCGTTGAACCGTCCCACGAGTCGTAGCGTTTGCCGGTGTCGCTTTCGCTAACCGTTGCTCGACTCTCGGTGCTGACCTCTGAAAGATCAGGACGTCGGATGTTCTCACCACGTTCAGCAAGACCAAACTCGGTAACCAGGATTACTGGTCCCTGGTAGCGTTCGGCCCAGTTGGTGGCTAGTGCACCGGCGTAGAAACATTCCTCGATTGTGCCCGGAGCCAGCACTGGCATTTTGATATCGCCGTGTGCAGGGTGGAGGCAAGTGTAGAGGTCAGACTGTTCAGATTTGGTTGGAAGACCTGTTGCAGGTCCACCACGTTGGACGTTGGTGACGACCAGTGGGATTTCAGCCATCCAAGCAAGTCCGAGTCCTTCACTCATAAGTGAAAAGCCAGGACCTGCTGTTGCCGTCATCGCCTTCTTGCCAGCGAATCCGGCACCGACAATAGCGTTGATTGCTTCGATTTCAGACGCAACCTGATGGACGAAACGGCCTTCACCCCATAGGTTGTTTTCCATCCAGACCAACACTGTTGTTGCTGGAGAAATTGGGTAACCCGCATAGAAATCGAGTCCAGCAGCGGTAGCCCCCATCGAGAGCGCGGCGTTCCCGGTAATAACGATTTGCTGATAGTCAGGGGTAGTAGCTGCTTCGAGCTGACCTACAGTGAATCCGCTGGTCTTGGCAACGTCCACACCTAGGCGTACTGCCTTGATGTTGGCCTCGATGACCTCTTCGTCACCAGGTCGGCCACGGGTGAATCGCTGGGTAATAAAACCATCGATTTCTTCTAGTTTGAAGTCGATGAGGTGTGCAACAGCTCCGATTGTAACCATGTTCGCTGCACGGGCGTTACCAGTAGACTTTGCGAGTTCGTCAGCCTTGATACCGAAGTAGTTACCGCCTTCAGGCAGTTCATACTCTTCAGCGTTGTATACGGTTACTCCACCAGGGTTCAGATCTTCGTTGTGGTGATCGTAGGCGTATTGGTTGAGCGCAACCAGAACGTCGACACCGTCGCCTGAACTCAACACCGGGGTGGTTGAAATCCTCACCTGTGATGATGCCGGGCCACCCATGATCTGCGACGGGAATGTCGAGTGGGTTTGTACAAAGTACCCAGCGTGAGCAGCAGCTCGAGCTAGAGCATCAGCAGATGTGACCAGTCCCTGTCCGCCCTCTCCGGCGAAACGGATGACGAAGTCGTGCTTATCCAATGTTTACTACCTTCTCCCGAACTCTGCGTCCGGCGAATTCTTTTGTCTCACGCCTGAACGGTTAGCTTTCAGGCGCAAAAAAACCGCAACCATTTATCAACGGTAATGCGGCTACTTTTTGTCTAATGTTTTCTGCGACCGTACTGAAAAATTTGGGAACACGTGGTTAGCAGTCGTTCCAGCAGAACGACGGCGAATTCCTTTGAGTTGATGTAATCGTGTGTTACGAAGTGGCATCTTTGCGCGTTTACCCAATAGGTAATTATCGATTTCGATTAGTTCAGTGTCAATTTATTTAAGTGTGGAATTTCAAAGCCATATGTACTTAGTTTGAAAGAATTGCCTCTGGCGTTTGACCGCAAGCACTCCCAAACTTAGAATCCGCTCACGTATTTACTAATTGATCACGATTGTTTCGCACTGAACACGGTAGCTGCTCCTAGGTTCACTCTATGACTCGACAACGCACAACAGATCACTCGATCGACCGCTGGTCAGCTGGCGGTGTTGTGCTGCGTCCCGATCCTGAAGCAGTAGGGAAACTGACTGTTGCCCTTTGTCACCGTCGTGCAGAATCGCTATGGGCACTACCTAAAGGGACTCCTGAAGAGGGAGAATCGGTAGCTGAAACCGCGGCCAGAGAAGTTGCTGAAGAGACAGGCCTCGAAGTCGAAACTGGTCCGGCGATCGACGATACCTATTACTCGTTCTTCCGAACCGCGAGTGAGACTCTTGGCGATCTCCCGTTCGACGACGACAGCACCGTGCGGATCGACAAGACGGTCCACTGGTACCTGATGAGGTACATCGGTGGCGACACATCAAATCATGATCATGAGTACGATGATGTCGAATGGATCGACATCAAAGAAGCATCACAGAGGCTGACCCATCGGAATGAAGCGCGAGTCCTGGAAAAAGCTGTGGCCTTTTATGAAGGCGGAACAGGAAACTCCGGCTGATCTGTATTTGGTCGGGGAGCTAACGGTGCTTCGGGCGAAGTCTATGGACGACGCTGAGGCCGACTATTCGTGGCGCATTGATCCAGAACTTGCAGGTCTCGACGCAACCCGACCAATAACACTGACCTACACCGAATATCTTAGATACCACCGGGACGACGTCAACTATCCGTCTCCGTGGTCGGTTCGAATGGCGATCGACACACGCGAAGGTCGTCACATCGGCAACTGCATGTACTACGACATCAATACAGAGAAGTCGCAGTGCGAACTAGGAATTATGATTGGCGATCGTGATTATTGGAGCAAGGGCTACGGTACTGACGTAATTCGTACCGCGCTAGCTCACATATTCACTGACACCAAGCTTGAACGTGTTTATCTGCACACCCTCTCGCACAATCTCCGTGCGCAGAAGTCGTTTACCAAAGCGGGCTTCACTCCGTTGCGAGAAGTAAAACGAGACGGCTACGAATTCATGTTGATGGAAATTTGGCGAGCCGAATGGGAAGCCACTAACCCAGAGCTAAAAATATCCAACACGACCGAGGCTCCTAAGAGCTCGGCAACATCGGTGTCGCAGGCAGATGCCGATCCGCTGCTTGGTTCCTGATCTTCAGGCACTATCCAATTCCAACAGGAGAATCCCCTATGAATCTGCTTCTTATCACCGGTGGAAAACACCCGTACGAAGAATCGACACCAGTACTTCAGGCATTTCTTGAAGAAGCGGGGCATACGACAACCGTTTCCGAATCGGCAGATGAGCTTGCCGGTGATCTCTCGTCGTTTGACGCAATCGTGCTCAACACACTTCGACAAGAGGCAACTGACAACGACCTAAACGGTGCACAGCGATCAGGATTCGAAAGCTATGTGTCGGGTGGTGGCTCACTGCTTTCCATCCATATTTCGGCGGCGTCTTGCCCAGAGTGGTCACAGACGAAGAAGATAACCGGCGGTGGATGGGTTCTCGGTGAAAGCTGGCATCCACCGTTTGGCTGGTTCCAGGTGTACATCGACAACCCTGATCACCCAATCGCAGACGATGTATCGGATTTCTGGACGTACGACGAGTGCTATTGCGGCTTAGATATTCAACCCGGAATTGACGTGTTCATGCACGGCGTTGTTGAGGGTGAAGACAAGCCGCTGGGCTGGACGCATCAGTTCGGCGAAGGAAAAGTAGCCAATATAGCTCTTGGTCACGCCGGATCATCCCAGCAACATCCAGAGTTCCAGAAACTAATTCTGAACGCTCTCAACTACCTGAGCTAATCGCTAAACTCGATCTGAAACCTGTTCAACGCTAGATACCACTTACTAGAAAAAGATAGTTCCAAACATGGCAAGCAATCGACGCCCCAACATCGTCCTAATCATGTCCGACGACCTCGGATACGAAGCAATCGGAGTCAATGGGGGCACGTCGTACAAAACGCCTGTTCTCGACAATATGGCGTCGACAGGAGCGCGGTTCGAGAACGCTCACGTGCAGCCTCTCTGTACTCCCACCCGTATTCAACTGATGACCGGGAAGTACAACTTCCGGAACTATCTTGGTTTCGGATTGATGCACCCCGATGAAGTTACTTTCGGGCATCTGTTTTCTGACGCTGGTTACAAGACTTGTATTGCAGGTAAGTGGCAGCTCCACTCGTACAACCCGCCCGACGAAATGCCCGAGGCACGATCCACTGGGCAGACTATCGAAGACGCCGGTTTCGACGAGTTTTGTGTTTGGCATCCTCATCACACAGAGGACAAAGGGTCTCGTTACAAAGATCCGATCGTCTACGAAAACGGGAAATTCCTGGATGATACCAAGGATAAGTACGGTGAAGATATTTTCGCCGATTACATCATGGATTTCATGGATCGCAATCAGGACGACCCGTTCTTCGTCTACTTCCCGATGGCGCTTACTCACCGCCCTCTCGAGCCGACACCTGACAGCCCTGAGTACGACGACTTCATTCCACCTTCAAACGAAACACTTGGTGGACGCACTTGGGATGAACTCGAAGGCTGGGACGATGACCCGCGCTACTACAAAGACATGGTCGAGTATCACGACAAAGTGATCGGTCGAGTGAACGACAAACTTGAAGAACTCGGCATCGCTGAAGACACACTCGTCATCTACGTCGGAGACAACGGTTCGCCTATTGAAGTGTGCTCAGTCATGCACTCACATACTGAGGTCTGTGGTGGAAAAGGGCTGACGGTAGACCGCGGAACACACGTGCCGCTAATCGCCAGCTGGCCAGGAACGATTCCTGCGGGACACGTCGAAAACGATCTCATCGATTCGTCGGACTTCCTACCAACGATCATGGACGCAGCCGGAATTACTCCACCGGACGACTATGTGATGGATGGCCGGACTTTCTTGCCTCAGCTGAAAGGTGAGCAAGGCGATTCTAGAGACTGGATGTACTTCCATTTCGAGCCAATGAGCGGAAGGGTTTATCGATTCGCTCGTTATATACGCACTCACCAGTACAAGCTCTACGACGACGGTAACCTATTCGATGTGAATGCCGACCCTGAAGAGCAGTCACCATTCTTGGCCGATTCTGACAATGACGAGCGCGCCGCAGTACGTGCGCAATTGGCTCCTATTTTCGACCAGATGGTTAAATAGGCTTTCGGCAGCAAGGATCGACATGACTTCAGAACACAGCAAATGGCTGACTCTCACTGTTGAAGACGCCATCGACCCGGACTTGCCGATTTGTGATCCGCACCATCACTTTTGGGATCGTCCTGAAGGTCGATACATGCTCGACGAATTGCTGGTCGACACTGGTGGCGGTCACAACATCACAGAGACAGTGTTCGTCGAATGCAGTGCGATGTACCGCAAGGATGGGCCAGTTGGTATGAGCCCTGTTGGTGAAACCGAGTTCGTGACTGGGCTGGCTGCACAAAGTGCAAGCGGAGAATACGGCGAAACAAAGGTCGCAGCAGGAATCGTTGGCTATGTCGATCTATTGCTCGGCAGCTCGGCTAAAGAAGTCCTGGAAGCACACATGGTTGCTGACGGCGGTCGATTCCGAGGTATTCGGAACTCATCATGTTGGGATCCCAGTTCCGAGATTAGCGGTTATAAAAGTCCGCCTAAAGGCTTACTGAGCAACTCGACATTCCGTGAAGGGTACAAAGCTCTAGGAGAACTAGGTCTGAGTTTTGATGCATGGTTGTACCACCACCAGATTCAAGAATTAGTAGAACTCGCACGAGCATTCCCAGAAGTACCGATAGTCCTCGATCACATCGGAGGTCCGATCGGCATTGGTCCGTATGCGGACAAGCACGATGAGGTATTTCAGCTCTGGCAACAAGGGATTGCCGATCTGGCAACATGCGACAACGTAAGCGTGAAACTGGGTGGCACCGGAATGCCGCTCGGCGGTTACGGCTGGCATGAACGCCCTGCCCCACCTTCATCCCAAGATATCGCCGATGTGATGAGTCCCTACTACACCCACTGCATTGAGCAGTTCGGTGTCGAACGCTGCATGTTCGAGAGCAACTTCCCGGTCGATAACCAGTCGACCTCGTACACAGTCTTGTGGAATGCCTTCAAACGATTTGCGAAAGACTACTCAGAGAGCGAACGTGCTTCCCTGTTCCGAGATACTGCTAAGCAGTTTTACCGAATATAGAAACTGCCCCCCTCTCGAACCAGTCGGACTCTGACTCGAATACACTGACCCCAATCTGAAAATCAGTTCGGGAGAAGTCATTGGAAGCACGCGTCGTACTCAACACATCGTTCAACACCGGTCAGATCGATTCACGAATCTTTTCCGGTTTTCTGGAGCATCTCGGACGATCTATCTACGAAGGTGTGTACGATCCCGGGAACGACCTATCGAACGATGATGGCATCCGCACAGATGTAGCCGAAGCCATGACCGGCATGAACATGCCTTACGTGCGTTATCCGGGCGGCAACTTCGTGTCGAACTACGATTGGCGTGACGGTGTCGGACCCAATCGACAACCATTCCCAGATTTCGCTTGGAAAACGACCGATCCAAACACGTTTGGCACCGATGAGTTCATGAAGTGGTGCAAGCTCGTTGGCACCGAACCGATGATGACCGTGAATCTAGGTACTCTAGGTTCCACCGAAGCTGCAGCCTTAGTCGAATACTGCAATCTCGACACCAACACTCGCTGGGCGCAAGAGCGTCGTGACAATGGTTCGTCAGAACCTCACGCTGTCAAAATGTGGTGTCTTGGCAACGAGATGGATGGTCCGTGGCAAGCAGGCCACATGCCCGCCGAGCAGTACGCTCTCAAAGCTCGCAATGCTGCACGGCTAATGCGTGGACTTGACCCTTCAATTGAGCTCATCGCAGCCGGTTCATCTGGTCGCCAAATGGAAACATATCTCGAATGGGATCGAACCGTTCTTGAGACATGCTGGGACGATATCGAGTTCATTTCCGCACACAGGTATTCAACCAATGCTGCCGATAACACTCCTGAGTTTCTCGCTGAGGGAGTCGTGATCGACTCGATTCTCGACGACTACGCGGGACTAATCGCCTACGTGAAAGGCATGAAACAAAGCGACCATGACGTGCACGTTTCGTTTGATGAATGGAACGTTTGGTACAAGGCACGCGGCGGTGTTGCGCAGGACGGACAGTGGGGAACTAGTCCTGCACTTTTGGAAGAGGTTTACAACCTTGAAGACGCACTAGTTTGTGCCCAATATATGAACTCGTTCATCCGGCGCGCTGACGTGGTAAAGGTGGCTTGTCTGGCTCAATTGGTGAACGTAATCGCTGCCGTTTTAACTCGACCAGAAGGTTCGTTAAAACAAAGCATCTACTACCCATTCGCTTTGTACTCCAAAAACGCTACTGGAATTTCACTTACGCCTGCCGTGATTGGTCCGAGTTATGATGCGGGCGAGCGTGGTGAAGTGAACTTCATCGATGCATCAGCAAGTTTCGACGTGGAAACCGGCGACATGTCGCTATTCTTGGTCAACCGATCGGTCGACACTGATTCGACTGTCACGATCGATTTGTCTGACCGCACCATCGTCGGCAAAGGGACCGTTCAAATCATCACTGGTGATGACCCCAAACTGGCAAACAGTTGGGAGCAACCTGAATCCATCGTCCCCGCGGCGGGCGTGTCCAACCTCAAAAACGGTGTGCTTACCATCGAAGTTCCGAAACTAGGTATGGCTGTTGTGAGCGGCGTCCGCACTGAAGAGCGTTAGTCTTGCGGTGGAGCGGGGTTTACGAGATCCATTCCGATGGTTTCTGGGAATACTCCGGCGAGTTCTTCGACAGTCCATCGACCAGCCTTGTGAATTGAACGCCCTTGCTCGGGTGAGTTCATAAGGCTGACTCGGTTTCCGACAGTATGGAAGATGCGGCCTGTAACGTCGGCAGCCTGATCTGATGCAAGCCAAGCGATCATTGGCGCTACCTGCTCGGGCTCAGTTGTTAGCGTCCCTTCGGGAGCCGGCAAGAACTCGCCCTTCCGCATGTTTTTGGTTGAATCGGGAATCGAATCGGTCATTCGAGTTTGTGCACCCGGTGAAATTGCGTTCGCAGTTACACCGTGTCGAGCCAGATCTTTGGCGACGACACGAGTGAATCCGGCGATCGCGTCCTTTGCTGCACCATAGTTCGCTTGACCACCGTATCCGTATAGACCTGAGACGGAGCTGAATGTCACGATTCGACCGCTGCCCTGCTCTTTGAATATTTTCGAAGCAGGTTGCACGACCGAGAATGTCCCCTTGAGGTGCACACCCATCACATCGTCCCACTCCTGTTCAGACATATTGAACAGCATTCGATCTCGCAGAATTCCCGCAGCAGCTACAACGATGTCGAGTCGACCGAACTCCTCCATCGCAGTCTTAACGATGTTTTCGCCGCCGTCCATCGTGGCGACAGAGTGATACGAAGCGACGGCTCGTCCACCCAGTTCTGAAATTTCCTCGACGACCTGGGCAGCTGGTGTTGTGTCTTCGCCATCACCGTCGAGTGATGCTCCAACGTCGGCAACGACAACTGCCGCGCCTTGAGATGCGAGAAGTTTTGCGACTCCCCTACCGATCCCGCGCCCGGCACCTGTTACAACGGCGACTTTGCCTTCAAGACGTTTACTCGAATCTGGTCCTTCTACCGACGGATGTCCAAGAAGGCTTGGTCCAACTTGAGCGTCGAGTTGATCAGGTTCCCAGGTCGCTGGCGGGGCTGAGTTATAAATAGTTTTCACTCGTCGTGGCAACGTCATATGAACAACATTTCCACCGTACACGAGGAAGGTTTGACCGTTCACTGGTGCTGAATAATCGGATGCCAAGAACGCCACGAACGGAGCAACGTCTTCAGGCTCCCACGATGCTTCGTCTTTACCGGGGAAGAGTCCGTTGGCTGCAAGTTTTTCGCGGGTCGCTTGCGGAATGGATTCGACCATGCGGGTCTCGGCCCGAGGAGCAATCGAATTGGCGGTCACACCGTATTTACCGAGATCTTTGGCGACAACTTTAGTAAATCCGTGAATACCCGATTTCGCAGCACCGTAGTTTGCTTGGCCAGGGAACCCAACAAGTCCTGACTCCGATGTGAATGTAATTACTCGCCCGCCTCGTTGCTTGCGAAATAACGGCGCGGCGTGGCGAACGATGTTGAATGTGCCCTTGAGATGCACCTCGTAGACTGAGTCCCACTCTTCTTCGCTCATGTTGTAGATCATACGATCGCGAAGAATTCCTGCCGCAGTAACAACGATGTCTAGTTTGCCGAATGAGTCCAGAGCGGCTTGAACAATTCGCCCACCCCCTTCGAAAGTGGCAACCGACTCAGTGATTGCCACGGCGTCTCCTTCAGCCTGTTTGATCCCCGCAACCACCTCTTCAGCTGGGCTCAATCCTTCGGCTTCTCCCGACAGCGACAACCCGGCATCGTTGACCACCACTTTCGCGCCATTGGCTGCTAATTCTTCAGCGATGCCACGACCAATCCCACGTCCTGCTCCAGTGACTATTGCTACTTTGCCTTCAAGCGCTCCGCTCATTGATTTAGTTCCTCTAACTTCGTGGATTGGGTTGTTTCTAACAGATAGCTAAACGATTTCTCGGGTTGGAAGGGAGACTAGCGCCCGACCTGGTGTACTGACTGCTCCGTCGGCGTTTACGAGGCCAATATCGATCTCGACGATACCGACTCCATGTTCGATTCGGGCGTCGGTAATCTTTCCTACACAGGTGGCTTTCGCATTAGGAAAGTCGATCGCTCGGTAGGAAACGTCCAGTTCCAATAGGCGACCTTCGGTGCCCATCCAACTCGTCACTAGTTCACCGAGCCATGCGCTTTTCAGCGCGCCGTGAATGATGACCGTTGGGTGACCAGCTTCCTGAGCTACGTTTTGATCGTAGTGAATCGCTACGAAATCTTGAGATGCTCCGGCGTACATAACAAGCTGGCGCGTATCCGGGTTCTTGATGAGGTCGGGGAGTTTATCGCCAATGCCAACGTCCTCGAAATACACAGACTGAAGAATCGAATCTGATTTAGTGGTCGCCAACGCCTGAATCCTTTTCACCAGTGCCGTATGTGATGGTCGTGGTTGTTTGCGTTGCCACTAAGCGACCTGTTTGGTTTGTGTACGAAATCTCCGAAACTTTGAATAGCATGGTTCCCATTCGGCCGTGTTTTTTGAAAAGATCGGTAATTTTTCGAACTACGGTAATCTGGTCGCCGACATGAACTGGCTCGTTGAATTTGTACTTGCTGCCGCCATCAAGAATGTGGGCGAACGGCTCTGGGTAATCGTTCGGATACTCGCCAGGTAGCAACGAACGAAAGAAGGTTGGCGGAGCGATCAGCCCCCCGTATGAAGTCGATTCAGCGACTTCACGATTGGAATAGAGTGGATTGGAATCGCCAATGGCTGCTGCGAATCGCTCCACAGCGTGACGCTCGATGTCGTAGGTAACAGGAGTAGATTCCAGTCCGATGAACGCATTTAGTTCATCAGTAATTACTGTGTCACCGGAGGATGCCGACGTTGTCATATAGGTCTGTCTATCGTTCTTCGAAGTAGATCTTCACTGGTGAGTAGATGCTCTCAGCACAGGGTGCCGAACATGGCGATAGTTTAGCCTTTGTTTCGACGTCGTTTACCGCCACCACGACCCGATTTCGATTCCTCAGGAGATTTCGCAAATATTTTGCGTTCTCGCCTTCGAACCTGCGAGCCGACCGCAGCGGCAGTTATCAAAATTGCCGTCGGGATAAACAATATTCCGTTCACAAATATGAACAAAACAACAAATACATAGATGAGGAACGTTGAAATCCAGAGATTTATCTTGGCGGGCCGATCTGGCAGCCCATGTTTGGGCACAACTAGCAGCGAGCTACCGGCAAGAATTACAGGCAAGAAACTAAGCATCATTAGCCCGGTCTGTCCGTCACCGAGAAGGGTCTTACTTACTCTGTGACCGGTTTCGTTGTTGGTTACTTCGACGATTGGCAACGCGAATAGAGCGACGAAGCTCGCAAGTGCGAACGTCGTTGCACTGAACGTGAAGAAGTAAATCCGATCCCAACGAGGCATTTTCATAGGAATCGATTGTATGGGTCACTGACCAACAAAGGTTGGAGTTTCGAACTCAAACCGGCTGAAGCGGTGAGTGCATTCCGCTAGGCAAATCGATCACTATCGGATCGTTGGGACTAATTTTTCCGCCCTCGATCACGATTGTCATGACACCAGCTTTTAGAACCAGTTCACCATTTTCATCGTGACCAAGCACTGCTTTCATCAACCCAGGAATCAGACCATTGAGTTGAGCACAGGGATTGCGCAGACCGGTGATTTCGACCACCGCCGATTCACCGATTCGGAGGCGAGTTCCAGTGGGCTGTGCGAGGAGATCCATGCCTTTTGTCGTGATGTTCTCACCCATCATTCCGGGTCGAACGTCAAACCCTTGGTCTCGAAGTTCAGTAATCAACTCCGAGTGAATCAGGTGGACTTGACGAAGATTCGGCTGAGTCGGGTCTTTTCGGACTCGTCCCCGATGTTTCACCGTCACACCATTGTGCACGTCATCCTCTACACCAAGTCCTTCGACCAGAGTGATCGAGGAGCGCGCAGGTTTCGACATGGTGTACTCGGGACTTGAATGTACTGCTAAAACGACGGGTTGCATTGGTGAGTCTTGTGCGGTGTCTTAGGGTGCGAACAGGTCTGGATCTTGCACTTCGATGTGATCCTCGTCAGGATCGAACTGCTGTTTCGATTCTTCTTCGACAACTTTTTCTAGAGGAGCGAATGAAAGCATGAGTCGTTTCACGCCCTGCCCGGAGAACGCAACAGTAACAGTCGTATCACTTCCGACTCCTGTCGAGCTAACGACTACACCTTCGCCGAATGTTCCGTGCCGGACTTTGTCCCCCGGTGAAAATTGATCATCAGCAGAACGCGTTGCGGGGCGAGGTGCCGGAGTCGATGCCGCACGCTTGGTCCACATAGGATCAGGGATTTGATCTGCAACTCGATCATGACCACGAATATCGCGTCTCGTCACGAGAGAATCAGGGATCTCCTGTAAGAATCTCGACGGCATTGTTGAACCAGACTGTCCTCGGAACCGCCGTTGGAAAGCTCTGAACATGTACAGGCGCTTTCGTGCTCGGGTGATGCCGACATAAAGCAGGCGTCGCTCTTCTTCGAGTTGAGTCGGATCGTCGACACTGCGTGAGTGTGGAAGCATCCCCTCCTCGAGCCCCACCAGAAACACAGCGTCGTACTCAAGGCCCTTCGCTTGGTGAAGGGTGATGAGCGTTACCCCTTCTTCTTCAGTCTCTGCATCGTCCCCACCTTGAAGTCCGTCGACATAAGAAACGAGGGCAACGTTTTCTAAGAAGTCAGTGAGCTGACCTCGTTCTTCGGAACCGGCAAACTGCTCTGCAGACGCCTTAAGTTCCTGCAAGTTCTCCATGCGTTCTTCGCCGCGTTCTTTGTCTTCGCGGAGCATCGCGCCATAGCCGCTTCGTTCAACAATTAGATCGATTAGCTCGTTAGTATCCAGGGCTAAGGACTGCTCGATAAATCGAGATACTAGGTCGCCAAATGCAGCTACGGATTTGAGCGCTCGGGTAGCGAGTTCGGCATAGTAGGCAGGCGGGTCTTCATCGCCTAGCTGGACTCGAGTGATATCCAGAATCACATCAAGCGCAGGGACGTTATTGGCGATGGCTACACGTCTTAGTTCAGCGACTGTACGAGCTGATAAGCCGCGCGCTGGAACATTGATAATTCGCTCCAGCGCAGCGTCATCAGCCGGGTTAGATATGACCCGCAAGAACGCCAAAATATCTTTGACTTCTTTTCGGTCGTAGAACTTCACCCCGCCGACCAGCCGATATGGAATACCTTCTCGGTTGCAGGCAACTTCAAACGCCCGAGACTGAGCATTCACCCGGTACATGATCGCTACTTCATTGCGACCAATACCGTCCTTGCTTTTCAGATCGTTGACCGCTTCAAGGACGAGCCGGGCTTCCTCTTCTTCGTTGTAAGCCTCTGCAACGGTAATCCGCGTCCCGCGACTGTTTTCGGTCCACAGATTTTTCTCCATGCGACCATCGTTGTTACCGATAACAGCATCGGCAGCTTCCAAAATAATCTGGGTAGAACGATAGCTTTGATCGAGGGTGACGATCTTGGCGTTTTTAAACGTGCTCTGAAAGTCGGTCAGGTTCGTAGGGTCGGCATGTCGCCACGAGTAGATCGATTGGTCCGGGTCGCCAACGACACAGATGTTTCGACTTTTCATGGCGAGCAATCGCGCCACCTGAAATTGTAGTGCGTTGGTGTCTTGGAACTCGTCGACCAACAGGTGTTCGAATCTACCCTGGTACTTTTCGAGCATCTCGGGATGACCTTCGAGAAGCATGAATGTCTTCAACAAAAGATCGTCAAAATCGACAGCGTTGGCGCGCTGCAGTGCCCCTTCATACACCTCGTACACACGAGCGGAGACTTCATCACGATAAGTTTCAGTACGTTTAGAGAGTTGCGCCGGAGTGCGCATGTTGTTCTTAGCGTCGGAAATAATGCTGAGCAACGCCCGCGGCGGGAACTGTTTTGGATCGATATCGAAATCGTCGAGTACACGCCGCGCTACACGTGCCTGATCGTCGGCATCGTAGATCGTGAATTCAGGTTTGAGACCTACAAGCTCGCCGTCGGCTCGTAGTACTCGTGAGCAAAAACCATGAAAAGTGCGAACCTGAAGATCGTTCGATCCAACGCCAACCAATCGTTCACACCGCTCACGAAGTTCTCGTGCTGCTTTGTTTGTAAATGTGACGGCGAGAATCTTCCAAGGTGGAACATTTTTCTCGCCGACAAGGTATGCGACACGGTGCGCCATAACTCGGGTTTTTCCCGAGCCGGGACCTGCAACAATGAGCAGCGGGCCGTCGGTGTGTGTGACAGCTTCACGCTGTCGTTCAGAGAGTCCAGATAGTAGGTTTTCTGTCGGCGAAATCGAAGGCATCAAGCAATGTTAGCGGGAGTGCGGCAAAATCATCGGTCGACTGGCACTAATTTCGACGTTTCATGCAGAAAACGGGTGCGACCGAGCAAGTACCGGTCAAGCAATCACCGAATACGAGCCAATCAGCACCTGATAGTCGGGTTGGTCGAGCGATTCCAAGGATCGCGAGTAACTTCAAGTGTCTTGTCGTCTATTCGCCAGTAGTAGCGCACAAGTTTGTAAAAGGCATCTACTCGCCATGAACCACGGTCCAGATACTCGACATTGAAATCTTCGTTTTCGAACTCGGACCAGCAATTGACTTCAACATTTACGTCGTTAATCGAACTTACGTTCGTAGTCATCAGATAATCCTGCACCGGGCCGAGAATTTCATATTCAACTCTAGTCGCAGGTATGACTTCAAGCTCACGATCGCCATCGAACAACACGAACGATGTTATGCCGAAAATTGCGCTTAAAAACACCGCCAAATAAAACGAGGTCTTGGCGAGGAACATCGGTCCGTACCGTCGTTTATCAGGGCCTCGTTGCGGCGCTAATGTATCGAGAAGACTCAACTTACTCTCTGTGCAGAAACGTATGAGACCAACATCTACGGTCAGTCTTGCCTATAGAACTTACGCATTTAACTATGAATTAGTTTGAACGAAACTCAATGGCGTAAATCAGCTATTTTTAGCGAGTGGCAGGCTGCGCCAACTGCTCTTCAAGAGCGGCAATGTCTACGTGCTCGGAAACCAGATCAACCATGCGGGCTAGCTTGTCCGCATGATCAAAACCAACGTTTGGCTGCAACCCTTCAAGCTGTTCGGCGACGTCATGCGTGTTTCCAGGAACTACAACAATCGGAATTTCACGCTGTGCCGCTTCATACAAAACGTATTCAACTGGTCGCACACCCTTAGTTAGAACGAGTGCACGGGTCGTGTCGGTTTGAATGGCTGCGAGCTGAACGTCGGGGCGGTCACCACGAACGATTACACCTGTGTTGTTGCGACTTGCAAAATAGAACGGTCCCCAGTCGAGAACCAAACCACCGATTAGGAAATTGTCGAGTAGCCGGTTCGATTCGTCCTCACCGCTCAGGAACTGCCCACCTAAAAATTCGGCGACTTGGCCTAATTTTGGAGCCAGCATTCGGCGATCGTCTGGAATCGACCCAAGCAATTTCGTGCCTGCTGCCTCTAGATCCGATGCAAATTTGCCGTCAATTTCTTCGGTTCGGTATTTGGGCAACCCGTTGATCACCACGCCAGCCAACCGCGAGCCGTATTCTTTGGCGACAGCTGCAACATCCTCACCGTATCGAACTACCAGCAAGACCAGTCCGTCAGTAGCGTTTGCGAGGTCGAGGTTCGCTTGCGCACTTGATGACCCTTCGACGATTGCAATTTTGCCTGGTCCAGACGATATCGAAATATTCGAAGCAACTTCTGAAGCTGACCCACTCAGTGCAGCACTTCCGGGCAACAGGCTGGCAAACACCGAAGCGTCTGCTGATTCAGCACCTGATGCGGTTCCGACAGCGACTGCAGAGTCATCGGTTCCGAGTCTTGCCGCCATTGCGGCAGCCACGGCAGTTTTTCCAGAACGATCCGAGATTGAAGCGATGATGAGAGTCGCCATTAATATCCTCTAAGGGCAGAACGAATCAAAGTTGGTTTACCGCTAAATCACGGTAACTGTCTTTTGTTCAATAAACACACTTGCGATAATCAGGCGGAATTATATCAGCGCGCCTCGGCAACGCCGGGTTGTTTAGGGCAAACATCGTGAGGATTCACGCGAACAGCCTCAGGCTCGTCGTAAGTTCTATTGCCTCGCTAGGAGACAACGCATACGATTGATTGCCGTGCCGTATGCCGAGGTAGCTCAGTTGGTAGAGCAATGGATTGAAAATCCATGTGTCGGCGGTTCGAGTCCGCCCCTCGGCACCACGCATCGAAATTCTAAAGACCCCAACGAAAACTCGTTGGGGTCTTTTTTCAAGGCGTTTCAACAGAGGTTCGTGATTAGCTCCCGTACATTCGCTGTGTATGCTGACCGTCATGATTCGTTCTGGCTCAAATTCGCTCGTCGTACGCCCACTCGCTCCTGTCGATGCAGATCGGGTGAGAGCGCTTTTTCTTGCCGGAATGAGATCGATGAAACCACTCCTGCCTAACGACGTGGCTCATACAGATCTTGAGGGCTACCTAGGCAAAGTCCTCGCCACTGATATGGCCGATCCTTTCAAGCATTACATCGCCAGTGGTAATCGCTCGGGATTTTGGGTTGCAGATCTCAACAGCGAAGTTGTCGGCACTGTCGGAATCTACCCGCAGGTATCCGAACCTGACATCGCTGAAGTTTTCCGAGTGTCGGTCGACGAACGGCACAGAAAACTGGGGATCGCGGGGCAATTGATGGACAAAGCAGAATCTTGGTCGGTGGAGCAAGGTTTCTCCGAGCTAATGTTGCATACGACCGAGTATTTACCTGCGGCACATCGACTCTATGAAAACCGAGGTTATTCGTTAGCTAAGCGACTTCAATTCGGTCAAATCCAAGGTCGGGAATATCGCAAACTATTGGTTTAATTTCACTCAATATATTTTTTCGCAATTCACGAACAAATTCTGATGACTGCAACTGGAACCCTGTCGAAATATACTCGAGCTATGCTGCTGGGATTAGCGCTTGTGATCTGTGTCATCCTGTCAGCGTGCGGATCGGATAGTTCTGGTACCGACTCGGCTGAAGATGCGACCGGTGATACCAGCTCTGCGGCATCTGGCGGATCGGGCACGGCGATCATCGTCACCACCGATCTGGTCTACTCTGTTGAAGACTTTACTGCAGTCGGATACAAAAACGTCACACAGTTTCAACTCGACACACTGCCAAGAGCCACGGATGCTTGGTACGGCTTCTTCAATCAAAAAGACTTTGAGTTAAGGTTTTATCAGTCGCACCAAGATGCTCTAGATCATGGCGTTGAACTTGCAGAAGTTGCGGTTGGAAAACGTGCGGTCGGCTACAGCAAACTTCCCCCGCTAAGGTTCGATGCTTATGCGGTGATCGGGAATGTTGTGATGCTCTGCGAACTGTCTCTTGATTCTTGCGAATCATTGGTTGCCGCGGTCAGTGAATAATCGGAATCAGCTGAACCCTGAGTAAGCCCGCGGCGTAATCATCCAGTCGTCTGCCGATTTCGTTTTAGAGTTTCCGACGATTATCACTGTGCGTCTATCGTGATCGAATTCTGTCATTTGATCTAGTGTGGTGATGCTTAGTGATTCATCAGCCGCGTAATTTCTCGAGCAACAGCGACCGGTGTTTCCGAAACTCGGTGGCGAAGTAGAACTTCTTGCGCTTTCCCTAATTGACCTGTGCGATGCTTACTTGAAGGCTCGTACAAAGCTATGACCATATCGGCTCCAGCGACCGCTTCAAGACGACGTTCGATTTGATCCCACGGCACGAACCGGTCGCTCAAACTGATCACCGCGTAGTCCTGCACCAATGGTGATCCAAGCATCGACGCAGCCATGTTCGCTGCTGTGATACCTGGAATGATCTCAACATCGACTAGGTTTCGTTCCTCCGTGGACAATTCGGCGAGAAGCTCAAATTCTGGTGCCGCCATGTCGTATATTCCGGCATCGCCACCAGTCACGACCGCAACTTTCATACCTTCGAGGGCGAGTCGTAGCGCTTCGAGAGCTCGTTCTTGCTCCTTGCCCATTGGAAACTCTTGAACACGAGTTTGATCGACGAGTTCTGACACCTGTCTCAGATACTGACCGTATCCAATTACCGCGTCTGAATCAGTTAGTGCGTCGACGGCCGCAGGCGTGATGTGTTTGGTGTCACCGGGACCAATTCCGACCAGCGTGAGTTTGCCTTTCGGCAAAATTTGATCTGACGCCACAACGATACTCCCCCCAAACGTCCAACCCCAACGCAGAATATCCAGCGTCTACGTTGTGTTCAGGATCGCGATGATCTGACAGTTATGGCGATAACTCTGCATGTGGAATGTATGGTGGTTTCGCCTAGATCTGTGCCACCGATCATCTCGTTCTAGCGCCCCTGAAATTCAGGTTTTCGCTTCTCCATGAACGCTCGACGACCTTCTTTGTAATCTTTGCTGTTGAAACACGCTTCAACCATTTGTGCGACCCGATTAAGGTCTCGGTCGTCGGGGTCTTTCGTGCCTTCGTTGATTGCAGCTTTGGCAGCCTTGACCGTCATTGGTGCATTGTCGGCAATGGTCTTTGCCAGCGTTGAAACTGCAGGATCCAGTTCGCCCACTGGTAAGACCCGATTAACCAGTCCCATCGTTTCTGCATCTGCAGCGCTGAAACGACTCCCTGTGAAGAATATTTCTTTCGCAAACGAAGGGCCAACGATGTTCATCAGCTCTTTGATTCCGTCGTATCCGTAGCCCAGTCCCAACTTGGCTGCTGGTACCCCAAACTGGCCATCATCAGCCGTTATCCGTAGATCCGCAGATAGTGCAATCGCCATTCCGCCACCGATGCAGAACCCACGGATCATGGCGATGAGTGGGATTTCTAGTGATTGGAGTGCTGCATGGCAATCACCGGTTGCTTTTTCATAGTTCTCGACCTGCTCAGGAGTGTTTCTGACCTCTTCGAACTCAGAAATATCAGCGCCTGAGACGAACGCATTATCGCCAGCACCTTTAAGTACAACAACCCGGACATCACCGGTCGAAACGAAATCCTCGATGATTTCTGGTACTGCTTCCCACATTGCTAGTGAGACTGCATTTCGCTTGGCCGGTTGATTGAAAGTAATCCAGCCAACACCATCCTCGACGTGTGCGAGCATCTTGTCGGTCCGCAGCTGAAGCTGCCTCATATCTTTTGTTCCTTAGTACGTACCTAGTGAGGTTCAGAAGCTATTTAGGTGAAACTAAACAACACCGTTTTTGTGAAAGTCGGCGATCGTCGTATCGTCGTAACCAAGTTCGGCGAGAACTGAATTCGTGTGTTCGCCTTGTTCCGGCGTAGCGGTGCGAACTGCCGATGGGGTACGACTCATCTTTATCGCCTGATTTACGACTCCAAACTTACCTAATCGCGGGTGCTCAACTTCGACCGACATATCTAGATGTTGAACCTGTGGATCGGCGAATACCTGATCCATAGCGTTGATCGGTCCGGCGGGACAACCTACGTTGTTCAGCAATTTGATCCAGTGTTCGCTTGTATTTGTTTTGGTGACTTCGGAAATAACTGCGTTCATTTCCACACGGTTTTTCGATCGAGCAGCCGATGTTGAAAACAAATCATCGTCGTTCCACTCGGGATGATTCAACGCTTTGCAGCAACGCTCAAACATCACGCCACCTGCGACCGCGATATTGATGTGACCGTCGGACGTTGGAAACACACCTGTCGGAATATTCGTTGGATGATCGTTACCGGCTTGACCCGGAACTTCGCCCTCTTTTAGATACCGAGCGGCTTGAAAATCGAGCATCTGAACCATCGCTTCCAGCAGCGAAGTGCGAACCCACTGGCCTTTTCCAGATGCTTCCCGTTCGAGCAACGCCAACATCGCGCCTTGAGCAGCAAACATACCTGCACACAGATCCGCAACGGGGATGCCAGCTCGCATCGGGCCTTCACCGGGGGCGCCAGTGATAGACATTAGCCCGCCCATACCTTGAGCGATCTGGTCGAACCCAGCCCGGTTTCCGTACGGTCCGTCCTGACCAAATCCCGAGATGCTAACCAAAATGATCCGGTCGTTAAGTTTCGAAAGAGTCTCGTAATCGGCACCGAGTCGATTCTTTACATCGGGTCGATAGTTCTCGACAACAACATCGGCTTCAGCAACGAGCTTATGGAAAATCTCACGACCTTCCTCAGCTTTGAGATTTAGCGTTAGTGATCGCTTATTGCGGTGAAGATTCTGAAAGTCAGAGTTATCCCGATCTCCACCGAGCCCCTCTTTACCATCTGGTGGAGCTTCGATCTTGATGACATCAGCCCCCCAGTCCGCAAGCTGGCGAACACATGTAGGCCCGGCGCGAACCCTAGAAAGGTCAAGCACTTTGAAACGCGATAACGGCATGCCAGGCGGCAACATCGGCAATCTCCCGAATGACTCGGATAAAAAAATCGAACGCCGCAAACCCTACTACTTTTCCGCATTCTAGACTGCCGATTTGAGCCACCCTGACCAGTTGGGTTCACCAAACGTGGGTGGCTGTATGCATAAACCCAAGAGTCGGGCGGTTGCGACTTGATCATTTCCGAGAGTAGTATCTCGCCCAATTGATCACGTGCAAGCAACCGAATCGCCTCGGACACACGTGAGATGCATTCCAACTTGAAACGAGATTACTACGACAATGTCAGACATTCCAAATTTCGACATGAAGCCGGTTCATGTGCCCGACGAGGTTCTTGAAGCGCTCAAATCGATTCCAACGGCAACCGTTTACAACGCGGTCAAATATTTCGGATCCCCTCTGTGTGTATGTGAAGGTTTGCAGAACTACACAATGGGAAAGAAGTTGGCAGCCCGCGCTAAGACCCTGAGATTCCTACCAAACAGAGCTGATCTCCTGGCTGATACTCCAAAGGGTGAGAATTCTCCTGAGTATGCAGCAATGGGCAAGTGCGGCCCCGGCGATGTACTAGTCGCAGACATCGCTGGAGACGCTAAAACCGTCGTAGCTGGTGACGTGAAGCTTCTCCAACTCAAGATGAACAACGCAGATGGTGTTGTCATTGACGGTGCGATTAGAGACCTAGATGTATTACGAGACGAGGACTACGGTCTTGCGGTGTACGCAACAGCGCGAAGTCTTCACGGCGGACCAACCGCAGCGCCGGCTGAAGAAGATGTCCAAGTAAACATCGGCGGAGCACTCGTGCGCCCCGGTGACGTGTTAGTCGGTGACGATGATGGTGTGATTGTTGTTCCTTCTTGGATGGCCGCCGCCGTCGCTGAACATGCGATTGAGCATGAAGAGGTCGAGAACTACATCAAAACGAAGATCGAAGCCGAAAATGTAGCTCCCGGTAAGTACTACCCGCCTCAGCCAGAGTCGTTTGAAGAGTGGCGTCGAGTCAAGAAAGAACGAGGACTCTAGGCCTCAATGACTACATCACTCACCATAGGTGCTTACGAGATAACTGCTGTCCTCGACGGACCATCCACAGCACGTGACCCAGGGACAATCTTCACGGAAGTTCCCGCAGAAGCGTGGGATCCCTACCGATCAATTGCGTTGACAGCAGACGGCAAGTGGCAACCCGATTGGAGGAGTCATTTAGTCCGTTCGACGAGCGGTGAAGGGCCAACGATTCTTGTTGACGCTGGCATGGGTGATGTAGTTCATGAGCACACTGGTGAACGCGGCAAACTGCTCGACAATTTAGCGGCTCTAGGTGTGCAGCCTGATGATATCGATATCGTCGTGACGACTCATTGCCACGGCGATCACATCGGTTGGAATGTGGCATATGACGGTGACACACCCTCGCTAACCTTTCCAAGCGCAACACATTGGGTAGCTTCTCGAGACTGGGAGCACTACTCGAAAACTGAAAACGACAATCCAGCTTTTGATAAATCAGTCAAACCGCTCGAGTCGTTAGGTGCCCTAAAGCTAATCGGTGGTGTAGAACAGTTGACTCCTGGGATCTCTACGTTGCCAACGAACGGTCATACTCCTGGGCATCAGTGCGTATTGATCGAATCAGGTGGACAGACTGCGGTAATCACCGGCGATTTGTTCCACAGCGTTGCTCAGGTAACGGAGCAGAGTTGGTGCCCAACGTTCGATTGGAACACGGCTATGTCGACTCAATCACGCAAGAGTCTACTGTCGCTCGCGTCAACCCAAGAGTGGATCGTATTCTCGGGCCATCTAGCGACAGGATCAAGCATCGGAAAAGTAGTTTCTGAGGGTGGTAAGTCGGTCTGGAAGGCGCTCTAAACCTGCAGCTTAGTTCAAATTGATTTATGCGGGATTTTGATTCCAAACCCACACACGTTGTAGGTCGGGCGAGCTATCATCGCCCGATAGTGACAACACCGGCAATCGACCCCATTAAATTCGAGGTAATCCGCAACGCCCTGACACAGGCCGCGGAAGAGATGGCGATTGCACTTCGCCGTTCCGCTTATTCGACCAATGTAAAAACTCGGCAGGATTTTTCCTGTGCGTTTTTCGACAAGAATCTACGGTCGGCGGCGCAGGCGTTCACGCAGCCCGTTCATCTGGGTTCATTTGTGCGGCACGTTCCGGTAGCCGTAAAACGCTACGGGCCTGAGAATCTTGGACCCGGCGACATGATTCTGTCGAACGATCCGTACGGCGGCGGAGTTCACCTCAACGACATTTCACTAATCGGCCCTGTCTTCTACGAAGACCAGCTGGTCGGCTACACGGCCTGTCTAGCGCATCACGTCGATGTCGGTGGCGGTGCGCCAGCTTCGGTTGGAGCGTTCAGAGAAGTCTTTCAAGAGGGCATCATCATTCCGCCGATCAAGTTCGTTGTGAATGGTGAGCTGGATGACGATCTATTCCGGCTTGTTCTATCCCAGATTCGATCGAAGCGAGAAACTGCAGGCGACTTCCGAGCGCAGGTAGCGTCAAACCGCACAGGTGCAATTCGTATCGGTGAAATCATTGACCGATACGGCATCGATGAGTTCGATCACTACATCGACGAAATCATCGAATATACCGACCGCCGTACCCGCGCCGAGGTAGCGAAGCTCCCTAAGGGCATTTTTCAGGCTGAAGGATTCATCGACAACGATGGCTTCACTGACGACGTAGTGAAGCTTGCGGTTAAAGTGACGATCGATGATGAAGGGGTCCGATTCGACACTACCGGTTCCGATCCTCAACGCCGCGCCCCAGTGAACTCGACCTTCGCTCAAACGTTCTCGGCGTGCGCCTATGCACTACGCGCGCTCATGGATCGTGATCTCCCCGTAAACGACGGCTTCTACCGATATGTACACGTCGATGCGCCGGAAGGCACCGTCACGAACTGTGTTCACCCAGCCCCGGTCGTCGGTGGTTGGGAGACCCACGTTCGTCTCAACGACTTGATCTTCGAAGCGCTCGCCCCTGCCCTGCCTGACGCTGTTTGTGCTGGCACGAAATCGATGCAATGCCACTCGGGATTCGGTGGAGAAAATCACGAGACTGGCGAGTACTACTGCTTCCTTGAAACGCTGGCTGGCGGCTATGGAGCAAGATCAACTTCCGACGGTCCCGATGCTGTTCAGTCGCATGGACAAAATACTGAAAATGCGCCGGTGGAAGAAACTGAATCAAACTATCCCGTGCAAATCACCCGATATGAATTAGTTCCAGATTCCGAGGGACCTGGTGAATTCAGAGGCGGACTCGGTCTACGCCGCGACTACAGGTTCCCTGAAGAAGCTACGTTCACGATTCTTGCAGATCGTGACAAGTTCGGCCCCCGAGGTTTGTTCGGCGGTGAGCATGGCAGCAAATCGACCTATGCGCTCATCAAAGATGGCGAAGAAGAACATCTTTCGTCAAAGACAACAGTTCAGCTCCAACCCGGTGATGTGATCAGCTATCGGACTTCGGGTGGTGGTGGGTATGGCGAACCGTTCAAGCGAGACCCACAGATAATTCTCGAAGATGTACTACAGGGCAAAATTTCGGCAGAACGTGCCCGCGAACGCTACGGAGTCGATATCGACATTCCAAAACAGCAAGTGAACGAACACCAAACGAAGGAACTGCGTAGTGGTAAATAGCAGCGAAACAAACTCGGTGCAACGGATCGACCCGATTCAGTTTGAGGTAGTTCGCTCTGCGCTCACGCAGGTCGCCGAAGAGATGGCAGCTGCCCTGAGGCGTTCGGCGTATTCGACCAATGTCAAAACTCGCCAAGATTTTTCGTGCGCATTTTTTGACCGCGATGGGCGACCAATCTCGCAGGCATTTACACAGCCGGTACACCTTGGATCATTTGTAGAACTCATCCCAACATCTATCGAAACGTACGGTGCCGAAAATCTTGAACCCGGCGACATGCTGGTGGTGAACAATCCATTCGGAGGTGGATCACATCTCAACGATGTAACGGTATTCGGTCCTGTCCATCACGAAGGCGAGCTAGTTGGATACGTGGCGTCTCTCGCACACCATGTCGACGTCGGTGGTGGCGCACCTGCGTCGATCGGACCATTTCAGGAAATATTCCAAGAAGGCGTGATCATACCACCGGTGAAGTTGGTCAAACGTAGCGAGATGAACGAGGATGTGTTCACCCTTCTCCTCGCCCAGATTCGATCCAAGCGGGTAACAACCGGAGACTTCCGTGCCCAAGTCGCAGCAAACACTGTCGGTGCTCGACGATTGGTTGAACTGGTCGAGAAATACGGTGTGACGGATTTTGACAGGTATGTTGCCGCTGTCGTCGACTACACAGATCGCCGCACCCGCGCCGAAATATCGAACATTCCCGATGGCATCTACGGGACCGAAGGTTTTCTCGACTATGACGGGTTCAGTGACAAAGTTGTCAATCTAAAGGTCGAGATCACGGTAAAAGGTGAAACGGTTTACTTCGATTTTGATGGATGCGATCCTCAACGCCGAGCACCGGTGAACTCGACCAAGGCGATGACGTTCTCAGCATGTGCCTACGCTCTGCGGGCTCTCATGGCTCCCGACATGCCTGTCAACGATGGTTTCTACCGGCACATCAAGATGAATGCTAAGGCGGGAACGGTTGTGCACGCTGTTCACCCTGCCCCCGTCGTAGGCGGCTGGGAGACGCAGGTTCGCATCAACGACATGCTGTTCAAGGCATTCTCAACTGGTATGCCAGAGAAGATCGTAGCGTCGACCAAGGCGATGATGGCCCAGGCAGGATTCGGAATCATCGATCGGGACAATGGTGAATATCATTGCAACTATGAGGCACTTGCTGGGGGCTACGGGGCGAGGGCAACTTCCGATGGACCGGATGCCGTCCAGCAACACGGACAAAATACCGAGAACGCTCCTGTAGAAGAGGTTGAATCTCACTTTCCTATGAGAGTCTCTCGACTTTCACTTATCGAAGATTCGGAAGGGCCTGGAAAGTTCCGGGGTGGTCTTGGAATGAGACGCGATTATCACTTTCCAGATGACCCAGCAACATTCACCGTCTTGTCTGACCGCGACATCGCTGGTCCTCAGGGAATATTCGGTGGATTGGACGGTCGTAAGGCCTATTACATCCTCAACCCTGATGATCCAAATCAGGAGTCGAGCGAACTCACCTCAAAGTGTGTTGTCGAACTGAAGCCCGGGGACACTGTGAGCTTCCAAACGCCCGGTGGAGGCGGATACGGTTCACCTCTAGAACGAGATCCCGACGCTGTACTGAAAGACGTAGTTGGTGGAAAGATAAACCGCCAACGCGCTCGCGAGTTTTACGGTGTGGTCGTTGATGAAGGATCAGACTCCGTGAACACATCGGCAACTACAGCAGCAAGATCTCAGATGACAAGTTCGAGGGAATTGAATTGAGCACAGGCAAGGATGGTCGTTACCGAATTGGTGTTGATATTGGTGGCACCTTCACCGACGGAACACTAGTTGATTCGGCAACCGGAAGAGTTACGACTTCAAAGGTTCTATCTACACCGTCTGACCCGGCATCAGGATTCATTTCAGCAGTTCAAAAACTGCTTGATATCGACGAATCAGTTAATCCTGAGGCAGTCGAGCACGTAGTTCACGCCACGACAGTTGCGACAAACGCAATCATCGAGGGTAAAACGGCGAAGACTGCATTCGTGACAACTGAAGGATTTCGAGACATGCTCGAAATTGCGCGCCAAATCAGACCTTCGCTATACGATTTGCAGTTCGAAAAACCAGCACCGCTCGTTCCGCGCCAACTCTGTTTTGAAGTACCAGAACGACTCGATGCCAAAGGCGAAGTTGTTACTCCGCTCGACAAGCAGGCACTTGGTGAGGTCGTTGAGCGAATCGCCGAATCCGGCGTTGAAGCGGTTGCTGTTTGCTTGCTGCACTCATATCGAAATCCCGAACACGAACAGCGAATTGGCAAGGCCATATCGGAAAAACTACCGAATGTGATCATCTCTTTATCGTCGGATGTCGTGCCCGAGTTCAGGGAGTACCTGAGAGCGTCAACCACGGTAATCAACTCGTCGGTCGCTCCGATTGTCAGCACGTATTTAGCGGCGATTAGTCAAAAACTCCACGCTGCGAAAGTCACCTCGGAACTACTCGTGATGCAGTCGAGCGGGGGCGTGTATCCGGCCGAAGCAGCATCTGAGAATCCTGTATTCATGGTTGAATCTGGACCTGCCGCTGGGGCCGTGGCAGCCGCCTCTCTCGGAACTGCGCTCGGACACCCGAACGTCATCTCATTCGATATGGGAGGAACTACAGCCAAGGCTAGCCTGATTCGAAATGGTCAGCCAAACATCACTAAGGATTACAGCGTCGGAGGAGCTGCTCAAAGCGGCACCGGTGCGTTTGGCGGAGCCTCCGGTTACCCAATTCGAACCCCGGTCGTGGATCTGGTTGAAATTGGCGCGGGTGGTGGATCGATCGCTTGGGTTGATTCAGGAGGAGCGTTACGAGTTGGCCCTCACTCTGCCGGTGCTGATCCAGGGCCTGTTTGCTACGGGCTCGGCGGTAAGCAACCGACAATTACTGACGCCAATTTAGTTCTGGGTCGGCTTGATCCTGCCTATTTTGCGGGTGGTGAGATGAAACTAAATCTCGACACCGCTCGTGACGCAATTCGTACGCAATGCGCGGAGCCTCTAGGACTTTCTGTCGAAGAAGCAGCGCATGGAATTGTCGAAATTGCCAACACAGCGATGGTCAACGCCTTGCGGCTTGTTTCAGTTCAGCGAGGGCACGATCCAAGAGAGTTCATGCTTGTTGGGTTCGGAGGTGCTGGGCCTGCCCATGCAGTTCGACTCGCCGAACAAGCAGGAATTCCTCGAGTTTTAATTCCGCAAGGTCCGGGAACAGCATCTGCTCTAGGATTGCTCGTGACGGATGTTCGGATGGAAGGCTCAGCAACACTGATAGTTCGTGCTGATGAGATCGATCCGACGCTAATCGCAAAAGAGTTTGACCGGCTCGAGACCGCAGGAAGAGAAGCGCACAGCGTTGCGGCCTCGGCGTCAGGTGATCCAATTTTCGAGCGTGCAGTTGAAATGCGCTACTTTGGACAAAGCTTTGAGTTGAGTGTTCAAGCACCAGATCGACTTGAAATCGATCAATCTTGGCTGAACGAACTGACTGAATCGTTCCACGACGCTCACGAAACCGCTTACGGCTTCAGGGCTAACGATGAACCGGTTGAATTGGTAAATCTACGGCTCACCACGGTCGGCAAAATTGCACGACCCAAGATGCGAAGACTCGACAACACAAGCGCTGATGTTTCTGTTGCTTCAAAAGGCCCACGGGCAGTTTACTTCGCTGAAAACTCCGGCGAAAAAGGCACTGTCCAAACGCCCGTATATGACCGCTCCAAACTACCCGCCGGAGCCGTGTTTAAAGGCCCAGCTATTATCGAAGAACCCGACTGCACGACTGTGATTCACCCCGCATGGACGGTTACTGTCGATGAATACGGGAATCTCGGTATCGAACTAAAAAACTAACCCAGATCGACAACAAATTCTTCCCGACGAACCAAGAAAGTAATGAAACAAATGCCAAACACCGCAAATAGAGCGTGGACAATGGCTAGCCGCCCTGTTGGCGAACCAACCGCTGCGAACTTTGCCATCGCAGAATCGCCAATCCCAACTCCGAAGCACGGTGAAGTGCTGATTCGCACCCAATACATGAGCCTCGATCCGTACATGCGAGGCCGCATGCGATCGGGTCCGTCGTACGCAACGCCTCTACAGCCTGGCGATGTAATGACAGGTGAAGTAGTGGCTCAGGTTGAACAGTCGGAATCACCACTCTACAAAGTCGGTGACACAGTCCGCTCGAACATCGGCTGGCAGGAATGGGCTGCAGTCGGTGCGCACACCGTGAAGCCAGTCAATCCAGATCTTGGTCCAATCTCAACTTCCGTTGGAATTCTCGGGATGCCCGGTATGACTGCATATTTCGGACTTCTAGCTGTGCTCAAACCGCGAGCTGGCGACACTTTGGTTGTATCGGCTGCATCTGGTGCTGTCGGAGCTGTTGTTGGGCAGATCGGCAAGCTCAACGGATGTTTCGTTATCGGTGTAGCTGGTAGCGATGAGAAATGTTCGTACACGATAGATGAACTTGGATTCGACGCTACCATCAACTACAAGACGCAGGACGTTTCCGCTGAGTTGGCACGTCTCTCCCCAACTGGAGTGGATTGCTACTTCGACAATGTTGGTGGTCCGGTCTCGGACGCTGTTTTCGAAAACCTTGCCCTTAAATCTCGAATCGCCATTTGCGGTCAAATTTCGCAGTACAACGCAGCGACTCCACCTCAAGGTCCTCGCAATCTGGCGGCACTTATTCGCACACGAACAACCGTCGAAGGATTCCTTGTATACGACTTCGAACTGCAACACGAGATTGCTCGCACTCGAATAGCCAACTGGATAAAAGACGGCAGTCTCAAGTACAAAGAAGACGTCGTCGACGGGTTTGAGAACGCACCTGAAGCATTTATCGGTCTCTTGAACGGAAAGAACTTCGGCAAGTTACTGGTGAAGGTCAGCGAGTAGCATCCCGACGCTTGTCGCTGCGGTTCATCATCAAGAATTCGTTGCACAGCTCGAAACGATTTAAGCTCGCACTCGAACTAAATAACCGCTCCGCGGGTTGACCATATGGCTGAGATTGCTTACTGTTGAAAGTGCTAGCGGAAGTGGCTCAGTGGTAGAGCATCTCCTTGCCAAGGAGAGGGTCGCGAGTTCGAACCTCGTCTTCCGCTCCAGAGAATAATAAAAAGCCCTCGGACGAATCGTCCGAGGGCTTTTTATGCGTTTTTTTTTGGACAACACCGACCACCAAGCATTTCGGTCAACCCTCG
>JBDQHW010000018.1:0-50409 GCA_040264655.1 Dehalococcoidia bacterium | reverse complement strand
AGTTGAGGACACGGGAAGACGGGGTGCCGTCACCGTCGTCGAAAACGACGAAGGACCTCGTGCTGACACCACGATTGGCGGTCTCTCGGCTCTACGTACAGTATTTCCACCAGGCACGACAGTTACAGCTGGAAATGCTTCGTCGATAAGCGACGGTGCCGCAGCAGTTGTTGTAACCAACGAGCTGGCAGCTTCAGAAGCATCAAGCGGGCCAGTAGCCCGTATCACTGGATACGCCCACGCCGCTAATGAGCCTGGAATGTTGTTCGATGCACCAAGGCTCGCCGTAACAAATCTTCTTGCTAAAACAGGTCAGTCGCTCGATGAATTTGATCAGATCGAAGTCAATGAAGCGTTTGCGGCTCAAGTGCTGGCAAACGGACAAGCGTTGAACTGGGATTGGGATCGGGTGAATCTACGCGGTGGAGCGATCGCTCTCGGTCACCCCATCGGCGCGAGCGGTTCACGAATACTTGTGACCCTCATGTATGGTCTTCGAGCGACGAAGGGCAAAGAGGGACTAGCGGTGATCTGCCACGCTGGCGGTGGTGCCGTCGCAATGAGCATTTCGCTCCAGTAACTAGTCCCGAAAATCGAGGATTTTGAACATGGAATTTGATCCGAGTCAGATGGACGTGCTCCATCGTCGAAAAGTCGAAGCGATGATTCTCGGGCCGGTGCTTCGAGCGTTTCAGGAAGAAATTGGTGTAGACCGTACTAACAAAATAGCTCGTGAGGCCATCACCAAGTTAGCTCGTGAACAGGGCGCAGATTTTGCCAAAGGAATTGGCGCCAATGGACTCGAAGACTATGCGTCGAACAAAGATGCGTGGCGTAGACATGGGGCGCTAGAAGTCGACATTATCGAGAGCAATGAACATCGATATTCGTTCGACGTCACTCGATGTAAATACGCTGAAATGTACACCGAACTAGGATATGGCGATCTGGGTGGCATTTTTTCTTGCACGAGAGATTTTGAGTTTTGTGGAGGTTTCAATCCCGACGTAAAACTCGAAAGAACAAAGACGATTATGCAGGGTGATTCGCACTGTGACTTCCGATACACCTTGGCTGACCCGAAACAGTAGTTTCGTTGCGACGATCTTCGATATGCGAAACGTCTTAAAAGAACCGCACTCAACTAGCAATTCGTACAATAAGCAATCGTCCTAGTTTTCAAAGGAACTTTGAATTTGTCTCAGCTAACTTGCCCCGTTGATCAGTCACAACTCATTGACTCGAAAACCTCTGGAGAAGAATCGTCAAAGTGCGATCAATGCAGTGGTGTTTGGCTCTCAACAACGTCGCTTGAGTCGCTTGAGGACAATGCCGCCAGTGATGACATGGTCAAAGGTCAAAGACAGTACGGAAAGCATGTTGTCGATCATGCCTGTCCTCACTGTGGCGATCCGATGGTGCGATTTCGCTACCGTGGATACAACCTTGAAATCGAGGCGTGCCCGAACGACGCAGGGTTCTGGCTCGACCAAAGTGAAGACCGTGAAATCCGTGATGTGATGAAGAAACGAGGTTCAAACCTCGGCAGGGCAGCGAACGCTGAAAAGAGCTGGCATCAGGCACGGCGTGGCGAGAAGATCGGTGTACTCCAACGTGTGAAGCAGCTTTTCGGCTTCAACTAGGACTAAAATCGATCTATGTTTGATTCAGATCGCGGCAATGCCGACATCACACTTTGCATTTTTCCACATTTACGTGAGTTCATCGCAATAGACGCTAGGGAGAATCGTGCTGGTGGTCCAGCCGTTTTGAATCTCTCCATCTCCAATGTTCTTGGCGAAGAGTTTTATTCCAGCATTGAGAAAGACTTCTCAAAGTTAATACGACGACACGATGTAGGCTTCCTCGAACTCATGGGACTCCCTCAACAGGTCGAGGCGATAGTTCGTGCAAATTCGATGAAACGAATCATTGCTGAGCTCGGTATAAACGTTTCTGATGATTCGAATGATCCGGGTGGTTCAGTCGGCGTCTTGTTCTTTGCCGGCACGCTCCTGTCATTCGAACTTGGCCAGCTACGTGAAGCAACCCGCGAATTGTTCGGAAAAAAAATGCCGTCTGAGCAAATCGATCAACTGAATGAACAGTTGTTCACCCTTATGCAAAAAGAACGTTCTTCTATCCAAGAAACCTCGAAGCAGGATCTATCGGGGCTAATATCTGGAAAAAGCGGTCCATACGCTACTCTCTGGGAAAGAAGCGGGAAGTAGCGCTTCTCTAGTTTGTGGCAGTCCGTGATCTGTATCGTCTGTGGTTAATTACCTAACAACCACCTGCATCGGGCGTGATTTTTCGATGCGCCAAACGATTCGACAGTTCCCTCCATGGAAGACACCTTCCTCGATGTTTTATTAGGCCACCCCGCTGAAGGCAGCTTCATGGGATGGTTAGCCGACGGCGGTCTTTGGGCGTTCCTGATTGCGGGTGGTGCCGTTTTAGGTTGGTGGCTGGTTCGGATCATGTTGAGGCGGGGACTGCGTCAGGCAGTTCGCGGACTCGATCAGCACGAAGCGACTGCTGATGTCGGAATGGCTGTTCAAGCCGCTGACTCCTGGATTTCTAATTTCCTTGTGGCGGCGCTGTTCACATCTGCAGCGATTCTCGGAATCCTGGCAGTTCTAGGCAACAACGTAGATCCGGCGGTCGGTTACCTGAAAGATGCTGCTTCTTCCACAGGGAATTGGCTAGCGACGGACGGGCTGCGGATCGTACTGATTTTGTTTATGAGTTGGGTTGCAACCCGTATTGCCCGTCGAGTCATTCCTCGTGTGATGTCATCGATCATGCTTGGGCAAGCCTCAACAGCCGATCATGATGAGGTACTGAAACGCTCCGAAACTTTGTCAAGCGTATTTGTCGGCGCAGCAGTGGCGTTTATCTATGTATCGGCACTGTTTATGGTGCTTACTGAGCTATCGATTCCAATTGGGCCAGTTCTAGGTGGATTCGGCATTGCCGGTATCGCAGTCGGTTTTGGTGCACAGTACCTGGTACGTGATCTGATCGCTGGGATTTTCATTCTTGCCGAGAATCAGTACCGAACTGGTGACGTTGTCACGATTGCTGGAATATCAGGTCTAGTTGAATCGATCAATCTAAGAAGAACCGTTCTACGCGATCTCGACGGTCAAGTTCATGTGATTCCGAATGGTGAAATATCTGTTGCTTCCAACAAGACGAAATACTGGTCGCGGGTGAATCTAGATATCGGAGTTGCGTACAAAGAAGACGTAGATCGAGTCGTAATCGTTCTCAACGAAATCGGCGAAGAGATAGCCGCCGATCCTTACTATGGTTTGATGTTGATAACTCCGCCTCAGGTATTACGTTTGAATTCGCTTGATGATTCAGCGGTAACGTTCAAGATGCTCGGCGACTGTAAACCGATGGCTCAATGGGAGATCATGGGTGAGATGCGGAAGCGCATCAAAAAACGTTTGGATGCCGAAGGTATCGAGATCCCGTTCCCACATCAGACTGTGTACTGGGGAGACGATCAGGCACCGTTCCGACCGGATGTCGGCGGGGATATCGTCCATGGATCAGCACCGGTGGCTAAACCTGAGCCAAGTTCAGTCGCTGCTGTACAGCCTTCACGGCCAACACCAACAACTGCTTCACCGGCAGCCGGAAGTCTTGATGATGAAGTTCTCACGCCGGAGCGACGTGAGGAGCTGTTAGCGGATATTGCGATGGCCACAGCTTCACGCATAGCGGATTCAAACAAGGACATACAGTCACGCACGCTGCTGGTGGATACGTCTGAAGGCGAGTAAAACTGCTATCGACTCTGTGATGCATTCTCCACTTCCATAAGAACTCTGAGAATCGCATCTGATGAATCAATTTCAGAAACGTTTGTTCGAATCTGATCACCATTTTGTCGCCGAGTTGGACTCGATTGCTCAATTGCTGCACCCATAGCATCGGCCATAGCGGCGATGTCGGTATATCCAACGGTCGACACATTCTCTGACAATAATTCCGCAGCACCACTTGTGTCGCTGAGGATCATGCCGCCATTTCGGGTGTTAATCACAGATCCGTCGTAAACAGAACGAGGATTGCGATCTATAACCGGAACAGAAACCAACGTGTCATAGATGGATAGCGCTGCAACCGATCGATAGAAATTATTTTCTTCGTAGATTCGTACAAGACTGTCGCCAACTGCTTTTTCGTTCACTCTGCGTGCTGCACGCCTGATCTCGTCCGAAAGTCGTTTGTAGGCAGAAATATGTGCTGGCCCAGAAGTAAGAAAAAGCAAGAAGCGAGCTTTGCCTACTACTTCAGGATTTCGACTAAGTAATTCACCGAAAGCGTTTATTGATCGAACGATATTTTTGTGTGGTTCTGCTCGGTCGACGGTTACGAACGTATGGATAGATTCACCGGTACTCAGGCTTTCCACATAACGCTTAGTCGAGTCGAATTTGGCGACTTCAGTAATTTGCTCCGTCCGTATTGACGGAGTCGATACCGATAGCCGGACGGTTCGCCCTCCAAACCTGACGGTTGCGGTTGTGCCGCTGATTCGAGGTTCTGAGTGAGGTACGAAAGCGGTTACGCAAGCAATGAATGCACTAATGTCTGAAATCGATCGAAATGAGACGGCATCTGCACACAGGAGGCTCGTCAGGATTTCCTGACGCCAATCTGGAGGCAACATTCCGAGTTCGTCGGGCCAAGGCCAGGGCGTGTCGAACAAATGGTGGATTGAAGCATCCGGCTCGCGATCACGAACCATTCCAGGAACGAGCATCAGCTGGTAACCACGAGAGATGAGAGCCAGCCCATCATCCCGGGACGATGCCATGACTTGATCAGCAAACATTTCGTTGACTGAACGGTAACCCCGCTCCCACGCATCGTGTTCTTGGAAACCGATGTTTGGTGTGAAAGTTGGACTCCATGAACGATGAAGCAAGAACCACAGCAAAGGGTTGCAAATGATGTTGTAGAACTTGTGGTGCACACGGCGTGGGGGAGACACAAATCGAACAGACCATTCAGCTGGCAGTACATCACTCTTTATGACGTTGTCAGAGGTGGAAAGTTCGTTCGCCGCTCTTCGATCTGATGCCCCCACCGCTCCGGCGACCCAGGTAATGGGTACGTCCGTAAGGGATACAAACAGCTCGGAACCGTACGAGCTGTCTAGTTTCGGCATCAGTTCGTCGGTGTGGTCTTCGGTGAAACTGAGAGGACCCCGATTGGCCGCGATGACTAGATTGCGGTTGCTTGTAAGTCGCTTGGATACCGCAAGAAGTTGTTCGACAACTTCACTTGACGATTCACTCTGATTTTGATCACCGCTCTGATGAGCCATGGAATTTGCCCTGCCGCGTAACTCTGATATCTCTACCGAGAGGCAAAATTAGCGGTGGTCGTTTCATATTTGAGTCAAATTCAATCACTTGAGCATCTCGGCGTCAAAGTTCCAGTGGCGAAAATCATCTTTGACACACAAAATGACCACTAACTAAAATCAGTTGTTCGGTTTACCCCAAGACATAAGATTGCGTGCAGTTCGGAGAAAAATGACCTCGAGCACTCCAAAAACAGCAGACGAGCTACGAGAGGCATTCCTTTCGTACTTCGAGGGGCAAGATCACCTTCGAATGCCATCATCGTCGCTGATTCCTGCTGCAGATCCCACTCTTCTGCTGACGAATTCTGGAATGGCGCAATTTAAGCCGTATTTCTCTGGCGAGAAAGTTCCACCTCATCCAAGAGTAACGACCTCACAGAAATGTTTTCGAACTACCGATATTGAAGAAGTAGGTGACGACACTCACCTCACGATGTTCGAAATGCTCGGTAATTTCAGTTTTGGGAATTACTTCAAGAAAGAAGCATGTGCCTGGGCTTTGGATCTCCTAACGAACCGATTGGGGCTAGACCCTGAGCGCTTGTACTACACCGTCTACACCACTGACGATGAAGCCGAAAACATTTGGAAAGAACTAGGAATACCTGCTGATCGAATCTACAGATTCGGAGATGAGGACAACTGGTGGGGTCCTGCTGGAGATGAAGGTGTTTGCGGGCCTAGTTCAGAGATCAATTATTACCGAGGCTCACTCGACGATATTCCAGCTGTAAATGACCCAGTACGCGATGGTGTGTGGGGACCTAACTATCACGACGACTTCGTTGAGCTATACAACCTTGTGTTCACCCAGTTCTACCGTGATCTTGAAGGCAACGACACTGTATTGCCTGCGAAAAACATCGATACCGGAATGGGATTCGAACGTATGTTGGCGGTTCTTCAAGGTGCATCCAATATTTATGAAACCGATGCATTCCGTCCAATAATTGCACACGTAGAACAACTTTCTGGCAAAGAGTGGGGTCAGGACAAAGAGATTGACCGCGCCATTCGAATTGTCGCTGAACACGCACGGTCATCTGCCTTTTTGATCGGTGACGGCGTCATACCGGGCAACTCAGGTCGTGGATATGTATTGCGACGGTTAATACGTCGAGGGATGTTGTTCGGTCGAGAGTTAGGCATCGATACGCCAATGCTCTCGGCAATCGCTGAAACTGTTTCTGGTCATATGGGTCATGCTTACCCAGAACTGGTGGGGAACTATGAGTTCATCAAAGATGTACTCGAACAGGAGGAAAACAGCTTCTCCCGGACTCTTGAATTTGGAGCGCTCGTTCTGTCAGGGATGGTCGATCATCGGCTAAATAATCCTGACAGCGCTGAGCAGATCAAAGACGGCAAGCCACTAAAAGGACTTTCCGGCGACGATGGTCGGTCAGTCGGTATTCGTCAGGCCATTAGTGCCTTAGAACAATTAATTGAAAAGGGCGACTCCGACTCAATTGACGAGTGGAGAAGCAGTATTTCAGGTGCTGAAGCGTTCCTGCTGTACGACACCTATGGATATCCGATCGAAGTAACAGAAGAGGTTGCTGGCGATGCCAAGATGTCAGTTGACCGGGTAGGTTTCGAAACTGAAATGGAAGCCCAGCGAGAGCGCGGTAGGGCGGCCGGAGGATTCGGCGGAAACGCTGATTCGACTCGCGTGTACGAATCTCTAGGCATGGAAGATACACCGTTCGTCGGCTACGAGACGCTCGTGTCGAATACGACGGTCGACGCTATCGTCAAAGACGGGCAAGCCGTGGATTCTGTTGTCGAAGGCAATGAAGTCGAACTGATTCTCGGGGAGACCCCGTTCTACGCCGAGCGCGGCGGACAGGTCGGAGACACCGGAACGATTTCCGGTGATGGATTTGAAATCACCATCTCGGACACATTAGCCCCGTACGGTCACGTGAATGTCCACTACGGAACTGTCACCTCAGGCTCACTGAGAAAAGGTGCTGAAGCGACGGCCACGGTAGACGGAGAGCGACGAGAGCGTATTCGACGCAATCACACTGCAACTCATCTGGTACATGCTGCTCTACGAGAGATTGTCGGCGGTCACGTTCGGCAAGCAGGTTCAGTGGTTGATCCCGATCGACTCCGATTCGACTTCACCAACATGCAAGCGTTGACCAAAGAACAGATCAAAGCTGTGCAGGATCGAGTAAACGAGAAAATTCGACTCAACAGAGACGTTGAAGTGTATTTCACAACGTACGGTGAGGCAGTCGAAGAGGGTGCTTTGGCGTTCTTCGGAGACACATATGACAACGAAGTCAGAACGATCAAGATCGACGCACCATGGAGCTACGAGCTTTGTGGTGGAACCCACATGGATCACACTGGTGGAATCGGGACTTTTGTGATCACGTCCGAAGTTGGAATCGGTTCGGGAATGCGTCGTATGGAAGCAATTACCGGAATTGCGGCTGAGCAAGAAATCTTCGATAGATTCACTGCGCTCGACGACATAGCGTCGAAGTTCCGAGTACCAGTCTCCGAAACCAACGATCGTGTCGACGCCCTTTCGAATGATCTCGCCCAGGCGCGTAAGCAGGTCACAAAGCTTGAAGAGCAGTTGCTTCAAGCCAGCGTAGGTGGCGGTGCATCAGACAATACGTCTAGCAGCTTCGATATCGAATATAAGGGCGGTTCGATCCATGTCGAAGTTAGTGAAATTCCGGCATCGAACATTGGTGCACTTCGCAAAACTGGCGATCATCTCAAGAATAAAATTGGAAAAGGTGTAGTCGTTCTGGGTAGTGTCATAGACGGTCGACCGATGGTTGTTGTCATGGCTACGGACGACACCGTGAATGCCGGTATACATTCTGGAAATATCGCCAAAGCAATTGCCACCCGTATGGGCGGCGGCGGTGGTGGAAGCCCCGCAGTGGCTCAAGCCGGCGGGAAGAACGCTGATCAACTCGGGGATGCGCTCGGGTCCACCGAAGAGATCGTCCGTGAATCGCTAGGCAATGGATCGGGGAGTTAGCTATCGCTGACAACGGCCGATTACTAGGAGTCGACTATGGAGAGGCACGAATCGGCCTCGCCATAAGCGATCCTACAGGCCTGATTGCGACTCCATTAGATGCAATAAAAGCTGCTGGATCGGCGGACGCCGCAAACATTTCAAAAGCAGCGAACGAACAAGAAGCTCGTGGAATCGTGGTCGGTCTTCCGTTGTCACTCGATGGATCACGAGGGCCGGCCGCAAGAAAAGTAAGTGCTTTCTGCGCTCGATTGCGAAAAGCTACTGATCTCCCCGTAATGACTTGGGATGAACGGATGACGACGGTCGAAGCGCATTCTTTGTTGAGAGAAGCGGGAAAATCGCCTTCTAAGGCTCGTGGTGCTGCAAGAGGCAAGATAGACTCAGCATCTGCCGCGATAATCCTCGATTCGTACATGCGGTCGAACTAAATCAATCTGAATTCGAACCCGGAGAGCTATGAGCAGCAACATTGGTGTAATGGGACATCCCATCGGGCACACAAAATCCCCTGTATTTCAGCAGGCGGGATTGGACGAGCTCGGCATCAAAGAGACGTTTGAAGCGTGGGATGTCGCACCGGAAGATCTCGAAGAGAAAGTAGCGACATTCCGGGCCGAAGGTTTCTTAGCGGCTTGTGTCACATTGCCTCATAAGCAGGCAGTGATTCCGATGGTCGACGAATTGACCGAGGCTGCACAGGCAGTCGGTGCAGTGAACTGGATATTCAATCGCAGCGGCAAGCTGGTCGGTCACAATACCGATGGAACCGGGTTCTTGCGTGCGTTGAAGGAAAAAGCTGGCTTTGACCCTAAAGGCGCAAATGCTGTTGTATTTGGTGGCGGTGGAGCAGCACGAGCGATCATCTACGCATTGAAGAATGCTGGCGTGAACAGACTTACGATAGCCAATCGCACAGTCGAAAAGGCGCAGGCTCTTGCTTCCGATTTCTCAGAAGGCAAGTTCAAACCCAACGCTATTGGAATGAGCCGTGACGAGCTTTCAAACTTTGTCCCATATGCAACCCTTTTGGTAAACACCACTTCGCTAGGTATGGCTGGAGGTCCGGCAGAACTGGCAACCCCAGTGACTGCTGACATGATCTCGGCGGATGCGGTCGGTTACGATGCTGTTTACGCTCCACCAATGACGAAGTTTCTTCGTGAAGTTGAGGAAGCTGGTGGCGAACCGGCAGGCGGCATCACAATGTTGGTATTTCAGGGAATCGAAGGTTTTGAAATGTCGACAGGTAAGACTGCACCGGTTGAAACGATGTTCACTGCTATTGAACGAGCGCTGAAATCCAGTTAAACACGAACTGCTGCTACTAGTTTCCGGCAACTACTTATAATCGAAACCACGGAGATCTCGGTGATTGGACATCGAGAGGTCCAACGAGAACAATTTGAACGTTTGCTTGGGTAATCGTTCATGGATTAGCAACGAGAAATAATACGAATGACCACTTTTCGATACCTCACTGCAGGGGAGTCTCACGGCCCCGGACTCACCGTAATTGTTGAGGGGATTCCTGCTGGTCTTGAACTGACAGAGGAATACATCGAAACGCAAATGTCTCGTCGCCAAAAAGGTTACGGTTCTGGCGGACGAATGAAGATCGAAAAAGATCGCGCCGATATTCGATCAGGTGTACGCCATGGAACAACGCTCGGGTCTCCAATCGCAATGTGGATTGAGAATCGAGATTTTGCCAACTGGACTGAAGCGATGTCGATTTCCGAGGTTGGGGACGACGTAGATAAAAAGGTCTACACAAAAATTGTCCCCGGTCATGCTGATTTCCCGGGCGCACTAAAGTACGTCCAGCACGATCTACGTAACGTACTAGAACGGGCATCCGCCCGTGAAACTGCGGCAAGAGTGGCGGCTGGTTCGATCGCACGACGGCTGCTAGAAGAGATTGGTATTTCAATTCACTCTCGAGCGATTGCGACAGGAGATCAAGACGGAAGTGCAGTTGCGACAGAAGATGTAGATTGGACCGCCGTTGAGGCATCTGAAGTACGAGCGTCTGACGCTGACGCTGATACTCGGTTCAAAGCAGCAATTGATAAATCTAAAAAAGAACGCACCACTATCGGTGGTGTTTTCGAAGTTGTTGCCTTCGGTGCTCCAGTAGGGCTTGGAAGTCATGTGCACTGGGATCGAAAACTAGACGCCAGACTGGCACACGCCATGATGAGCATCAACGCCGTCAAGGGCGTGGAAATCGGTACCGGGTTCGCCAATACTCGAAAGCCGGGTCGTGAAGTTCAGGATGTGATTGAACCAGACGCGACTGACCCACGAAAATTCAGACAGCTAACAAACAATGCCGGTGGCATTGAAGGTGGGATGTCGAACGGCAATCCGATCGTAGTGAACGTCGCTATCAAGCCAATTGCAACAATGACCAACCCTTTGCCTTCTGTAGATATCAACACTGGTGAACTGGTTGATGCAGCGTACAACCGCAGCGATATTTGCCAAGTAGCACGCGCTTGCCCAGTGGGCGAAGCGATGATGGCGCTTGTTTTGGTCGAATCGATGCTTGAGAAATTTGGTGGCGATTCACTAGGCGAAATCAAACGAAACCACGCTGGATATGTCGATTCTCACCAAGCGTTCGGCAATAGCTAGTTCCCGACAGTCATCAACTCCGAAAGCCGCCATATTGACTGAAGCCAGTGTTCCAAAACCCAACATCTACCTAATTGGCCTCTCAGGCACGGGCAAGACACGGTCAGGTAGACGAGTCGCCGAACTACTAGGCTGGCCATTTGTTGAAATGGATGGCGTTATCGAAGATCGTGCTGGCAAGTCGATTCCTCGAATTTTTGAAGAGAACGGCGAGACTTACTTTCGTGATCTCGAAGCCCAAATACTTGAAGAAGTTGCAGGTCGCGGTGGGCGCATCGTATCCACTGGTGGCGGAGTTCCGGTGCGGGATGGAAATCGTGAAATTATGCGATCATCAGGTCTCGTGATTCGACTCAGCGCTAGCCCCGAAACTATTCATCAGAGGTTGGTCAGTTCAGCTCCCCAACGCGGGCGGACACTTCGACCTCTCCTTGGCGGTGACGCACCAATTGAAAAGCTGCGAAATATGCTAGATGAACGAGATGAGGCGTACTCTTCTGCCAATGTGACCGTCGACACTGAGCAGAAATCTCATGACGAAGTAGCCCAAGCAATTGCTGACGCTTGGCAAGAGAGCGGATTGGCTGAATCGAATGACTAGCCCAGACCAGAACCTTGCTGCCGTCGTCAACACGACTCAAGGTAGCTACCGAGTGATCGTTGGGCGCGATGTCGTAGATGATCTTGGAATCGAGCTACAAGAAACCGGATTGCAGGGCAGGGCGTTTTTAGTTGCCGATGAAGTTATGTTCCCTAACCCGACGCGCCGAGCGCAGGAAGCGCTCGAACGAGGTGGGTTCGAGACCCATGTTCTTGCACTCGAAATAGGCGAGTCCAACAAGAATCTTGAAACGGTGCAGCTTGTCTACGACTTGCTCGCCGATCTTCGTGCCGACCGAGGAGACATCGTTGTCGCAATGGGTGGCGGTGTAACTGGTGATCTAGTCGGATTTGCAGCAGCGACTTGGTTGAGGGGTGTGGCTGTTGTTCACGTTCCAACAAGTCTTGCTGCGATGGTGGATTCTTCGATCGGTGGAAAAACCGGTGTAAATATTCCAAAAGGTAAGAACCTTCTCGGCGCTTTCCATCAGCCTAAATTGGTGCTCCAAGACGTTGGACATCTAGACTCTCTTCCGTCGCGAGAAATGTCCGCAGGTTGGGCCGAGGCCGTGAAGCACGGTTTCATCTTAGACGCAGAGTTGCTTGACACTTTCGAAAGACTTGCTCCTCAAATGCGTGCGCTCGAAGGTGATGAGCCCGTAGCTGCGATCAGACGAAGCGTTGCTATCAAAGGCGAGATAGTCTCCGCTGACGAGTTTGAAACGGGCGATCACCGAGTACTGCTCAACTACGGCCACACGATTGGTCACGCCATTGAGAAAGTCTCGGGGTATGGGACTTACCTTCACGGTGAAGCGGTCGCAATCGGAATGATGGCGGCCGGGAAGATTTCAGAACTGATTGGAATGATCGACCCTGAGCTACTAGCCAGGCAACGCAAAGTTCTGGAAAGCTATGGGTTGCCGGTTAAAGCGAGCGGACTCAACGCGGACGAGTTGATAGAAGCCACTACAAGTGACAAGAAGTCACGTGGCGGCACCATCCGATGGGTACTACTTGAAGGACCAGGGAAAGCGACGACAAGTCGTGATGTTTCTGAGGCAGTTGTGCGAGAAGCTCTGGAGAGTATTCTCAACTAGATTTCGACGACCAGTGTTCCCGGTTTTCAGTCGGGTAGTTCGGAGATTATTTCACCATCGGGTCCGAACAATGCGGCCCATCCGGGAAAGTCCTCGTCGACTGTTGGTCCAGCTTGGGTACACATCGCGATGTACACGCCAAACTCTTTTGCTCGACGACTGTGCCGGTCGACCGTTGAGTTTCTCCACCAATCGAATCCGCGTTGCCATCCTTTGTCGTCGATTTTACGGTCACCGTATAACCCGGGTGCCGAGGCATGAAATACGACCGTCGCCCCTGAACTTGATGCTGCCACGAATTCGTCAGAAACCTCGTAGTCGGCACATACAGCCACACCGAATGTCTCGCCGGCAGAGCGACCTATGTAGGAATCCGAACCGGCCGTAAACGCACCTTCATTATCCGCAAGGTGCCGTTTCCGATAAGAACCCATGATTGTTCCGGCAGATGCGTGAACCTGGGTAATGTACGCTTTCGAGTCCTCACCACGCTCGACGATTCCGAACAACAGATCAACTGAAGCCTGTTCTCCGTACGCAATAAGATCGGTCAATTGACCTGAATTCAAGTTCAGCAGAGATTCCGAATGTGTTTCTGGATCCAAGTAGCCAGTTAATGACATCTCTGGGAATACCGCGATGTCACATTGAGCATCAGCGGCTTCTCGAATCACTCGTTCGTGAGTTTCAAGATTCGTTCGGATGTCTGCCTTCTGGCAGTTAACAGATGCAAGTAGGATTCTCAATTATCGACTCGCTTAACAAAAAATCCTGCCTGATCACTCAGGCAGGATGCGTTTTGTTATTTCAGACAGCTAGCGCTGCGACCGCAATCGGTTTACAGAGTACCACCGGCAACCGCAGGAACGATGCTCAATTCGTCTCTGTCGCTCACAGCGCTGTTTAGACCGTCCAAGTATCGGACATCTTCACCATTGAGGTAGATGTTCACGAAGTGGCGAAGATCGCCAGATTCGTCTACTAATCGTTCCTTCATACCTGGGAACGAGGACTCAAGAGCTGCGACGATTTCGCCGATGGTCGAACCATCAGTGTCGACACTCGTTGCGCCGTTGGTCAATTTACGGAGCGGTGTTGGGATTTTTACTGTTACGGCCATCAGTTTTCCTGTTTCTCGTGAGCACTCTGATAACAAATATCAGGCTCTGAATTTGTCTATGAATATGTTAGACGCTATTTACTCGAATACGTTGCAAGTAAATTCTTTTTTTTATTAAGTCAGTTCGAGAACACTAGCCTGCAAGAATATCGCCATCTAGCGAACTTACATCCGAACCTTGTTCACGAACCCATTCCAAACCACGTTCAATTTCATCAACCGCACCTTCAATCTCAAGAATGACCCAGCCATTCTCAGAATCGATATCAGCCCGCCGGATATTGGTTACGACTTTGAACTTGTGTCCGAGTTCGTAGATAACCGGGCTCTGAATTCTCTCGGTTTTGAATGTGAACTTGACTCTTCGGAAAGGCATTATGAAACTGGCACTCCTGTAACGACTTCGTCAAACGATCGAATCGTCGGATCGATGGTTACAGTTTTGATCGAATCGGCAATTGCTTCAAGGGTCTTTAGTCCTGTACCAGTGATAAGTGCAACAGTTTCTTCATCAGGACCGATCACGCCTTCGCGTGCAAGTCTTCGAAGTGTCGAAATTACAACACCACCAGCAGTCTCAGTGAAAATACCTTCAGTTTCGGCCAGCAGTTTCATTCCTTCGGCAATTTCGTGTTCAGGAACAATCGTGCCTGATCCACCGGTCTTGTTGGCGATCCCTACGCTGTACATACCATCGGCAGGTGAACCGATTGCCAGCGATTTAGCGATGGTGTCAGGAACTACCGGTTTTGGATGGGCCTGGCCTTCAACGAACGCCTTTGCTACCGGAGAACAACCGAACGGCTGAGCGATGTGCATCTTAGTCTCAGCACTGTCGATGATTCCGAGCTGAGCAAATTCCTGCAGTCCCTTGTAGACCTTCGTGAATAATGAGCCTGATGCAACAGGGACGATCACATGCTCAGGCGCATGCCAGCCAAGTTGTTCTGCCAGCTCGTAGCCGATCGACTTACTACCTTCAGAGTAGTAAGGACGCATGTTGATGTTTACGAAAGCCCATCGCCTGTCATCGCCAAGTTCGGAACACAGACGGTTTACGTCATCGTAGTTTCCGTTTACGAGAACTACAGAACCAAACACTGCTGCGCCTAGGATTTTTCCGCGTTCCAGGTCAGAAGGGATAAACACCATTGTGTTCATTCCAGCTTTTGCACCGTGGGCGGCAGTTGCACCAGCGAGGTTTCCAGTTGAGGCACACGCTATTGTGTCGAAATCGAACTCAACGGCTTTAGTTTAAGCAACCGAAACGACTCGATCTTTGAACGAGTGAGTTGGGTTCGCTGCATCATTTTTGATCCAGAGATTATTGAGTCCCAACTCTTTGCCGAGGTTTTCAGCTTTGAGTAAAGGAGTCATACCAGCACCGATGTTTACGGCGTTGTCGCGACTGGCGGGCAGTAGCGCGTCGTATCGCCAGATAGTCAGTGGACCATCTTGAATAGCTTCACGGCTAATGTTCTTGGCAATTTCGTCGTAGTCGTAGTTGACTTCTAACGGGCCAAAACAAAAGTCGCAAACATAAATCGGCTCTTGTGGGTAGTCACGACCGCACTCTTTGCAGCGCAGGGACTGGACGTATGGCAATTTCTAAACTGGACCTCTCAACGGAAGGAGTTGCAAACATCACTTCCGGCAGTCCGGCCGGGAGTGACAACAGCAGCTCCTGATCCGAAGCTCGTTGATTCACCGACAACCTGAAGGATTCGTTTTAGGAATCTGAATCGCTTCAGGGAGTAGAAATAATTATTAATAGTATGGGCGAGAACAGTCAGCGTCAATTTGCAGACGATGATTAGTTTCATCCACAAGGATTCACGGTGTTTTAAGCTAACCGGGCTCAGCCTGGCGGGTGTCCACACATTGAACATGGATGTGAATCATCGGCACAGTTCGAAATTAGGGAGCCAACGCCACGGTTAGAGCGCCAATTCCAATTGCAGTGCCCCCGGCGATGCGAGTTCGACCGACCGATTCTTTTAGGACAAGAGCTGCAAGTAGTACACCGAACACAATCGCCAATTCTCGGAACGGGCCAACATAGCTCACCGGTGCGAGAGTGAACGCGGTGAGAACCAGTCCGTACGAAGTGAACTGCAGTGCCCCACCAGCAATGGCGATTTTCCAAGCTCTTTTAAACTCTGTTGAGAAATCTTTATTTGTGTAAGTTCGTCGGAGAAAGGGAAGAATGCCTAGCGAGCCACCCATTTGAACCGTGAACATGTAGAGCAATGGGGCAACGTACTCAACACCCTGCTTATCCCAATTTGAATAGCTGGCAATAAGCAATCCGGTGGCAATGGCGAACGCCACCCCTCGGTCAGCGAGCAGCGACTTCGGGTGCAACCAAATCTTCAATCCAGACGGCGAAGACGCACCGACAATAATTACTCCGGCGAATATCGCGACGATCCCCAGAACAGCGTAAGTTGAAACCGATTCGTTGAGAATCAGCACTCCAAACACCGGTATAAGCGCTAGTCCTAGACCTCGGGCGACGGGGTAGACCACCGATAAATCGCCATGCTTGTAGGCTCGACCGAGGGTGAAGAAATATCCGATGTGAAGGATCACTGTTCCGAGCACAAAGATCCAGCCGGTAGCAGACGGTGGGTCGGTCACCAGGTAGTAAATAGCAAAGGGTAAAGCTAGGACTCCGCCAAGAAACGCCATAAACCAGTTGGCGAGTTCTGGGATAGGAGAACGACGTACGAGCAGGTTCCACGTAGCATGGCACAAAGCAGCAATTAGGACGAGCGCAACGGCGGTGCCAGTCATGAGGAAGCCACGACCGGGGTCAGATTATCGGCTTTTCTGTTCGTGATCGGCAGCGAGTGCCCAATCGACTCGAAGCTCAACATCACCATCTGCCCACGGCTTTGTGATGTACTCAACTGCGCCAAGTGAGCGGGCCATAGCCATGTCTTCGGGTCGACCTTTAGCGGTGACCATGATTACGGGAACGGGGCTTGTTCGTGTATCTGCCTTCAGTGTTGCAAGGGCATCGAAGCCGTTTACACGAGGCATCATGACGTCGAGTAAAACGAGGTCAGGAGATTCCGACAGCGCTAGATCAAATACTTGGTCGCCATCTTCAGCTTCCACGACATCGTGCCCGGCGTCTTCCAAAATAGTGGCTAGCGCAAGTCGTACATCGGGGCTGTCGTCAACGACAAGTATTCGAGCCAATTGCCTAGTCACCTCTACAGAAATCGTTCGCACTCAAATTTTCGCTGCGGTAACCGAGCGAAACTAATGCACTGATTCTTCCACAGTTCGTTACTCTTTGCACACAATCCTAAGGTCAAATTCTAAAACAACACCTGTATCAACCATTTGAATCTATGAAATCTTATGGAAATCCAGTCATATAGCGGAGTCTTTTATGCACTACCAAGATGAACGAACCACCGGCTGTCGTATCTCTGATTCTTGGAGTTACCGCGGTTTAAAAACCGTCGTCCTTGAAAATGAATTGCTTCGAGTTTCAATAATCGCCGACAAAGGCGCTGACGTATTCGAACTGACTCACAAACGAACTGATACTGAGTTCATGTGGAGAACACCATGGTCGGTTCGCAATCAAAGTCTTTCAACACCTCCGACCGGTGATGGCGACAACATATGGCACGATGCCTACATTGGCGGATGGCAAACTATTGCTCCTACCGGTGGTCCACCACAAAAATATGCCAACGCTGATTTGGGTCAACACACCGAAGCGACTCTGACGCCGTGGGATGCAGTAATCGTTGAAGATACCCCAGAACGGGTGAGTGCAAAATTCACTGTTCGTACCGTCCGAACTCCTTTTTGGATCGAGAAAGTTGTGACTCTTGAAGCGAACAGCCCGGTGGTGACGGTTACCGATACATTGACGAATCAGGCTGAGGAAGATGCCGAAGCTCAGTGGGGACAGCACGTAGCGCTTGGAGAGCCCTTCCTAACATCCAATTGCCGGCTCGACATGGCAGACGCTGATCACTTTGTCCCAGAACGTGGTGGCAATCGACTAAAGGATGGTCATATTGGGAAATGGCCATCTGCCGTAGATCCCGATGGGAAGGATGTGGATTTAAGTAGCTTCCCATCTAAATCAGACAGAGTGATGGACTATTCGGTGTTCAAGAACCAGAAAGAAGGTTGGTATGCCATCACGAATCCTGACCGAGGAGTTGGGTTTGGTCTTTCGTATCCCGTCGAAACCTTCAAGTATCTCTGGTACTGGCAGGTGTTCGGTGGAGGATTCGGTTACCCGTGGTATGGCAGAACCTACAACGTTGGGTTGGAGCCATTCACCAGTTTGAGTGCAGGCGTCCCAGAAACTGGTTCAGATCAACGCACGTCAATAGTTTTTAAGCCCGGAGAATCGAAGACCGCAACGGTTAGAGCGGTGGTCTACGAAAGCACATCAGGCGTATCCCACATATCGGAAAATGGCGAAGTAACGACCAGTTAGCAATAAGTGCTTGAAAACGGGCTGGACCTCGGCTTATCTAGACCGGGCGTCCAGCCCATTTTAGTTTTGGTTGAACTTACGCTTCCGCTAAAACGCCTTCATCAGTCTGGTGCGCCCTGATCCAATCCCAGTCCAACGGCACACCGATGCCAGGCCCATCCGGAGCGTAAACGTTACCTTCGCTATCAATGCCATCAAGGTCATCGTTGTATCCGAGATACACAGGGGCTTTGGTCGTCTTTACCTTCGGGTGAACGAGTCCGAGTTCGAAGAAATTCGTGTTTCGGATCGAACTCATGATGTGTCGGTGAACAGGACCGGGGCCGTGAAGCTCTACATCAAGTCCGAAGCCTTCTGATGCGTGAGCTATCTTCATAGCACCAGTAACCCCGCCATCTTCGTGAGCGCCAGCCCGGACATAGTCCGTTCCATCGGCGACGATGAAGTCGACGTGTTGCTCAAGTAAACGGATGTGTTCTGTCTGCAATAGTGGGGTTTTCACCATCTGGCGAAGCTTGCGGTGGGCGAATTGAGATACACCACCGTCCTGATACGGATCCTCCCACCAAAAGAAGTCAGCTTCATCGCATGCACGACCAAGTCTTAGCGCATCGCCAAAGTTCTTGATTTCACATGCCGGATCGATCAGCAAATCCATTCGGTTCGCAAACTGTTTACCTAAATTGAGGACATTATCCACTTCACGTTGAATGTTGCTGCCGGCCAAGCCCCAACCGTGAACTTTGAACGACCTGTACCCCATTTCGTAACACTGTTCCGCAAAATCGGCGAAATCTTCTTTAGTTTGGAGCCCACCGTTTTCATCACCATGAAGAGTGGAAGCGTACGCCGGGAGCGCTTTCTTCTCACCTCCCAGTAGGCGGTAGAGAGGCTCATCGTAGAACTTGCCTGCAATGTCCCATAAGCAAATATCAATTACGCCGACTCCGAGCATCGCTCCGTGGCGTAATCCGCGCTTGGTCGCGTTGTAGATTGACTCACGAGACAGGGCATCTTTGCCTATCAGGTATTCAGCAACCGTTTGAACATCGCCTATCGCACGGCCGATCTCTGGATATTCACCGACGATCCCTTGGTCAGTGTGGATCTGGAGCACGGTACCGGTCTGCTTCATCTTCGAGCCGGCTTCGTAAACCATGTTGAAAGTGTTGTAGTCCTTGCCAACATTTTCGAGCTCGTGTTCATAGGTAGTAACCGAGACTTTTGTGATCTTCGGGCTGGCTTTCATTTCCGGCTCCTTGCCCGTATGTAAGGGCACTCGTAACTAGATTTCAGATCGACTGAATTTGGTTTCGCGGCGGGATGTTAGCACTTATCACGTTGCAATTACTTCATGAATGAGATGATTGCAGCCCTATGAGCCGCGTGTAGAATTCCGACGAAATTCACAGCAACTCAACTTCGACTGAACATTCAACATGCAAGCAATCGTCTATCACGACAACAAAGACCTACGTCTTGAAGATATTCCTGAACCAGTTCCGGGACCAGGTGAGGTAAAACTCCGAATCACTGGAACTTCGATTTGTGCGACCGATATTGAGGAATGGCAGTTTGGTCCCCTCTGGGTGCAACACGGTTCACCCAATGCAATGACTGGCAAGCAAACTCCATTGGTCCTTGGTCACGAAACAGCTGGCACTGTTGCCGACCTCGGTGACGGCGTTGACAACGTTTCTGTTGGCGACCGAGTAGCGATCAACACAGTTCTCACTTGCGGTACGTGCTTTTGGTGCGAACGAGGTCAGCAGGCTGTTTGCGCTAATATGGCTGTCGCAGGATTTATGGCCGACGGAGGCCTTGCTGAATTCATGGTCTGGCCCGCTGCGAAACTCGTCCCGATGCCGGATAGCATTTCCGATGTCGAAGGACCGCTGCTGGAACCAGCAACTGTTGCAGTGCATGGAGTTCGACGGTCAGGCGTGCGACCTGGTGATAATGTCGCCATCGTTGGTTGCGGAACCGTCGGACTGCTCACCATTCAAGCATTCAAAGCCGCAGGGGCGCGTGTGATCGGACTTGATGTCCGAGAACAGAGTCTTGCTCTAGCTAAAGAACTCGGTGCTGATGAAGTTTTAAGTTCGAACGATGAAGCGAACGCTTCGGCCGAATTGCTGGCGCTCACCGGGGGGATTGGCCCTGATATCGTCGTCGAAACTGCAGGTGCCAAAGAAACTCCACGAATGGCTATCGAGTGGACTCGACGCGGCGGCACTACGCTGCTTCTGGGCATTTACTCGACGACACCTGAGGTCAATTTTAATAATGTTGTGGGTCCTGAACTTACGATCATCGGTTCGGTTGCAACGTCGCCGGGTGACTTGGAAGCCGCCGTAGAGCTTGTGAGCCAAGGAAAGATAAATCTAAAACCGCTGATTTCTGAGGTCGTGCCATTAAGTAGGGCGATGGAAGACGGATTCGAACGAATGCTCGATCCGAACAAAGACATCTACCGGATAGTTATTCAGCCGGGTTCGTAGAGAGAAAACCGACCAATGCACTACCAGGACGAACGAACTTCAGGCTGCCGAGTCTCGGATTCGTGGACTTATCGAGGTCTGAAAACTGTCGTACTAGAAAATGAACTAGTACGAATCACAGTCCTTGCTGACAAGGGTGCTGACATTTACAGCTTTGTGCACAAACCCACTGATACTGATTTCATGTGGCGTACTCCTTGGGGAGTCCGAGACCCGCGTAAAACGGTTCCGCCGACAGGTGACCCCAGCTCGATTTGGTTAGATTTTTACGAGGGTGGGTGGCAAACGGTGGTTCCCCACGGTGGATACTCTGATCAGGTTTATGGTGCGGATTTTGGTATACACGGTGACGTGAATCTCGTCCCGTGGGATGTCCAGATTGTCGAGGACACAGATGAAAAAGTTAGTGTCCGATTCTCTGCAAAGAGCGTCAGAATGCCAATGACCGTGTCAAAAACGTTATCGCTCGTTTCAGGATCTTCTACGCTCAACGTTGAAGAATCGGTCACCAACGAAGGTGAAGAGGACCTCGATATCGTATGGCTTGAGCACATCGCTTTGGGTCCACCGGTAATCTCAGAAAATTCCAGGCTGTTTGTCCCGGAATCCAAACTTCTCAGCCACCCAGAGAGTATTGATCCAAACTCCAAACTTGAACCTGGGTTCGAAGGCGACTGGCCTAATATGAACGCTAAAGATGGGTCAGTCCTAGACTTCAGCAAAGTTCCGCCAAAGGACGATCGTTCGCTCGACATGGCGTACATGACCGAGATGTCAGAAGGTTGGTACGCGTTGCTCAACGAAGAAACCAACATAGGCTGGGCTGTCAGCTATCCAGTCGAGACTTTTAAGTACCTTTGGTACTGGCGTAATTTCGGCGGCGGGTACGGGTATCCGTGGTACGGAAGATGCTACAACGCTGGATTAGAGCCGTGCACAAGTTTCGGAAACGGCGGTATAAAGCAAGCTCAAGAGAACGGCACTGCTCTGAATATCTCCGCTGGCGATACGGTTTCGGTTACGATCACCGCAGGTCCATTTACCGGATCTGGAACAGTTAATCGTGTTGATCCAGAAGGAAACGTGTCATTTGAGTAAGAGAGCAATACACACACTTCAGATGTGATTCGACCACAAATATTTATACAAATTAGAAATTCAACAACAAAGACAAGACAGGATTAGAAATGCGAAAACGAATGTTCGGTGACTCAGGACTAGAAACCTCCGTAATTGGATACGGCGGTTGGCCGATGGGTCGGGGCATGTATGGCGATTTTGACGACGATCAGGCGATAGCAGCCGCTCGTACCTCTTACGAGAACGGCATTACGCTGTTCGACACCGCCGCTGTGTACGGTTGGGGCTACGGCGAAACACTAATGGGCAAGGCGCTAAAAGGCATCCGTGAAGACGTAGTGCTTGTCACAAAGGGTGCGCGTGAGTGGGTTCGTGACAATCCGGACCGTCGCGCCGCCACCGTTTCTGACTCAGACCCGAAGCGTCTGTTGGCTTCGATCGATGAAAGTCTCCAGCGACTACAAACTGACTACATCGACCTATTCTTGATCCATTGGCCTGATCACGGTCGTGCTTTCTCTGAGCCTATGGAAGCGCTTGAACAGGCGAAGAAGGCCGGGAAAATCCGACACACAGGTGTATCGAACTTCAACGTGGATATGATGACTGAAAGTCGAGAGACAAGCCCAATCATCACTAACCAAATTGGGTACCACATATTCGACAGACGACCAGAAGCCGATGTGATGCCGTACATCAAGAACAACGGCATGGGCATCATGGCGTATGGATCACTTTCTCACGGTCTATTGACCGGTACTTGGTCCGCCGACAAAACCTTCGGTGATGACGACTGGCGAAAGAATGGTGCCAACTTCGGTATCAGTTCATGGGGACCAGAAAACCTCGCTGCGAACGTAGCTGTTGTCGAGAAGCTGAAAGTAATCGCTGCAGATCACGGTAAGACTATTCCTCAACTGGCTATTGCCTGGGTACTTGCCAACGACGCAATCAGCGTTGCGCTCGCGGGTTCAGTAACACCGGCCGAAGCAACCGAAAACCTTGGTGGTGATTGGGAGATGTCGGCCGATCTGAGGAAAGAGATCGACGATCTGGTTCTTTCTGAAGGCTCGGGAGTCGGAACTTCAGGCATGGAAATTGCTACGTAGAACACCACGAAATCGACAGTAAACAACGCAACTACTGAGTAACAGCATGATCATCGACACCCACTGCCACGCAGGCAAAAACTGGTTTCTCCCAATCGAGTCTCTTGAGTTCGAAATGAACCAAGCGGGTGTCGATGGCGCTGTGCTCATTCAGCACGGTGGTACATACGACAACACTTACCTGTTCACTGAGGCTGCAAAACGAGGTGATCGGTTCAAAGTGGTTGTGATGGTCGATCCCGAAGACTCCGACCCACTCGGAACTCTTGAGAAGCTTGCCGAACAAGGCGCAGCAGGAGTTCGAATCGCACCCGATGGCGAGTTCACAGCCCTCTCTGACGTGTCCGATATCTGGCGCAAATCGGGAGAGTTAGGATTGGTGGTCAGTTCGATCGGCGATGATAAGCGATTCTCGAGTGCGAGCTTCAAGCGAATCATCGATGAATGCCCCGACACCCAAATCGTAATTGAGCACCTCGCTGGTGTTGGGATTACCAACCCTCCGTACACCGACTACGAATCAGCACTCGAATGCGCAACACGAGCCAACACAACGATCAAAGTTCCAGGACTCGGTGAGATTACTTCTCGTCCGCCGATTTTGTTGCCAGAATTTCGGTTCGAGAATACTCCACCGCTATTCGAAATGGCGTTGGAGGCGTTTGGGGCAAACCGAATGATGTGGGGTAGCGATTATCCACCGAGTGCTGGACGCGAAGGATATGGAAACACTCTCAACGGGGTTCGCGATCATCCGGCGTTTGCCAACGGCGACGACATCGATTGGGTCCTTGGCAAAACCGCAGCACGTGTGTGGGGATTCTAGGCATTCACGGTTACTGTTTGAACAGCACCGAGTAAATCGTCCGGTTGATCTTCTTCTCAGAGGTAGCAAAGCGACCTGAGTCTTTCGCGAGCTCCACGGTTCACGATTCCAGTAGTCGGGAAGTTTGTCCAAACTCGATTAGAATTGATCGCTCACGCTCGAAATAAACCTGCGTTATCGCTCATAATTGTTTAGCAAGATGGCCTCCCAATTTGAGCCCGTTCGTCGGCTCCCCAATATGCAGGACACCGGTCCAGCCGCACTGGCAGCTCTAGATAGCGCCATGGCGACTTTACGCGCAGCATTCGGACTGCGTGGATACGATCGAACAGAAACACCAATTCTCGAACAAACCGAGTTGTATATCCGCAAATCGGGTGGGGCACTATCGTCTCGACTGTACGGCTTTACGGAACCAGGTGGACTCGATGTTAGTCTTCGGCCAGAGTTCACATCAGCGGTTCTTCGCCAGGTAGCTGACCTTCCTGCCTCAGGTTCTCCAACGAGAATCATGTACGACGGGCCTGTATTTCGATATGCGGGACCCGATGATGAAGATGGCGGCAAGACTCGCCAGTTCAACCAGCTAGGCGGGGAGCTGACAGGTGCTCCAGCACCATCGGCAGATGGCGAAGTAATCGCCATGGCTATTGAAGGGCTTGAAGCGCTAGGTATCAGTGGTGGACGTGTCGTGGTTGGTCACGTTGGAGTGATACTGGCGGCACTTACCGAATTTAATCTGTCCGAACGGGCGAAATTGTTCTTGATCAGCAGTATTGCTGATTTGAAGAATGGTGAAATCGACTCGGTGACCGAACGTGCGGCTGCCCTTGGGTTTATTTCCGATGCGGTGGTCGACAATGCTCAAGCCGCCGTTGATCGCGAACGGTTTGCGGCGACAATCGAGCAGGTTATGGCCGAGGGGATCGGTGTTCAACTTGGTAAAAATACGGGTGTTCGCTCCCCTGAAGACATCGTCGCTCGGTTGACCAGAAAGATGTCCCAAGCAGATGATCCAGCAGGTTTTAAGCGTGCCCTAAATATGCTGTCTGAATTGGCATTGATCAGCGGCCCCAGTAGCCAAGCGATCGCAGATGGTAAAAAAGTCCTCTCGGCAGCTGCAATTTCTTCTGACATCGTTTTGAACCTAAGTGAAATCATTGCCTCAGCCGAAGTTGAGGGAGTTCCTTCCGACCGGATCCAAGTTGATTTCGGAATGGCCCGGGGCATCGCTTACTACACGGGCATGCTGTTCGATATCTACTCCGGCGACGGCAACAGTGAAACGCTTGGTGGAGGCGGTCGTTACGATGGTCTAACTCGTGCTCTAGGCTACGACCTAGACGTCCCATCGCTTGGGTTTGCCTACAACTTGGACGCTGTAATCTCGGCGTTGGAGTACGAACCGGTTGTCACGCAGGAGACCATATTGGTATCTCCGAGTGAAGAAGGTTCTGTCGATTCTGCTATCACCGCCGCTCGAAAATTACGGGCACACGGCAAGCGTGCCGCAGTCGATTATCAAGAATCTAGTAGCAACAAGAAAGGGCAGGGATAGCAATGAGCAATCTTCGATTTGCCCTGCCTTCAACGGGCGCGTTGTTCGACGGAACCGCCAAACTATTATCTGAATGCGGGCTATCCGTACGTCGAGCGAATTCGCGTCGCTACACCGCAGATATTCCTGCGTTACCTGGTGTCGACGTTTTGTTCCAACGTCAGTCTGATATCACGATTGAAATAGACGGTGGTAGCGCAGATATTGGTGTCGTAGGACTCGACAGATACTACGAATCTCGATTAGAACGCGGCGACACAGTTCTGCTGCACGATGGTCTGGGTTTTGGTGCGTCGAAATTGGTGATAGCCGTTCCAGACGCGTGGCTCGACGTCACCAGCATGGCGGACCTTGCTGACATCGCTCTTGAGTTCCGGGCAAAGGGACGTGATCTACGAATCGCATCCAAGTACGAACGTCTAGTGAAGCGATTCCTTGACCAAAATGGCGTGAATTACGTGTCGATGGTTCATGTTTCTGGTGGACTCGAAGCAGCGCCTGTCATGGGCTACGCCGACATCATTGCTGACATCACAGCGACTGGAACAACGCTGCGTGAAAATGGCTTGCGCATTCTGGTGGACGGCGAAGTGATCGAATCTCAATCTGTGATTGTCGGAAACGGCAGGGCGCTTGCAAACGATCCTGAGAAACTGGCGCACGCACGCGAAATATTAGAAAAAATCGAAGCGAGTCTACGCGCACGAAAATACCAACGCGTTACTGGTGATATCCAGGGCGAATCAGAAGACGAAGTTGCTAGACAAGTTATGAAACGGCGAGAGCTGGCGGGGCTTGATGGTCCTACCATTTCAGCGGTTCACACCGGTCAAAAGAGCAACTGGTTCACAGTTCAGGTACTGGTTCGGAAATCTGATCTTCCAGATGTCGTGAGCCACTTCCGAGATCTCGGCGGAGTTGGAATTGCCGCGAATGATGTTCAATACGTCTACCGTGACAGATGTGATTCTTACGAGAAGCTAGTCGAAAATCTGAAGCCTTTCAAAGATTCGGACGCTTAGCTGTGAAACGTGTAATTGGTGCTTCGGCTGGCATTGAGCACTTCAAACGTGATCGGAACATGCCTGCCGCCGCGGTTCTATCCGATGGCAATGGGCTATTCGCAAACAAAGTTTCACCTAACGAGTTCGCAGCCCGAGTTATCGAAATTGTTCGAAACGAAGGTGATGAGGGGCTAAAGCGGATAAACACGGCACTCGATGGAACTTCTCCTGAAACTTTCGAGGTACCGCAGTCAGAAATCGACTCGGCTCTAGCAAACCTTGACCCAGCGTCGGTCGCCGCATTTGAACATGCTGCTGAACGGGTTAGGAAATTTCAAAGTCGAGGACTTCCAAAGAGTTGGAGTGATGGAACCGGTAAATTCGGCGAACGTGTAACTCCGTTGAGCTCTATTGCCGCCTATGTCCCCGCAGGTACGGCTCCGCTGGCTTCTACGGTCATCATGACAGTGGTCCCTGCCAAAGTTGCAGGTGTTGAAGAAATAATCGTTGCGACACCAGCTCCCGGTGACTCTATGCCTCACCCAGCTGTTTTAGCCGCAGCAAAAATTGCTGGGGCTTCACGAATATTTAAACTGGGCGGAGCACAAGCCATTGCAGCACTCGCGTACGGGACGGAATCCGTTCCGTCTGTCGATCTGATATGTGGACCTGGTAGTGCGTGGGTAACGGCAGCAAAGAAACTCGTTTATGGAGATGTCGGAATAGACGGACTCTATGGGCCGACCGAAACCCTTGTGATCGCCGATGAGTCAGCCGATCCACGGTTTACCGCCTCGGATCTGATCGCTCAGGCAGAACACGACACGGTTGCGATGCCAATTTTAGTTGCTCTGTCTGAAGACATCGTCGACAAGACCGAATCTGAAATCGAACGTCAACTCGAAGAGCTTCCTAGGGGAAGTACGGCGAGATCTGCATTTTCTAATCGCGGCGTCGCTGTCGTTGTAAACGACACGACTGAAGCTGTTGCTGTAGCAAACGCAGCTGCCCCTGAGCACCTATGCATTTTGACGGCCGATGCTGACGATTTGGTCGATAAAGTCACCAGCGCCGGTGGATTGTTCGTAGGGGAGTGGTCTGCCGAAGTGATGGCCGACTACGTTGCGGGACCTTCACACGTTATGCCCACTGCTGGCACCGCAAGATTCTCTTCCGCGTTGTCGGTTCGTAATTTTGTTCGGGTTACCCCGGTACTGACGTTCGACGACGAAACATTTCTTGAATTATCCACAGATGCCGAACTCCTTGCGAAGTTAGAAGGTTTGCATGGACATGCCGCTGCATCTGAATACCGCCGTCGCCATATGGTTGGCGAATAGTCGATAAATCCGTCAAACTTCTTCAACATGTCACAACTCGAAAAACTAATGCGACCGCACATGGCTCAAATCGCCACGTACCACGGAGTCGATCCATCAGCTGCACTCGCACGCAAAGCGGGAATAAAGCCAGAGGACGTTATTCGACTGAACGCTAACGAGAATCCCTACGGTGCGTTCGACAAAGTCGCTGAGGCGCTCAACGACCTCGATCTGCACTTGTACCCTGATTCTCAACAGCGGAAGCTACGAGATGCATTAAGCGACTACACCGGGCAGCCTGCCGACCGAATCATCGCTGGTGCTGGTGGAGACGAAATCATTGACCTTCTGATGCGCTTGTTCGTCGCACCGGGTCAAAAAGTTCTCGACTGCGAACCGACTTTCGGCATGTACGCATTCTCAGCTAGGCAGGCCGATGCGAAGATCGTCTCAGTGCCACGCAACTCGACATGGGACATCGACATACCTGCCTTGCTGGAAGAGATCGACGATTCGGCACGAATAGTATTTCTAGCCTCTCCGAATAACCCGACAGGCAATTTGCTTACTGAATCGGATGCCAAAGCACTACTCGATACCGGGATTGTAGTTTGTGTCGATGAGACCTACTACGAGTTCTCAGGATCATCACTGAGCCACTTGCTCGATGACTACGAAAACCTTGTGGTTCTTCGTTCGTTCAGCAAATGGGCTGGAATAGCCGGTCTGAGAGTCGGGTATGCGATAGCTTCGGCAAGCCTAGTTCAGCACCTCCTAGATATTAAACAGCCGTACAACATCAACATTGCAGGTGAAGCAGCGGTACTTGCGGCCCTGAGACACAAAGTTGAACTACTCGAACGAGCTCAAAGCCTTGTTGAACAGCGAAAACGACTCGAAAAGGTTATCGACGGGTTAGACGGAATTTCGTACTACCCATCCGAAGGTAACTTCCTTCTTTGTCGATTCGATCGCCGCACAGCTGAAGAGGCATACGTCGGACTTGCCCAGCATGGAATCTTCGTTCGAAGGTTCCCTCAGAGCGTTCTGGACAACTCACTGAGGATCAGTGCGGGAACTCCAGGACAGACAGACCGGCTAATCGACGCACTCAGAAGCGTTGTTTAGTTCGTACCGTCCCGGTTAGCATCTTTATAAGCGCCTGAGAAAAGTTTTGTGGCGCACATCTGGTGAGACCAAAGGCACAGGCATGTCCGAAAAAGAAGCTCGCGTCGCAACTATCGTTCGCGAGACTGGTGAAAGCAAGATTGCAGTTACTGTCAATTTAGACGGAACTGGCCAAGTAGAAGTCGATACACCTATCGGCTTCCTTAAACACATGCTGAACCAGGTCGCTCGACATGGCATGATCGACCTAAAGGTCGAAGCCAATGGCGACCTCGAAACGGGATCTCACCACACCGTTGAAGATACGGCAATCGTTCTAGGTAGAGCAATCGACCAAGCGCTTGGTGACCGCAAGGGCATCGTGCGTATGGCGGATCGAACTTGCCCGCTCGATGAAGCTCTGACGCACGCAGTTCTCGACCTGTCGGGTCGTGGCTATGCGGTCATCAACATGGGAAGCGACAACAACATTGGTGAGTTCCCAGCCGATATGGCACGTCACTTCTTTGAGGCGATGGCTGTCGAAGGTCGTTTCTGCTTACACATACGCGTACTCGCAGGACAGAATGAGCACCACGTGATCGAATCGTCGTTCAAGGCTTTCGCACGTGCACTTCGCGATGCATCACGTATCGATGAACGGAACCCAGACGGAATTCCAAGCACCAAGGGCACACTTACCGACTAGACCGGATTGAGTGCACGAACTGGTGCTACCTAGATAGTTTCCAGTTCATAGGTGAAGGTTTCTATCACCAAGTTGGCTAGCAGCTTTTCGCACATAGCCTTGACGTCTGAACTGGCTGATTCGGTATCGTTACTGTCGATCTTAACTTCGAAGTACTTCCCGGCTCGCACAGATTCAATTGAATCAAAGTCGAGCCGTCTAAGAGCACGCGCAATCGTCAGACCCTGAGGGTCGTTGACCGTAGGTTTAAGCGTTACGTGAATCTTTGCGAGAATCATCCGTGACTTTCTTTATCAGAGACGTGCTGGTCGAATAATTTAGGATCAGGCGATTTGGAAGCCTAGTACTGGTTTTGAATCAAGCTTTCAGGTGCCCGATCCTGATATTCGTCGACGAAATCGAGGATTTGATCGACATCGACTTCGTCCAAGTACAAGTGGTGCCGCCATGCTGTGATAGCGATGGTACTAGGCAAGCCTGGGTACGGAGCCATGATGTACTGCGATGGGTTTCGCGGTAGCAGGTCGTCGAGGGCTTTAACAATTTCAGGACATTCGTCTTCACAGTCGTAGTGGAAACCAATTCCACCGTGTTCTAGGTTGTGAATCAGAATCTCATCTGGGATTACCCCGTCATAACGTCCCCAACGGGCAGGTGAAGGCAATCCAATTGGTGTGGTCGCCCCAGCCCAGTGCGGACCTGATGTCGCTGGTACAACTGAATAGGCGTCAGCATACGGCGTGTTTCCATCGATGTGACCTCGACCATCGTCCGGGTCTAACGCGATGTGTCCGCCAGTGTTGACTCCGCCACCACCTGAGTTTTGAGGAGTCAGGTTCGGTGAGACCACCAATGCTGCAATAAATACGATTGCGAACAGTATTCCACCGAACATGAGCAACGATCGTTTCCGACGCTGACGTGCCCGACTTCGTACTCGTCGTTCTTCTCGAATTTGTCCCTTTGTCATGCCTCGGCGGCTTTCAGGACGAGTTGTTGCTTTGCGGTTTGTGTCTGCCATGCGATTCCATTTGTCACACAAAAATGTGTGCCAGTAATTTCAAGAGCTATCTACAGTACCAGTGACTTGCCCGAGAGTCGTCGATAAGACTCAAGATATCTCGCTTGGGTTTGCTCAATAATCCCCTCGGGTAGTGTCGGTGGTGGTGGTTCTCGATTCCAATCAGTGCCCAACAGCCATTCCCTAAGGAACTGTTTGTCGAAAGCTGGTGGGAAATCCCCAGTCGCCCAGTCGTTGACATCCCAGTAACGACTGGAATCTGGAGTAAGTACTTCGTCGATTATTGTGAGTTCACCATCCACAAATCCGAACTCAAATTTTGTATCGACAAGAATCATCCCGCGTTCGCCAGCATAATCATGAGCCACTTGAAAAACTTCGAGGCTTTTCTGCTCTAAGACACAGTGCATTTCTTCGCCAACAAGATTCTTGGCCTCTTGCGGGGTCATTGGTATATCGTGGCCAGATTCCGCTTTCGTTGAGGGTGTGAATACGGGTTCAGAGAACCGTTCAGCTGCCTGCATACCTTTTGGCAGCGGCTGTCCGTTCATTGTTCCCGATTCTTCATACTCAGCCCACGCCGAACCAGCGATGTAATTACGAACCACACATTCGATATCAAGTCGTTCAGCTTTTTTGATCACCATTGATCTACGAGCGAGTTCTGGCGACAGATCTATCAAGGCACCAGTGCGTTCGACATTAGCCATGGCAACTTCGTCGCTAGCGGTAGCGATCACATGGTGCGGCATAACGTGGCCGATTATGTCGAACCAGAAAGACGACATCTGGGTGAGAATTACACCTTTACCCGGAATGGGTTCGTTCATCACGACATCGAAGGCAGAGATGCGGTCAGATGCGACCATAAGTAGACGGTCGTCACCTAAGTCGTAGGTATCTCGTACTTTGCCTCGGTAAAGAAGGCCGGGTAGGTTCGTCTCGAATATAGCTTCAGGCAATTTCAGCCTCCGTAATTCCGACTCTTTTGTAGATGTGATCGACGTGGCCTAGGTAGAAGTTGTAGTCGAACAGGTCATCCAGAGCTTCAGCAGAAACTTTTTCTGAAACTACAGGATCGGATTTGACGAGCTCGCGGAAATCTAGTTCTTCATCCCAAGACCGCATCGAGTTGCGCTGTACAGCGTCGTAGGCGGCGTCTCGATTTACCCCACGTTCCACAAGCAGAAGCATCACACGAGGCGAGAATACGAGGCCACGAGTGGATTCGAGATTCTGCATCATTCGATCTTCGTGAACGACCATATCTTTAATAATTCCGGTCATCAAAGACATGATGTAGTCGAGTCCAAGTGAGGCGTCTGGCAAGACCATACGTTCAGCAGAGGAATGTGAGATATCGCGTTCGTGCCAAAGAGCGACGTTTTCAAGGGCGGTTATTGAGTGGCCTCGAATTAGTCGTGCAAGCCCGCAAATACGCTCTGAGAGCTCAGGATTGCGCTTGTGGGGCATCGAGGACGACCCTTTGGTTACGTACCCTGGTTTTCCGAAAGGCTCTTCGACTTCTCGAACCTCAGTGCGCTGCAATCCTCGAATCTCAGTTGCCATCTTGTCGAGCGTTGCAGCGATGAGTGCCAGCACCTGAACGTACTCGGCGTGTCGATCCCGCTGAATTACCTGATTTGATACTTCTGCAGGTGAGAGGTTGAGCTGCTCACACACTGACTCTTCGATTACAGGTGGAACAGAAGCAAATGTGCCGACTGGGCCCGACAACATTCCTACGGCGACACGTTTTCGAGCTGCGGCTAAGCGGTCTCGATTGCGGTTCATCTCCGCGAACCACAACGCGAGTTTCATTCCGAAACTCATGGGTTCGGCGTGAATTCCGTGCGACCTACCGATACAAGGAGTGTCCTTGTGCTCAATAGCACGTACTCGTAGTGCGTTAAGCAGCTCAACTAGTCCTCGATCAAGCAGATCGCACGATTGGGCAAGCTGCATGCTGAGGGCTGTGTCTTTCACATCGTTCGAAGTCAGTCCGTGGTGCACCCATCGGCTTTCTGGTCCCAGACTTTCGCCAACGGCCCTTGTGAACGAAACGATGTCATGCTTAGTCTCATCGAACCAGCGATCGTATGCCGAACGATTGAATTTGGCCCCACGAATCTTCGACATGTCGTCTTTCGGGACAACGCCTTCGTCAGTCCAGGCCTGTGAGGCGGCGATTTCTACCTGAAGCCAAAGCTCAAAGGCGTTGTCTTCCGACCATATAGCGTTCATTTCGGGTCGTGAATATCGAGGGATCACTGGTCTATCGAGCTCCGTTTGGGGATGTTTTGCTCAGGACATAACTGAGTAGGGGTTCAAAATCTTCGTGGAATTCCTTTGCCGGAACTCCGTTGTTATTGCAGTAGGCGAGTAATCTGCCTGTAGCGAAAACAGTATCGGCGGCATTTTTTGCGGCACAAGCATCAGAGGTGTCGCCATCACCCACAAATACAACTTCGGCCTCAGTACCACCGTTGTCATCCCGCAAGTGATTTACAACCGCACACTTGCAAGTGACTCCATCGCTTTCACATGTGTCTCGAAAAGACGAGGGGTAATCGTATCGAAATGGAGGAAGCTCCGTAGGATTCGAGACTATTTTTCCACTATGTACATCAATCTGTTCTAGACCTGCCTTGTCCAATACTGGCTGAATATAGAAATCCAGACCGGCAGACGCTACCGCAACGGATCCACCAGAAGTCCAAACCTGCTGACACACTTCCTGAGTCAAAGGTCTAATCTCAGTCACCTCAGAGGCCCGCTTCGACATTTGTGCTACTGATTCGTCGACAAGATTGAAAATCTCTTCTTGATATTCACGCAACGACGTGGCATCGGACAGGAATCGTTGACGGGCACGATTTTCATCATCCTCAGGAACGTGATCGCGGTACATCTCTCCACCGATAAAGGAGGTAGCAAGAGTGCTGTCGAAGTCAAAAACGACGTTGATAGAAGGCATTTCTATACCTGCTTGTTCGGAGGCACAGCACGTTTTGCTATGTCAGCTCGAAACTTCATACCTTCGAACGAGATCTCGTCGATTCCAGCGTAAGCTGCATTTCGTGAATCACTGATAGTTTCACCAGTGCCAGTAACTCCAAGTACACGACCACCAGACGTCAAAAGGGCGCCATTGCCATCAACCTTGGTACCAGCGTGGAACACGACACCGTGAGCTGCGGCAGCCTCGATACCAGTGACCTCGACGCCAGTGTCATATGAACCCGGATATCCGTCAGAAACAGCCACTACGAATGTGTGTGGTCGATCCGACCAATCAACGGTTAGCTCACTAAGTCTGTTCTCGGCGACTGCCAGGCAGATTTCAAGAAAATCAGATTCGAGCATCGGCATAAGAATCTGGGTCTCAGGATCACCAAGACGGCAGTTGAATTCAATAATTCTTGGACCAGAAGGTGTAATCATCAGTCCGGCATAGAGCACACCTGAGAATGAGCTCTTCTCAGCTACCAATGCCTTAGCGGCAGGTTCCAGAATCTCTTCACGAACTTGGGTCGCAAGTTCGTCAGTCCAGAATTCTGGTGGACCGTATGACCCCATCCCACCGGTATTGAGGCCGACATCACCTTCACCGGCACGTTTGTAGTCGCATGCGGCGATTTCGGCAGATACGTGTTCTCCATCGACGAAGGCGAACACGCTAACTTCAGGTCCGGTCATCCGCTCGGCAAGCAGAATGCTCGAAGAGGAGTCACCGAAAGCGCCATGATCGAGCATTCCGACGATCGCCGAATCGAGATCTTTGTAACTCTCAGGAATAATTACACCTTTACCGGCAGCTAAGCCATCGGCTTTCACCACTAAAGTGCCTTCCGGTTTGGTTCGACCGAACTCCATCGCTGTACCAGAATCACTGAAAGGTTCCGATTCGGCGGTAGGGATGCCATATTTGGTCATGAGGTTGTCAGACCAGATCTTCGAACCTTCAATCCGCGCAGCAGCCCCGGACGGTCCGAATGTTGTGAATCCAACTGCCCGAAGCCGGTCACATAGACCGTCGACAATAGGTTGGTCAGGAGCGACGACTACCAAATCGAAGTTCTGTTCCGTCGCGTATGCAATCAGTTCGTCGTGATCGTCGACGCCGATATCCACGTTGGTTCCAACTTCGGCTGTGCCGGCATTGCCTGGTGCAATGAATAGTTCGGACAACTGTTTGCTTTGGGCGAGCTTCCACGCCATTGCGTGTTCACGACCACCGGAACCAACCAATAGAACTTTCAACTAAACCTCAATCAGAATTCGACGACAACGCGTTTCATTGAGTGGAGTTATTCCCACTCAATGGTTCCCGGTGGTTTGCTGGTGATGTCGAGCACGACTCGGTTGACCTCTTCGACCTCGTTGACGATTCGGTTCGAGATTCTAGCCAAGGTGTCGTAGGGCAGACGTGCCCAGTCAGCAGTCATGGCGTCATCACTGGTCACTGCTCGGATCGCCACGACATACTGGTATGTTCGCTTGTCGCCCATCACGCCGACTGTTCGAGTGTCTGTAAGCACCGCAAACGACTGCCAGAGCTTGTCGTACAGTCCGTCGTTTTTAATCTCGTCGATGACGATCCAGTCGACTTCCCGAAGGATTTCCAACTTCTCATATGTGACGTCACCCATAATTCGAATCGCTAGACCCGGACCTGGGAACGGTTGACGGTTGACGCTTTGTGCGGTTAGACCGAGTTCTCGTCCAGCCTTCCGCACTTCGTCCTTGAACATGTATCTGAGTGGTTCAACAAGGGAAAGATCCATGTGCTCAGGTAACCCACCGACGTTGTGGTGCGATTTGATCACGTGAGAGGCGGATGAAGTGGTGCTAATGCTTTCGATTACATCCGGGTAGACCGTACCTTGTGCGAGGTAATCCACTTCACCGATATCGTTCGCCACTTCTTCAAAAACCTTGATGAACTCAGCGCCGATAGCTTTCCGCTTGATCTCTGGGTCTGAAACGTCTTTCAGAACGCTCAAGAACCGCTCGGTACCATCGATGAATATCAGGTTCACGCCCAGCTGAGCTGCGAACACATTTTGCACTCGTTCGGCTTCTCCTTTTCGCATAAGACCGTTGTCAACGAATATGCATGTAAGCCGATCACCGATCGCTTTGTGAATAAGAGCAGCAGCCACAGTCGAATCCACACCACCTGACAGTGCACAGATAACTCTGCCGTCACCGACCTGCTCTCTAATTCGAGCAACCGTGTCGGAAACGAAATTAGCAGGGGTCCAGTCGCCGACAGCTCCACATACTCCGAATACGAAGTTCTTGAGAATCTCCGCACCTTGTGGGGTGTGAACCACTTCTGGGTGGAACTGGATTCCGAAGAATGTGCCTTCTTCGTTACCCATCACTGCGATAGGAGAATTCTCGGTATATGCCATCGACCGGAATCCTGGGGGCAGAACTTCGATGCGGTCACCGTGGCTCATCCAGACGGTAACTTCAGTGTCTAGACCATCGAACAGGACATTTTCTGGACCGTCCTTGTGAACCACGGCATGTCCGTACTCACGTTCGGTCCCTGCTTCAACTTTCCCGCCCAGTTGGTGCGCTAGTAATCCCATTCCGTAACAAATTCCGAGAACTGGAACACCGGCCTCGAACACCCACGTTGGCGCCATTGGTGCATCACCGTCGTAGACGCTGTTCGGACCACCAGACAGGATGATTCCTATTACATCTTGATCGTCCAGAATCTCTGGACCTGCGTCATGCGGAATAACTTCGCAAAAAGTATTCGATTCACGAACGCGCCGGGCGATCAAACGAGAGTACTGAGAACCAAAGTCGATGATGACAATCGTCTTCATCCGTTCGTCGACCTGCGGGTTACCCCCAGCAACTTGATCAGCTTGCGCAATCTCGAGATAGGTTCCTACCTCAACATCGTCGGAGGTGGATACTCGTCGAGACGAATCATCAGTTGGGTTTTGAGCCATGGCATAGTTCCCCGGTCGGTTTAGCAGAACAGGCTAGCCAAATGCCATTCTGGACACCTCGCCACACCTGATTGGCGCGCCATGCGATTGCGTCCGTATAAGCCTGAAAGATAAATCTACCTCTCCCCGCCGGTTGCGTCACCGCCAATTTGGAATATTTTTGACGGAACAAATTGGAAAAATCGGCATTCAAAAACGTTAAGATATTTCGATGCTAATTCCATCAAATGAAGCCGGTATGAGCCAATCCACAGATGCAATTCAACGTGGTGATCTCGTAGCGTTCCCGACAGACACATTTTTCGCTCTGGGTGCAAACGGTCTCGACGCCAACGCGGTCGATGCCGTTTTCACGACTAAAGGGCGCAATCCTGGAACACCGGTTCCCCTCTTAATCAACGATGTTGAAATGGCCGATGAGCTGTCAAACCATTTTCCTAAACCACTGAGAGAATTAGCCGGTGAATTTTGGCCAGGCGCTTTGACAGTTGTATTGCCTGCATCTAACGCTGTTCCAGAGGTCGTAACCGCAGGGTCCGGGACCGTCGGCCTTCGAGTACCCGACAATGAAGTTGCCAGGGAGTTGATCGATCGCTCTGGAGTCCCAATCACTGGTACAAGCTGCAATCTGACCGGGCGGGAGCCGATAAAGGAAGCGGCCGTTGTCGATCAGGTATTCAACGATCAAATCTCTTTTTGTATCGATTCTCCATGTGGGGACAGTACCGCTCCGAGCACAGTAATCAAATATGAGAAAAACCAGATTGTTGTGCTTCGGCTTGGTGACATCAGTGTTGGATCCCTGCAGAAAATCGTCGGCAATATCGTGGTGAACTGATCGCACTCCGTTACCCTTATTCCGTTCGAAATATCATCTTGTCTTGCAAGCGCATTGTTTCGGACAAGTCGCTATCCCAATTTTCGGAGAACTTGATTGTCATTTACGGGAACCCTGCCCGGCCTTACTGCCGACGATTCAACTCAATTTGAATCTGCTCTCAAAAAGTTTGTCGATGCCCGCGAACTGCCGCTGTACAAAATGATGGCATATCACCTTGGGTGGGTAGATCAAAACGGTGAACCGGAACCTGCCGTCGTGCAGGATCGATCTCATGGACATCTAGTTTTGTCGGTCGCGAACGCCACTGGGGGCAATAACGCAACAGCAATGCCGTACGCGGTGGCAGTTGAAATGCTCTACAACTTCTTGTTGGTGCATGAGGACGTCCAGAACGCCAACACCGAAAGAAATAATCGGCCAACAATTTGGTGGTCATGGGGGCCGGCTCAAGCGATAAACGCTGGCGATGGTATTCACGCTATGGCGCGAATGTCGATCTTCGAACAGCGTTCTGCTGGTGGAGCGGCCGGAGATCCACGAAATGTTTCTCTGGCTCTCGAATCGCTCGACACGGCGACGCTCGAAGTTTGTGAGGGTGAGTATCTCGATATCTCTTATCAAGAACGCGCAGCGGTAAGCGTCGATGAAATTGTAGCCGTGGCTCGAAAGCATGGTGCGCTATACGGAATCTCTGCCAAGCTCGGAGGAATAGCTGCAGCTGCCGACGATACTGTGATAGACGCACTATATCGGTATGGAAACGCCCTGGGAACGGCGCAAAACCTAAACATCGATCTGCAAGCACTGTGGCCTGCTCCGGGAACTGAGCGCACAGAGGTTCAGCGTGGTCGGCTGCAGTCGAAGAAGAAATCTCTGGCAACCGCACACGCCATTGAAAATGGAACACCAACGACTCGTCGAAGACTTGGCGAGATATTTATGAAACGGGTTCTGGACCCCGCCGACCTAGACGAAGTGACATCGATTCTTGCCGAAACTGATAGCCGAGCGTTCGCAGAAGCTCAAATCGAGGGTCTGGTCGAAGAAGCTATCGGTGCTCTATCTGATGTTGAAATGGCGCCAGATCACAAACAAGCGTTAATAGATAGCGCCAAATTGATCGTCGGCTAAGTACTGTCAAAACCGTCCCGTCAAATGAACAAAAAATCTATTAGAGAAGCAGAAGTCCAAGGTAAGACCGTTTTCGTCAGAGTCGATTTCAACGTCCCACTGAGAGACGGAGTTATTTCTGATGATTCTCGCATCAGAGCTGCACTGCCAACCATAAATCTCCTTCGAGAAGCAGGAGCCAAAATCATTCTTGGCTCTCACTTTGGTCGTCCAAAGGGTCAAGTAACCGAAGAGATGCGACTTAATTCGGTCAGACTCCGGCTGTCAGAATTGCTCGATGATGAAGTTCTCGATGCCAAAGGTCCGTTTGGCGACGAATCGATCGATGTCGTACAGCACTTAGTTCCAGGTCAGTGCGCAATTCTCGAAAACTTAAGATTCGAGACCGGCGAAGAAAATAATAGTGAAGAATTCTCAAAGCATCTCGCTTCTCTGGCAGATATTTACGTAAATGACGCATTCGGTGCGGCTCACCGAGCACATGCATCCACTGCCGGAATCGCAGATCACCTTCCAGCTTTCGCCGGTCTGTTAATGGAACGTGAACTGGAGATGCTTGGTAGTTCTCTCGAAGGATCAACCGGAGCGACTGTGGCAGTCGTCGGTGGTGCAAAAGTCGCGGACAAAATTCAAGTTCTTCGTCATCTAGCCGAAAAAGTTGACACCATTCTGGTTGGTGGCGGAATGGTCGCAGCTTTTTACGCTGCAGAGGGCTATTCGGGCGGTGCCGCTGAAGTCACGGAAGAAGATGCAACTGCGGCGAGAGAGTTGCTGAGTTCAGGAGGCGCCAATGTAGTGCTTCCGGCGGACGTAGTGACCGCGCCCCAATTTGATGAAAACTCGCCTCCGACCGTCCGTGAAGCAACCGATGTACCTGCTGACGGACTGATTCTCGACATAGGACCTCGTACGTCAAAAGAATATGCACGGATCATCTCCCTGGTGGACACGATCATATGGAACGGGCCGATGGGTGTGTTCGAGTGGGCTGAATTCTCTAAAGGTTCCAAAGCAGTTGCGAACGCTGTGGCAGCCAACAAAAAGGCAACCTCGGTGATTGGTGGCGGCTCAACAGCGGAGATAGTCGGATCGTTGGATCTTGTCGATCAGATTTCTCATGTATCAACCGGTGGTGGTGCGTCACTCGAATTCTTAGAAGGCAAAACCCTGCCCGGCGTCGCTGCTCTCGATGACGTTACAAACTGACTGATCACAATCTGTAGAACTTAGGAACTCAATCATGGCAAACCGCACTCCAGTAATTGCTGGCAACTGGAAGATGAATACCGACCTAGCGTCTGGTCTGGAACTCGCCAAGGAAATACTCAAGTTGAGCGATGCGATCAATGGTGTGGATAAAATTGTTTGCCCACCGTTCATATCGATCGCTGAGATTTCCAGAACCTTGAGTGGATCTACGATCTCGGTTGGATCGCAAAACGTCAGTTCTAATTCGAACGGGGCTTTCACCGGAGAAGTATCCGCCTCGATGCTAAACGGAATCGCTTCCCATGCAATCGTTGGTCATTCCGAACGGCGCGCATTAAACGGTGAGACATCGCAGCGAGTTGCAGCCAAAGCGATCTCGGCAGCAAACGCAGGGCTAACATCGATCCTTTGTATCGGAGAAGATCTCGAGGTTAGGAAGTCGGGTGCTGCGGCACAATTTGTTGCTGAACAACTTGAATGCAGTCTTCACGGTTTCTCAGCGTGGGATTCGCTAATAGTTGCGTACGAACCGGTCTGGGCGATTGGGACCGGAGAAGCGGCAACATCTGATCAAGCGCAGGATATGACTTCTGTATGCCGTGAGGTCGTCAGGAAGCTTTCACCCGGGTCAGCCGACTCGGTTCGAGTCTTATACGGCGGCAGCGTCAATTCTGAGAACGTTGCAGAACTGTTAGCACAACCCGACATCGATGGGGCTCTGGTCGGTGGCGCAAGTCTGAAAGCCGATGAGTTCGCCAAATTGATCGAATCAGCTGGAACAAAGTAGTTCGCGCTGGGCTAGACAGAAATTCCGTGAACAATTCTAATAAGACAAAAGTCGTAGCCGTTCTTGGAGCTACGGCAACGGGAAAAACTTCGGTTGGGATTCAACTCGCTCAGGCGTTGAACGGAGAAGTCATCAACGCCGACTCTCGTTTGTTCTATCGTGGAATGGACATCGCGACCGCAAAGCCAACTCATGACGAACGACGAGATGTCCCGCATCACCTCCTCGATTTCCTTGATGTTGATGATCATTTCAGCCTTGCTGAATTCTTAAGCAAGGCCCGTTCAGCTGTTGACGAAGTCATTGAACGAGGAAAGCTACCGATAGTCGTTGGCGGGTCAGGGCAGTACATTTGGGCACTGATCGAAGGGTGGGAAGTGCCTGAGATCGAACCAGATCTTGAGCTCCGTGCTCAGCTCGAAAAACAGATTGAAGAAAGTAGTATTGAGTCGCTGGTTTCTGAACTGCGTCAAATCGCACCTGATGTCATAGATTCGACCGATTTGAACAATCCGCGCAGAGTAATTCGCGCCGTCGAACGAGCTCGTGCGGGTGAATCAGATGGTGATATTGGTCCACGTAAGCCAGAGGATCCACCTTTCGACTCGTATCTCTTGGGACTCTCCGTCGATAGAGAAGTACTGCACCAGCGAGTCACGACTCGTTTGCAATCGATGTTGGTGAACGGCTGGGTTAACGAAGTACAAACAATTATTGATGCCGGACATGCAGACAAAGGTCGTGCGTTGAGCGGAATCGGCTACCGGCAAATGATTGGGCATCTCGCAGGCGATTACGACCTTGATGAGGCCGTCAGATTGACTGCAGTCGCGACCAATCGTCTGATTCGTCAGCAGAGCAATTGGTTCAAGCGAGACGATGACCGGATTAACTGGTTCGATATGACTCATGAGCCAGACCGAATAGAAAAACTGATCGTCGGCGAAGTTAAATCATGGCACGATTGACATTGGTAAACGCTATCTTTTCCAGAGCGCCACGACCAATACACAACAACAAGTAGTAGAGCGAGCTCCAAGTTCGCAGTTTCACGAATATATAAATAGAATCACTTACTTACTCAACCGATAATGTCGGCAACACTGGAGAAAAAATGACCGTAGAGTTCGCAAAATTGCACGGAGCAGGAAACGATTACATCGCAGTCGATGGTCGCGGAATTGACCGAGACTGGGGCGCCCTTTCGAAAGCCATGAGCCTTCTAGCGTTCGGTGTGGGATCGGATGGCATCGTGCTTGTCCAGGATTCAGAAGTCGCTCAAATCAGGATGCGGGTCTACAACCCCGACGGTTCAGAAGCAGAGATGAGCGGCAACGGCATCCGGTTGTTTTCAAAATTTGTGATCGACCGAAAGATTGAACTACCGAGCGATGATGGACTTACAGTTGAAACCGGTGGTGGTGTGAGAACAGTTTGGCCAACGATGGAAGGCGATAAAATGATCGCTGCCAAAGTTGCCATGGGCGTGCCGACATTCGTGCCATCTGAAATTCCAGTCGACACCTCGAAAACAGGTGATCTAGACATCATCAAGTCGTTCCCAATTCAAGCAGGCGATCGCGAACTCAAAGTTACGTGCCTTGCTGTTGGTAATCCGCACGCCGTAGCAGTGATGGATGAATCTGTCGAAGACTTCCCGCTAGTCGAAGTGGGACCACATGTCGAGAGTCATAAGTTGTTCCCAAACAGGATCAATTTCGAGATCGTAAATGTCATCTCGCGGTCGAAGATCAGAGCTCGCATATTTGAACGCGGTGCGGGAGAAACGCTTTCTTCAGGAACAGGTTCAACAGCTTCTGCATCCGCGGCCCGGGCACACGGACTCGTAGACGACGCCGTAGACGTAATTGTCGATGGCGGCGTACTCCGAATCTCATGGGACGAAGCAGGTGAGGCGTTCCTTGAAGGACCTGCGGTCGAAGTGTTCACTGGAATTTGGCCCGACTAACACCTACATTGCTGTCCTGCTCGAACGGCAGGAATCACACGAAACGATCTCCTCGTTTACGATTGATTGCCATCAGAAACCTCTGCTAGCTAGAAACCTCATAATCACGGACCCAATCGAATGAAATTTGCCGAACGAGTTGAGAACCTGCCTCCTTACCTATTTGTTGGAATATCACGAGCCATCGCTGCTAAAAAAGCTCAAGGTATTGAAGTTATTTCGTTCGGTATCGGTGACCCTGACATGCAGACCCCGGCACCCGTTCTCGATGCTTTAGCAGAAGGTGCGAAGAAACCTGCTAACCACAAATATCCCGAGAGTGAAGGCCTCCCTGAGTTTCGCGAGCGAGTAGCGCAGTTCTACGACGAACGGTTCGGCGTAAAGCTTGATCCCGCAACCGAGGTGATCAACTTAATCGGTGCGAAAGAGGGCATAGCCCACGCGGCACTTTGTTTCATTGATCCCGGCGACATTTCTATCAGCCCCGATCCTGCCTACCCGGTTTACGAAATCGGAACCATGTTTGCTGGCGGCACAACCCATTTCGTGACACTCAAAGAAGACAACGGTTACCTTGTCGATTTTGATGATATTCCGACTGACGTAGCAAAAAAAGCAAAGACTCTTTGGATCAACTATCCAAACAATCCAACCGGTGCAATTGCCCCGTTGAGTTTCTTTGACGAGGCAGTTCGCTATTGCAAAGAGTTTGATATTGCACTACTTCACGATGCGGCATACACAGAAGTCACCTACGACGGATATGTAGCCCCGAGTGTGCTTCAGGCAGAGGGAGCCATGGATATAGCCATGGAGTTCCATTCACTGTCGAAGACTGCAAATATGACCGGCTGGCGGGTTGGTTTTGCCTCAGGAAACCCGGATATGGTCAACGCATTGATGCGAGTTAAGTCGAATATCGACTCGGGACTCTCCCAAGCAAATCAGGAAATGGGAATTGCTGCTCTCGACCTACCGACAGAGTGGCTCGATAACAATAACGAGGTATATCGAAAGCGCCGCGACAAGGTAGTCTCGGTACTTAACGAGATTGGTGTTCCAGCTGTAGCTCCGAAGGGTGCTTTGTACATCTGGACGCCGATCCCGGCGGGATACTCATCAGCAGAATATGCACAGAAGCTCCTCGACGAGGTCAATGTGGTCGTTACTCCAGGTAACGGCTACGGTCCTGGTGGTGAGGGTTACATTAGGCTTTCGTTGACAATTCCTGATGACCAGATCGACGAAGGACTACGCAGGCTTTCACAGTTGCGGATCAACTCATAGTCCGATCCTAGTAGGAACAGAATCGCCCATATGGCAAAAAAACGTACTCACTCCACAGGCCCGTTCAGAGAGCGCGCCATACTTGTGGGTGTGAACGTGCGTAGTCAGGGCGACTACTGGGACCTTGATGACTCGTTGGCCGAACTGTCCGAGCTTGCTCGGGCCGCAGGTGCCAACCCTATCGATCGGTTCACACAAACTATGAACAAGCCTTCGCCAACTTATATTGGCAAAGGCAAGATCGAGGAACTGGCTCACACCGTCAAACACACAGAAGTCGATACCGTGATTTTCGACGATGAGTTGTCGCCCAATCAGCAGAAGACTCTCGAGGATAAGCTCGGCGTAAAAGTAATCGACCGAACGGCGCTGATTCTGGATGTGTTTGCACAGCGGGCACGTTCTCGTGAGGGTCGATTACAAATCGAGCTTGCACAGACTGAATATCTTCTTCCTCGGCTGGCGGGTCAGTGGTCTCACCTTGAACGTCTCGGAGGTGGAGTTGGCACTAGAGGACCTGGTGAGACCCAGATTGAAACTGACAGACGACTAGTTCGTCGCAAGCTTTCTCGAGTCAAGAAAGAAATTAAGCAGGTTCAGTCTCAACGCGATCAGCAACGACTCCAACGTACTGGTGGTGACGCCAAGATTGTTTCGCTGGTTGGCTATACGAATGCCGGCAAATCAGCACTGTTTAATAAAATCACTTCCTCCGGCGTCATCGAGCGCAACCAATTGTTCTCCACGCTCGACACGACCACTCGACGTATGTGGTTACCGTCGGGAACTCAAGCGACGATCAGTGACACCGTAGGGTTCGTTCACAAGCTACCGCCGATATTGGTAGCTGCATTCCGTGCAACGCTTGAGGAAACTCTTGAAGCTGACTTGTTGCTACAGGTAGTCGACGTTTCGAGTCCTTACGCAGTCGAGCAGGCACAAGTTGTTTCCGACCAACTCGCTGACATGGGAATAGGGGATACGCCAAAGATCCTTGTATTGAACAAACTGGATCTTGTCACTGAAAACGCAGATGACCCGTTGGATCTCAGCGTGCTCAAGGAAATAGATATTTCAGAGTTCGCCCGAGTCGTGACGACCTCCGCCATCAAAGGCTGGGGCATGACCGACCTCAGAGATTCCATCGAAGCAGAAGTAGCTGCCGTTGGTTCGGGTGTTGCGGCCGATCTGATCGGTAACGAAGTCTAGGATTTGCCGGCATACAACCGTGCGCAGGGCAGAGCTTGTTTCACCAACACTTCTTGTCGCACTATCAATGTTATGTAAATTAGAGAGTGCGTTTCAGAAGCGTATTCCCAGTGACACCACTTTCCTCCTACATATTTACGTGTTGAACCGTACATCGGAACGTGCGTTCCGAGCGTATCCTCGATGAGATAGATATTTTCGTTGGTAGTCTTCGGACTGCTGATCCGTCCATTCACCACGCTGGCACAACTCGCAATATGTATTTCTTGTCCACTCGTTTAACTTCGTCACGATATGCCGCCATATTTGCAATCGCCATGGCTGCAATGCTCATTACTGTCGCATGTAGCGGTTCCGACGCAGACAGCCCATCCGATAGGAATGATGGACCAGTCATCCTCTCAGACGGCTCCGTAGCGACTCCGACGCCTCAACCTATCGCTGACGAGCCTGCAGCCGTCCCTGACGGTCTCCAAATCGTTTGGGAGACTTACTCAATTCTTGTCCGTGAATATGTTGTTAGAGAAAACATCGATCCGAACGCTCTTGCTGAGGCTGCCGTGATCGGTATGCTCGATTCGCTCGACGACCGATACACGGCGTACATTCCTCCATCCACGTTCAAAATCGACCAGGATGGATTCCAAGGAAACTTTGGTGGTATTGGAGCTCAGGTCGAGGCGTCGCCAGATCGAAACGGTGTAATCATCACAAAGCCGTTGCCAAACACTCCAGCCGAGAAAGCTGGAATCAAGGCCGGTGACAGAATTCTTGCCGTTGACGGCGAGGACGCTCTTGGTTGGAGTGTGCTAGAAGCGGTCAACAAAATTCGTGGCGAAAAAGGCACAGACGTAGTTCTGACTGTTGAGCATGTTGGAAGCCTTGATCCAGTTGACATAACAATAACTCGAGACACGATCGACGATCCGAGCGTCACGGTCACAAACGTGGCTGATACTGACTATGGGCGTATTCGAATTTCGCAGTTCACGGCAGAAACTCCTCGAGAGGTTCGTGAAGGTGTTCAAGAACTCATCGACGAAGGTGCCAAAGGCATCATTCTAGATCTTCGAGGCAACCCGGGGGGACTACTATCTGCAACGGTGAACGTCGCATCAGAGTTCCTGACTGAAGGTCTAGTCACCTACGAGGTCGACTCTCGGGGACAACGTGAAGACTGGAAGGTCAAAAAAGGCGGAAGCTTCCCAGAAATTCCGCTTGTAACGCTTGTGGATAACTTCTCCGCCAGTGGATCTGAAGTACTAACCGGCGCATTGCAAGATCATGGCCGCACAGTAGCTATCGGTACCAACACATTTGGTAAAGGAAGTGTAAACTTGCTTCGGGGCCTTTCGAACGGCGGCGGTGTCTACCTGACGATTGGGCGATGGTTCACACCAAACGGGAGAATCATTGAAGAAATTGGTATAGAACCTGATGTCGTGGTTGAATTTGATCAGGAAGCGGGTTCAGGATTGAACTCTCAAACTGCCGAAGGTGGAGATCCGCAAGTTGAAGCGGCTATCAAACAGCTCGACTTTCAAATCGGTCAAGTTACGGCAGCTCCATAACGATCTCAGCATTCACATATATAGGTACACGACTAAGCCCTTTTGCAACCCAAGAGGGCTTAGTTTTAAACGCCCTGACCTAGCAATGTTTATTGGTTCAGTGTTGAACTCTCCTCGCTGATTGGTGAATGATTGAATAAGATTGAACAATGACCGACACCGACACACAACGCGCTCTTGCCACAAACCGACGCGCTCGTTACGACTATTTCATCAGTGAAACGATCGAAGCGGGAATGGTGTTGCTCGGCTCGGAGATAAAGTCAGCACGTGAAGGGCGAATGGGAATCGCCGAAGGTTACGTCTACATCAAGAACGGTGAAGCGTGGCTTGAAAACGCTCACATTCCTCAATACGCGCCTGCCGGTGAGCATGGACAGCACGACCCTACCCGTTCGCGGAAGCTACTCATGAAAAAGAAGCAGCTTCAGTTCCTTGACGACCAGGCCCACCGCGATGGTCAAACATTCGTGCCACTCACGGTCTACATCCAGAACCTCGTAGCCAAGCTACTCATTGGCGTTGGCAAAGGTAAACGACAGGTGGATCGTCGGAACACGATCAAAGAGCGTGACGCCAAACGCGAGATGGACCGAGCAATGCGCTCGAAGATTTAGCTAGCGCTACCCTGCCCTCGTAGAAATAACCATTCACCTGTAAGACTGGAAGCGATAGACTTACAGCTGTACTTGGGGACGCGTGGTTTCGACAGGGAGATCACCGCTCGATCGCGGGTCGTGGCGCCGTGCACCACGTAAAAAGCGGCAAAAACGTAAACGGCGAACGTGAATACGCCCTCGCTGCCTAAAGGGTAGCGACTTTCCTCTCACCCCCAGCCTGGCGGGGTAAGAACGAAAGACATTTAGCCGGGCTGCGTTGTTTGGGTAGCTAGTGACAAACAACTAAGGCTCCACTAGCTGGTCGCTGCGCTTGCTACGCCGATGGGGCGGGTACGGCGACGAGAAACTAACCGACGGCTACACTCGTAGAAGTCAAACCGGAAACCTTTCTGGACGGGGAGTTCGACTCTCCCCCGTCTCCACCAAGAACACAAGAAATGCCCTGTCTTCTCATTGAAGGCAGGGCATTTCTATTGCTGACACTCAAAATCACCTGTCTTTAAATTTCAGAATTCACTCATAGAGTCGGATGAGTGAAGTTCGAAAGAACTTTTGAGAACTCGATCAAGATCGAACCAGTGATTGGGTCCGGCGGTGTTTGGTTTGTCGTAGCGGGCTGCAATCAGGACGTATCCAGTTCGAGATCGCAACTACGGCATGCGTCGCATATATTGATGCTTCGTAGGTACACTGCTGCTGCGGTTAGCGAGTATGCGGAACTAGTGCATAATTGGCACAGCCGCTTGGATTCTGTAAGACACAAGTAGAAGACTAGGCATGACCGAAGATCATTCACACGCAGCTGCCATTAGCATTCAATCAAACCCTGGTGTATTCGCCCTTCTTCTCGGCTCCGGTATCTCCAGAAGTGCTGGAATCCCAACTGGCTGGGAAGTGACAAAGGATCTAGTCGGCAGACTAGCACTTCTCGAATCTGAGGAGATGCCAGACGATCCCGAAACCTGGTACTTAGAAAAGTATGGTGAAAACCTTGAATACTCGGCTCTGCTTGAGCGACTGACGCCAGCAACAGGCGAGCGCCAAGGTCTACTGAAGTCCTTTTTCGAGCCGAGTCCTACCGAACGCACGGACGGGATAAAACTTCCGACAGCGGCCCATCGGTCTATTGCTTCATTAATGGCTCAGGGAATTATCAGAGTGGTCATCACAACTAATTTTGATCGCTTGTTAGAGCAAGCTCTTCAAGATTTGTCGATCAATCCGACAGTTATCTCCACTGCTGATTCGACGGCTGGCGCAATTCCATTGACTCACGCTAAAAATCTTATAGTCAAAGTAAATGGCGATTACCAGGACACTCGAATACTTAATACAGAGAGCGAACTGGGAGTTTACGACGATCGAATAAATACCCTGCTTGATCGAATATTCGACGAGTTCGGTTTGATCGTGTGTGGGTGGTCAGGTGACTGGGATATAGCGCTGCGGCAAGCGATTGAGCGTGCGCCGAATCGTAGGTACTCGATCTATTGGTGCCATCGAGGAGCATTGACTGACTCTGCACAGCGGCTGGTTGATCAAAGAGGAGCCACAAAGATTCCAATCGAAGGTTCTGATGAGTTTTTCTCGAAACTTCACGAACAGATTGAAACTCTTGGTGAAATTAGTACGCCGGCCCCATCTACTGTTGACGTCGTTGTTGCATCAGCAAAGCGACATATATCCGACCCGAATGGCGCAATTTCTCTAAGCGATTTGGTTACAAATCTCACGGATGCAAAAGTACTTGAACTTAGTGCAGACGAATACGCTTCATCGGGCACCTTCACCACCGAGATATTTGCACAACGAGTCGAGTCGTTCGAAAAGCACAGTGAACTCCCGAGTCATCTTGCTGCAACATTGGGACAGTGGCTTCAGTTCGATAGAGTCGAATCAATTCAATATTTGATCCAAAGATTAACTTCATTAAGAAGTGGCACTAGTGGATCTCAATCTCTTTTGCAACTGTCGTTGTATCCTGCAGTACTGACCTTCTACTCATTCGGGTTGAATGCCGTCTCCCGACAGAACTACGCTCTTCTTCGAACTCTTATGGCCACGCCGTACAACGTTCCTGATGCGGATGGTGATCAACTCGGATTGATTCTGAATCCGTGGCAAATAGGAGATTATCGTCAATGGAAGAATATTGGTCTTGGAGGGCGAAATACGCCTCAGAGTGACCGAATTCGTCGACAGATGGATTCGTACATACCAACCGTCAATTCCGTCGGTCTGGAACCGGATGATCTTTTTGATAGGTTCGAGTACTTGATGTGCCTGAACCACGGTTACGAACTGTATCGAGATCAGACTTCAGGCACCTCGTGGGTTCCGTTCGGGAGATTCACTTGGCGGCGGGACACGAATGGAGATCGAATGTCAGCCGTAACAAAGTTCTCGCTCGAAGCGAATTCCATGCGTGATCAATGGGGCCCGATTAAAGCAGGATTTTTCGGTGGAACATTTGAAGGGTACGAGCGAGCGAAAGAAATTTCGGATGAGTTTTTCGCTCGGTTGGGCCCGACTCTACGCTAGATTTCAAGTCGTGTTACACGGTCACAGCTAACTCATATACAGGCACTCATCGGTGAGGTTAGAGGGATAGAACCTCATCTCTCGTTCCCAGAGCGAGTGCGTTACCGTTGCGCAACACTGCGTTCGACATTTGGATTGTCCGCTCGCGAATTACATAGCCAATCTGTCGAAGATGCTTGATCAGTCACCCCGAGAACTACATCGAAAATCGGTTTCGCTTTCACCGACACAATCGACCTACTGCCCTTCAGGTCGTCATACACAGCATCCAAGACAGTCGTCAGCAACTGGGTGCCGTTCCTGAAGCGTCGCTCCCGCCCACAGCCTTGGAATGTCCTGCAGTAACCGTCCCGCTTCCTTTGCTGCGTCAACCTCTGGAATCAGCAACGATTCAAGTTCCCACTCGAGAGACTTCTGTTGCCTGCGGTACTCGGTCTCGTCGAACAGGCCAACAACGAAGGTTTGTCCGAGTAGTCTGAACTTTTCTTTCACTCGTACAATCTCAACGATGATCATGCCTTGAAGCACGCCGACGACCGCCACTGTCCACCCCAGTTGGCTGTAATTCTTACGACTGGTTCCCTGCGCTCCCGAGTTCCTCAATCGGTTCTCTTAGCCTAAGCGACCATGACCTGCCCCCGATAGCGTTACCACTTATTATCTCGGATTTACGACCAACTGAATCCT
>JBDQHW010000017.1:0-54515 GCA_040264655.1 Dehalococcoidia bacterium | reverse complement strand
TCATTCACCAGATCCAAAAGATCGATACTCGAGTTACGGTTCTGGATATTCCTCGCCAGACCAACATCACGAAGGACAACGCACCGATCGAGATCGATTTCCTCGTATATCTGCGAGTTTCGATTAATACCGCTGAAAAGGCAGTTCTTGAGGTCGAGGACTACACATCTGCGGTAGTTGGTCTTGCAACCACGACTCTTCGTGCAGTTATCGGTGAGATGGATCTCGACGACGTTTTCTCACAAAGAGACAAAATCAACGAAGTTCTTCGTTCTCGATTAGATTCGGAAACAGAACGCTGGGGCATCAAAGTCACAAATGTTGAGATTCGAGAGATCGATCCGCCACGTGAGATCCAGGATGCGATGAACCGTCAGATGTCAGCTGAGCGGGTACGTCGAGCCGTCGTTCTTGAAGCTGATGGAACCAAAGAGGCAGCGATAACGGTTGCTGAGGGTGAAAAGCAGTCTTCAATCCTGAAAGCCGAAGGTGCTCGCCAAGCTGAAATTCTTTCAGCTGAAGGTGACCAGCAAGCTACAGTACTGCGTGCAAGCGGTTACGCCGAGGCTCTGAAGGCAATTCACGCCGTTGCTTCAGGGGTCGATGCAAACACTATGACCTTGCAATACGTTGACGCTTTGAAAGAGCTTGGGGCAGGGGATTCAACGAAGTTCATCCTCCCGCTAGAGCTGACGAAAATGCTTGGAAATATCGGTGGTCTAACGTCTCAGGACGACTAGTTAACTTACCTCGAAATTAACCGGCAATCTGGTGCGACTTTGCACCAGATTGCCGGTGGTGAGATCACAACGAAATAGCGCTGCTCAGCACTGTCTGAGTGGCGCTGTTTTTTTGTAGTTTCTTAAGGTGTTTGATCAAATTCCACCAAAATGCCAGGAAAATCTACATCGGCTATTTTTGAGTTCAAATGCCTGTTTCTTACAACCGGATTACATGCAAAATACAACGCCAAACAAGCTGGAGAGTTGATTTAGATTGCGCCGCCGTAATCGCTCGGGATTTACGCTGTGAGTTCGGCGATTTCGAATGCAAACTCAGTCACTGATACCGGCGTGAAAATAGAGTGCTTAGTTTATGCGCTGCTGTGGCCAACATCGACGACGTTTTTAACAACGTGAGACAATGTGCCGTCTGGGATCAAACACTCGGTACCAGGTCTCGCTCTCGGCCGTATTCAGCTGGATTTATTTGTTACTGCCGCGACGCAAAGCGCATGTAGTTTTGCTCTGCTACTCAACAAGCTTTCTTATCCATACCGAATAACCTAAAGCCGGGTCAGAGGCATGTTTAAGCTGCCCAGGTGTGGTTTATGTGCCTGCAAACGCTCTGTTACGAGCTCAGATTCCAGTTATTCGCTGCAGAATGCTTCTCGCAAGCGCCGCGCTCACGAGAAGCATTTCATCTCGTTACTTTTCGTTACGTTCGACGACGATTACGCCGCGTAACGTAAGAACGAGCCACCAGTTGAGCAACACGAGAACAGGTAATGACGACCAAAGCGCACCGTTGCGCCTCTATTCCGCTTGCGGCGCAGCGCCTTGGCGGCGTATAGTGCAGCGTGTTGATGTAATGTGCAGCGTGAATACAGGCAATGCGCTTGGGTGAATAATACTTGCTAACAGGGCTGTAAAAGCCTAAAGCGAGTTCAGCTTCACGTTGTAAGGGTCAGGCGTCTCTCCGTCGATCTACTCGATCGAATCGTGCTCTATTAGGAGCGGTAAATAATGGCAAAACTAGGTGAGTTTGAGTTCCCTGAAATCGGTTTGATAGAAAGTATCGAACTTGGTCAGAAGATAGCCAGGGAATTCGCAGGTGAGGTTTCTCGCCAAGGATTAGCTCGTTCGCTTGGTATGTCTGAGCGCGGTGGTGCCTTTTCTGCCCGCCTTGGCGCCCTTCGCATGTGGGGCGTTGCTGGTGGGCGAAGTAGGGTTCGTGTCACTCGTGACGGTCTGAGGGCTGTTACGCCTCTCTCAGCGAAAGAGAGTGAGGATGCACGTGGACTTCTTGCCGGGAACGTCGCTTTGTTCACCGAGATGTCGACTCGATTGGGCGACGAGCCTTACGCCACCGATCGGTTCGCTGTACTGCTCGAGGAACTGTCGGGTGCCAACAGGACTGAAGTTTCCCGCCGTTTGGCGCTCATTGATCGAATATTTAGTGAGGCGCGACCTTATTTGTCGAAGGATGCTGCGAGTGGGGACAATCTGACTTCCGCAGCGCAACAGACCGAGGCACCGAATACTTCTCCAAATCACGTAAATAGGCAATCGATGCTCGAACCTGCGGTGCCATCGAACTTCGAAAAACCAAGTGCATCTGATCCCGGTGTATCGCAGGCGGTTGAGAATCCATCGTTGCCTGTTGGCGATAGGATTGAACTCGGTTTACCTGATGGAAAACTGTCTCTGCCGGAGACGCTGTCGAATCTAGACGCTGCTTTGACTGTGTTATGGGCCAGACGGCAGCTGATTGCCGCTATTGATGCAGCAGAAGGCAAGGCGACCCCAACGCCACCAAGAGACTTCACAAGTCGTTCAGGTCAGAGCTAGTAGGCAGTTCGATTCACGGCTTGATAAGTACTTTTTGCACACCTTGTGAAGCGTTGGCTGCGGCTTCATAAGCGTCCTGAACTTCGTCGAGCGGAATCACGTGAGAAACCAACGGTGTCAGATCGAGTCTTCGAACCTGCATAGCTGTGACGATTTTCTTAGCATCTTCGTTAGTTGGCCAAGCTGCCGAAGAAATCATCACACCTTCGGGGAATGTGATGCCTGCTTCTGTCGCCCGAGTCAGACCATAGGGCTCAGCAAATATGATGCAACCACCGGGTTTAACCAGTTTCGCAACGGTATCGAAACCTGGGTATTCCCGGACCGAGCCCACAATTACGACGCTGGCTTCATGCTCGGGCAATGCATCTGTGCTTTCAAATACCCCTCCAGCAAATCCAGATGCAAGAGTGCGACGCGCAGTGTGATCTTCTACAGCGATCAGCCTATCTCCAACGCCTGCATTTTTCAGAGCGATCAGAGAAGTCATTGTTATTGGATCGCAACCGACAACTGCATATTTTCCGTCGGGGGCTTCGATCAGTGCAGAAGCCGCTGTGTTGACACCTAATCCGGCGACGCCTCCTGCCAATACCGCGCGCTCTTCACCTGACGCTGCGATTTTCGTCAGGGTGGAATCGGCGTTTGGTACACGAACATATTCGGCGTGACCGCCCGGCAAAGCTCGTGTTCCGAATATTTCACTTCCACCGCCAGCAACGGCATGATTGACCGTGTTGCAAACGAGATCATCTAGCTCGATATTGGAAACATGTTCACCGGTTTCGACCACCAACCCGGCAAATTCTCCGCCAGGAATTACGTTTTCGGCACCGACGCTCAAGAAGCGTTCCACGTCCCATGGTCCAATACCCGCCGTGGTGACCAGTACGATAGCGTCGCTAGAGGTCTGGAGGGCAGGGCGAGGGATTTCAATTATTTCTGCGCGACCATATCCGGGGAAAGAAACTGCTTGCATTGGTGCCTATAGGTGCTCTTTGATCTGCCGTGCGACTTTCGCTGTCATGCCGGGTGCCGCGGCTATATGTTCTTCAGAAGCCTCACGAATACCTTTTACAGAGCCGAAAGTACGAATAAGCATCTTACGCCGCTTGGGGCCGATGCCGGGCACCATATCAAGAGCTGATTTAACCGAAGCCTTACCTCTCAAATTTCTATGGAAAGTGATTGCAAATCTGTGTGCTTCGTCTCTTGCTCGCTGGAGCAGGAATAACCCTTGAGAGTTCCGAGGCATTATTACTGGCTCGGCGGCGTCGGGCAGGAAGATTTCCTCTTCCCGTTTTGCAATCGAGGCAAGTTGAATATCTTGAAGTCCTAGATACAGCATCGATTCCACTGCTGACGAAAGTTGCCCTTTACCACCATCGATCAGCACCAGATCGGGAGATGCTGCAAAGCTAGCGTTTTCTTCGCCGCCCTCTCTTGCGTTCTTGAGTCGTTTGAATCGACGTGTGAGTACTTCTTTCATCGAGGCAAAATCATCGTTCACATCATGACTCTTGATCTTGAAACGACGATAGTCAGAGGACAGTGGCTTGCCGTCCTGGAACACAGACATACTGGCGACAGTATTCGTACCCTGAATGTGCGAAATGTCGTAGCACTCTATTCGTTGTGGAAGCTTTGGTAGGTTGAGCTGCTCTTGCAGTTCAGACATCGCCGATTCCATTCGAGTTGTATCTGAAATCCACTTTAATTTGAGCTGCTCAAGGCCTTGAGCGGCATTGTCGCTCACCATTTGCACCAGACGACGTTTTGCACCACGCTGAGGAATTGTGATTTCCACAGGTCCGTCACGACGAGTTTCCAGCCACTCAGTAATTACCGATTCACGAGTGATCTTCTCAGGCACTAAGATCCTTCGTGGGACGTGTGATGCAGATGAATAGAACTGTTCGATGAATCTGGCAAGAATTTCGTTGCCAGATTCGTCACGTGTGCCACTCATCGTGAAATGATCGCGACCGATCAAGTTGCCTTGGCGAACAAAGAAAATTTCGACCCATGCTTCTTCACCGCCATAGGCAGCGCTGATGACGTCGAGGTTTTCTTTCCCTAGTCCAACGACTTTCTGCCCCTCGTAGACGCGCTCAATCGCCTTCAAGCGATCACGAAGCGCACCTGCTCGTTCGAACTCAAGCCCCTCAGAGGCATCGAGCATCGCTGTCTCCAGCTCAGCTACAACTTCTTTGGTGTTGCCTTCTAAGAACATGAGAACTTGATCGATGACCTTCGAGTAGTCAGCAACTGTCGCGTACCCGGTGCACGGCGCTACGCAGCGTTTGATATGAAACTCAAGACATGGTCGGTCATCGGTTCCTGTGATCGCCTTTGTGCAAGAACGATATGGGAACAGGCGTTTAAGCAGGTCTAGGGTTTTGCGGACGCTACCCGCTGAGGCAAATGGGCCGAAATACCGGGCACCATCGTTGGCGGTGCGCCGAGTGACATAAACCCGAGGGAAATCTTCGGCGAGATCGACCTTGATGTAAGGGTAGGTCTTGTCGTCTTTGAGCCTGACGTTAAAGCGAGGTTTGTGCTTCTTGATTAGCGAGTTTTCAAGGAGCAGCGCTTCCTGTTCTGACTCGGTAACGATGAACTCGAAGTCGGCAATACGAGACACGAGCTCGGTGGTTTTGGCGTCAAGATTCTTTTTTGAACCAAAGTAAGATCGCAGCCGATTTCGTAGCGAGGAAGACTTACCAACGTAAAGAACTTTTCCTTCGGAGTCGCGATGAATGTATACCCCGGGTTTTAGGGGAACTGCTGCGAGTCGTGTTGAAAATGTTCGTGTGGCTGCTGGCAATTGAAAAATAGGCCGCCCGTACAAAATTATAGGGCGGCCATCTCAAATGACTCAATATGTAGTTCTAAATGTCCTGGTATACGTACCTTCCGGTACGCCCTGAACTATAGAGCGAAAGTAAGAACGACGAGTGCGACTACAACCATGCCGGAGAGCGCACCCATTTTCTTCAGTTCTGCTGATAGAGAGCGGGTGTAAATCTCAGATCGCACGCTGGCACGTTGTGTTGTTCGTTGAACACGTGCTCGTGCCTGTGGTGCTGCCTCATTGCCATCGCTAGAAGGCGCAGGGGGCGTACTTTCATTGTCGTCGTTCGGTCGATTTGACTGCACGAAAACATTAGGTGTTGATGCGCGGCGATTTTTTCGAGTGTTCTTTGGCATTACGTTCTGTTGCAGTAGCTAGTTAGGTTATTCAGATGTTGGTTCTGATTGGGCGAATGTTGAATCAGCCCATTTCAGACCCTTTTCAGACATGACTTTTGCGGCATCGACCGTTACTTGTGCGGCGTACTCCAGCGACACGTCTGATGTGTTCCACATGAAATGATACAAGAACGGATCGATGGGGCTCGAATCAAATGCACGCTCAAAGTAGCGATGTTGCGCTAAATCGGTGTGTTCGATCAGTGATTCAGCCTCTTCAGGCGTTTCCAGCCTCATCTGCTGCTGGACTCGGGTAATACGATCTTCCATTTTGGCGACGACGCCGACGCGAATGACGGCTGGATTGTCGTGCAAAATCGCAGCACCACCACGTCCAAGAATAACGACGTTTCCAATCTCCGCTAGGTCGTTGATTACTTCTGCCGCGGTATCAATGAAATGTTGTTCGTCTACCTCTTCAGCACTGGTGTGAGGCGCCTCTTCCATCTCGGAATACGGGCGAGCGAGCAATTGTTCGATTCCAGGGCCGAAATAGGGATCACCACCCATTCCAGCGACAGCTGACCGATGAAGCATCCGCTGAATCGTCTGCGCAAACCTGTTTGCGAGCGACGGGATCCGACTTTCCTGATCTGCCAAAGCAGTTACGGTCGAACCGACCTTCTTCGCGATATCCGCGAGCATGAGGCGATCGACAAAATCAAGGTCCATGTCTTTGGCGACCAGCCGCCCAAGATCCGGACCGCCTGCACCGAGTCGTCCTTCAATCGTTATGACAGTCATTGTGACCTCCGAAAACCAGATTATGCTCGGGGGTGAGCCTTGGCGTACTCGCTACGAACATGATCGTCCGAAAGGTGAGTATATATTTGCGTCGTCGCTATGCTCGAATGACCGAGCAATTCCTGAACGTGCCTAAGACTCGCACCGCCGTGCAAAAGGTGAGTGGCGAAACTGTGTCGCAGCATGTGTGGAGTGATCTTAGACGATATTCCAGCCTTAATGGCAAGTTTGTTCAGGCGTAGCCAGTATGCCTGTCGCGTTAGGCGTCCACCTCTGCGGTTCAAAAATAGCGCTTCTTCAGATTCGGAACGAGAGTGTTCAGGTCGAGAGTAGGTGATGTATTCAGCGATCGAATCGACAGCCGTGTCATAAATTGGGATGACCCGTTCTTTCGACCCTTTTCCGATTGTGCGTACAGTACCGGCGTCAAGGTCAACGTCACGAATATTTAGCCCGACTAATTCAGAAACGCGTAGTCCCGCCGCGTACATGAGCTCGACCATCGTCATATCTCTTGCTTCTTCGGTTGTATCTGAATCTGAACGGGCGTCGAGCAGACGATCTACCTCATCGATACTCAATGCTTTCGGTAGCGATTGTCCCGCTCTAGGTTGGCGAACACCGCTCATCGGATTTTCTTCGATGAGTTGTTCTTCTTTCAGAAATCTGAAGAACGATTTTGTCGAAGCTATCTTTCGTGATTTTGTCGCCGTCGAGTAGCCTCGATCGTCGAGGTCATCTAAGTACGCTCGTAGGTCAGATTCCTGAACTTGCTTCCAGGTTTGAGTCTCCCGGTCCTTCTCGGTCATAAAAGAAACGAGCGCGTTTAGGTCGTTGCTGTACGCAGACAACGTGTGAGTAGATAACCCTCGTTCGACGGCTAAATAATTTATAAACGTTTCTAGTTCGGAGTTCAGTTTGGCGACTCTTTGAAAGGTTTGAGGCGTATCGAGCTTCCAAACCACTGTATTCGAATAAGCACGCTAGCTGCATTTTGCTTGTCTGACCGGAATTGCTATTTTCGGTACTGAACTCTTCCCATTGGTATCACGGATTGCTTGAATAAACCCGAAAGCTACGGCTAGCGCGGAAATAGCTCAGATAAATACGATTGCTTACCTCGGAGGCGAAACCTAGAATCGCGATAGTGCGTAAACTCGTTCGATACAGATGAACCACATTTGACGAACTTTCATCCCACTAGCAGCGTTAACACTTGTTCCGTTTGGAACTACCTGAAGGTCTGAGCACTACTAAATGCCCATTGCAGCAATCGAAATACCGTTCAACCCGAATATCGTCGCAGGCGGGGGCTTCTCGCTTAGCTGGCACGGCTTCCTTAGCTTTGTTGGAGTAGCAGCGGCCATCTGGATGGTCGGCAAAGCCGCGATCAGGGAAAATCTCGATCAAGATCTCGTGTACAACACCGCTATTTTTGGAATAGTAGGCGGAATCGTCGGTGCTCGACTCGTCCATGTATTCGACAACTGGGGGATCTACAGTGACGATCCTGGACGGATTCTAGCGATCTGGTCAGGTGGAATCGGTCTGTGGGGCGGGATCCTAGGTGGATGGATCGCTGGAGCTCTCTACGCTTATTTTGCAAAGGCTCCGGTCGGCCGTCTCATGGACATTGCGGCTCCAGCAATGTTTGTCGGTCAGACTATCGGACGTATTGGCGACATCATCAACGGTGAGCATTGGTCCCGTGCACTCGACGCCGGATGGGGTTGGTATTTCACGCATCCGAGTAGCCCAGGGCGTCTAGGAGCAGAACGATTCTTCGGTGACCCCAATCGTCCAGTACACCCAACGGTGGTCTACGAAATCATCTGGAACATGATCGGCCTGTTCGTGATCACTAAGCTGAAAGGCAAACTTCAGCCTGCTGGCGCGATTTGGATGGTTTACATCAGCTGGTACTCAGTCGGTCGATTCTCGATCCAGTACCTAAGAACCGATGATGTAAAGTTCTGGGGCTTCCAAGAAGCACACCTGATCGCCATTGCAGTTCTCGCGTTTACGATTCCTTACATGATCATGAAAGTACGCTGGTCGGACGACAGTCTGGACATCGATCCAAACGCAGACAATCGTGGTGCTCGAAGGCGCAAGAGAGACAAGCAGCGTGAACAAGCGAAGGGTTAGATAGTCAGTTCACTCACGGCTTAGCCCTTATTCGACGGTCGGATGTCCCTCAGACCTAGCTGATGGCGTGTTTTCCCTCGCCAAACCTCTGACCTTAGCTGGTAAATGATGTCGACGGCTCCTGACCCGAGTTCTCGATTACCGAGACCAAAACCAATCGATTCAATCCGTCGACCATCCGCGTCAAAGCTGATCTTTAGATGTTTGCCGTCTACTCCGACCGTACGGACGTCGAGCGGGATCGCACCGTAGGTAATGAGAACCGGTTCTCTGTTGGCCTCTCCGAACGGTTCCATCGCTGAAACGAAGTTCCAAGTCGATACGGTCAAATCTTCAAGTCTTACTTCTGCATCTGCATGAAGCGTGGGAACTGCAGGCGCACCGAGTGCCCCCCAAGCTGCATGCTTCCTAATTTCATCCAGTAGATCGTGGAGTAGTTCGTTGTTTATAGAAAATCCTGCAGCTCTAGCGTGTCCACCAAATCGTTCAAATTTTTCAGAGTGAAGCGAGAGTGTGGCGTGGAGATCGAGGACCGTATTTGAACGACAAGAGGCGCGGGCAAAACCGTTGACCAGCTGGTATGCAATAGCTGGCTTCCCGGTCAGCTCGTTTAGCCGACCCGCTAGTGGTCCCAGTAGACCCATCGGAAAGCCATCGCAGTTCACAGCGACTATTGGATCGTCCGACTGCATGTCGTACTGTGTAGCAGCATGTTCCCATGCCTTTTCACTCAGTGACCGACGTTTCGTATTGTCCGCATCGAGTCGATCGGCGAGTGCCCGTGCTTCTGAGACATCGTCCGTCGATAGAATCTGGAGACTAGGTTCAGCGTCACCCATACGACCGGGTGCGTTTAATCTCGGAGCGACATAAAAAGAAATCAGTTCAGCGGTCGGACGTCCTGAAGCTCCAGGTGACCTGGAGATATCGAGCAGTGCTCGAAGTCCCGGTAAATCGGTCTGCCCAAGCATTCGAAGGCCTTCACGTACCAGAGTTCGATTTTCAGAGACGAGAGGCACAATGTCAGCGATCGTTCCCAATGCAGCGAGTGGCAGTAGTTCTTCTGGGAACTCATTTCCGCCAACGGAAGCCAGTGCTTGGGCGAGTTTGAACGCTACTCCTGCCCCCGAGTAGTCGACTGAGTCTTCCGTGTCTTCACCGTCCAAGTGTGGATTGACGATAGCAATTGCTGCAGGGCGTTCAGTTTCGATCAAATGGTGATCGGTGACAACGGTGTCGATCCCTATCGAATTCGCATATGCGATTTCTTCGACGGCAGTCGAGCCCGTATCTACTGTTGTGATCAGGCTTACGCCTGCACCCGCAAACGAGTCGATTGCTTGATTCGACAAGCCATGTCCGTCGGTTTCGCGATTCGGAATGTACGGAACGGCTTTGCCACCCATGGATCGAACAATCCGCAGAACTATGGCGGTGCCGGTCAGTCCATCGACATCGAAGTCTCCAAAAACGCCGATAGTTTCGTCGTTTTGGATGGCGGAGTGAATTCGTTGTACCGCAACATCCATGTCTGGCAGGCTGAGCGGATCGAGAAAATCATCGAGGCCTGAGGAAAAGTACTCGGCTACGTCAGAGTCAGTACGGACTCCTCGATTCCACAAAAGCCGAGCGGGTATAGGACCGCGCACACCGGAACCGAGAAAGCCAAGATCTAATCGGAATCCCGGTGGTGGTGGCTCTGCAATTTGCCATTTTCGGTCGAGTGTCATCGTGCGTACCTCGACCAGTTAGCGGAAGTTATTGCTGGAAGCTCTTGAACACGAGACTGGCGTTATGCCCACCGAACCCGAGCGAGTTCGACATGGCAACGTTCACATCCTGCTTGACCGCGGTGTTTGCCACATAGTCCAGATCGCACTCAGGATCAGGATCATCAATGTTGATCGTTGGCGGAATAATGCCTTCCTTGATCGCAAGTACAGAGAATGCCGCTTCGATTCCTCCGGCGGCACCAAGTAGGTGACCGGTCATGGATTTGGTTGAACTCATCTTCAAGTTATAGGCATGGTCGCCGTACATACGCTTCACTGCGATGGTTTCAAATTTGTCGTTCAGTGGAGTAGAAGTTCCGTGAGCGTTGATGTAGTCGACGTTTTCTGGAACGAGCTTTGCGTCCTCGATCGCCCATTTCATAGCCCGTGCAGCGCCTTCACCTTCTGGGTGAGGCTGAGTTACGTGATGAGCATCGCTGGACGCGCCGTATCCGGCAAGCTCTGCTAATACATTGGCCCCACGCTTTTCAGCGTGTTCGAGGGATTCGAGCACAACAAGCCCTGCGCCTTCACCTAGAACAAATCCATCTCGACCAGTGTCGAAGGGTCGTGAGGCGGCTTGCGGATCGTCGTTTCGGGTCGAGAGGGCCATGCAAGCATTGAAGCCGGCTACTCCGATTTCACATACTGCAGCTTCTGTCCCGCCTGCAATCACGACGTCTGCACGACCTCGGCGAATCATTTCGAGTGCCTCACCGATTGAGTCTGTACCGGTCGCACATGCTGAGACGGTTGAGAAATTAGGTCCCTTGGCCCCGATCATCATCGACACCTGACCAGAAGCCATATCACCAAGCATCATTGGCACAAGGAACGGACTGACGCGTTTTGGTCCTCTAGCTTGAAGAATCTTGTGCTGCTCGGTGATCGTAATGATCCCGCCAACACCGCTTCCGATGAGTACACCAACTCGATCAGCATCCTCGTTCGCCATGTCGAGTCCAGCATCTTCCAATGCCTCTAACGCAGCGACGCAAGCGAACTGAGCGAATCGGTCAAGACGTCGTGCTTCTTTGCGCCCGAGAATTGGAGCGGCATCAAAACCGTCTACCTCTGCTGCGATTCGGCTTTCATAGCCTTCGGCATCGAACAAGGAAATGTAGTCAATTCCAGATTTGCCTTCAAGAAGGCTGTTCCATGTGGTTTTACGATCAGAACCAACTGGGGTTACAAGTCCAATTCCTGTGACAACAACGCGATTTGTCATTCGGTGACCTCTAAGCCATTGCTCTGAGATGATCTCAACGCAAGGGTGTGCTTCGACTGCCTGCTAGCTGAGGAAGTCGACTTCATTAATTTACGATTGGGCCAGTATACCAACGAGGGTCGCAATACTCTTAGTTGAACGGGACAACTGGGAAACCAATGTGAAATCGACCGGGAAGCGATCTCATCCAGGAGTTAAACAAAAGAGCCGTCCCTGGGCGAAGGGACGGCTCTTTTAGGAAAGACGTTCTAACTACGGGCAAGTAGTTTAGAAGTCTACTGCTCGAAGTTCGATGTTGCCGTGACGGCGTTCGAGGTAACCAGCAGTCTCGTGGTAACCATGAGCAAATACCATCAGCCAGCCTTCTTTCTCACATCGGTCGAGAAGTTCTTTCTTCATCGCAAGCGACTGATCCGGGTACCGGTCAAACGCTGTGATGTAGGGGAGGGGAAGGTGGTTTGGAGTTGGGATCAAGTTCGCGAGGTAAATTATTCGCTCGCTGCCAGTGTTCACCAAAACAACTTGGTGACCTTCTGAGTAACCATTAGTAACGATTGTGTGTACGCCAGGGACAACCTCTGTGTCACCGTCTAGCAATACGATCATTCCTTTGTCCCAGAGAACATGAAGGTGTTCAACGCCAGTTCCGTACACAGGTACAGATCGTTCGTTAGGGGCAAATGCTTCTTCCCATGCGCTGCGCTGTACTAGGTACTTTGCTTTCGGGAAGGTAGGGATGATTGTTCCTTCACGGTCGAGGCGAGTTGCACCACCACTGTGTGAGAACGCCAAGTGAGTGAGCACAACGAAATTAATGTCTCGTGCGCTGACACCTTGGTGACGTAGGTTTCGCAGAAGCTTAGATGAAGAGTGCCCATAAACCTCACGGGTTATTTCAGGCTCTTTGTTACCGATACCTGCATCAACGAGGATGTTGGCATCAGGAGTCTTGATCAATAGAGAGTTGAGACCGAGGCGTACACGGTTCTTGCGGTCAGGTTTCGCGTTCTGTTCCCAAAGAATCTTTGGAACTGGACCAAACATCGGGCCACCGTCCAAAAGGAACGTTCCATCGCTGACAAGCCTTACGGCCACACTACTGTTATCTGTAGTCATTCTGACGCCTCCAAGACCACACCTGGTCTTATTTCAAATCTATGCATGAGCGGACACTCGATGCGTTTTGGCGCCGTTGGCCCGGTTGCCCGGGCCACGGCTATGTAATTGGGATCCTTGAAACCCCTGCAACTGCGAGAGCGGTGTAAGCCATCCAGCTGTTCGACACACGGAACCGTATTGGTCTTCTGGTATTTCATACAAGGTACGTCCGTACTCATTTATTAGCTATTACCTAATTATTGTTTCGAACAAGTTCAAAACTAGGTACAAAACGCGAGTTCAAATGAGTGTGAGCACTTACGCGTGATTACGCGCGGATTGCTCGCGGCGCCACCGGTGCTGGCACGGGTCAAATACAATCACCGCGCAGTCCGAGCACAGCAGTTGTGCCACGGATGTCGGGTATCGAATAGTTGAGGAGCATGGTCTGTTGGAAGTTGTAGTCGCCCAGAGTGATGTCACTGAAATCGATATAGATGTATTAGTGGTTAATCTATTTGAAGGAGTAACCACACCCGGAGGCGCAACCGGTGCAGTTGATTCAGCTCTCGGAGGCGTTATTTCAGACTTGATTACAGACGGAGAAATAACCGGTGCTGCTAGTGAACTGACGCTAATACACACACCAAACTCTGCGTATCCGTCTTTCAAGCCCTCACGAGTTTTGGTTGCTGGACTCGGGTCGAGTGAATCATTCGATACTGATGGGATTCGCCGGGTCTCGGCTTCCGTTATCCGCAAACTTCGCTCAGCCCGGGTTAAGCACGCTGCGACGATCGTTCATGGAATAGGTATTGGAAATATCGATACGACGGCAGGTGCACAGGCAACTGTGGAAGGTGCTTTGCTGGGTGCTTATCGTTTCCTTAAGTACCGAACTACAGATAAAAAACGCAAAGCTGATGTCGGAACGCTCACCGTAATAGAAGGTGACGCGTCGAAAATCGATTCCATCAATACCGGGGTCGAGAGGGCAATCGCTTATTCGCAAGCTGAAGTTCTTGCGAGAGATCTCGTCAACGAACCTGCAAACAAGCTTTCACCAGCAGATCTTGCTGCAGTCGCCGAGAAAGTGGCCAGCGACAACGGTCTTGCTTGCACTGTATTAGAAGAAGCAGAAGTGACCAAGTTGGGAATGGGGGCATATGTAGGTGTGTCCCAGGGTGGTCCACGTCCACTCAAGTTCATCCATGTGTCATATGACGGCGATCCCGATAACTCTGAAAACAATCTTTGGCTAATCGGGAAAGGCATCACATTCGATAGTGGTGGTATCTCGATCAAGCCGGGAGCTGGCATGGGCAAAATGAAGGGCGATATGGGTGGCGGCGCTTCAGTAATCGGCGCTATCCAAGCCATTTCTCAACTCAAGCCGAATCTGAACGTTCACATCGTTTGTGCAGCAACCGACAACATGCCTGGTGGCTCGGCGCAACGTCCCGGTGATGTCGTGACCGCTATGAACGGCATGACCATCGAAGTCGACAATACTGATGCTGAAGGTCGACTGACTCTTGCGGACGCGATTGGGTACGCCAAATCTAAAGGCGCCGTTCGAATCGTCGACGTGGCGACGCTTACGGGTGCAGCGCGGGTTGCTCTGGGCGATGGGGTTAGTCCTGTGTTCGGAAACGACGATGGTCTTGTAGATGCAGTTCTAGAAACGAGCAAGACTGTAGGCGAATCTATGTGGAGGCTACCTCTGGACTCAGTCACCAAACGCCAGAACGCTTCGAAGATTGCTGATCTGAAAAACACTGGCGGTCGCGGTGGTGGATCGACTACAGCAGCTCACTTCATTGCAGATTTCGCTGGCGATACTCCGTGGGTTCACATTGATGTAGCCGCAACCTCTATGTTGGACAGCACAAGAGGTTGGATGCCAGCTGGAGCAACCGGAGTACCTACTCGTTCGTTGATCGAGCTGGCGATGAAACTCGGGGAGTAAAACCCCATTTGGCGAGTATGTTTTAGGCAAAACAAAACGCCAGCATGTGTTTGGCATCTGAATGAAGATGAGCGAGCCGAATCGTTCCGCATTGCAGTCTGAAAATGAAGTGTTTTCAAATTGACCGCTTGTATCACCGATGCTAGCGTTGATTCCCTGTGGTGGGCGTAGTGAAGAGGTTATCACGCTAGGTTGTGGCCCTGGAGACGAGGGTTCAATTCCCTCCGCTCACCCCATATTTTCAGTTCAGTTTTACTGATTGTCAGCGGTTACAAACGGTTGATCTCTCAGATAAGATTGAATGAGCAAGAAGTCCCGTGATGCGGGGCATTTTCCTGCGCCCGTAGCTCAGTGGATTAGAGCATCTGGCTTCGAACCAGAGGGTCGGGGGTTCGAGTCCCTCCGGGCGTGCCATATTGAGAATAAAAGAGACCCCTTCATTGCTGAAGGGGTCTCTTTTTATGCCCGAATCGTTGTGGGATCGGTCCTGATCAATATCGAAGTCTCCAACTGAGAGTAATATTCACCCGCAGGAACGTTAGTCTCGAACACAACGGAGAATCGAAATGCGATTGATCCTAGTCGGATGTGAATACGTCGGCACCACTACCTTGGCACACGCCATCGACGACTGGCTGGAAGCAAACATGGGTGTTCGCTTTTCACTAATTCACGACCATTGGAAGATTCCGCACACTTCGGGTCACCCTGACGATACGACTCTCGAAGAACAGGAGTGGTTGCTCGCAGCATCTCCAAAATTCAAGGAAATGCATCAGCGACACAGCCTCTACTATCACGTTCAGGCGAATACATTTAATAATCACGATGACGGAATGGTTATCGGTGGGGCAATCGAAGACGGTGTATATGGGCCGATGTACTACGGCTACGGGAATCCCGGTCATCCACTAGATCGCGAAACAGTTCAGCATCAGTGGGAGCAAACGATTCTTCACTTCACAGATGAAACCGTTCTTGTGCATGTGACGGCTGAGACACCGGTAATCGCCCAAAGATTGCATGACGATCCTCACGAAAACATGGTGATTTCTGAAGGCGATATCGACAAAGTTAAAAATCGATTTGATGAACTTGTTGAGTGGTCAGTGCTCGACAAGAAAATCCAAGTCGATAACAGTGGGTCGATTGATGACACCGTTGCCGAATTTGTATCGAAGATCGAACCGTATTTGACCGAAATCGACCGATCCCGAATGAAAGAAAACTCCCAGAAATAATGAAACTAGGTATTCTCTCCCGTGGTCCGGGTTTGTACTCAACTCGACGATTGGTCGAGGCGGCGCAGGTGCGTGGTCACGACGTACGAGTAGTCGACTATCTGCGCTGCTACATGAACATCACATCCCGGAACCCACAAGTATTGTTCCGCGGTGAAGCTTTGGACTTCGATGCTGTGATTCCACGCATTGCATCTCGACGAACGTTCTATGGAACTTCGGTAGTTCGGCAGTTCGAGATGATGGGGGTTTACTCCGCAAACGAATCTCAAGCCATCAGCCGTTCACGAGACAAACTGCGCTCGCTTCAAATCTTGTCAAGAACTGATGTTCAGATGCCGCATACCGGCTTTGCCGAAGAGACACAGGACCTCGACGGCGTAATTGAAGCTGTTGGTGGTCCTCCGCTCGTTGTGAAGCTGTTGCAGGGGACTCAAGGAATGGGCGTTGTACTTGTCGAGTCTCGATCCGCAGCCCGTTCGGTTATTGATGCGTTCCGACAGGTCGAAGCAAACATTCTCATTCAGGAGTACATCAAAGAAGCTAACGGACGAGACATTCGATGTTTGGTCATTGGTGGAAAAGTAGTTGCTGCAATGGAACGAGTGTCTGATGGTGCTGAATTCCGCGCAAACCTCCACCAAGGCGGAACCGTTCATGAAGTCGAACTTACTCCGACTGAAATTGAATACGCGTGCGAGGCAACCCGGGCGCATGGTCTGGAATCGGCAGGTGTCGACATTTTGCGTTCTGAGAGGGGACCGTTGGTTCTTGAAGTGAACTCTTCGCCAGGATTTGAAGGCATCGAAACTGCAACTAGTGTGGACGTAGCTGGCTTGATGATTGATCACATTGAAGAACAACTTGAACTGTTCAACAAGAATGGCAGGAATCATTCCTGATGGTCACTCCACGTAGGCGTCGAAAAGAACCGAAGTCTATTGGCTGGCGCGAGCGTGTTTCATTTCCTGAATTCGATGTCGTAGGGGTGAAAGCCAAAATAGACTCAGGTGCGCAAACCTCCTCGATTCATGCATTTAGACCGAGGTTCAGTCAACGAGACGATGGCGAATGGGTCTCGTTCGAAATCCACCCGCGCCGTCGAAGTCGCAAGGACGCTGTTCGCGTTAGCGCAAAAGTATTGACGCACCGTTGGATCCGCAGTTCAAACGGCAAGCGTGAGCTCCGTCCCGTAATCGTCACCAAGATGAGCTTAGGTGGTGAAGAGTTTGATGCTGAACTTACGTTGGCGAATCGCCACCTGATGGCATATCGAATGATTCTTGGACGATCAGCCATGCGAGGGCGATTCACCATCGATCCGGGTAAATCGTACTTGTTCGGTGAATAGAACTACATAAATAACCAGTTGGTTCGCTCGCCAGCTTGCGGCAGATCGGTATCATTCGTCACCGAACCTAATCCGCTATCGATCTTTGGAGACAATATATGCCGCAAGATGTCGTTCGCTATGGACTGCTTTCAACTGCACAGATCGGCCTGAACGCCCATCTACCTGCTTCGTACGATTCCAAGAACTCCGAGATAGTGTCTGTTTCGTCACGCACCGCAGCCAAGGCTGAGGCTGCAGCCAAAAAGCACAATATCGATCGCTGGTACGGCTCCTACGAAGAGCAGTTGGCTGATCCTGATATGGACGCCGTCGTGAACTCGCTCCCAAACGGTATGCACGCGGAATGGACCATCAAAGCCGCGGAAGCTGGCAAGCACATATTGTGCGAAAAGCCATTGGCAGTGTCGGCTGAAGAATGTCAGCGGATGATCGACGCCGCCAATGCAAACAATGTCGTCCTTGTCGAAGCGTTCACTCACCGGTGGAATCCACACATGCGAATGGCGCGCAAGCTGGTCGCAGAAGGTGCTATCGGTGAAATTCAGACGATTGATTCCGCCCTTTGCTTCAACATTGCAGAACCAGACGGGAACGTCCGATTCTCCCAAGAACTCGCTGGTGGGGCGCTGTGGGACGCTGGTTGTTATGCCGTCTATGCGACACGTTTCGTAATGTCGGCAGAACCAGTACAGGTACGTGGGATGTCGCACGACTCTGGCGACTGGGGCATCGACACCACATTCTCTGGTTCAATGAAGTTCGCCAACGGTGCAATCGGAAACATTACTACGAACATGGAGCAGCCGTTCCGTTGCTATATCACGATTGACGGATCCAAAGGCCGGATTGAGATTCCGGGAATGTTTGACGATTCAGGCCCGATTATCATCAAGCGGGGCGACGGTCGAAACGGCGAGAAGACTGAGATCATCTCAACACCCGCGCCTTATCGGTTCGTTGTTCAGTTCGATGAATTCTCGGAATGCGTTCTGACAGGCAAGAAGCCTGAATACCCGGCTGAAGACGGCATGCGAAACACTGCTGTGGTTGAAGCTCTCTACAAGGCAGCCAACTCCGGCACCGCCGTTGATTTGAGTCTCTAGAGGCTTCCAAAATATCCGATTACGTGGCAGTCAATTCAGATTTATCAAATCTGGATTGATTGAGCGCGTCTTTCGATTAATGGCGTAAGATGCCTCCGCTACTCACGATTGCTTAATTATTTTTAGGTGTTACTAACGATGTACCCAAGTGATGTTCGACAGAAATTAGCGACCGGCAACCCAGTTCTCGGGACCAGCATGTTCACTCGCGAGCCATTCGTTGCCCAATCGATTTACCAAACCGGCGCTGATTGGGTCTGGATCGATCAGGAACACTCCCCGCAAGGATTTGAGTCGGTGGGAACGATTGCAGTGCAGGGTCGCCAAGCTGGCAGTGCACCTGTGATTCGGATCCCCTACAACAATCCCGGTGACATCAAGAAGGCTTACGACGTCGGAGCCGTGGGAGTGATGGTTCCTCAGATTGATACCCCAGATGACGCCAGAAACGCTGTTCACTGGGCTAAGTACCCACCAGTAGGTATGCGTGGAATTGCGCCGTTCTTTGCCGGTTATCTTGGAGCCACTCAGCAAGATGTAATCGACAATGCAAACAACGAAACTCTTCTGTTGCTCCAGATGGAGAGCGTTGAGGCGTACGAAAACCTAGACGAGATTCTTGCGATACCCGGTTACGAAGTGTTGCTTGTTGGTCCGACCGATCTCTCTGCTTCGCTTGGAATTAGTGGCGATATCCACAACTCTAAAGTTGAGAACATCATGACTGACGTGGCTCAACGAATTAAAGGCACAGGGAAGTACCTCGCGACGACGTTCGGAGATGTTGACGACTGCCGACGTTGGATTGGTGAGGGCTACCAGATGATGAACGTTTCGAGCACATTGGCGCTTGGTACGATTCAGACCGCCGAAATCTATGCTGAGCTACGTGAGACATACAAAGCGTAGTCGTCACAGCCGAATCGAATTAACTGAAAAACGGCGGAAGAAGACCCGCCGTTTTTCATTTAACTCGATTGGGTTGCAAACTAGTCCATATGCAGAGCGACACGCTGTGCCTGTGTCCCAGTATCTTTGCCTTGCCATTCGGCAAACTCAAATGCTTCGTTCACTTTATCGAGAGCGAAAGTGTCCGAAACTACGTCCATCAACTGGTACTTGTCTTTGGTTTTGACAAGAAATTGAAGAGCGGCTTCGATTATCCAAGGGTTGTAGTGGACAGTTCCTACCCACTTAGTTTGATTGCCAATGACTTTTCCTGCCGGAATGGTGAGACTCCCACCTCCGACATTTCCGATATCAAGGTACGAACCATTTACTCGCACCATGTCGAGACCTTCGTAAGTAGCAGCTGCGATTCCGACTACCTCAACCACTACATCAGCACCGATACCGTGAGTCAGCTCCTTCACCCGCTCGACACGTGATTCGGGGGTTGGGTATTCATTCATCGAAATCGTCGAAGTGGCTCCGCAGTCCATGGCGCGGTCGAGACGGTTTTGCTGCCCGTCAATCACGATTACCTGGCTAGCACCTCGCTCAGCGGCAACGGCAGTGGCGTAGATACCTAGCCCACCAGCACCTTGAATGACGACAGTGTCACCAAAAGCGACTCCCACTCGTTCAAGTCCAAATAGAACCTGTGCTAGGGCACAGTTCACAGCTGGAACAGCTTCACTTGGAAGCTCGTCTGGAACTTTGTACGCGTAGTGACCCGGCTCGAGGTAGAAGTATTCAGCCATACCACCGTTGCAGTAGCTGTACTTGTCGAGTCCAACCATGTTGCGACGGGAGCGAAACTTACAGGCGTGGTGTTCGCCTCTAATGCAGTTGTAGCAACGGTGACATGGGAAGAAAAATGGGAAAGCTACTCGATCGCCTTCCTTCAAAGGTCGACGAAGTGAGTCTGTGTTGATCCCGTTTCCTAGCGAGTGAACGACTCCGGTGAACTCGTGCCCGAGGATTCGACGTTGAGAAAGAGGTGGTCCATCCCCATCACCTCGCCATACGTGAAGATCTGATCCACAGACGACTGCATCTGTGTTTTTGATCAGGATTCCACCTGTCTCAATTTCTGGAGTAGGTAGGGTTTCTAACTCGAACGGCTTGCCCGGTTCTGTAAATACAGTAGTAAGGCCCTGAGGCATCTGAAATTCTCCGTATTGAGAGTTCGTAAGTAAATTGCTCGATGAATTTAGGCTTGTCGACGTAAATAGGCAACCTTTGGCACCGGTCAAAACATGTGAATAGTCGAAAGAAACACTGGATTGCAAACCTGATCGGAGCGTAGCGGCGCGCAGTAGAGGTATACTCCGCCGGTTTTCCGCGTTCATCCGAAGGCTATTGCCCATCGATCCGGTGCATCAAGCCGGGTGAACAAATTTAGAAAGGGACAGCACAATTTGCTGGAACGATTCCACGTACCCCATGATGTAGCAGTACATGTCGACATCGAAGACATGCACGCGACTGTCACAGATATATTCCTAAAGATGGGCATGCCAGCTGACGATGCTGACACGGCTGCCGAAGTGCTTGTCTACGCCGACATTCGAGGCATCGAGACACATGGTGTCTCCAACATGTTGCGTCGCTACGTAGAGTCGTTTGGAGAAGGCGGTATTAATCCAACTCCCAATCCAACGATCACGCGCGAAATGCCGGCTGCTGCAACGCTAGATTCCGATGGCGGACACGGTCTTGTAATTGGACCACTGGCGATGAACATGGCGATTGAGCGTGCCAAGACCTACGGAATTGGAACGATCACAGCAAACAACGGTCGCCACTTCGGTGCAGCTGCATATCACGCAGCAATGGCGATTGAGCACGGAATGATCGGTGTCTCGATGACTACCGGTGGAATGCAAGTGTTGCCAGTCGATGGTTCTAAGCCAATGTTCGGTCTGAACCCTATCGCCGTCGCTGTGCCAACCAACAGCGAAGCCCCGTTCATATTTGATGCGTCAATGAGCTCCGTTGCAGGAAACAAGATCGCACTTGCCAAGCGCCTCGGAGTTGACGTAGCTGCTGGATGGATTTCAGGTGCTGACGGTGTTCCAATTCTCGAAGAAAGCCCTGTCCCTGATGAGTTCTTCATGCTGCCTACCGGTGGCTCACGGGAGAACGGCGCTCACAAGGGCGCCAGCATGGGAGTGTGGGTTGAGATCATGTGCGGACTTCTTGGTGCAACCGGTGCTGGTCCAAACCGTGAAGGTGGAGCATCGCACCACTTCATTGCCTACAACATCGAAGCGTTCACCGATCTTGAAAGTTTCAAGAACGACATGGACATCTATATGAACGAGATAAAGAGCACACCACCAATTCCTGGCAAGGAACGTGTTGTCTACGCCGGTCTGCCTGAACATGAAGAAGAGGCTGAACGTCGTAAGAACGGAATCCCATATCACCCAGAAGTGATCGACTGGTTCCGAGGCATAACTGGCGAACTCGGTATCAACTGGCGCCTAACCAACGACTAAATCAAGCGACTCATCAAGGAGTTTCATTTTGGCGAAACGAATAAATAAATGTATTGAGTTACTCGAATCAGGGCAGCCGTTCTACGCAACTCATCCAGCGGAACTGACATACGAAGCTGGAGTCAAAGATTCCCAAACGTGGGCAGACATGCTCATGATGGACTTTGAACACCATCCGTTCGACACCGTTGGCTTGACCAATTACATGCGCGGCCTGCGTGACGGTGGACCGACCCCAAGTGGCCACCTGACTCCAACCGTGCTCTGCACGCTTCCTTCGAACGCAATCACTCCAGAAGAAGTCCGTTACAACGCCTGGCAGTCACGCCACGTGTTGTCTGCTGGAGTTCATGGAATTCTTCACACTCACACTCGAACAGCTGAATCTGTGAAGGCGTTCGTTCAGACCACTCGATACCCATTCCAAGAACTCGAAAAAGACGTTATTGGTGAAGGTCTGCGTGGCTCAGGGGGGCAGAAGCCGTCTAACGAAATCTGGGGACTAGATACGGCAGAATATGCTCGTGTTGCCGACCCTTGGCCTTTGAATCCTGAAGGAGAGCTTCTCCTAGGATTAAAGATCGAGGATCGTTACTGCCTCGAGAATGTTGATGAAATCGTCGAAGTTCCGGGCATTGGGTTTGCTGAATGGGGCCCAGGTGACATGGGAATGTCTCTTGGACACCCGGATGCCCACGACCCGCCTTACCCTCAGGACATGAACGATGCGCGTGACAAGATCAATGCAGCATTGACTCGTAAGGGCATCGGCTTCTACGCAAGTTGGGCTGACGATGACATGACCATGGAACAGCGTGTCGACTATTCGATCGACGTACTTGGCGTGAAAATGATGGGTGCAACTGAAGAGTGGGCAGAGTACGGTCGCAAGAAGACCGGGCGAACGATGCCTTGGTAGTCGATTTTTCGACCATTCTCACGCTCGACCATGAAATTGAGCGAAACGAACTGTAAATTGAGTCGAGTCCGCGGAAGCGGGCTCGACTCGCGTTCGAACCACTGACAATACGACCTGAAGTTTAGGAAATTCAATAATGAGAGTGCTAGTAACGGGCGGATCGGGAATTGTTGGTCATTACGTGATCGATGAGCTCTACAAACTCGGTCATGAAGTAATCAATGCCGACAAGTTTCGGATGACCAGTAACTTAGGTCATAGTGGGACTACCGGGCAGCTTGCTAGTGCTGATAATGCCGTTCAGATGCGGGCCAACTGGCCGACCATCCCAAAATTCTTCGAAGTTGAGATATCTGACTACGGGCAAGTTATTTCTGCCATGGATGGCTGTGACGCTGTGATATCACTCGCATCTCGACCTTCGGCGGCGCACTACGTCGAAGAAGATGTCGTCAAGACAAACACGATGTCGATGTGGAACGTGTGTCGGGCCGCGGAGCAACTGAAAGTGAAGCGAGTCGCTCTTGGGTCGTCCTACAACGCCGTTGGGGCAATGGGTACTGCCGCTAGGTGGGAGCCCAACGAAGTGAAGCCACCTGAGTACTTTCCGATGGATCAAAACGTCTATACCCGGTCGGAAGATCCATACTCTATCGCCAAGTGGCTCGGTGAAGAAATTGGAGAGGCGTTCTCACGTCGATCACCGTGGATGGCAATTGCCAGTATGCGATTCAACGGCATGTGGGACGATGCTTATTTCAAGCACCTTCAGGCCAATCCAATTACTGATCCGTGGACTCGTTGCCAGGGATTCTGGACCTATCTTCACATTCGAGATGCCGCTCGTGCCTGTGTTCAATCGGTAGTCAACGAAAACTGGAACGGACACCACCGATTCTTCTTGAATGCGAATGACACGATGCTGAATATTCCAACAATGGAAGCAATCAAAACCGTGTACCCCGATGTTCCACTGAAAAAAGAATTCGATGGCTTTGAGGCTCCACTCTCAACTCAGAATGTCAAAGACGTAATCGGCTGGGAGCCGATCTACTCATGGCGAGATGAACAGTTCAGTTCGTAGAGTTGCACTTAGAACCGTTCTCTTGCACCGCACAACGTAAACTAAACACATGTGCGGTGCTTTTGTTTATGTATATGTTGGTGGAGTTCGCTACCAGTTGATGGGTAGCGGGGTTGAGCGCGCTGGAATCGGCGATCTAATCGCCCGAAGACCTGACCTAGGCTCTCGATTCAATATTCGACCCACTCAAGACGTTGTCACCATCGTCAACGAAGATGGTCGACCAGTCGCAAAACCTATGCGTTGGGGCATGATTCCAAGTTGGGCAAAACCTGATGAACTCCCTCGAAGCACGTTCAATGCTCGGGATGACCGGTTGGCCGAATCAGGGATGTGGCGCGAACCATTTATGCGGAGCAGGGGAGTTGTACCTGCCGACGGTTTCTTCGAGTGGAATAAGACGGATGGCTCGAAACAGCCGACGTACATTACTCCGAAGAGCGAGCAGCCACTCCATTTCGCGGCTGTTTACGATTCATGGATAAATGAACATGGAGAGACTGTAAATTCCTGCGCTATCGTAACGACGTCGGCGAACGACTTTATGTCCTCGATACACGATAGGATGCCGGCCATACTCGACGAAGAGACTTTACCGTTGTGGTTGGATCCAATCACTAGTGATCCGGCGACTCTTAGCCAGGTATTGATGCCCGCACCGAATGATCTTCTGCAAGCAATTCCCGTTTCTACACGGGTCAATTCCTACAAAAATGACGATGCTGGATTGATCGATGAAATCTCACTGCACATCCCCGCAGTCAGCGAAGGGCAGCTAGGCTTATTCGATCAATCTACAGAATAGTTTTCCAAATTCATGCAACCACCATCCGAAAATCCTGAAAATAGCCCAAACGAGATTCACGAAGACGACCTTGAAAACAAGGTTTATGGTCCTTCACAGCGTGATATCGATCGTTCGTGGGAAGGTTACGAGTCTGGCGGCAACACCCAGCGATTAGGTGGACTAGTTTGGAAGCTAGTAATAATTGTAGTTTCGTTGGTCGTGTTGGGATCTATGTCGATTGGTGTACTAGGCCCACTGTTCGACGGATCAGACTCGACTGAAGTGGTGTTACCAGATCGAGTCACGGCTAATGTGTTGCGTGTAATTGACGGACGGACCCTCGTTGTTGACGCCGGAGAAGGTGAGCAGACTGTCAGATTGATCGGCGTCGGCATTGCGGAATACGGAGATCCGTTCTTCGACTTCTCAAAAGAAGTGACACAAAGCTGGATCGATGGCAAGGAAGTCTTGCTTGAATCGGATCAACTCGAGATCGATGAGCAGGGACGTTTGATGCGTTACTTGTTCATCGACAACGTGATGATCAATGCGGCCTTGATCTTGAACGGACTTGCCGAAGCAGAGACCGTACACCCGAATGTTAGATATGACGCATATTTGGCTGAGATGGAACGTCAGGCCAAAGAATCCGGAGTGGGCATCTGGGATGCATCGTTCGGTACTCAATCAGAGAGCGATGACAGCCAGCCGCTGAACAGCTCGTCGGCTGTAACGGGTGAGCCCAGCAGTTGACCACATCGAGCAATGCTCAACCAAGCCGCTCAGGTCAACGATTTAAGTCGGTAATTGCAAATCCCTCTTACCGACGACTTTGGGGCATAGGAATCGCGTCGACAACGATGCGATGGATGGAAACCGTTGCTCTCGGAATCTTCGTTTTCGAACTGACTGGATCACCCTTCTGGGTAGCCGTAGTTGGATTTCTACGCATGATTCCAATGTTGTTACTTGGCCCATCCATCGGGCTCATATCGGACCGCGTCAATCGCAAAGTGATGATGGGCACCACTCTTGCGACACTTTCCGGCGTCTATCTAGTCATGACCATACTGGTCGTGACCGATCGAGTTGAGTTGTGGCACATATGTGTAGGTGCAACCCTCGCCGGAGTGATGTGGGCAACCGACTTTCCTGTGCGGAGGGCAATGATTGGGGATGCCGTGGGTCAGGAGGGCATATCGACTGCGATCGGGATAGACATGGCGAGTAGCAATTTCGCACGTGTCATCGGTCCGTTGGGGGCTGGAGCTTTTTTAGCAACCTTAGGTGTAGAGGCTGCCTACCTCACGGGGACAATCTTGTTTGCAGTGGCATCTGTTCTCGCATTCTCGTTACCGTTCGTACCCCCAAAGGCGAAAGCACAAAACAGTTCTGGATACTTCGCGAATCTGGCTGAAGGTCTTCGGCACGTCAAGGCCGATCAAATCATTGTTGTAACCCTGATTATCACGATAGTGATGAACATATTCGGATTCCCATATCAACACATGGTTCCGGTAATCGGTGCAGAAACATTGGAAGTAGGACCGTTGCTAATTGGAATTCTGTTAGCAATCGAAGGGCTCGGCGCTACGACGGGATCGCTCGTGATCGCCCTGAAAGCTCGACCTGGCGGATTTACAAAAATCTACGCAATCGGATCGGTACTATTCCTAACTTCGATCCTCGGATTCTCGTTAATGCCATCATTTTGGATGGCACTCCCGATTTTGCTTATCGGTGGATTCTCGATGTCGGGCTTCGCCACAATGCAAAGCATCATCGTGATTACCTCAACCCCGACGGAAATTCGGGGACGCGTGCTCGGAGTTCTGGCCGCTTCAATTGGTACTGGTCCACTTGGAGCGTTATTAGTAGGTGGTCTTGCCGTGTGGTGGGGTGCCAATAATGCGGTCACCGCGATTTCAGTCGCTGGATTAACGCTGACCGTGATCTCGTTGCTAGTGTGGCCCTCTTACATGCGACGGTCAGTAAACAATCAGCCGCTAAACTCCGGCGTCAGAACTAAAGGCGAGTAACATTACGTACAAAAATACTGCCAGAAAGATCAGCAGTATTACGAATCGTGGATTAAGTTTCATTTTTTACCAGCTGAGTCACTCGCACTTGGTTTCATTGAGAACGGATCAATTCAATTTACTCTCTAGTCGCATTAGATATTGATGGAACAATGATCGGTGAGGATCGAATCGTTTCGGATGACCTGATCAGGACTATCGCCAAGGTTCAGGCGACCGGAGCGGTTGTTTCGGTTTCAACTGGTCGAACACTCCGACCCGCACTGCGTATTGCCGTTGAAGCCGGAGCATCAGGACCTGTTATCTGTTTCCAGGGCGCGATGACTTACGACCAAGAGACTCAGCGAGCTTCTCGGCATGAGAGGCTCGGCGAGAACGTTACCAAGCAAGCGATCGAAGGTCTTACTGCAGTTGTTCCTGAAGTCATGATGTTTCTCGGAAACGACGTTTGGGTTGAAAAACGGTCTGAGTGGACAGATGGGTATGGGCAACGAATGGGTGTCGATATTCGGGACACAGATTCGTTGCTGGGTATGGCAGATCAGCAACCGACTGCAATTGTAGGAGTAGGAGAGCCCGATGTAGTTGGCCCGCTAGTCGATAAATTGCACCAACGGCTCAGTGGTTCGGCATTGGTCACGCACTCGTTGCCGATGTTTTGTGAAGTCGAAGCTATAGGTGCGGGCAAAGATCTCGCTGTAGAGCATTTGGCAAACTCATTGGGAATCGCACGAGATCGTGTGATTGCAATTGGAGACGGCAAGGGTGATCAGTCGATGATCGAGTGGGCTGGTTTAGGAGTGGCAGTCGCTGGAGGTCATCCTGATGCTATCCGTTCGGCCGATGAAATCATCGATATTCCTGAAAAGTCCGGGTTGGTCAAATTTCTCGAAAAACTGCTTTACGAGGGACAATTTTGTGCACCCGATAGCTAACCTCAATTAATATTCAGATTCGATTCAATGGCAGACGCGAATAGGCAGGAACTCTTGAAAGACGTAATCGTCCTCGGCGGGCTAAACATGGACTTGATCGTAGACACGCCGCGTGTCGCTGCCCCTGGTGAAACTGCTGAAGGTACGCGTTTCTATACAACCCCAGGCGGTAAAGGTGGAAACCAAGCGGTTGCAGCAGCACGACTCGCACAGAGCCCTGGTTCCGTGAAGATGGTCGGACGGATCGGTGATGATGGTTTCGGTGAAGAAATGGCGCAGTTTATGCGCAACGAAGGTATCGATACTTCACTGTTAATGCGCACTGAAAACATCGCTTCAGGAATCGCTGTAATTTTTATTCTGCCCGACGGTGAGAATCATGTGAATCCGGTCTACGGCGCCAATGCGCTGTGTGATTCGAAGCAATCCGCCGATGTGCAAGGTGCGCTGTCTACAGCCGGCGTTTTGCTGTGCCAACAGGAAGTCCCGTTACCGGCGACCAAAGCAGCCATCGATGCGGCAGCCAAGGCAGGTGTGATGGTTGTGTTAGATCCTGCACCTGTGCGGGATGTTCCAGACGGATTCTATGACTCAGTATCTGTACTGACACCAAATCAAGGTGAAGCATCATCAATGGCAAATATCGATGTGATTGACGCTGCATCCGCGAAATCAGCAGCGATCACCATTCGAAACACAGGAATCGAGACGGTGGTAGTCACGTTGGGCGATCAGGGCGCTTGGGTTGAGTCCAGCGGAGTTTCAGAGCTGCTTGATCCGTTCAAAGTGGATGTAGTAGCAACCGTCGCTGCGGGCGATGCGTTCAACGGAGGTTTCGGCGTCGGCATTGCATCCGGTTTGGGGTTGTTGGATGCTGCTCGGCTGGGAATGGCGTCGGGAGCTCTCTGCGTGGGTAAAGACGGCGCGCAAGAGGCAATGGCGACCCGAGCAGAAGCGGAAGCTCTACTGGCGTCTCAGGGCTAGATATAGCGATTAGATTGCGGGTGGCTCACCGTTGATATCAGCAACATTGCTGATTCCTGCCGCATCCATCAGTTTCGCCAGTCGTTTATTAATTCGTGCGGGAAGTCCCGGTCCACCATAAATAAACGATGTGTATAGCTGCACGGCCGATGCGCCAGTCGCGAGAAGCTTCCAGACGTGTTCTGCCGTAGACACACCACCGCAGGCGATAATCGCTGCTTCTCCCTGAACCTGTGCCTGAATGTCGGCGATCATCAGCTCAGTGTGCTCAAAGAGGGGAGCACCGCTGAGTCCGCCACGACCGACCTGCAAACGACTGCTTTCGATAGGATGCGTGTTGGCAACCACCAGTCCATCAACCCCGGCATCAACTGCCGTTTCTGCAAGCTTGAGCAGCTCGCGCCTGTTTTCATCATTCCGTGGCCAAGGCGGCAACTTTACGAATAGAGGAACAGTCTTTTCGCTTACAAGTCCTTCGATCAGACCGCGCAATCGACCAGGTTCGTGAAATATGCGTAATCCTGCTGTATTTGGACTACTTATGTTTAGTTCTATTCCTGAAACAAGCGACTGTGATCGTCGCAAGCATTCGAATATTTCGTCCTCAATTGTCCCAGCGATACTGACCAGCACTCTGCTCTTGTATTTCTGGGATTTTTTCAACTTTTTGATCGCTGGTTCGAGACCCTGGCCTGGGAACCCCATCGAATTCATTACCGCGTTTTGATCAGGCAAGCGGATCATTCGAGGTTTTGGATTGCCTGGGCGGGCAGAAAGTGTCACGGTCCCACCGGTCGTAAATCCGAATCCAAGATTCAATACTGAACCCAGCACTTTGCAGTCTTTGTCGAAACCTGCAGCCATGCCGACCGGAGTCGGCAGCGAAATTCCAGCGAGGTCAGTTCGGAGCTTGGCGTTGTTTGCACCATTTGAAATGCGTAGTGCATTCCAAATACCAGGAATCCCAAGTACCGTTTCAGCGGCTTTGTGAGCCCCTTCGGGTGGAAGTCTGAAAATTAGAGGCTTCGCGGCCAGAGTGTAGATACTCGTGTTATCGCTCCATATTGTCGGAACATGGCGTCGGATTCGCCGTGGATACGGTCCAGTCCAGAATAACCAGAAGTAAGATGTTAATCGCCCCCAATCCACAACTCGAATTAATTACTCGGGGCAAAGGTCAAAACTACTCATATGGCACTGGAATATCATCTCGGAAACTCTGCTAGTCCCAAAGGGCATGCGTTGATCTATTTCCGAGATGGCTCGAACTCTGATCGTGTAGGCGCCTCGTACGTCGTGATATTGCCGGTTTCAGTTGATATCAGCAAGTACGTTCCGCCGTTCTTGGCCGGACAAGTTGAACAAATGGGCTCCGGCGACATGTCGTCTTTTGCGTTCCCACCTGCTCCTGAACTTGTTCCATCAGAAGCTTGGCTTCGTAAGACGGCCGAGAATCGAGGAGACGATCTGCTGTTCGGTGGGGCTGTAAATTTGAATGACGTGACATCACTGATGGAAGTGGTCGCCGGAATATCAGCCGAATACGCCGAACAGTACGATAGCTCCGCTGGTGTTGTGCGTGATGGCAGTTCTGGAGTAGCCGGTTCCGAATCTGAACCTGCCGGTGCAATTTCGACTGAATCTGCAGCCACTGCCGATGTGAATGACGTGATGTACGGCATGATGTCTGAGCCCGATTTGCTGACAGAGCTGACCACGTTGATGGGACGTTTGCAGTACGAATCAAGTGGGGGCGATTCCGCTGGAGCTCGCGAGAGTGAAGCCAAAATACGAGCCATCGGAAAGCATGTTCCCGATAACCGCCGCATCGATCTGCTGATCGAATCGGCAACTGATGGTCGTGCAGATTCCGCTAAACGAGCTCAGTTGTACCTAGACAGAGCATTTGCTATGTACCGCGAGGACTACACCCGGGTTCACGTGATAGAGCAGGAAATTCAGGCGCTCGACGAGAATTAAAGAGACTACGCCAAAACGGTTTTAAGCTGGTCGGTAGTGATATTTCCACCACTGGCTACCAGCACGACTCTTTTGCCGCGCAACTCGTCTTTCATGTTTACTGCCGCAGCAAGCGTGACAGCTCCGGCGTGTTCCACCAAAGTACGGGTGGCTTGAACGTAAAGACGTATAGCGTCATTGATATCCGAATCTGAAGCGAGCACGAAATCTGACAATCGATTTCTAAGAATTCCGATAGGAAATGTGTACGCGGATTCAGTCGCGAGACCTTCAGCGATAGTGTTCATCGGGTAAGTATCAAACGCTCCCGTTTTCCAAGCGTTGTAAGCGGCTGGAGCATTGGCTGTACCCACACCAATAACGTCGGTAGCTGGAGATAGGTTGTCAGTGACAATGCAAGCGCCACAGGCACCCGAACCGGCTCCGACCGGTGCTAGCAAAACATCGATGTTTTTCAGATCTTCGTGAATTTCTAGCGAGTACGTGGCGACTCCGGCTACAAGGGCTGGTTCATTTGCGGCGTGAACGAATCGCATTCCATCTCGTTCAGCAAGCATTTCTGCGTGCTCTCTTGATCGCTCGAACACATCACCGTGAAATACGACATTAGCGCCCATCGCTTTAATCGATCCTGCCTTAGCGGGATTCGCACCTTCAGGGAGAACGACGGTACATTTAGCACCGAAGGTCTTAGCTGCATAGGCTATCGACTGACCATGATTCCCTGACGATGCTGTAACGAATCCTCGTGCTCTTTCTGAGCTCGACATTTGAGAGACAAGGTTGATGCCTCCTCGGACCTTGAATGCTCCAAGAAGCTGAAAGTTCTCATGCTTAACCCAGACATCTGCACCGAGTAGCTCGGAGAGAACCGGATAATGACGAACTGGCGTACGAAGTACGTGATCTTCGATTGCTGTTCGTGCCTGACGTACGTCTTCAAGAGTTGGCTCGACAAGATTCGAGTAGTCGGTCATCTAAAGTTCCTCGATATAGAACGGGTAATCCAGTTGCAGAATACTTGAGCAAATCCTTCGGTGATAGAGGTGGAATAGCCGATAGAAACGCCCTTGCGCACAATACGAGGAGTACCCTTCGACGTGCGCCCCTTCGGAGGGCGCATATTTCGTTTCGGAAGCAAAATTGTCGGCTCAGGAATCAACAGAAAATAGTACGGAAAGAGCTGAGAATCCTCAGCCCTTGCGACGCGCGCCCCGTTTCGGTGTGGTTGGTCGCTCGTTCTTCCATACCTTTGAAGCCGTAATCACCAACCGTGACTTCCGAATGATTTGGTTCGGAATGGTCTTGTCGATGGGAGGATTCCAGATGCAGATGGTTGCACGTGGAATCCTCGTTTACGAGATGACCAACGACCCGTTCATCACCGGAATCGTTGGAATGGGATTTGCTCCTAGTTTGCTGATTGTTTCTCTCTACGGAGGCGTTCTCGGTGACCGCGTCGAACGCCGATTATTGATTCAACTCTCGCAAGCGGCAAACGGAGCGCTCGCTGGCATCGTCGCAATCCTGATGTTTTCTGGCTCATTGGCTTGGGGACACTTGTTCGCAGTATCGGTTGCGCAGGGTGCGATGTTTGCGCTTCAAATGCCTGCTCGGCAAGCTGCAATTCCATCGATGGTCGGGAAAGACCAGCTTCCAAATGCGTTCGCATTGAATGCGATGGCAATGAGCATGATGACGCTAATCGCACCCGCACTTGCAGGCATATCGTACGAAGTCATAGGGCCTGAGAACGTATATGTGATGGTCTGCGCAGTGATGCTCAGCGCCGTCGTATTCACGTCTCTAGTACCCAAGATGTACCCACCAAAAGATTCGAACAAAGATTCCGTAATCAGCAACATCGTCGAAGGGTTTAAGTACATCGGGAACAACAAGCTGGTGTTAAACCTGATGATCTACAGTGTGATCGTGGCGCTGCTTTCGATGCCATTTCGCATGCTCGTTCAGGTCTACGCAAAAGATGTTTATGGATCTGAACCGTCAGATGTCGGAATGCTTTTAACCGCTCTCGGACTCGGCGGACTGATCGGAACTATATCCATTGCTAACTTGAGAAAAGGGCATCGGCGTGGTTGGATCGTTCTGATCGGTTCTTTCGTCGCTGGGTCTTCGTTAGCGCTCATCGTGAGCGTGCCCGTTTACACCGCTGGGCTGATTGGAATGGTCGGCATGGGGTTAGCGGAGCAGGCTAGATGGGCCCTTGGCCAAAGCCTCATGATGGAAAACACTTCAGATGAATACCGTGCGCGTGTGATGAGCGTTCTGATGATGACGTTCGGTTTGATGCCGCTGGGAATGCTTCCCCTTGGTTGGGCGATCAAGGAATTTGGTGCTCGACCAGCGGTTGGAGTGACCGCGGCCGCACTGTTCGTGTTCGCCTTGGCATCGGTATTCCTGATGCCAAGCCTACGCCGAACCGGTTAGTCTCGAACTCAAATAGAACAGCGCATTCAGGTTTTTACACCAGTCTTATCTTTTCCAGCGAATCATAGTTAGCCGCACCACTTGTTAGAATCCGAATCTCAATCAACTTAGCCCCGACGGAAACCACCTCGTGCAAAACAACGGAATCAAGTGCTAACGAGAACGTTTTCTTCTCTCGGACAGTCAGGATTTCGGCATCTGTGGTTTGGAATGCTACTGTTGATGGCAGCAGTCAACATACAAATGTTGGCACGTGGATACCTAACTTGGGAGCTCACTAAATCTCCGATAGCCGTTGTGGTTGTAGGAGCTGGATTCGCCCCTCCGATTTTGTTGCTGTCTTTGTACGGCGGCGCTGTTGCCGATCGGGTGTCGCGTAAGAAAATTATTCAGTACGGCCAGTTCGGAATGCTAATCATCACGCTGTTCGTTGGAATCTCGATTTCTACGGATACGGTGACTGTTTATCACCTCACAGCTGCATCTGTAGCTCAAGGAACCATTTGGGCGTTCCTTATGCCAGCACGACAGGCGATTATCGGTCAGCTTGTCGATGAGGATCACATTACAAACGCCGTGGCGCTCAACGCTTCTGGTATGTCGTTAATGACAGTTGCGGCGCCGGGGATAGGCGGTCTTATTTACGGACTAGCGGGGCCTGCGGTGACCTACTACGTTATGGCTGGTCTGACGGTTGTTGCATTACTACTGACGAATTGGGTTCCCAATCTGACCCCAGTGGCTAGCGGTAAGCGCCGTATGTGGGGTGATATCAAAGAAGGACTGGTCTATACCAAGAGGAATCGCACAGTTTTGGTTCTGTTACTTGTCGCTCTGAGCACGGCCTTATTGGCGATGCCGTTCAGAACCTTGTTGCCTGTGCAGATTGAAGAAGTCTTCAAGCTCGAAGTCGAAGCTCTTGGACTGTTGCTCAGCATGATCGGGGTCGGGGCGCTGGTAGGTTCTCTCGTCATCGCAAGCCTCTCCAAGAACAATCATCGTGGCTGGGTTTTGTTGATCACCAGCATGCTGTCTGGACTCGCGATTCTGATGGCAGCTGCCACCACGTCGTACGCCGTAGCGGTCGTGATCATGGTGATTCTCGGTCTTGGAGACTCAGGCCGGCGTGCTCTCAACTCTTCGTTGATCATGGAACAAACTGATGATGAGCATCGCGGTCGAGTCATGGGCGTCTACATGATGAATTTTGGACTGATTCCACTTGGAGCAATTCCACTTGGCTTCATTACCGCTTCGTTCGACGTGCGAATTGCATTCGCTCTTGCCGGTGGCGGCCTTCTTGCTGCCGCTATTGGCTATACGGTACTGACCGATAAAGTTCGAAAATTGTAGATTCGCCTGCTTATTACGGTCACAGTTCGGCCCGCATTTATGTGGGTTACAAGTAGACTGCGTACAAGTTAATCGAGTATTCGATTTACATGCTTTTTGCAGCCAAATGAGTATCCACGAACTATGCCGATACAAGTTCTTAGCGATGATCTTGCCTCTCGCATTGCAGCGGGAGAAGTGATCGAACGCCCAGCCTCCGTGGTGAAAGAACTTGTCGAGAATTCTCTAGACGCAGGCTCGACGCGAGTTGATGTCCACATTCTGGGTGGCGGTGCGCGATCGATAACTGTCGTCGACAACGGGCACGGAATCCCGGCTGATGAGCTTTCCGTCGCGTTTGAGCGGTTTGCCACCTCCAAAATCGATGAATCATCGGATTTGATCGCGATTGGTACATTGGGATTTCGAGGAGAAGCACTACCGTCGATCTCATCGGTGGCAAGGGTCGAAGCGATCTCTAAACACACTGGTTCCGATGCTGGAGCTCGATATCTTGTCGATTTTGGTAAGTCGAGTCCGGTAGAAGCCGCTGGCGCTCCCCAAGGAACCCGAATCGAAGTCGCTGGACTATTCAAAAATGTCCCTGCGAGATTAAAGTTTCTGGGTTCGGCGGGTAGGGAACTGTCTCGAATTCAGTCGATGCTCGGGTCGTTGGCTCTGGTGTATCCGAATGTTGCGTTCAGCTTGAGTGCTGATGGGCGCGAGCGTCTCAGAACTATTGGATCGGGCAAGCTTGTCGATGCGATATCAGGTGTTTACGGGGCTAAAGTTGCGGAGCATATGCTTGAGATTGAACCCGATGAGTCAGCCGCGTTCTCAGTAGATGGTCTAGTTAGTTCACCATCGTTGAACCGCTCAAATCGAACTTATATGACCATCTCCGTGAATGGTCGATGGATTCATTCTCGTCGGCTTTCTTACGCCATTGAACAGGCGTACTACGGATTCCTACCTGAACGCAGGTTTCCAATCGCGGTGGCGAGGATTCGTACGCCGCTCGACGATGTAGATGCGAACGTTCATCCCGCCAAGGCTGAAGTCAGATTTCTCAGGGAAGATCTTGTCTACTCAGTAGTCCAGCGCGCTATTCGTGGTGTGCTCTCAGCATCTGCACCAGTCCATGAACTTGGAGCAGGGCGCGCTTCCGGTTCGATCGGGTTGTTACGCACTCCCGGATTGACGACGGATGGTTCGGGATCAACTGGATTCCCGAGCCAGTCGTCCGGCTCCTCGGCAGGCAATCCAGGATTCTCCCGATGGCCCGATCCTTCCGCCATAGCAGAACATTCTCGACTGCCGAAAACGGACGGTGTCTCGGGAGCCAATGGGATCTCGACAGGCACTCCTAAAGAAACACTTCCGGTATTGCGGGTTATAGGCCAGGCGCACGAGACTTATATTCTGACCGAAGGTCCCGACGGTGTTTATCTGGTCGATCAACACGCTGCCCATGAGCGCGTGACTTTCGAAAATGTAAGGGCTCGCTTCGATCAAAATGCCGCCGAGTCCCAGCCGCTGCTTGAACCTGCAACAGTTGATCTCGCACCCGGTGCGATGACCACAGTTCAAGAACACCTTGATGAATTGAACCAAGTTGGCTGGGGTGTAGAAGAGTTCGGGTCAAACAGTCTTATTGTTCGAAGCGTGCCAGCATCCTTGGCTACACGCGCAAGCGGAGACGGAGCCGGTCAAGTGTTCGTGAGGGTTCTGGATGAACTCAGCGAAGGTGGAACTGGCGAAACTTGGCGAAATCGCATGATCGCTACGATAGCGTGTCACTCGTCTCTTCGAGCCGGGCAGGTTCTTTCCACCGAAGAGTGTAAGGATTTGATTCGGCAACTAGAAGCAACGGAACGACCAAACACGTGTCCACATGGACGACCAACGATTGTGCAACTAGCAATCAACGATTTAGAACGAGAGTTCAAACGTCGTTAAGACGCTTGTTGGGCTTGTTATTTCGCTAATAAAGCGGAGCGCCAGCCACGGGGTGACGGAACTGGTATATCGAGTTCTGAGCCGCCCCGCACACGTATACCGTCTTCATATCGGCTCCACCAAAAGCTAGATTCGCAGGAGCCCAGTCAGGCAAGTGGAACAGGTCGATCAAGTTGCCGTCGGAGCTAACGTAGGCGATTGCTCTAATTCCAGGTAGTGATTGAAGAATGTTTCCGTCTGTATCGACAGCCATCCCATCCGGGTTTCCCGGCTCTCTGAATCGTCTTACAAGTTCCTGGTCCAGTAGATTCCCTGACTGATCCACGGTGAACGCCACGAGACGTTGAGCTCTACTTTCAGAGACGTAAACCTGAGTGCCATCTTGCGACACAGCGATTCCATTCGGATAGGCCAGCTCATTTGCGAACGCGCTTACTTTTCCTTCTGGAGTAACCCGATAGACGGGACTAATAGCGGGATCAGGAAACGGTCGCCTGATTGGATCAGTAAATAACAAGTCACCGTTCGGTAAGAAGCAGAGATCGTTCGGCCCCCCGAGAGCTGTACCTTCGTATTCACCTACGAAAACTTCAGATTTTCCACTCGAGTTAATCTTCAGGATCGCCTTCAATTTGGCGTCGGCTACGAACATTTCACCATTTGAATTGAACACCAGCCCGTTCGGTCGTCCGCCGGTGCTTGCGAGTTCGGTTAAGTCTCCGCTTTCCGAAACACGGAAGATTGCCGCATCTTCAGCGCTCACAAGGTGCAATCGCCCCTCAGGGTCGATCGCCGGCCCCTCAGGCCCGCGGACTCCCGAGGCAAGCACCTTGAAATCAAGTGGGATATTTGTCAGATCAGTATTCATAGATTTAAAAAGAAGATTAGACCTCGCCCAGTGCCGGTTCAACCGCGCTTTACCAGTTGCGATCCACATCCGTGATTGCCGCCAGAAAAAGACGGCGATAGAATGTATTTGGCCAACCGACCGGTCGGTCGGTAGTAACAACCCTGACCTTGTAATTTTTATATTGTCTGACTCTTCGACATTGCAACGGACCCAAACTCGAGAACGCATTCTTGAAGCGGCCGAAACTGTATTTGCCGACAACGGATATCACGATGCCTTAGTCGATGAAATTGGTAAGCGGACATCTATGTCTAAGGGCGGCTTGTACTTCCATTTCCCAAGTAAAGAAGACTTGTTTTTCGCCGTGATGGACCGACTGGCGAACAAGTTGGTTCGCCGGGCTGAGAAGGCAGCGAACAACGCCGATTCTCCGCTTGAATCTGCTGAAGCTGCTCTCGAGGCGGTTCTGCATGCCCTGTCGAAACAGAAACGGTTGGCCCGACTGTTGATCACTCAGGGCTACAGCATGGGCAACGCATTCGAGTCTAAGCGTGCTGAAGTGTTCGACCGATTTGCCAGCGTTATTCGAGAACAGTTGGATCAGGCGCAAGAGATCGGTCAAATCAGGAAGCTCGATACTGATTTGGCCTCACGTGTTTGGTTGGGTGCAGTGAACGAGATCGTGGTTCACTGGTTATTTTCAGATGGCCAAACGCCAAAAGATGCCGCACCTGAGCTCAAATCACTCCTGTTGAGTTCAGTTCAAGCCGAGATTTCCATTGGTTCGAGTCAAAGTGATTCCCGATGACAAATGCCTCATCAGCTACGAGAATCCCAGGTTGGAGTCGGCTAGCTCTGTTCTTCGAAGCAATCAAATTCGAGCACTCTGTGTTCGCGTTGCCATTTGCCGTTCTGGCAGCGTTTATGTCAGCAGGTGGCACTCCTGACTGGATTGGTCTGCTCTGGGTCTTGGTCGCCATGGTTGGGATGCGCACGTTCGGGATGGCTGCGAATCGATTGATCGATGCAGAGATTGATTCCCGAAACCCACGTACTGCGACTCGCGCAATCCCTGCCGGAACGATCAGCCGCAAAGCGATGATCGGCTACATGCTCGTTGCGGGCTTGATATTCGTTGCGGCCACGTCGCAGTTAAATTCGATAACTTGGGCGCTCGCACCGATCCCGTTGGCCGTGATGATCGGCTATCCATACCTAAAACGGTTTACATGGTTGGCTCACTTCGGAATGGGGGCTGTGTACCTAATCGTTCCGCCCGCAGTATCACTCGCGTTAATTGGAACAATGCCAGTTGGATTTGTGATCATTGGCATTGGCTCCATGGCATGGGTTGCAGGTTTTGACATTCTCTACGCCACAGCTGATTTCAAAGTAGATAGAGAGCAGGGCTTGCACTCGATACCTGCAAGATTCGGTATTCCGACATCTCTGATAATTTCACGACTGCTGCACGCTTCGGCCGTTTTGCTACTCGCAGTCGCCGGGGTGATCATGGATGCTAGCGCCCTGTATTCGATCGGTGTTCTAGCGGCTGCGGTGCTTTTGGCTTACGAGCAATCGCTCGTGTCTTCAGATGATTTATCGAAACTAAATATGGCGTTCTTCACGATGAACGGTGTTATAGCGGTTGTATTCGGAACGTTCGTAGTAATCGGCGAGGTGATCTAGTGGGTATTTACGTACTTGGAATTGCAGGCGCAAGCGGTGCTCCTTACTCCCGACGTGTGCTTGAGCAGATTTTGTTGGCAGGTCATCAGGTAAAAGTTGTGATCACCGACGCTGGTCGCAAAGTCCTTGAAGTTGAAGAAGATTTGGTCCTTACCGGCAACACCGAGGCGGATACACCGGCTGTGCTGGAATGGGCGCAAGCATCTTCGTTTGCTACCAACTTCGAGATGTACCACCACAAAGACGTGGCATCTCCGATTGCGTCAGGGTCATTCGCCATCGATGGAATGGCGGTCGTGCCTTGTTCGGGTGGGACAATGGGAAGAATTGCAAACGGTATCTCAAACGGTCTTCTCGAACGGGCAGCTGACGTTTGTATGAAAGAACGTCGCAAGCTGGTCTTGGTTCCGCGTGAAATGCCACTTAGCCTGATACATCTTCGCAATATGACTGCTGCGACCGAAGCTGGTGCAATCATTCTTCCTGCTTCACCAGGCTTCTACCACAAACCTACCAGCGTCAACGATTTAATCGATATGGTCGCAGGACGAATCCTTGCCTCACTGGGCATCGAATCGCCGGTAATGAAACCCTGGCTAGGTCCTGAAACTTCGTCTCATTCTGGTTCTGAAGAAGGAAACTCATAAGTGGCATTTACTGATCTGCAATCGTTCCTTCAACTCCTTGAGAAAGAAGGAGAACTGCACAGGGTCACGGAAGAAGTCGATCCGGAACTTGAAGTGACCGAAATCGCCACAAGGGCGGTTAAGGAAAATCTCCCGGCGCTGTTATTTGAAAATGTCAAAGGATCGCGATATCCGCTGGTAATAAATTCGATGGCAAATATGCGTCGAATTGAACTCGCGTTGGGTCGTCCACCCGAGGCGTTGGGCGAAGATATCGTTCAGTTTATGGAGGACGTGAACCCTCCCAATCTTGGTTCGTTTTGGCGCAATCGTAAAACCGGTTGGAGATTGCTAAAAATCCGACCGAAAAACACCCGGCGTGCTTTGTCGCAAATGGTTGTTGAAGATCCGCACTTAGATCAGCTTCCGATATTAAAATGCTGGCCAGAAGATGGTGGACGGTTCTTCACACTCCCACTGGTGATGAGTCGCGATCCTCAGACCGGTGCCGGGAACATGGGAATGTACCGAATGCAGGTATATGACGAGCGCACCACTGGAATGCACATGCAGATCCAGAAAGGTGGCGGATTCCACTATCAAAAAGCTGAGAAAATGGGCCAGCCCCTCGAAATGGCCGTCGCTGTCGGAGGTGACCCGGCGTTAATTTTGGCTGCAATCATGCCGTTGCCAGAGGGACTTGATGAAGTCGCCTTCTCTGGAATAGTCAGGGGGCAACGTACCCCTCTCACCAAAGCGAAAACTATAGACATGAAAGTACCGGCTCACGCTGAATTCGTGTTTGAAGGTGTTCTTCGGCCTAGGGTTCGAAAACTTGAAGGCCCTTTCGGTGATCACTTTGGACACTACTCCGCCGCCGGTGATCATCCTGTATTTGAAATAACCCGAATGACTCACCGGAAAAACGCCATATATCCGGCGACGGTTGTGGGGCGTCCTCCTCAAGAGGACCGGTATCTCGGCGATGCAGCCCAGTTGGCCCTGACCCCGTTAGTTAGTCTGATTCGACGTGAAGTCAAAGACATGTGGGCTTACTACGAGGCTGGCTTCCACAATTTGTTAGTTGTGTCGGTTGATCCGAGATACCAACGAGAACCCATTAAAACGGCGCTAGGCCTTCTTGGCGATGGTCAACTATCACTAACCAAGAACCTAGTTCTTGTGGGGCCGGATGTGAACCCACGAGACATTGGGCAAGTGATGCAAGCGATTCGAAGAAACTTCGATCCTGAACAAGATTTTCACCTGATCGCTCGTACGGCAGCTGACACTCTGGATTTCACCGGAGAAGCCCTGCACAAAGGATCGAAGATGATCCTCGATGGCACTGGTGGCCCGCTGGGCGAGGGCGCTCCAACCGCGGTCGCTCTACCGGCGAACATAAGCGCTATCGCCCCTGGAATCGTTAGTCATCGCTTGGTCGGGAAGACCATGCTGGTCGTCCAAACAACAGGGCAGGGAAGAGAAGTAGTTCAGAAACTTGTCGACAATCCATTGCTTGGCAGTGTGAAAATCGTTGTCGCGGTTTCGGCCGATGTCGACATTGACGACGACGAAAATCTGCTCTGGGGCATATTCACGAGATTTGACGCGGTGATGGACGTGATGTTCTCACGATCGGAATTCAGGGGCTTGGCACCGGTTTACTCAGGTGTTCTTGGCATCGATGCAACATGGAAAAAGGGATACCAAAAACCGTTGGTGATGGATCCTGAAATTGAGAAGAAAGTGGATTCAAAATGGTCCCGATACTGGAAGTAGCCGACCCTAATCTTCAGGCCGAGCTGAACCTCTCCGACAAGCGTTTGTTCCCAATTTGGGACAAAGTGCAAGCGGGTGAGAGACTTTCGACATCAGAAGGCGTGACTCTTCTCGAAACGGACGATCTTGCCGGTGTCGGTCGTATGGCTGATTTTGCGAAGAAACGGGTCACCGGCGACAAGGTGTATTTCGTTCTAAACCGCCACGTAAATCCAACAAATATTTGCGTACTGAGTTGTAAATTCTGCGACTTCGCCAAGAAGCCGGGCGAAAAAGATGCCTACGAGATGTCGATCAACGAGATTCTCGATCACGTTGATGACGACATCCACGAGATTCACATTGTTGGTGGACATCACCCAACATGGCCGTTCGAGTACTACGTTGAGATGGTCAAAGCCATCCACGAAAAAGCCCCTCATGTTCAGATCAAGGGTTTCACGGCGTCTGAGATTGATTACTTCCAGCGCCGATGGAAAGTATCTCCCGAGGAATCGCTGGCAATCCTAAAAGAAGCTGGTTTGCAGTCGATGCCAGGTGGTGGTGCAGAAGTGTTCTCGTCACGAGTGCACAAAATTCTTCTCCCTGGAAAGGCAAATGCCGACAGATGGGCCGAAATTCACAAAACTGCTCACCGTATGGATATTCCTACAAATTGCACTCTGCTCTACGGACACATCGAATCGTTTGAAGAACGTATTGAACATTTGATCCGCCTTCGCAACATTCAAGACGAAACTGGTGGGTTCCTAGCGTTCATTCCACTTGAGTACCAAGTGGGTATGACCAAGCTACGTCCACGGCACACTCCTGCAATGGACGATCTGAAAATGATCGCCGCGGCACGGTTGATGCTGGACAACATCAAATACATCAAGAGCTACTGGGTCATGCTTGGAGCCGCAACAGCCAGCATCGGGTTGAACTTCGGTGCGAACGATCTCGATGGCACGATTGGCAAGGAGCGTATCGCTCACGCAGCTCTGGCTGATTCGCCTGCAGGTCAAGCGCGAGAGTCAATGGCATCCTCAATTCGGGACGCCCGCCGAATACCAGTCGAACGTGACGCTTTGTACAACGAGATCAAGGTCTATGACCACTAATCAGTCGGATTCTCAAGTCCTGAAAATAGGACATATGACGTATCTGAACTCGGAAGTGTTCTATCGAAAGCTTCCTCAGGATTTTTGCGAACTTGTTGCAATGCCACCTCGGGCGATGGCCGCCGCTGTCGAGCGGGGCGAGCTACACGCGGGGCCACTACCTATTGCCGAGGTTCTGAGACTTGGTGATCAAGTGCGTCCGCTTGGAAATATGGGCGTTGCATGCGAAGGTGCAGCACTTAGCGTGTTTCTGTTCTCGAACAAGCCCGTCGAAGAGCTTTCGGGGGCACACATCGCTGTGACTACCCACACGGCGACATCGATTCAACTGTTACGCGTGCTGTTCTCAGATTTGTGGAGTGTATCTGGTCATCGGTTTGTCGAGATGGACGATGAACACGATGCTGCATTGATTATTGGAGACCCTGCGCTCGAGCAGCTCGCACTGAATCAGTATCCGCATAAGTACGATTTGGGCAGGGCGTGGAATTCGTTGACTGGTCTGCCTTTTGTATTTGCTGAATGGGTCGTTCGTACTGATGCTCCGAGCGAACAGTCCAAACACTTTGAGAAACAGCTGATAGCGTCTACCAAAGTCGGCTTAGACTCGGTCAGCGAAATCAGCGGAGCAAGAACCAACGAGGAAATGTCAGAATCTGATGTCGCCCATTATGTTCGCAATTTCACGTATTTCATCGGTCCAAAAGAACGTGCTGGACAGCAAGAATTCAAACTCAGGCTCGGTAGATTACCGGCCTGGCGACCATCATCTGAACAGTCGGAACCACTAGACGAGAAAGCTGTGTCGACGTCGAAATAGGCGATCGATATTAAGAAATAATGCTTCAGCAAATTACTAAAAAAGTGTTCTCAGGCGAACGAATCACATCCGAAGAAGGACTGTGGCTAATTCAGGAGGCTGAACTACTCGATCTGGCTCCACTTGCCGAGCACTGGCGACAACGCCACAATCCGAACAATTCGGTGTCGTATGTAGTCGACACGAACCTCAACTACACGAATCTTTGCGACGCCTACTGTTCGTTCTGTGCTTTTTATCGTACCGACCCCAACGACCCATCTGCATACACCTATACCGTTGAGCAGATCATGGACAAAATCGAGCGGGCGCGGAAGAACGGCGTTCGGACGGTTCTAATGCAGGGTGGTCTTAACTCGGAACTCCAACTCGATTATTACGTCGAAATGGTTTCGGAGACCAAGAAACGATTCCCTGACGTGACCCCGCACTACTGGTCAGCTCCTGAGATCGTTCGAATGAGCGAAGTCTCAGAGATGAACTATGAGCAGGTGTTTACGGCTCTATGGGACGCAGGGCAGCGCTCGATGCCTGGCGGCGGGTCAGAGATCCTATCCAATGAGGTGAAAGCTACAGTTTCAAGGTTCAAACCCAAGGACACCGTTGATCAGTGGACTGAGGTCCATGAGGCTGCCCACAAAGTGGGTCTCAAAACCACGGCAACCATGATGTACGGGCACGTTGAGAAAGACCGTCACATCATTGAGTCGCTAGAACACATTCGGCGGGTACAGGATCAGGCACTGGCGAATGGGAATGAGGGTGGGTTCACAGCATTCATTCCGTGGTCATATAAGAAAGACAACACCGCACTTGCGAAGTTGGTCGACGATGAAGCCGGACCTAACCAGTATTTAAGGATCATCGCGATCTCAAGGATCATGCTCGACAACGTGCCTCACATACAGGCGTCATGGTTCTCTGAAGGAAAGAAGACAGGGCAGATTGCGCTGAGGTTTGGTGCCGATGACTTCGGAGGAACCTTGTTTGACGAGAATGTAATGCTCGCCGCTGGGTTCTACAACCGAACCACCGAAGATGAAGTTAGGGAAATGATTTCAGAGGCCGGATACTCACCTATCCAACGCCTCACAAATTACGAAATAGTTGAAGGCTCAGACGCTGAGCTGGCGACTACCAAATAGCGACCGCAGAGACACTCCAGACATGACAATCAACGACAACACTATTATTTTTGGGCACAGCCCTGATGCTGATGACGCTTTCATGTTCTTCGCAATGGAGAAAAAAATCGTCGAAATTCCAGGCTACTCAGTTGCTCATCACATGGAAGATATTGAATCTCTGAACGTGTTGGCTGAGACAGGTAAATTGCCAGTGACGGCTATTTCAGCCGCTCGATATCCAGATGTTGCTCAACACTATCGAATCATGTCCTGTGGGTCATCGATCGGGCGAAACTACGGACCGATGGTCGTCTCCGTTGACCCAATGACTGAAGCTGACCTCGAAGGTAAACGAGTCGCCCTTCCTGGTCGATTCACGACTTCGTGGTTGCTTTACCAGATCTTTGGTCCTAAAAACTGTGTCCCAATGTTTGTCGATTTTGACGATGTGGGACCGGCTGTGGAAGAAGGGCGAGCAGACGTTGGCATTCTGCTTCATGAAGGACAAATCCTTTATGAAAAACTCGGTTTCCACGGAATCATGAGTCTCGGAGAGAAGTGGCACGAGGCAACAAACCTTCCGATTCCTCTAGGTGTTGACCTAGTGAGTCGTCACATCGGTCCTGAACTCGCCCAGACAATTGCCGATGCTTCACTTGCCAGCATTAATTACGCTCGGGCTAATGAAGACGACGCTCTCGAGTACGCTCTAGGATTTGGAAGAGGAATAGATCCTGCTGACGGTAAAAAGTTCGTGAGGATGTACGTGAATGAAGATACCGTCGATATGGGGCAAGAAGGTCGTGAAGCACTCACTAAGCTGTTCACGATGGCGGTTGAGCGAGGCGTTCTTGACGAACTGCCTGAACTCGACATCATTCAGGCCAACTAGCAACGGTGAGGTTCGCCGGCTAGACTTCTAGGATGTTCTCTAGGTCTGTGAGAGTGAACGGTTTTGGCATGAAAGCGTCTGCACCTAGTGACATCAGACCATCTAGTTCGGCAGGTTGGGCGTGGGCGCTCATAACGATAACCCGGGTAGGGCGTTTGTAGTTGCCTTTGCGAAGCTCGCGAAGAACTTCGTAGCCGTCGATCTTGGGCATCATTAAGTCCAGCAACAGCGTGTTGAACTGTCGTTCTTCAAGTGCCTTTAAAGCATGTTCACCATTGAATGCTATCACAACATCAGTGATGCCTAACTCTTCAAGCATGGCAACTACAGCGTCCCTGGTCGCTGCGTCATCTTCGGCAATTAGCACTAATTTTGCTCCTTATCGTGGCCAATGCAGTGCTGGATATTTCCAACGACACGGCTAGCAATCGTCATGTGAAAGGGGATTATGTAGTAATCCGAAGAGTTGGTCATGTGAAATAGTACTAGGTTTGATGCTGAAATGCGCTGGAATCTGGAAATCTGAGCTAATCAATCAAATAAAGCAGATTTAAGTTGCTCTAATTTGAAGGGTTTTGGCAGGATTCGATCGATACCTACAGCTTCCAATTGATCTTCCGCAATCGGATTGGCGTGACCTGTCATCAAAACGACTCGGTCCGGGCGATCGATGTCCGGGTCTTTTCGAATTGCTTCCAGAACTTCCATCCCGGTTGCTAAAGGTAGAACAAGGTCAACCAATACAAGATTAGGAGCAAGGGACTTCAGTCCTTCGATTCCCTTTACGCCATCTTCCGCGAAATGCACGTCAAAATCGCCGATGAAGTCTAGGCCCGCATCAACCGCGTACCTGATCGATTCTTCATCGTCGATCACTAAAATTCGTGTTTTCGCCAGTTCGGACAATTGATCAACACTATAATCTGGATGTAGTGCGCTACTTGCGAAACGCATCAGATAGCTAGATCGAAAAGTATACGTTCGACTTGCGTCACTTTAATGGCATCGCAAGCCTGTCGCTGCCGATTTTTCGGTACTGATCTGAATTAACACCAAGTACTCACATGAAAGTTTCAGAGTTTGAGACAGCAACCTGATCAGAGGTCATCGTTTGCCGCCAGCATTAGTGGTTCTCCCGCTACCAGTGTGATCGTAGCGATCAACATCCTATTTTTCTTGGGTGTGTCGGCAACAGGTGGAACCGGAACTCAGAACCTCCTAAATTGGGGTGCAAAGTACGGTCCATACATCGCCGACGGTGAGTATTGGAGACTTGTGCTGCCTATGTTCCTGCACGTTAGCTTTTTTCACTTACTGACGAACCTGTTCGGTTTGATCATTTTTGGTTCAATGGTTGAGCGTACTTTCGGACCTAGGAATTTCGTCGTTATTTACCTAACCGCGGGAGTGATGGGTAACGCCGTCAGCTTCCTGGCTGGACCCAACCCTGGCGTTGGTGCTAGTGGCTCGGTGTTCGGAATATTGGGTGCATTTGGTATATATCTACTGTTAAATCGCCGGATGCTGGGGCAAATGGGACGCCAGCAATTGACCTCGATTGGATTCATCGTCGCAATAAACGTTGTGCTAGGTTTGGCAACGACTGGAATAGACAATGCTGCGCACTTCGGCGGTTTGCTAGCCGGAATCTTGGTCGCCTATTTGATTGCCCCGCGTGAGCGATTATCCGCTGTCGAAACTCCGTTCAACTTTGGAACCCCACGCATGGCACTTCGATCAGGACCCCAACCGGCATCACGGGTGGTTATCGCAATTCTGCTGATTACGGCAATCTCAACCGCTATTACGTTGTTCGAGGCTGGCACCTACGTCACCAATATGTTTGGTCAGAAAGTACCCGTGTAGCTCCTGCTTAGGAAGTATCTGTTTGGCAAGATGTATACTTCTTCGAGTAACTTTAATTGATATCAAGTATCAATCAGAATTGGGTGAACGAATGACATCTCGCACCGCTGATCACATCGAAATAAATCTCACAACAGCTCTTGAAGATCGTGGACTACGTAAGACATCCGCGAGAGCGGCTGTCACATCACGTATTGAGAGTTCGAACGACGCTTTCACCGCAGAGCAACTGTGCCGCGATCTGCCTGACGTAGGGCGCGCGACGGTGTACCGAACAATTCGGCACCTCGTAGATGCCGGCGCACTTTGTAAGTTGCCCATTCTTGACGGTGCGCCCATGTACAGCGTTGCTAGAGTTGAACATCATCACCACACAATTTGCTCAAAATGCGGCGCCGTTGGTGAGTTTCGTCACTCGACTGTCGAACGTGTGATGCGCTCACTAGAAAAAGAAATCGATGGTGACATCGTTGGGCATCGAATGGAAATATTCATCACTTGCAATCAATGTCTAGCTTTGTCCGATTCTGGCACAAACGATGTTGGATAAGGATTCTCAAGAAACGTTGGAATCAATAATCAGTGTTGATACTAAATCTCAAAATATTGACGGGCATTTGGGCGAAAATCTTAGAGCCGATCAGATACCAGTCCGTTTCAATGAAACATGGTTTAGCTACAACTCTGAGCCTGTTGTTCGTGACATCAATTTTTCGATAACAACAGGTGAATTCGCAGCAATACTGGGACCGAACGGGTCTGGCAAAACCACGTTGATGAAACTGGCACTTGGACTTTTGAAGCCGACATCTGGTCAAGTGCTCTTGTTTGGTCAGCCTGCCGAGAGTTTCACCGACTGGCACCGGGTGGGTTACGTCCCGCAACGAACTCAGGCAACTGAGTCTCGTTTTCCGGCATCCGTTCGAGAAATAGTCAACTTTGGCGCATATTCAGGATTCGATCCGCTTGCTATTTTCAAACGAAAGAGCGGTTCCAGAGTTGACGACGCCATGGAAATGGCAGGAATACAGCACTTGGCAGATCGAAGGGTGTCAGATCTCTCGGTTGGACAACAGCAACGAATGCTGATCGCTAGATCGCTTGTTCGGCAACCTGATCTGTTGGTGATGGACGAGCCAGTCGCAGGAATCGATGCTGCTGGCGAAGAGCAGTTCCACACCATGGTTCGCCGCCTCAACCGAGAACTCGGAATCACAATCGTCATGGTTTCTCATGACATTGGAGCCGTGATGCGAGAGGCTACGACCTGTGCTTGTATCAATAGAGATATCGTGTTTCATGGACCGGTCCATCAACTCGACGCTCAAGCCTTGTCCGGACTTTACGGATTCCCTGTAGATGTACTTATGCACGATCCTGAGCACACCCACCGATAACCAGATGCCAGAGATTTTTCAATACGAATTCATGAATAGGGCGATCATTGCATCGGTACTCGTCGGCGCAACCGCTCCGGCGTTCGGTGTATTCCTAGTTTTGCGACGGCTGTCTTTAATTGCCGATACGCTCTCGCACGTCGCGCTGGCAGGGGTGGCAATTGCGTTGCTCACCAAAACGTTTGCTCCTGTAATCGCCCTTGCAGCGACAACCGGAGCTGCAGTTTCAATTGAAGAACTTCGAATGCGTCGACTACTACCTGGAGATGCTGCTCTGGCTGTGTTCCTTTACGGAGCGTTGGCAATCGCTGTCGTGCTCATAAGCATTGCGGATGGCTTCAATAGCACCTTGTTCTCGTATTTGTTTGGAAGTGTGCTTACAGTCACTCAGACGGATCTTTGGTGGATGGTAGTCCTCGCTGTGATCATCACTATTTTCATGCTTATGTTCAGCTCCGAACTTGCCCAGGTCACGTTTGATCCCGATTTGGCGCGGATCAACGGTGTTCGAGTGCACTTATTGAATCTGGGGCTTGCGGTCCTGACAGGGGCAACGATCACTGTTTCAATGAGGGTGGTCGGAGTTTTGCTGGTTGGCGCATTAATCGTCATTCCGGTTCTTGTGAGTTTGCGGATTACAAAAGGGCTCACTCGCACGGTCCTAACATCGTCCCTTATCGGGGTGTTTGTGTCGGTAGTTGGGATGATGATCGCCTATTACGCCGACATCGCCCCAGGTGGAAGCGTTGTCTTGACGGCTATCGCGTTGCTAGTGATTGCTGAATTAGGTGCGTTCTTGAGACGATTCGCTGGTCGACACGATCATCAGCTCGTCGTCGAGGATCACGCTCACGCCCATGAATCGCATGCCCACGGCGCTGACGACGGTCACAGCCATCGCTAGCGGTCAGCTGTATCGGATGGCACCTTGGCCATTGAGAAACTTCCGATAGATAAGACCAGCAACCCGATGGTTATTAAAAACATCAGGTCGTATTTGCCTTGAGAGTCGAAAATCAGTCCCGCCACGATCGGACCGAAAAAGATCGGTATCGAAATCGCCATTTGGGTGAGTCCCATGATGCTGCCGAATTGTTTGAGTCCAAACATGTCGAAGATCACCAACGGTGTGAGTGCCCCAACTCCGCCCATTCCAAGCCCAAATACGACTATCGCTACCCAAGTAAAGATTGAACCGCCCGAAACTAGCAAAATAGATAGTCCAACGCCCTGAAGAATCATGATCACTACGAATGACCTGCGGGCGGTTATCGACTCGCTCAATCTGCCAAAAATCAGTTTGCTCGACGCAGCGAACACCGCAAGAATGACCATCATCGAAGTTGCTACAGCCAACGTGAATCCGACTTGCTCTAGATGAGGGACCATCTGGCTCACAACTCCGGTGCGTACAAACTGCTGAAGTGTCATACCCACAGCCAGGAACCAAAACGTCGAAGTCCGCAGCGCTGACGAAACGGACATCCCGCCCTTGAGAGCCGATTTATCCTGCTCTGAAACCGCGGAAGGCGCCCACCGTTTTCGTTGCTCCTTTAGTACTTCATCTGAGTTGTCCCGAATGACCAGCACAACCAACATTGCTAGACCGATCAGGGCAATGCCTAGGAGTGCCCACGTCCAGCGCCATCCAACGGCAGCTATAAGTACGGCGATGATCGGAACCGCAACACCGCTTCCGATGTTGTTGCCAGACGTCACGATCCCCATCATTCGCCCACGTGCCTTTGGGAACCAGGTCAGGACTAGACGACCTGCCGGCATCATAGTCGCTCCCGGCGTACCGGCAAACATGAGCGCACTGAACAGATAGAATTGCCACAGCTCGGTCATCATCGATCGCGATAAGAATGCGATTGCCACAAGCAGAATCGATCCGGCCATGGTCCATTTGGCACCGACTCGATCCATAGTGTTCCCGACGATAGGGGAGAGGAAGCTTGTGACGACTCCGATGCTGAGAGCAAAGTTGACTTGAGTACGTGACCAACCGAATTCTTGCTCGAGGGGTTCGATAAAGAACCCAAACCCGAATTGGACAGTTCCTAAGATCGCACCTATGGAAAGAGCTGATACACCGATGATGTACCAGCCGCGGTAAATTCCGCTCACGGCAGAATTATTTTCTTGGGTTGGAGAAGGTGGAGAGCTATTTTCGGATTCGGTGATTGAGCAACTCCGTTTGTGACGGCATCTCAAAAGTAGTGAGAGACGACGTAAATGAATTCACTGCGATAGTACATATCACCCAACGTGACTGAGATGTGGCACACGTCGGCAAGCTTAGATCATTTTTAGACAAGGCTTTTGGAGTTCACGACGGTGCCTATGAACGGCATCAAAGCGGGTCAGCTCTTCGGGCCTGGATACGTGAAGTCGTATGACGATGAGCGGTATTGTTTCGGCCAGTTTTCTGATTTTCCATCCAGTTGCGCCTGGGCGTACAGTGCCCAGTAAGGATTCCTCATCAGTTCTCGTCCGATAATCACTACATCCGCTTGCCCATCCTGAAGGATGTCTTCAGCTTGTTGAGCTTCGGTGATAAGACCGACTGCTCCAGTCATAATTCCTGACTTATCACGAATAGCTTCCGCAAATGGCACCTGATATCCAGGGCTCGTCTCCAGCACTTGTTTAGGATTGTTTCCGCCAGCTGATGCATCGACTAGATCAACGCCCAAATCCTTCATCCATTTCGAGAGTTGGACAGAGTCGTCGATGTCCCAGCCACCTTCGACGAATTCTGACGATGAAATTCTGACAATCAGTGGCGATGATTCGGGAATTTCCTTGCGGATCGCTGCGATCGTTTCCAGAGCGAACCGGCATCGGTTCTCAAGAGACCCACCGTATTCATCCTCACGATTGTTGGATAGGGGAGACATGAACGAGCTTGCCAAATATCCATGAGCAAAATGAAGTTCCACAACTTTGAAACCGGCTTCCAGCGAGTACAGTGCACCGTCGACAAACTGCTGAGTAATCTCGGTGATTTCCTGTTTGGTTAGCTCCTTTGGCATACCGAACGAATCGTCGAAAGGAATCGCACTCGGACCTACGATCTTCCAGCCATTTTCGTCGGCTTCAAGATGTCGTTTGGGAGTGTTCCATGGCTCGGTGTGAGAAGCTTTTCGACCACCATGAGCGATCTGGATGCCGGGAACTGATCCCTGCCCGGTGATGAACTCGGTGATCGGACGCCATGCATCAACGTGAGCTCCAGACCATATTCCCGGACAGCTCGGACTGAGTCTTCCTGCCGGAGTTACGGCCGTAGCTTCAGCTATAACGAGCCCGACACCACCAACCGCTCTGGCACCCAAATGAACCATGTGCCACGGTGTCGCAAGCCCGTCAGTATCGCAGCTGTACTCACACATTGGAGAGTAGAAGACACGGTTTGGAATGGTTTCCCCTCGTAGTTCGATGGGGCTAAATAGCTTGCTAATTGTTTTGCTCTTTCGTTACGAAAAATTGGTTGAAATGAATTGTTGTCGGGTTGAGCGATGCAGCCAGAGTTATCCCTGTTTAGTCACTGCTTCAATCATTGCCTGAATGTAGCCGTTGGCGAATGCACGTCCTCGGTGTCCCCACTCTGTGTCCTGATGGGTGTGTGGAACATGGTCGTCAATGAAGAAACTGTCGTAACCGTTGTCGTTATAGACCTTCATCGCCCGGTACATGTCGACGTGGCCGGTATTGATGAACTCCTCGTGGAAGTCCTCAGGATTTGGAGCTGAAACGTTGCGGAAGTGGACATAGAGGACTTTTTTCCTCCTAACCATTTCGCCAATGAATTCGTAGAGGGCGTCGCCTTCTGAATCGAACATCTCAGAAATCGTGCCCTGGCAGAACTCGATTCCAATGTTGTCGGAAGGGTATATATCTAGATAACGACGGTAGTTGTCGTGCGAGTTGAATAGCATCGGGATGCCGCCGAGCTGTTTCACCGGTGGGTCACAAGGGTGAATACCGAGCTTGATGCCTTCTTCTTCGGCAACTGGTCCGATCGCTTTGATCCAGTATTCGAGATTCACCCACATCTCGTCTTCTGTGAACTCTCGTCCGTGCGTGAGAGGCAGCTTGTTGGCAAGCTCGTAGTTAAAGGCGGTCGCTCGTGCTCCGCCTCGAATCAACTTGTCGGGAGTTCTCCACACCTTCGAAGGAAGCCAGTCGTAACCAAAAATTGGAATCCCAGCGCGTGCGATGTTTCGCACGGTTTCCATCATGTTTTCGATCTGCTCGTCCCGTCTCGGACCGCCGAGCATCACCTGGTCATAGAACTCGCGTGGAACGTTTTCGAGAGCCGATAGCTTCATTCCATAGGTTTCAACTCTGCGCCGGAGGTTTACAAGGTCGTGTAACTGCCACTTGCCGTTGACTGCCGGCACGTTCGCATGGTTAAGTAAGATGTCGGTCACACCGAACTGCTGGGCGTACAACAGGTACTCGGGTGTTGGGTCAGTAAATTGTCCGAATCCAGCTCGCATATTTGTGCTTCTCCAGTGGGGTGCGTCTCCGCGATATCCGTTCGAGGATACAGAAAAAGTTATGCGTTTAGCGTGGTTCTCAGTGCTATTGACACCAGCTTCTAGCTAACGAACCGGTCATGTCTCAGCTCTTCGGCAGGGATCGGACCGGGCCATTCTCTACCGAGGAGCAGGGAAGCACCTAGCTCCCCGAGTGCGTCACCAGATTTAGCCGAATATCCGTTTCCACCGATCTGAAGACAAATCTTCCCATCTTCAATCAAATCTACAACCGGCCTACGATCCGGGGTGTCGGTCGTGACACAAGCTAGCCACTTCCAGTTGCTTGTGTCGAGTGATGGCACAAGAAAACCGAGTTCTTCAATTAGTTGGTTGTTCAAGCCGGGATCGTCACCCGAACGGAACCAATTGTTCATCTCAGTGATATCGGTGGCTTCTGGACGGGGACCTTCGATCCCGATTTTCAAGTAGAACTTGCCGTCCGGGTACTTCAGAGCAGGCAGCGTGAACGTGGGTATTCGATCTCCGATTGGCTGATTCATTAGGCTGGGCATACCTGAAAACTCGCCGGTCGCTAGTGATTCTGGAACCTCGACGAGCACTAGCGTGTGTTTGTTGGTTTTTAGTGGCACGTTGACAGGTGATAGCTGATCAAAAGCCGCGTAGGCACCCGTCGCCAACATGGCGCGCTCCGCAAAAATCTCATCACCGTCCGCCATGGTAGCCCGAACTCCACCGCCCACGACCTCAACGGTCGTTGCATAGCCATCGATGACAGTGGCCCCAAGCTGTGTCGCCCGTGTAGACATCGCCGACACATAAGATCGAGGGTTAATCGTTCCTCCCTCACCTTCTTGATACATCACTCGTAATTCCGACTCAATGTTGAAATACGGAAAACGTTCCTTGACGTCGTCGGTGGAAAGTTCATTCATTGATCCACCTGCACGCAGCGTCATCGCCAGCGTTTCGCTCGCGCGATGATGGTCGGCATCAGCCCACAAAAATCCGGACTCATTGAAGAACTCGATACCGGTGATATTTTCAAGCGCCCTGTAGCGTCCTATCGACCGGCTTGCCATACCGCTCCAGAACGGATCGGGGTCGGCAATGCGTGTCACTCGCCCAACGTCATAATGACTAGCTTCCGGTACGGAGCCGCTTTCGGCTGCCATCGCCTCTGTGGGACCGGTCATGACCACATCGTCAGATGATGATGCCAGGTGCATGGCGGCTGCACTGCCCATGATTCCTCGACCGATTACCAAGAACTTACATCGACGCACCGCAATCTCCCTGTTATCTAGTTCATCCTGGAGAGAGTGTAAACGGAATTGAACGACCCTACTTCCGGCATGGTGAGATTCTCTCTATCTGACCTGCCCCCCTCAAACGTGTCCATCTGAAAGATCAGATAATGGACAAATTAAAGGGAGGCAGAAATGCCAAGAAAAGGTCATAGC
>JBDQHW010000016.1:0-59614 GCA_040264655.1 Dehalococcoidia bacterium | reverse complement strand
GGCCGATACACCAGAGTGCACAGCACCAATAACGAAGTAAGGCGCAAAGATAGTCGAGTGCCAGCCTTCAACCGCCGAAGCGACAGCGAAGTCCCACGAAACGATTGAGTGAACCGATACGAAAATCGGAAGCATCAGAGCCGAAAGAAGAATTCCACCAACGGTCTGCATCTTCCACTGTCGAGGGTTACCTCTCCAGCCGAGTGCAAGCACCGTGTACATGGCGTTTCTCCAACCGGTTGTGCGGTCACGGAGGTTACCCAAGTCAGGAATCAAAGCGATGTACAAGAACAGGGTTGAACCTGTGAGGTACGTGCTAATCGCGACCGGGTCCATGATCAAAGGTGATCGGATGTTTGGATAGATTCCACGGGATACGTCATAAGGCATGATCCAGTAAGCAATTCGCCAAGGGCGTCCTGCGTGAATCAAAGGGAACACAAGTGCCGTTAACAGTGAGAACACTGTTAAGAGCTCAGCAGCCCTTGTAACCGGTCGACGCCATTCAGCCTGAGTTAGGCGAAGAATGGCCGAAATCATAATTCCAGCGTGTGAAATACCAACCCAGAAAACGAAGGTAGTGATGAATAGTCCCCAGTAAACCGGTCGTGCAAGACCCGTTACGCCAAGACCCTTGTTGATCATCACTGCGATTACGATCAGCCCAATTACAACCACAACCCCCAAGAATGCGACAGTTGGAGCCCACCATTTCGGCGTGTCCAACTGACCGTTAAGGAGCTTACGGTTTGTGTAGACCTGATCTAGTTCTCGTCGCTGTTGCATCTGTTAGTCAGTTACCTGTAGTTATGCGTCAGATTAGCAGTAGTACTGCTGAAATTAGTCCGGCTTCGCGACCAGTGTTGCATGGCCTCGAACGTACTTGATTGGTTTCGATAGTAGGTTGAATTCCTGTACCTGCCATACCGACAGAACCGGAAGCACCCGAGTCATCAACATTACGATCACTGCGACAGAGGAAAGACCACCGGCGATGATCAAGATATCGAAGATCGTTGGGAAGTAAGCCGCTGGAGTCTCCACAAGCCACTTCTGGTGAATCTGGTCACCAGGGACGGACCATGCAGGAACGAACATGCGAATCCGGTCGAGAAGTAGTCCGATCAAAATGATGAACGAACCTACGACCATGGCCGCTGTTCCACGGCGTACTTTGTTCCAAATGAGAATCCACCATGGAACGAACCAAATCAGGGCCATCCCTGCAATGAACACTGGTAGGAATGGGCCTTTGATCTGGTGGTTCAAGGTAGCGATGTCGTTCTCGGAACGGCCGTACCAGAATACAATGAACGATGAGTAGAAAAAGTAAATCCACAGCAATGTTAGGGCGAACAAAAGTCGACCCAATGACCAGAATGCGTCAAGGTGAACGTACTTTTCGAGCTTCATGAACCGTCGGGAGAAGAAGAGTGCAATAACTACTGCCGCAACTCCACCCTGGAACCCAGAAACTGTGTGGGCCATCGGCAGGATTGCGTCACGCCATCCTGGAACCATGCTCTGTCCAAAGTCACTGGTGATCAGGAAGTTCACAAATACAAGAATTAGGAAGTAGAACGTGCCGAACATTCCGATTCGCATTCGAAGAGTTCGCCACTGCACATCTGTACCAACCCAACCGCGTGCAAGACGCTTGCCGAGGCGTTGGCGCCACCCGGTCGAGTGATCACGCATAGAAGCGAAGTCGGGAATGGCAGCCGAGTAGAACAGCATCAAACCCGTCAGGATCAGCAGCAGAAGTCCGGCAACACCCCAAATATGAGGTGAGTAATCAGGAGCCAGATACCAAATAGTGCGGCGTCGTGCGCCTTCGGTAACCAGCGGAGGCAGTATAGCCACCAACGGAATGAGCATAATCAGTGTGACAACACTTGCGAACGAGAAAATCGAAGCGAGTCGAGTGATCGGTCGTACCCAGTTGGCCTTAGCCATTACTGGAGCCATTGCGATCATCGGTGCACCACCGGCGACCGACAAAAGGAATGACACCAGCGCGGCAACGTAGCCCCACTTCGTGCTGTCGTCACCGACTGAGGCAAATTTCACCACGAGCGAAACGAAACCGATAATAGATAGGATTCCAAGAATCCACGCCCATGCCTTAAACCGACCGCTTGCACCTGTTGTGGTGGCGATAAGTTCCCTCGTGACCTCGTCAGCGTCGACGTTAGGCGGCGGTGCGTGATGCTCGGACTCGTGTGCTACAGCTTCACTAGCCATGCGATGCAGCTTCTCCTGCGCCGACCTTCTTGTCAGCATCGATCTTCGCTAAGTAGATTACGTTAGGGTCAGTTCCGAACTGGTCGAGAAGCGTGTAGTGACGCTTATCTTCCTTCATCTTCGAAACCTTGCTATCTGGGTCGTTGAAGTTTCCGAAGTTTAGTGCACTTGTCGGGCAAGCAGATGAACATGCAGTCTGTACTGCACCATCGGCTAGTTCGACTCCTGCGCTTCGGGCGTTTCGTGATTCACGACGGATACGGTGCACACAGAAGCTGCACTTCTCCATGATTCCACGACTTCGAACTGTTACATCAGGGTTCAGGTGGTTGCGGAGAGATTCCGGCCAGACTGGCTCCCAGTAGTTGAAGAATCGAACAATGTAAGGGCAACCATTTGCGCAGTAACGAGTACCAACACATCGGTTGTAGACCTGAACGTTCATACCTTCAGAGTTGTGGTAGGTGGCATATACAGGGCAGACAGGTTCGCACGGTGCGTTTTCACAGTGCTGACACATGATCGGAATGAACCGAGCCTTAGCGTCAGGGAAGTCGCCTTCCCAGTATCGCTCAACGCGGATCCAAGAAATCGATCGAGCTCGCTCGACGCGATCCTGCGTGTTGATCGGAATATTGTTCTCTGCCTGGCAGGCAATGACACATGCGTTACAGCCGATGCACTTATCTACATCGACAACCATGCCCCAGTTATGACTACCGAACTCTGCTGTTGTCATTAGGACATTGCCTCTAAGATCTGAGGGCCAAGGATCTGAACGTTAGTCATGGTCGTCAGCCCCTTCACCTGGTAGTAAGAAGTTTTTCTGGTACTCGTGGTGGTTTTCTTCCTGTGCGTGGTGCGCATCTTCGCCAATACCAACCACTAGAACAGGTACACCTGGCTCAACAGGTCGGGCTTCCACGTTACCTTCGAACTTCGGCACCTTAACTCGTTTGCCTGCGCGTTGCACTCGTACTCGAGTAGCTGCCCATGCAAGAGCTCCGGTTTCCGCATCTTTCTCATCTACAAGAATCGAAAGAACGTTCGCACCGCGTTCCTTGGCGTAACGTCCACCTTCGTGGTGACCTTGTCCCATAGGGATTCCGATCACACCGGGGCGTACCCCTGGGTGCGGGTATGCGAGGACTTCGATTTCACCTGAGGTTGAACGGATCAGAAGGACATCGCCTTCTTTGATTCCGAGCTCATCAGCCTGAATGCTGTTGATCTCTGCCCAGGTTGACCATGAAGCCGATGAAATAGGGTCGGGAGTCTGCTGTGCCCAAGGAGCCGCAGCAAGTCTACCGTCGAACAATGAGTTCGAGTGGAATGGCACTAGGTGGAAATCGTTTCCGGTGCCGAGTGTGCCCGTGTCAGAGTATCCAGCGTCTCGCTCGGTAGTGTTTACCTTGCCAACATTGCTTGAACCACTGCTGCCAGTGTCCCACCAGCCACCACGTTGCAATGCACCGTTGGTGAAGAGGGCAGCGGAAGAAGCCGATACCGAACCACGGCCTGTGGCGTGGAGATCAGCAAGCGAGTCTCGAACGAGGCTTTCCATGTTTCTGCCGTAGGATCCGTCAGACATAGCGAGCAGCGTGTCACCGAATCCTCGGGCATCACTAATGAGCCCTGATTCGTCTTGTGAAATAGTCGGACCTACAACAGGCTGTTGAGTTCCAACAACTTGGTATCCAGGGCCTGGTTCTGGAATTTCGGTACCCCATGACTCCAAGAATGTTTCTTCTGGAAGTACGAGGTCAGCGAAGTCCATCGTGTCGTCGTGAATTGCACCGAATGCGATAACGTTTGGAACGTGCTCGAGGGCTTCACGAATAGCAACAGAGTTAGGCATACCGTGAACGATGTCGGCACCACGAATGATGACCGTTTCAACGTTTCCTGCTCGCCATTCAGCAAGTTCAGCTTCCCACGCTTCGAACGAAGCGCCAGTTGCCGATGCAGGGACATCGTCGATAGCAGAAGCAGGGTTTGCCTGAACTCCACCCTTGGAATCAACAGCACCGACCAAAACGTTCAGTGCGTAGATTGCTCCAAGGTTGAAACTACCGTTTGTGTGAGCGCCAGCTGATCCACCACCGAAAGCGACAGATGGGGTGTGCTCTGCGAAATGCGTAGCTGCCTTTTCGATTCGGTCAGCTGAAATGCCGGTCTTGTTGGCTACGTTGTCGAGCGTGTATCCGCTGACTCCGCCAGGAACTGCTGCTTCGAAAGCTGCAACGTTCTGCGGGCTTGCCATTCCGTGATCGATGATCACGGACGCAATACCAAGCGCAAGATCGCCTTCTGTGCCAGGAACCGGAGCCAGCCAGAGATCGGCTGCTGCTGCGGTTAGAGACATACGAGGCTCGGCGTGAATCAAGTATCCACGGTCGTGCTGTTCTCGGAACTCACCGTACTTCACACCAAACTGAACTGGTGATCCCCAAGTTCCGAGCCAGTCGGCTCCGAACGAGATAACGGTCTGTGCGTTCGAGATATCAAATGTTGGGAGCTGGTCCTGGCCGAGTACCGACTTGACTGCTCCGTGGAGGACACCTTGCTCAACAGGGTCGAATGCCATGTGCTTACCGTCGTACTGAGCGGCAAATTTGCTTGCAACACTGCCGAGGTGACCTCGGAGTGGGTTGGTTACAACTGTCAGCGCACCGGTGGCGTTGGATAGTGCTTCAGCGAAGCGAGTGTCTGCCTGATCCCAAGTTATATCAACGAGGTTTCCTGCCTTCGAGTAGCGGATCTGTGGGCCGCTAATTCGGTCAGGGTGGTAGAGGAGCTGAAGGACAGAATCGAATCGTGCGTTGGCTTTACCACGGGTTACAGGGTGATCGGGGTTTCCCTCAATCTTCTTGGCCCGTCCTTGCATGACACGTACGAGTACGCCGTCACCATTTGAGAAATCCGCCATCGAAGTGGCGTACCAAGCATCCTCACCACGTACCAAGTCTTCTGGCAGGTCTACCGGGCTCTGAACAATTAACTCGCGCTCGGGTAGTCCGCAGGCTGCGAAGATCACAGCTCCGGCGGCAGTTTTACCGGTAAGCGCTAGGAATTCTCGTCGATTTAGCTTCATCTGGTCAGTGCTATTCCTGTTGTCTCAGTTTGGATATGTGAGACCGGGTAAACCCGTATGGATGCGTTATTGGTCCTAAAGTGGCCTAGTAGTGGCAAGCAGAACAGTCTGTCGGTGCGCCGTTGTCACGGTGGCAGTCAACACACTGTCCCATTTTGAGAGATTCGACCTGTTCGACCTGCTCCATAGCTGCAACGTTTCCGTGACAGGTTGAGCAGACGCCGGATGGGCCTTCAGTTACACCATCGGTAGAGTTTTTGACTTCCGATGGGTTAGCTGTGAGATAACGAATGTGTGGTTCGTGTACGAAACGTACGTGGTCAGGAAGACGGTGAACACGTTGCCAGTTGACTGGCTCTGCACCGTCGTCGCCGACGATATCGGCAGCATCACGAAGAATCGTGAGTTGATCATTGTTTTCGCCACCAATCACTTGGTGACATGTAGCACAGAATCCTACTGGCGGAACACCAGCGTTTGCCTGTGTGGTGACAGTGCGGTGACAGAAAGTACAGTCGAGACCGAGACCTTCCATCGTTTGACCGTCAGCAGCAACGTGGTCGAGCTGCTTCAGTGAAGCGTGGACTGTGTGCGGGAAGTCAATCGGCTGGTCGAACGTCTGTTCAAATCCGAGTACTGGAACCGGTTGCCCGATCCAGCCCGTAATAATGAACGCTGCTACTACACCCACAACTGCAACTACACCGAGACCACCGAGGGCCAGTACCGGTACGAGCATCTTGGGTAAAGATGACGATTTGGAGTTCGAGTTATCGTTTTCCGACGCCAAGCGTTCTTTCCATTCCAGGCGAGCCGAAGCTAGCTAGTAAAGGATGGGGCAGTTTTACTGCCACCACCGGTTGTATGTTCGATTTAGGAAATCGGTGTTTTCGTAAGCCATGAAGATAGAGGCGAATACGCCGACTACACAGAGGACACCAATTACGTAGAGGGGAGCGCGGAATTTTGACCACTTAGCTGCGACAGATTTAGTGCCGATAGCTGAAGGAATTATTGCGTGAGCAGTGAGAAGTGAAGGCCCTGCCACTAAGGCAAATCCTAGGGCAAGCCACAGGAATTTTAGTGCAGTACCGACTTCGGCCCATTCGGCCGTGGTTAACGGTTTCGGATCCATACTCTACTTACAGAGCTCCCGATTCAAAAAACTAGAAGGACTCAAAACGAACGCGAACGCGCACAGACTGCCCTTCAAAACTAGCGCAAGTGAAAACTATCACGAGTGATTTTTCAGTGTCAACACTTCGAGGGAGCAATTACGTGAGAGAAGAAATTGGCAGAGGGTGTGATTATGATAATTCTAGTTGCACAGATGTCTGCAAAAGTATGTAAGGTTCGCCGGTTTGATGGGATGATTCTAGGCTCCACGGCTCGCCTCCTGCTGAGGGACGAATCCTAACCCCGTGGTCGCCTCCGTAGATCATCATTGCTTGCCCAGATCCTGAGTCACCAACTAGTACCGCCACGGCGTCGCAAGGAGAACCACCGTCGTCAGAACTCCAACCAGTGACATCGTGTGGTTCGTCGCTTTCAGGAATACTTGGAATTCGAATCAGTGACGATGTTCTCGGTTCACTTTGAGTCTCGAACACTTGGATAGGAAAGTATCCGCAGTTATCGTTGTCTTCGATATCGATCATCAGCTGATCAAACATATTGCCTCTTCACCACTTGTTCGACACCCGTATGCGTTTATTGTCAGGTGGTAGACGGTGCACTGGCAACTGCATCGATCGGACTAAAGTTTGATGTGATATTCAACCGATGGCACGGCACCTGAAAATCCTGCTTTTTCGTAATCACGCCGAGCAGGGTCGTGAGCGTCGTCTCCGCCGGTTGTAACGACAGCACTCGTCATTCCCGCTTGCTTCATTTCAGCCAGCGCAAACTCGTACATCGTTGTGCCAATGCCATACCCCTGTGAGCTGGGAGAAACTGCATTGTTCCCAATTTCAGCGACCAGTGTCTCGTGATTCATCATGATCGTGATGAAGCCTGCTATTTCACCTTCACGCTCAGCTATCCAAACGATTGCTGGGTCATCTTTGCGACAGGATTTAGCGACACTCCTGCGTTTCCTGCCTTCGGGGTCAGGGTAAGCAAGATTGAACAGCTCATCGCCGACAATGTTTTTTGTTGATTCGAAGACCGGTTGCCAAGCTGCCACAGCGATTTCGAGAATCGCTTCTAGGTCGCTATCTCGAAACTCTCTCATGTTGAGAGTCACTACGACACTCTTTCTTTCGGACAATGAGCCGAACTGCCTAAAAGTGAACTATCGGTTGCGAACGTTCGGCAAGCACATCGTATTCGAGCAGTGAACAGCCTTGAGGTTCCTTGACGACACATCGTGATAGACCACAAGAGGGAGCCCGTCAGATCCGATCGTGATCGAGGTGTACTGGCCTACCAACGACGACGAGTCGATATCAACAGCTGTTGCCTCTGTGCACTCGATGTCGTTGCAATGAGCCACTTCTAAAGAGCCGTTGAATGAGTCGTAGTAGCTGATGATGGCTCGGCCGTCTACGCCGATGGTCATCGAGTTCCAGTCACCAACCCCACCGCTTGTAACAGCAGAAGCCGTTGTAAACGATGAGCACGATAGGTTTGAGCAATGAGCCGTTTTCAGATCGTTGCTCGTTGTGTCGAAGTAGCTAACTAACCCGCGTCCATCGATTCCAATCACTATCGAAGTCTGTGTTCCAACAACACCACCCGCATCGACGAGTTGAGTCGTACTAGCTGAGCAAGTGACTGTGCTGCAATGAGCGATTTTCAAATCGTCATTGGTCGCATCGTAGTAGCTAATCAGTGGGAAACCATCGGCTCCAATGGCAATCGATGTGTAACTACCAACGTCACCGGTTTCATCAACGATTACGAGATCCGCTGATGAACACGCGGTGTTGTTGCAGTGGGCTACTTTGAGATTACCGTTGGACGCATCGTAGTAGCTCGCGATTCCTAATCCGTCGGTCCCAATAGCGATCGAACTGTGGGCTCCGACATCACCGGTAGTTTCAATAGTTGTCGTAGTACTGCTTGAGCAATCGACAGTCTGGCAGTGAGCAATTTTGAAATTGGAGTTGAGTGAATCTCGGTACGAGATGAGTGGCAAACCATCGGTTCCGATGATCACCGATGCGTGAAGGTCACCTGATCCGGTCGATTCGACTAGAGATGGCGTAAATGAGGTACAGGAAATGTTGTCGCACTGAGCAACGTACAGCGATTCACTGGCTTCATATGCAATCACCGGCAGCCCGTCGTCACCTATCGTTACAGAATTCCAGAGCCCAGCATCACCCGGTCCGATAGCGAGGGTTGTGATCTGGTGTTTACCTCGCTGGAATGGAACTGTGTCGCTTGAAGTCAGAGTCGTGCAAACAAGGTTTCCGGTTGCATCTACTCCCGTGGCCACAAGTCCCGCACCACAAGACTGGCTTGAAATAGCGTAGTCACCGGCCGATGGACCAGCGTCACCACAAACCCAGGTTGACCCATTAAATATTGCTATTTCGCTTGAACCACATGCCATGCCGCCAAGCGTTGTATTCAGCTCAGAAGGTCGATTTTGCAGATCGTTCCAATCCACTGACGTAAGGCCGTCGTCACCATTATCTAGACCCGCTGGACGGTTCTGTACATCCGTCCAGTCGACAGATGCGGCGGCACCACCAGAGCTAAGGTCACTAGGAATGCCAGTTAGCGAAGACCAAGCTACTTCGGCATCACCAGATGACAACTCAAGTTGGGTGTAGTAGTCGGCGTCGTGGTCGTGATCGCTTCGAGAGACCGTTGTTTCTGTACCCGTTCCAGCGAAATCCACTGACGCCACTTGGCTTGTACCTGAACCCGAAGACGCAAGTCCATCCCCGATAGCGAGAATTCCAGAATCTCCTGGGTCACCCTTGGCCCCTGTGCTGCCTTTCGGTCCGGCTGGTCCTTCGGGTCCAGCGACACCAGGGAAGCCTTGAAGTCCTGTAGAACCCGCTGTGCCAGGCTCACCTTGCGGGCCTGCCGGGCCCCGTGCTCCGAGTTCTCCATCACTACCGCTACAGGCGATTGCTGCAATAAACACGATCGACATTGCCAGAAAAAGAACTGAGGATTTAAGGTTGGGAACGACTCGGCGATTCATGTATTTCCACACTGCTTGAGTAGTTGAGCGGTTGACAGCTTTAGTATGGATCGCACCCGTGCGACGCAATCGCTCGGATTGTACTGTCGCCCAGAAAGTCGCCTCAGTTCAAACTAAGTTGCGCACACTGGTTCGAAAATTTGCCAAGCTGGGAAATTCCTTGAATTTACGGAAGCCCAGTTTCGAACCACTTTGTATAGAAGGTTCGCGATAACCTTTCGAGCAACAATCGCATGTCGGATCGGTACAGAAGGACAATTTCGAGAATGGCAAGTGTCACTGGAAATCGAATTACGTTGAGCCCTCGGGAAATGCCATCTCGCTGGTACAACATTGAGGCAGACTTACCATTTCGCGTACCTCCGATGATGTCCCCATCTGGGTATCCGATCACTGCTCGTGAATTGGAACCGCTGTTTCCTAAGCAAATTATTGAGCAGGAACTCAATGCAAAGAGCCGCACTTTTAACATCCCTAAAGAAGTCAAGCAGGCGTACCAACAGTGGCGACCCACACCGATGTTCCGGGCAACCGTTCTTGAAAAGGAGCTTGGTACCACTGCAAAGCTTTTCTACAAGGTAGAAGGGGGAAGCCCGAGTGGGTCGTACGAATCGAACACCGCGATTCCGCAAGCTTTCTATACGAAGAAGACTGGAGCCGATGGGATTGTGAGCGGTGGCGCCGGAGGTGTTTGGATCAGCGCCATTGGGCATGCAGCCGCACTATTTGGACTCAAAAGTAAGGTCTACAGCGTTCGGAAGCCAGGCTCCGACCGCCCGTGGGGCGACGCTTACGGACGAGTATGGGGAGTGGATGTTGAAGCTAGTCCGTCGGAAGGAACTCGGGTCGGCAAGCTCCAGAATAAAAAGGGCGGACCTGATTCCGGGTCTATCGCTACAGCGTTAGCTGAGGCATACGAAGTAGCGACTCGCAATCCGGATGTGAAGTTCGCTATTCCGACTTTAATGGGCAACACCCTGATTCATCAGACAATCGTTGGATTGGAAGCGCAACGTCAGCTGGCAGCCGTGAACGAGGCGCCTGATCATGTGATCGGATCGATCGGAGCTGGTTCACATTTCGGAGGACTTATTGCTCCGTTCGTTCCCGCCAGAATTCAAGGACAAAATACGAGGTTCGTTGCCGTAGAAGAGGCTTCAAGTCCGAGTCTAACTCGTGGTGTGTACACAGAAGAATCTGCTGACGCCGCTGGTCTTATGCCGCAGGTGCCGATGTACACACTTGGTCGAGATTACGCACCACCTGGAGTCCTCGCAGGAGCAATGCGGTATCACGGAGTCGCCCCGATCGTTTCATCCTTGTATCGAGAGAAGTACATCGAAGCGGTGGCGCATGGCCAGATCGAGTCATACAGCGCAGGTCTGATGTTTACCCGTGCCGAAGGAATCGTTCTCTCTCCTCACGCTATGTACACCGTTATGGAAGTTATCGAGCAAGCGTTGCGTTCGAAAGAAAAAGGTACCGACGACACGATCCTGTTCACCGTCACTCCGGCGATCAGCACTGAGTCTTCACCGTACGACGAATTGCTCGACGGAGTGATGAACGACGAGAAACCTGAAGAAGCTTCCTTAACGAAGTCGCTCGGTAGATTCATCGGTCGAGGCTGAATCTACTCAATACTTTCACTCCGCACACCACTTCTCGATGCTAAAGTTTCACTGTTGATTCGCCGATCCGAATTTTGTTCGGCCAAATTCGACATATGTCTTGATCTGATATTTGGACTACAGAAGGGCAATTTGCCCACTGAAGTCAACCGCACGCCGGAGGCACTTAAAGATGGATATCTCCAAAGAGAAGCTGGAGTGGATATACACGACGATGTATCGAATCCGCCGCTTCGAGGAGACGATGCTCGAACAGACCCTTAAAGGAAACTCGATGGGTGTGGCTCACACTTCGGATGGGCAGGAAGCACCTCCCACCGGTATTTGCGCACACCTGACCGATAAGGACTGGATCGGTTCAACTCACCGTGGACACGGCCACTGTATTTCCAAAGGCCTCGAAACCGACAAGATGATGGCTGAGGTGTTCGGTAAGGCAACCGGTCAGTGCGGTGGCAAGGGCGGATCAATGCATATTTCCGACTTCTCGAAAGGGATGCTCGGAGCGAACGGCATTGTTGGAGCATCCATTCCACTCGCCGTTGGCGCAGCTCTATCCGCAAAGCTCAAGGGCATTGAGAACGAGTCAGTCGGAGTATCGTTCTTCGGCGACGGAGCTTCATCACAGGGTGTGCTCCACGAATCGATGAACCTGGCCTCTGTCTGGAAACTTCCAGTAATTTTTGCTTGCGAGAACAACGGTTACGCCGAAGCGACTCCATCTTGGTACGCAGTATCTGCCGAAGATATTTCTGCACGAGCCGAGGGCTACGGCATGCCTGGAGTTGTTGTTGACGGCATGGACGTATTCGCTGTCTACGATGCTGCTGGTGAGGCCATCGCACGAGCACGAGCCGGTGAAGGCCCTACGTTCATCGAGATGAAGACATACCGATACCACGGTCACTTCCACGCCGACGATACAAGCAAGTACCGAAAGCCAGAAGAAGAAGAACACTACAAGAAGCTCGACTCGATTAAGCACTTCGAACGAACCGTCAGCAAGCAGAAGCTCATGACGGAAAAGAAGATGAAGAGCATTCGTGACGAAATCGAAAAGGAAATGCTTCACGCCGTTGAGTTTGCGTTGAGCAGCCCAATGCCAGACATCTCAACTCTGTATGACGATGTTTACGTCAACTACTCAAACCCAATTCCGGGTCTGCGATAACCACGTAATTTCCTTTCCTAATTAGTTAGTACTCAAGAAACAAGAATTAGATACAGATATGACGACCTCACAAACAAACCCGCTAGGCCCCGGATACGAGGGTGTTGCCGGATCGGAAACAAGATTCCGAGATATTTTCCGCGACACTTTACGGGCTGAGATGAATCGCGATGAAGATGTATTCCTTATGGGTGAAGACATCTCAGGTGGATTCGACAAAGACACAAAAGAACCGCTCGACGCGTGGGGCGGACCATTCGCTGCCACTAAGGGACTGGTTCAGGAATTTGGTGTCGAGCGCATTCGTGATGCGCCTATTTCCGAAGCTGGATTCGTTGGTGCTGCGGTAGGTTCCGCACTCACCGGAATGCGTCCAGTTGTCGACCTTATGTACTTCGACTTCGTAACTGTGGCGTTCGATCAACTGCTTTCAAACGCAGCGAAGAGTCGCTACATGTTCGGTGGTCAAACCAAGGTTCCACTTACTCTGTTCGCCCGTTCAGGCGCAGGCACCGGACACGCTGCCCAGCACTCGGAGAGTTTCTACTCCATGCTGGCGCACATTCCTGGTCTCAAGGTAGTAGTTCCGTCAGATCCTTACTCAGTAAAGGGTTTGCTTGCGGCTGCTATTCGTGACGACGATCCGGTGTTCCTCGTCAACGACAAGAAGCTAATCAACCTCACAGGATTTGTTCCTGACGAGGAGTACGTTATCGAGCTCGGCAAGGGTCGCTACATGCGTCGTGGTGCCGATGTGACGTTGGTCGGAATGTCGTACACATCAGTTGTATGTCAGAAAGCCGCCGAACAACTCGCTGAAATCGGAATCGATGCTGAAGTGATCGACATGATGTCGCTGTCACCGTTCGACGAAGACATTCTCATCGAGTCAGTGCAGAAGACGAACAATGTAGTGATCGTCGACGAGGACACCCCTCGTGCTTCGATGGCTTCGGAGTTTGCAGCTGTTATCGCTGACAAGGCGTTCGATCACCTCGATGCTCCGGTGAAACGCGTAACCGCACCTCACTCACCAGTTCCATACAACAGTGGTCTTGAACAGGCATTTATGCCTCAACCCGACGATGTTGTTGGAACCGTAAAGAACATGCTCGGACGAGAGTAAATTCGTATTCAGTAAGAATTAAATGAAAACCGGGTAGCTCGCAAGGGCTACCCGGTTTTTTTATGATTCCCAATTACCCCCTCTCCTTTCAAGGGAGAGGGTTGGGGTGTGGGTGTAATCGTTGCACAACTACGTTCGATCTGTAGGCAATAAGCGTTACGACCCACCCCCTAGCTCTCCCCCTCAGAGGGAGGGAGGAATGGCAAGTTGTGATCAGCCTACTGGCATCTGGCGGTTGGTCATTTTTCGACCAACGGTTGCCTTCTCTTCACCACCACCGGAGAAGATGTGTGCTCCCATGTCGAGAAGAACCTGAATGTTTCCAGCATCATCTTTGCTTGGGTCGTTCCATGAACACAGGAACTTCAGACCGTTTGCATCGGCATTTGCCTTGATCTGTTCACGAACCCTATCCATCTCTTCTGGGTAAGGAGGGTCATGTGCATCGGCTAATCCGAACGACATTCCCATGTCGCCAGGTCCCCATTCAACGAACGCCAGACCGGGTACACGGCAAATAGCATCTGAGTTAGCAGCCGATTCCTGGTTCTCAAGCTTCAGACCAATGAACAGTTCGCCTTCAGGGTTTAGAGGCCATGGGTCGGCAATCTCGGTGTATCGCTGAGGTGTGACGCCCCAGATCTCGGCTGGCTGGCGTTGTCCACCAGCTCCACGCTGGCCTTCGCCGAGACCTTCACGTCCGCTCTTGTGGAACGGGTACCGACACTCTTCGATGAAAGCTCGAACAGCATCGGCCTGCCGAGCGTGAGTGTGGAGAATTCCGTGAACTCCGGCCGACAAAACCTGACGGATTTGCCAAGCGTTCGCTCGAACTTCTTCAATAGTTCGACAGTTGGAAGGGAGGGTTGAAATTACAGCTGGTGTGCGGTGACCAGCTTTGGTAGGTCCACCATCGACGAGACCCTTCATGAAAGCAGTCAGGCCAGCTACATCAAAAGCGTGGTGCTCAAAGTCGGTAATCAGGAAGTCTGCCCACGTGCTTGCCTGTTTTAGGCCGTTTTCGTAGGAGAGTTCCTCAATCCCAGTGTAGTAAACCGGTTCGCCGGCTTCGATGAGTTCAATAACTCGGTTGATTCGTTTTGCCATCTTCATTCCTGATTGCTTGCGTGAACTAAATTCACATCGTTTGCATTTGACTGCCGCATTTTTGCGTGAGGCGAGCTATCTTAGTCGCACTGACGAAATTTTGCTGTATTTCTTGGGATTGATGGCGCACTTGGAGCCAGATTCTCAAGTGGATTGCTGAACCAGAGGACTCCCATGAACAACTATGCTGAACAGGCGATTCAGACATTCAAGCGTTGGGCGCAAGCTTTCAATGACAGAGATGCTGACGCGATGATCGCCGAGATGCATTTCCCTCACATGCGACTTGCCGGAACCGAGTTTCAGACTTGGGTTACCAGCGATGATTTCCGCAATCCACAAGACGATATGACCGCTGCTTTGAAGGCTGAAGGTTGGCACACGACGATTACGAAGTCAGTTGTCGCTGCCCAGGCTGGAGCAGAAAAAGTGCACTTGGTAATCCGTCAGTCTCGGCAACGCGCCGATGGCACCGAGTACAACGGGTTCGATACGTTGTGGATTTTCACCAACATCGATGGTCGCTGGGGCGTTCAGTTCAGATCGTCGTTCTTAGCAAATGCTACACAGGCGTACGGTGCGTCTAAGCCTTCGTTCTAGCGCGGCCAGCAGTGCTGCTTGGTGTTCCCTTGAGCATCCCAAGTGTATTTGCACTTCGTAAGCACCACGTCGATGTAGGTTGGCGACAGTGCTGGCTCCGTTGAAGCAAGATCGTCAGTAGGCTCGACAAGTTCAGATGGCCACTCGTCGGTATCGGCCATCCACGCCTCCATAGCCGCCTGGACATCGAATGCCTCAGTGATGAATGTTGGGTTCAAGGTTCTTGAACTGAGATCCGACGATACGTTGGCAGTCGTTGTGGCTGCTCGGTTATCGCGGATTGATTCGTCAGACGAATCAATCTGATCACAGCCAGCGACCAGAGTAAGCATCAGCCACGCAGCGAATATGACGAGAGTTTTGTGCACAGAGAGTCCAGTGGTGAAAAGAATGCCGCCGAGAGCGTTTTCGCCTTATTGACTCTAGGCGAGTCTATGTACTAATGCTGCTAGTGGAATTTTGCCGTGTATAGACCCCGGATATAGGCAATTTGTCCGGTGTGCTGGCTGTTTTCCACCGGGATTCTGCCTAGTACCCACAGCAGGGTAGGAGCGCGATCGGGGGCGTGTGACCAAACTTCAGGTCTAGTGTCATTTAGTTGATCGACACTTACACCTTCAACGCTGGGTATCAGCAGCTTGCGGGATGCTTTCCAGTATCCAACGACTTCATCAACAGAAACATCAGGAAAATTGCGTACTTGTTCGATCGAATCGCCAGCACCGGCTCGTCCAGGATCAATACCGAGTCGTTCTGCCCAGCCGCCTTCGATCCATGCGCTGTCGCCGCCACCTCGCAGGTACCAACCCCACATGTCTTCCATTCGACCCATGTGCCACAGAGTCCAAAGAATGTGGTTTGAATCTGGCGTTGGCATCCATCGAGCTTCCTCGATTTCTAGCCCGTTTAGTGCACGTTCTAGCTGGCGACCGTAGTCACCAATTGCTTGAAGACTGACATCTCGGTGGTCGAGGGGTCGATTATCTTCTGCCACTACTCGCAGACCACCACATCGTCGTTCGCAGCCAGTCTGAGAAGCATCTCATATGGGTAAATCCCAGAGTCGTGACCATCGGTCCATAGAAACTGAATCGCGTACTTTCCGACCATCAAGTGGTCAGCAGCGATGATGTCGTTCGGAACCTGGGCGACATTCAAAATTGGTCGCCCTGTCATTTCCTCGACACAGGCTGCACAAGCGCACTGCAACCTGAGGTATCGGTATGGATACGTGCATGTCTGACCATTGTCCCAAGCAATTTGCACGCCAACTCCGGTCATATCGATCTGAGTTGGAACGCTTACTGGGCCGCCTGAGTATTCTGGGGTCATCGACATGTTTTTTAGAGCTTTCGTTCAGTTTTGTCTGGTTAATAGAACTATAGGGATTGTTCGCGAGGCTGTATGACGTAAACTTCCAGCCTCGGTTCTCGGAGCAGCATAGATTATCTGCCGAGTCGCACAAACATCTAGATTCACAGTAGAGGATTATCGCCAGATGGCAAACGAAACGATAAAAGTCGGTTTCATTGGGGCAGGTGCCAATACGGCGTTTCGACACATTCCAGGACTCCGTGCTCAGGCAGGCGTTGAACTGGCAGGTGTCGCTAACCGGTCGATAGAGTCGAGCCAAACTGCTGCCGACAAGTACGAACTGGGTGAAGCGTACCCAACTTGGCTGGACCTCGTTGAAGATCCCGAAATCGACGCTGTATGTATCGGCACATGGCCCTACATGCATTCGACGACCACGCTGACTGCGCTCGACAACGGCAAGCACGTTTTGTGTGAAGCTCGGATGGCAATGAACGGTGCTGAAGCTAAAGACATGCTCGCAGCATCGTTAGCTAACCCAGACCTGATCACTCAGGTGGTTCCGCCTCCACATCTCATGCACTGTGAACAGCACGTTATCGATCTCATCGCTGACGGATACGTTGGCGAAATCGTGAACGTTAGCGCTCGGGTTACCGACGGAAGTGGATTCCCGAACACTGACGAAGACGCTCACTGGCGTCACATTCGTGAGCTTTCCGGTAACAACGTAATGACCACCGGCATCTGGTACGAAAATCTGATGCGTCTGGTCGGACCAGCAGCTTCAGTTTCGGCAAACGCTCAGGTACGTGTTCCGCACCGCCGTGGCTGGGATGGCTCACGACAGGAAATGACTATTCCTGACCAGATCGATATCGTCTACTCACTCGGTGGCGGCGCGAACGTAAACCTATCGGTAACGACTGTTTCTGGTCCGTTTGCTCCTCCTACCGAAATTTGGATTTACGGTACTGAGGGCACAATTCACATTGCTACTAGCGGCTTGACGAACGACCCTGTCGTGTCTGGCGGTCGCAAGGGCGATGACAAGATGAGCGTGATCGAAATTCCTGCCGAGAAGCAAGGAAGCTGGAGAGTTGAGGAAGAGTTCATCAACGCCATTCGTGGAATTGAGCCGGTAACTCGATCTAACTTCACCGACTCGCTGAAATACATGGAGTTCACCGACGCTATTCAGGAATCGTGGCAGACAGGCATGAGGGTTTACCTGCCCGGTTCGTAGATGAACTAACTGCCGTGAGGGCAGTGATAGTTCGCCTTAACCGAAATTCCTAGACGCCAAGAATTGGTCAATAACTGTGATTCTGTTCAAAAAACGATTCATCGAGCTGATTCTTTCAGGAAATAAAACTTCGACGCGCCGGATCGGAGCGAAACGCTGGAATGTGGGATCTACCCATCAGTTGAAAACCAGCTTTTTCTCCGAGTCGTTCGCTGTTGTCGAGATACTTGGCGTGCGCCAAGAAAAACTCGGCGACATCTCCCAAGCCGATTCAGAGTCTGAGGGATTCAACACACCAGCGGAGTTTATTGCGTCTTACCGTGAAATTCACAAACTCGACGAGGCTGATGACATTGCGGCGACGCAGGTTTGGGTCATTAATTTCAAACTGGCGGAGTGACCGATTCGAAGGGTAGTCACGGCAGTGACATCTGTAATTCAGATTTGAAGTAGCCCCGGCAGTCTAAGTTGGTGGTTTGGCAGTGATTACGAATTACGGGTAGCTGAAATTAGCTTCAACTCCCCCCGTTCGACTCATGCGCACTGACTGCTCATGCCATTGAGGCTATATAGTTCGTTGATTCACTGTAAGGTGCATGAAACTTCTAGTCTCAGTCTTTGAGTCATCGATTTCAGAAAGGCGTCAACTCATGTATACGAAACTGCTATTGATGAGTGCCCTAATCTCGCTTCTTGTACTCAGTTGTTCGAATAATGATTCAGAGAACATTGATAACACGCTAGGAACTCGTGTCGCAGAAACTATTACTGCCGCTAATCCAACCGTAACAACGCAAAGTGATGTTGCGGTGGGATATAGCCGGCATAAGCTGGTCGAGGAACGTACTGTCGATATACCTGCCGGGTGGGAATTACTTACCACCGATGACGAAACAATGTCAGGGCTTGCAAATGCAGCTACTGACGGGAATCAAGCATTGGAAGACTACTTTGGAGGTTCCGAAAATCTGGAAGGTTTGTTTCGGCAAGGCATGCTGATAATGGCAATGGACTTGGATAATTCAACCTTTGAGATGACACCGAATGTGAGTGTCTTTCGAGAGAAATTGGAATTCAATATGTCCAATGACAATTTTATCAATCTTGCTACTAAATCTTACGAGGAGTTTGGGCAGACAAATCTGGAGGAAGCCCGACTTGAAATCAACGGCAAGACGACAGGACGAACTTTGTACGCCGATAGTTCACAAGGATTTGATTCGAAAGGCATCCAACTTTTCTGGGAAGAAGATGGTTATGCGGTACGTCACAGTGGTGTTCGCTGAGAACGAATCGTACTACTCAGACGTGGCTAGAACGGTCACAGATTCTGTGAGGTAGCACATTTCTCATTACCGAGTACCTCCCATTCAGACTTACAGGTTTGCTATCCATTCAAACGCCAGTTCGCTGTCGATAGCAGAGGCGTATCTCAGAGTAGTTTGAGGGTTGGAGTGCCCTGCATACAGTTGAACTGCTCTGAGCGGAACGCCACCCCTAAGTAGTCGTGTAATTGCAGTGTGACGGAATCTGTGAGCAAACACTCCATCATCAATGCTTGGAACTTCACGTCTGACCCGTCTCATTGACTGCTTCAATGCGCTCTTGGTCATTGGGCTACCGTTCACGTTCAACCAAAGAGACTTTGCGTCGCTGTCACGAACTTGCAGATAGCTTTCCACTGCTTCAACTCCACTACGACCAAGTGCAACAGTTCTCCGCTTGCCACCTTTCCCGACTATGGTGATGCGACCGTCAGTCGAGAAGTCTGCAACCTTCATAGACAGAAGTTCTGATGCTCGCATGGCTGAGTTGAGTAGCACCACTGCAATGGCTTTGTCCCGTTGCCGCAAGATCAAATCTTGTCTGCCTTCGATGGCATCAAATATCTGTTCAATCTCTGATTCGCTAAAAGCTGTGCGTTGAGCATTTCCTGAATTCACCTGAATCTGACTGACTGGATTAGTCCACTTCTTTGGAACCTCTCGTGTTTGCTCCACAAAGTTGAACACGGTGTTCAGGGTCTGGTGATGAAGTTTCAGACCACCATTCGATAACGGCTTACCTGCTCGACCTTTGCGTATATGACCCAGAAACTCACCGATGGCTGATCGACTAATTGTTGTGATGTCGTTGTGGTCATGCCGTTCACACCAGAGGAAGAATGGTTCTAGTTTCTCCCGGTAGTAGCTGAGAGTTGCAGGTGAAACGAATGACGAGCGTTCTGCCATAAATTCCTTGTAAACAGTCGTTGGATGGGTATCGCCGCCAGAGACCATCGGAGTGGCAAGCCAACGAGCCATTCGGTCTAGAACCTGCTTACTGGCTCCTCTCTTCCCATTGATTACCAGTGAGAGCGATGCGGGAGACACTTCTAGATAAGCGGCTAGTTTTCGGGTGGACAGACCAAGCTTTATCTGCCGTTGAACGATTTGATCGAGCATGTAAACACTCCGTGGGTGTCAAGTGTTTACAGACGTTTACATTTCAGACAGTGACATTCAGTCGAACGGGGGGAGTTGAAGCTAATTTCAGCTACCCGTAATTCGTAATCACTGCCAAACCACCAACTTAGACTGCCGGGGCTATGACTTTAACTTCACCTTTTCTAGATCAATCCATCGTTTCGAGTGAGTATCCGCCTGCTGAGAGCACGGCAGTGATCGCACATCCGGCTATTAGAGATTTTCCTTCCGGCGAACGTACTCGGGAGCGGCTCGCTTCATATGGGGCAAGTCACCTATCGAACTCGGAGTTGCTCGCCATTCTGCTTCGCACAGGTCTCGAAGGTGAGAACGTGTTGGTGATGGCAAGTCGGTTGCTCGCTGAATTCGGTGGTCTTTCAGGGCTTTCACGAATCAAGTTCGACGAGATGTGTGAATTGCGGGGCGTATCTGTGGCCAAGGCGTCGCAGATTCTTGCTGGCATCGAGCTGGGCAGGCGAGTCGCTTCGTTGACACCGGAAGACCGAGTGACAATCACATCGCCTTCCGATTTGGCAACTTTGTTCATGGCAGAAATGTCCCCTCTGGATCGAGAGCATCTCCGGGTTGCCACGTTGTCGACTCGCAATCAGGTGCTTGGCATCGAGGACTTGTATTCAGGAAGCGTGAATGCTGCTCTTATACGACCTGCCGAGGTGTTTGCTACAGCTGTCAGGCGAAATGCTCCGCAGATAGCCATCGTTCACAACCATCCATCAGGTGACCCGACTCCAAGTAACGAGGACGTGTCGATTACACAGACATTGGTGGATGCAGGAAAGATTCTCGACATTGAGGTCGTCGATTATCTGGTGATCGGGCAGGGCAAGTACGTTTCGATGCGCGAGAAGAAACTTGGCTTCAGCTAGGGTTGTCGTGGCACGGCTGTAGGTGTAGGTGGGCGTAGCCAGACAGGTGCTCGGGCTTCCGATTCGTACTCGCCGTAGAACGCCTCAGCACGGTAAATTGTGCCGGTCAAAGCATCAAGAACAACCGTTAAGTTGTCGTATTGAACCTTGTCACCGTTGTCTAACTCGAGCCGAACATCACCGACAAACGCGAATGCCCAGATTTCTGTGTCAGACGGTGTTTCTAGCAAACCTCGGTCGGCACGGTTGGCCTCGCCGATTGCCGTTGCGTAATCGATAAATTGAAGGCGTCGAGCCACATGGCTGAAATCCTGACTTACAAGACCGGCATCCCGGGCTGCCACGACGGCAAGACTAAGAGCTTGCACCTCGGTCATATAGTCAGGACCTGCGAACGGCGTCGGTGTTGGCGGTCCATCTACCGCTGTGTTGTCTTCACCGTCGCCACCAAAGATCGACATCAATAACCAGATTGCGACAACGACGACCACTAATCCACTTGTAGTGAATATCGCGAGTTTTGCCCAACGCGGAAGGATTGAAACTTGTTCTTTAGGAAGAGCTCGATTGACCCACGCAGACTTGAGAGTTCCGACGGCTTTTTTATCACCAGCAATTCGCGGCGAACCAAATACGCGCCAAACTGCACCCAGTTTGGCGGTGATGGAGTGTATGAAACTATCGAGCATTTGTTCAGTTTAGTTGGATGACGAACAATGTTCCTACTGTGCTACGCTCCGGCTGTTGGCAAAATAGGCGCGGTGATTTGAGAAGCACATTCAAACCAGACGCCATTTTCGATAACGACAGAACCAGAAACCGGAGCTAGTAATTGACCAAAGGTGTGACATCCAGAATCGACTTCAATGCTGATATCGGCGAATCGTTTGCGGGATACGAGCTCGGGCTCGACAGCGAAATTGTTAAGTACATAACGTCTGCCAATATCGCCACGGGATTCCATGCTGGCGATCCTGACTGGATGGCTCGTACAGCCGAGCTGGCCGCAGAGAATAATGTAGGCATCGGTGCACATCCGGCGTACCCCGATCTTGCGGGATTCGGTCGTCGGAATATGGATCTCACCCCAGCCGAAGTTCACAACGCAGTCACCTATCAAGTTGGCGCGTTGGCAGCTTTCTCACCTGGCAAAAAGCTACAGCATGTAAAACCTCACGGGGCGCTGTACAACACCGCTGTACGTAATGAAGGCGTCGCCACGGCAATTGTTTCGGCAGTCAAAGCGTTTGACCCAGACTTAATTCACGTTGTTCTTGCAGGTTCCCAATGGGAATCTATTGCTCGCTCACAGGGAGTGAGAGTCGCCAGAGAGTGCTACGCCGATCGAGCTGTGACCCCCGAAGGAACCTTGGTTCCACGCTCGCAGCCGGGAGCAGTTGTCCACGATCCTGAAGAAGTCGTTGCCCGTTCACTAAAACTTGCAACCGAAGGAAAAGTCTTTGCCGTAGATGGAACTGAAATCGATTTCTCAGCTGATTCGATTTGCCTGCACGGCGATACCGCAGGTGCTGTTGAATTAGCCGCTGCTGTGCGTGGATCGCTTGAATCGGCTGGTGTCGAAATTGTGGCTATGAACGAGTTGGTCGCAGGTGGCTGAATCGACGGCATCTGTGAGCAAAGTCGTTGAGTTTCCTCGAATTGTGCCTGCAGGAGATTCGGCGATATTGGTTGAATTGGGGTCTGAGATTGACCCTGCGATCAACGATCAGGTCTACTCGCTAGCAGCCTCGGTACGTTCTGAACATATTTCAGCGGTGATCGAACTAGTACCAACTTATCGATCATTGTTGGTGATCTACGATTCATTAGTTGCTGGATATGCCGAGATGTATTCCATCCTCAGCAAGCTGGCCGAGGATTCAGTGAGCGCTAATGCCGATGTGGCGAGCATCTCCAGGATCATTGAGCTGCCGGTGGTCTACGGCGGGGAAGATGGTCCCGATATCGATGCTGTCGCCGAACACGCAGGGTTGTCGGTTCAAGAAGTCATCGATATTCATTCGGGTGTCGATTACCGGGTCTACATGATTGGGTTCGCGCCCGGATTTCCTTACTTGGGTGGCCTCGATGAACGCATAGCCACACCACGCCTAAAGACGCCGCGCCTTAGCGTGCCAGCCGGAGCGGTAGGCATCGCTGAGACTCAGACCGGGGTCTACCCAAACGCCAGTCCAGGCGGATGGCAGCTAATAGGTCGTACCACCGCCGCTCTGTTTGATGTGACCGGTGAATCTCCTTCGCTGATTACACCCGGTGCGAAAGTACGATTTGTTCCGGTGACTGCTCATGACTAAGTCAAACGGGCGATTCTTGAAAATCGTTCAACCGGGGCCGATGACGTTGGTGCAAGACCGGGGACGAGCGGGATTTCAGCAGCTTGGCGTTTCGGTTTCAGGAGCTGTGGATGTCGATGCACTCGATGGTGGCAATCGCCTTGTCGGGAATGATCTGAGCGCAGCCGCATTCGAAGTGATGTTGGGTGGACTGGTAGTCCAATTTAACGAGCCAACAGAGTTTGCCCTGACTGGTTCAGACACTGGAGCAACTCTCGATGGAGTACCTGTGTCCACCAACGTTTCTTACTTGGCACATGCTGACGCCACGCTGCAGATGGGTATGGCGCAAGGCGGATTGCGTGCGTATTTATCGGTTGGTGGCGGGGTTGATTTGGAACCTGTGCTCGGCTCACGCTCAACTCATTCAGCCTCGGCAATCGGTGGTTTTGAAGGACGAGCGCTGGTCGAGGGCGATCTTCTTCCGGTCGGTGTTCCGAATAATCAAGCGCAATCTGGCAATCTGCTGGAAATCCAGATCGCTCCCGTCAGCAACGCAGAGTTGAATATCCGAATCGTTCTTGGGCCGCAAGACAACGAGTTTTCGACGAACGGAGTTGAAGCTCTTCTCAACTCAAGCTACTCGGTTACCGACCAGTCGAATCGGCAGGGTTTACGTCTCGATGGACCCGTCGTCGAATCGTTGTCGGGACGCTACGACATCATTTCTGACGCAGTTGTGAACGGCTCGATTCAAATTCCTGGAGACGGTAAACCGATCATTCTTCTAGCCGACAGGCAAACGACTGGTGGTTACGCCAAGATAGCCACAGTTGCGACTGTTGATCTACCGAAACTTGGACAGGCGACACCCGGCACAGTAATTTCGTTCGAAGCGATTTCGGTTGATATCGCTCAGGCACTACTGGCAGCGCGGCATCAAGCGATTTTTGATACTCCGCTTGAGAAAGTGGTCGAACCCACGACGTTGAAAATCGATGACGTCGAAGTATCTGTCGGCGTTGCTGAAAACGGTGAAGCAATGCTGGCTGAGCTAGATGGCAGTATCTATCCGATTTCAGTGGTCGAAAATATCCCCGCTGAGTAGTGCAGCTTTGTTAGAATCGACCATCGTATTTTTCGATGATGATCGGTATCGCTGAACTTTGCTAGTACAAAGTTGGCTTGCCGAGGGAGCACTGACACGTTCGATCAGGATTTGCTAAACGATGGGCTTACTTTGAGCTTGGTTGGCATGGGCGTAGTTTTCGCCGTGCTGGCGTTATTGGCGTTGTCGATTAAAGGCATCAGCCTGCTTGATCGTCAGCCATCGCCTAAACCCGCATCCGCTCCCGTGGTTCCCTCACCAGTTGTTGAGACTTCGAGCAAAGGAATTACTGGCGAACAAGTCGCCGCTATCGCAGTGGCTTTGGCTCTGGCAGAGCCGAAATCGTCAACTATTGCTGCTTCAATATCTCGAGCAGGATCAACTGCTGGGTCGTGGTTGCAGAGTGGGCGAATTCGCGCACTCGGATCGAATTCGACTGGCGCGCGGGAGGGGCGCAATTAGTGGCTACTAAGAACTATCAAATCACGATTGCCGGCCAGACCTACGATGTAGAGGTTGGCGATACTTCAAGTTCTCCTGTTGAGGTTTCCGTTGATGGAAAGACCTATCAGGTTGAGATTCCGGAATCAGCAGGAGCCCCGGCGCCACCTACGCCAACGGTAGCAGCACCTAAAACGGTGGCTCCAACTCCCCAGGCAGTGTCTCGACCTGCGGTTCCAACTTCGGGAGGTGACGGTGTAGTACGTTCTCCAATGCCTGGCAAAATTATTAGTGTCAGCGTAGCCGCCGGTGCAACTGTGACCAAAGGTCAAACAATATTGGTTCTCGAATCCATGAAGATGGAAAACACGATTGCTTCCCCAGTCGATGGCACTGTTTCCGCAGTGCTAGTCGCTGCCGGTGACGCTGTTCAACACGGTCAGACATTGGCCGAGATTGCACAGGCATAGTCTCTATGTCGTCGTCTGAACTAGGAGCTCTCTGGGAAGGTTTCACCGCTATAGGTGACGAGCCACGCATGGTCATCATGTGGGCAATCGCAGGTGCGCTTCTCTACGTTGGAATTGCGAAGAAGAAAGAGCCATTGCTCTTGGTTCCGATTTCGATGGGAATTTTGTTTGCCAATCTTCCATTAGGTGAACTGATCCGAGAAGGTGGGCATGGTGAGCCAGCCGGCCTTTTGAGGACATTCCAGACTGTCGGGATGGAAACTGATATTTTTCCGCTGCTAATTTTCTTGGGTGTTGGTGCAGCTACCGATTTCAGTCCGATGCTGTCGAATCCCAAGACTCTCTTGCTCGGTGCCGGAGCTCAGGCTGGTGTGTTCGTAGCTTTGCTGGGTGCGTTATTACTCGGCATGACCGACTTCTTCGAATTCGGCTTGCTGGAAGCCTCGTCGATCGGAATCATCGGTGGAGCTGACGGTCCGACAACTATTTTCATTGCGACGCGAATGCGAGAACTAGGTGAGTCACTGCCTAACGTTGAAGTCAGAGACATCGTTGGTGCTACAGCCGTAGCCGCCTACTCATACATGGCGCTGGTGCCAATAATTCAGCCGCCGATTATTAAGCTTCTCACCACGAAAAAAGAACGATTAATACGTATGGAATACTCGGCTAATCCAGTTTCCAAACGCACTCAAGTTCTCTTCCCGATACTGACGACGATCATCATCAGTGTTCTGGTTCCTTCAGCGTCCCCGCTTATTGGAATGCTGATGCTCGGTAACTTGATCAAGGTCTCAGGTGTAGTTCCACGCTTGGCAGATGTTACGGAAAACTCGCTGATGAACATAGTGATCATCATGCTCGGGCTGGCAGTCGGATCGACCATGCCGGCCGTAGTGTTCTTGCAGCCTGAAACAATCGGAATTTTCTTCCTTGGATTGTTTGCGTTTATGACAGCTACAGTTGCCGGAATACTGCTCGCAAAACTGATGAACATCATGTCGAAAGAGCAGATCAACCCAATGATCGGTGCGGCAGGTGTATCAGCGGTGCCAATGGCTGCACGTGTTGTTCAAGATATGGGTCAAAAAGAAGACCCTGAGAACTTCCTACTTATGCACGCAATGGGACCAAACGTAGCCGGTGTTATCGGAACAGCTACAGTCGCTGGTGTGCTTCTCGCCGTAGTCGAAACACTGCTGTAAATCGCCACCTTCAGTGCTTTGTCACTTGGCGATCTTTAGGCTTTTCACCGTTCGTTCATCTGTTGCGTTTCCGCTCAACCGGCGCGAGCATCCGCACCGCGTATGATCACGAATCGTCTAATTCGGTTCGCTATTCGAAATCATTTGGAGATATCTCACGATGCCAGACCGTTCAATGAAGGGTGTTTACCCGATCCTCTCTGCCCCGATCAATGAAAAGGGACAGCTGGTGATGGATGACCTAGAGAATCAGGTCGAATGGTTAATCGGCAAAGGCGTGCACGGTTTGGGCATCGCCGTTGCCACAGAGATCTACAAGTTCACCGAAGAAGAGCGAGATCTGATCCTCAGCACTGTTGTGCGAGTGAGCAACGGCCGAGTGAAGGTCGTGATGAATACGGGGGCAGAAAGTACTGACGGTGCGATTGCCTTCTCCAAACGTGCTGAAGAACTCGGTGCTGATGCGCTGATGATTCGTCCGACTTCGTTCATTCCGGTTCCAGCGCCAGAGAACATCGAGTATTTCGGCAAAATCGCCGAATCGGTTTCTCTCCCGATTTTCTTACAAGATCAGAACACTGCACCTGTTCCACCTGCAATGGCTGTCGCATGTGCGGCTCGTCACGAGAATCTTTGCTACATCAAAGTTGAGACTCCTCCGACTATTCCCCGCATGGGTGAAACACAGAAACTCGCCGAAGGATCAGGACTGATTCTGTTCGGTGGTGCTGGTGGCGCTTTTGCAGTTGAAGAGTTCAAACGCGGTTCAGTTGGCACTATGCCTGGTTCGACGCTGCCCGACATGTTCGTTCGAGTTTGGGATCACTTCCAAGCCGGGGACGAAGAAGCTGCCAACACCGAGATGCGTCGCCACGCGGCGTTGTTTGGAATTCTCGCTCAGGGACAAGGCTTCGCAAACTGGGTTTACAAGCACATCATGGTGCGCCGGGGAGTATTTTCACCGGGGTCAGACTTTGCTCGACACCCTGCGCTCAAGCCGGATGCTGAGCACTACAAAGAAGTCGACGCATTGCTTGAAAGTCTCGATCTGATCGGAAAATAATTTCGCCTTCAGGTGTTGCATGGGTGCTGGGCGACGATAGAATCGTTGTCTCTGCGATTTAGCTTTCAAAGAAGACCCATTGCCCGAACAAGATTCCGATTCCACTGATTGTCCAACCGGTTGTTGTAGCTACATAAGCGCAACAGTCTGTTCGACCACCGGCGTTTCAAAGGCGGTGGTTTAGTGCTAGTCGATCCAAGTATGTCGATCTCGACCTTGGCACTCGCCTCTAGTGATCTCTCAGGTTTAGAGCTAACCGGTTTAGCGATCATGTCGCTGATCGTTGGTATCGTCGGTGGGATCGTCGGAATCGCTCTTGGAGTGGTTCGCCTGCCGGTGATGACAGCGGTGGGAGTTGATCCGCTAATTGCCGCTAGTACAAACCTATTTGTTAGCGTTCTTGGCTCGTTCGCCGGTTCTTGGCCCGCGATTCTCCAACATCGCATCGTGTTCCGAGTGGTGCTTGTTATCGGAATCCCGGCAATCGCCGGCTCGTTTGTTGGTGGTCTTTACGCCGATCTGATTTCACGCACCGTTCTTCTAACAATAGTCGCATTGTTACTTGTGTGGTCATCGACAATGATGATCAGGCGAGCAATTTCGGAACTTCGAAGCAGCGATGTTTCTGTCGAAGACAAAGACCCGACAATTGGTCGTGGAGACCTCAACGCCAAGACCGTTACTCGCGAAAGTTTTGTCGGCTTTGGAATCGGACTGATTGGTGGAGCAGTAGGTCTCGCACTCGGTGTTCTGCGGATGCCTGCATTAATTCATGTGTTGAAGATGCGGCCTTCATTGGCGGCAGGTACAAATCTGGCGCTGACCATTCTGGTCGGATCTTCAGGATTTACTGGGCACTTGCTTCGTGGCAGAGTCGATTGGATTCTGGTGTCTGTAGTCGGTGTACCAGCAATGATCGGCATGTTTGCTGGCTCGAGGATGAGCGGTAACGTCGATTCCACCAAGCTTCGTTTGGTTGTCGGAATCGTGCTCCTTGCGGTTTCACCGCTGGTTTTCTTCGACGCTTTCTGGGGCTAGTTCAACCGGGATTGCAGTTCCGCAGCGAACGGCGGCGGACTACAATCGGCGAATCATGAAAACGCTTCCCGGAACATCGTTCATTTCAGCAATGCAGGCTGAATCTCCACTTCAGCTGGTCGGAGTGACGAATCCCTATCATGCCGTGATGGCAGAAGCCGCAGGATTCAAGGCTTTGTATCTTTCGGGTTCAGGTGTGGCAACTGCTTCGTATGGCCTGCCTGATCTGGGAATGACCACGCTCGACAACGTTCTTGAGGATGTTCGTCGCGTCACCTCAGCTTCCAAGCTTCCGCTGCTGGTGGATGTAGATACCGGTTGGGGCGGAGCTTTCATGATCGCCAGAACGATGAAAGAGATGGCTCGTGCTGGAGCTGCTGGGGTTCATATCGAGGACCAGGTTCAATCGAAACGTTGCGGGCACCGACCAGGCAAGCAAATCGTTTCGACCTTTGAAATGTGCGATCGACTCAAGGCTGCAGCAGACGCCAAAGAGTACGCCGATTTCGTGCTGATGGCACGGACCGACGCTATCGCTGGTGAGGGTGTCGAGTCGGCAATCGAACGATCAGTGGCATACGTTGAGGCCGGTGCCGACATGATCTTTGCCGAGGCTGTTACCGACCTAAACGATTTCAAAAGGTTCAAAGCGGCCGTCAACGTGCCGGTACTTGCGAACTTAACTGAATTTGGCAAAACTCCAGCGTTCACTGTTGATGAACTCGCTAGAGTTTCTGTTGATATTGCTCTCTACCCACTCACGGCATTTAGAGCAGCGAACAAGGCAGCCGAAAACGCTCTTCGAGCAATACGTTCCGATGGAACGCAACAGAGCGTGATCGACGAGCTACAAACTCGCGATGAACTCTACGAATATCTCGAATATCACACGTACGAATCCAAACTGGACGAATTGTTCGATTCAGAGTCGAATGACTAGATCACTCACCTTTTCCAAAGAAGGGAACCAATAGATATGACCACATCGGGATTGAACGGTGTTACCGCAGGATCATCGGCGGTTTCGACTGTCGGGCAAGCTGATGTTGGGCTCACCTACCGCGGATACTCGATTACCGATCTAGCGGCTGGTTCAACATTCGAAGAAGTCGCCTATCTTCTGATCTACGGCAAACTTCCAAACCAACGTGAGCTTGACGCTTACAAGAAGAAACTCGTGGGACTTCGGTCACTACCCGATTCGTTGAAAACGTTGCTTGAAGCGATACCTGCGTCGACACATCCGATGGACGTTTTACGTACTGGAACATCGTTGCTAGGTACTCTCGAGACAGAAGGCGATGGCGGTAGAACTGCTGCTTCTGTCGGAGATCGTATGACTGCAAGTTTTGGATCAATGCTTGCTTACTGGTACCGCTTCCACCTGCGAAATGAACGCATCGATACGGATTCGGATGAGGACACTGTAGCCGGGCACTTCCTAAGCCTGATGTCGGGCAAGCCAGCCGATCCGCTGAAGCGGGACGCTCTAGACACAACTCTGATTCTGTACGCAGAGCACGAGTTCAACGCTTCGACGTTTACTGCCCGGGTTATCACTTCGACTCTGTCGGATACCTACTCCGCAATAGTGGGCGCAATCGGGGCACTTCGAGGTCCGCTGCATGGAGGCGCGAACGAAGCAGCGATGGAACTTGTTTCATCGTTCGACTCTCCTCAGGACGCTGAAAAATCGTTGATGCACATGCTTGAAGCTCGTCGACTTATCATGGGTTTCGGACACCGGGTATACAAGAGCGGCGATCCTCGATCACCCATCGTCAAGGACCTCGCTCGGCAACTATCTGAGGCTGCCGGAAATACTTCCTACTACGATATTTCTGATCGAATCGAAACCGTGATGATGAGAGAAAAAGGCATGTTCCCTAACCTCGACTTCTACGCTGCAACTGCCTACCACATGTGTGGCATTCCGACTTCGATGTTCACTCCAGTATTCGTAATCGCTCGCACTTCGGGCTGGATCGCACACGTAATCGAGCAGCGTGCGGACAACAAGTTGATACGACCGTTATCGGACTACACCGGGCCTGAAGCTCGTGCGTATGTTGGAATCGGAGATCGTGGATAGTGGCACAGGGACAACAGACCGATGCAGTAATCGCTGCGATCGCTGAATACGCAGTCAACTACGATCCGACCTCTGAACAAGCGCTCGATACGGCACGGCTCACGCTGATGGATTCGATCGGCTGTGCGATGTTGGCGATGGACTATCCCGCGTGCACAAAGCTGCTAGGGCCAGATGTGGAAGGCACAGTTGTCCCGAACGGTGCGAGGGTGATGGGCACTCAGTTTGAGTTGGATCCTGTCAAAGCTGCTTTTGACACCGGCGCAGCCATTCGCTGGCTTGATTTCAATGACACTTGGCTCGCCGCTGAGTGGGGGCATCCGTCAGACAATTTCGGAGCGATTCTGACAATAGCCGATCACCTGAGTCGTAAGTCGAGATCGGATTCGACTCGTAGCTTCACTGTTTCTGATGCCCTAAAGTCTGCGATTAAGGCATATGAGATTCAGGGCGTTTTGGCGCTCCAGAATTCGTTTAATCGCGTGGGTATCGATCACGTGCTGTTGGTGAAGGTTGCTTCGGCTGCTGTTGTGTCGGCAATGCTTGGCGGCAACGTGAAGCAGGTTGAGAACGCAGTCTCGAATGCATGGCTAGATGCCACATTGCGTACCTATCGCCATGCCCCGAATACGGGTTCGCGAAAGTCGTGGGCTGCGGGGGATGCGCTTGGTCGGGCAGTTCGTTTCGGACTGAACGCCATGGCCGGCGAAATGGGCTATCCAACTGCGCTAACAGCTCCTGGCTGGGGTTTCCAAGATGTCTGGTTCAAAGGCGAAGAAGTCACTCTTGAACGAGAGCTTGATGCTTACGTGATGGAGAACATCCTGTTCAAAGTCTCGTTCCCAGCCGAGTTCCACGCCCAGACCGCGGTCGAATGCGCGTTCGAGCTTCATTCGGAAGTCGCTTCACGTCTCGACGAGATCGATGAAATCGTTATCACGACTCAAGAATCAGCTCTCAGAATCATCGATAAGACTGGCCCTCTGAACAATCCTGCCGACCGTGATCACTGTATTCAGTACATGACGGCTATCGGACTTCTGAAAGGCAGCCTCACGGCTGAAGATTATGAGGATGAAGTCGCCGCCGATCCTCGTGTCGATCAGCTTCGAGGCAAGATGGTTATGAAACACGATCAGCGATTCACCGACGAATATCTCGACGCCGACAAGCGCTCAATCGCCAACGCCGTACAAGTTCGTTTCACGGATGGTTCGGTGACTGCAAATGTGGTCGTAGAGTATCCGATAGGGCATCGCCGTCGTCGTGAAGATGCGAAGCCATTGCTCGCTGAGAAATTCGAAGCAAGTATTCGATCTCAACTTAGCGATTCACAGTCAAGTCAACTGACTGAACTATTCGCAGATCAGGCGAGACTTGAATCGATGCCGGTCGATCAACTAATGGATCTTCTGGTTCCTGCCTCTTGATGGCTGATTAGAAATTCGAAGCTAAGCACTTACGTCGCTGCGAAACAGTGGCGTGCGGTGCTAATCTTTTTCACCTGTTCGGATAAATATTAATTGTGCGTGTGGTCCAGTTCTCCCAAGTAATAAGAAGACTCGTTTAGATATGGCAAAAACTACCGGTAGTGAACTTCTAATTCGTGCGCTGCGTGCCGAGGGTGTCGACACCGTTTTCGGCATCGCAGGTGACCACATCCTGCACATGCTGGACACGATGTTCGATGCGCCGCTTCGAATGATCGACTTCCGCCACGAGTCAGGGGCTGCTCATGCTGCCGATTCTTACTCACGCATCCTGAAAAAGGGTGGGGTGATGCTCTCGACAACTCCAGGTCACGCCAACGCATTGCCTGCGCTTGCGAACGCAATGCACTCGGAGGCTCCGCTCATCAACATTGCAGGTTCGGCTGAATCGGCAAATATGGGTCGTGGTGCAATGCAGGAGTTCGACCAGATCGGCGCTGCTCGACATATAACTAAAGGCGCTTGGGACGTCCCAACGCCGGCCCGAATTCCGGAGTACGTTGCGCTTGCATTCCGTACTGCTTTGAGCGGTCGGCAAGGACCAGTGCATCTAACGATTCCACATGATTTCCAGATGGCGGAAGTCGACGATGCGGAAGCTGCCCGATACGCACCAAATGAGTATGGAACTCCTCTGAACGTTCTTGGTGATCCGGCGCAGGTTGAACGTGCAGTCGAAGTATTGAGCTCTGCGCAGCGACCGGTGATATTTGCTGGTTCATCAGCTGGCGCGACCGCAATCCCTGTTGAAATGCAGCGACTTGTTGAGACGATGCGAATTCCGTTCTTCTCCGAAGATTCCGCTCGGGCGTTGATCCCAGACTCACACGAATACTCGATGGGTCTCGGCTATCAACCGCTCAACCTCACTGTTCGGAATGTCAGCGATGCTGATGTTGTTTTGATGCTTGGAAAGAAGCTCGACTACACCAACGGGTTTGGTGGAAATCCTCCGTTTGCAAGCGACACGAAGTTCATCGTTGTCGATCCGTCACCAGCGCAGGTAGCCCGCGCTCGAACGGCTGCTGTTGGGATCGTCGGCGACATTGGTCCGGTCGTGACACAGATGGCTGATGCAGCTTCAAAACACACTTGGACTGAACGATCTGAGTGGGTTGGGCGTCTGCGCACAGCGTTCGACGAATGGCATGCCAGCCTTGCTGATCTTGCAACAGGCGAAGATCCAATGCACCCGATGGACGTGTCGAACGCACTCCAGAAATATATCGACGACGACACTCACGTGACTTGGGACGGTGGAGACTACTGCCACTTCCTTCGAGCATCTATCAAGCGTGACAATCCTTACCGATTCCACAACGTCTCAAGCTTCGGCATGATAGGCGTGGCGTTGCCTTACGCTCTCGGTGCTCAAGTGGCATTGCCTGATAGCAAAGTGGTTCTAGGAAACGGCGACGGCTCACTCGGCTTCAACGGTATGGAGATCGACACGATGGTCCGTCACGACTTGCCAGTGAAGATGATCATTGGAAATAACTCAATATGGGGCATCGACTGGCAGATTCAAAAAGGTCTGTACGGTCGACCAGTTTGGACTGATCTGTTGCCTACTCGCTACGACGTCGTGGCTCAAGGACTCGGTGCCTACGGTGAGCATGTCACCAAGGTCGAGGATCTCGACGGTGCCATGAAACGTGCGTTCGACCACGATGGTCCAGCGTTGCTGAACATCGATATTGAACAGGTCATCAGCCCGGTAGCCGAGGCTGCAATTAGTCGCAAGACTGGCTCGCACGGCTAGAGGAACTGCCCGCTATGCTCCCTGAAAAATACTTTTACAGTGAGAACGATGTCGAGAAGCGAGAGCTTCTTCCTGGTGTCTACGCTCGGTTGATTTGGGGCGATAAGATCATGATGGGGATCATCGATATCGATCCCGACACCGAAGTGCCCGAACACTCACACCCACATGAGCAGTGCGGGAGAGTGCTCGAAGGTGCGGCATGGTTTTACGTCGGGGACTCGGAGCAGCTGTTGGTTGCGGGTGATCACTACGTCATACCGGGCAACGTTCCGCACCGAGTAGTAGCGACTGAGAACGGGTGTGTCGCACTCGACATCTGGTCGCCAATTCGAGAAGAGTACATCTCAAACGATGTGGGTTTCTTCAAGTAGACGCGCTTCTCGAATCCAGCTTTCGAGCATTCACTCCGAATTGATGCACTTGGATCGCTAAATTAAGTCATATACTTGATCGCTGTTTGACCATCACTTGGCTGAGTTTGTCAGCCGCAGCACGGCAGTTTCGATAGCGACCACCATGACCCAATCTCCTTCGATCATCTACACCTGGACCGATGAGGCCCCGGCGCTTGCGACGCACGCATTCCTTCGAGCTATCAGCGCATTTGTGGCGACTGCCGGTGTGGAGATGGAAACCCGTGACATTTCATTAGCAGCCCGTGTGCTTGCACAGTTTCCAGAGGTTTTGGGCGACAAGGCTGTAGACGATGATTTGGCAGAGCTGGGTCGTTTGGTTGAGCTACCGGAAGCAAACATCATCAAGCTCCCGAACATCAGTGCATCAACGCCTCAAATGAAGGCCTGTATCGCTGAGCTTCAGTCACAGGGTTATGCACTACCTGACTACCCGGATGACCCAGGAACCGACGCCGAAAAGGATGCGAAAGCTCGGTACGGGAAAGCAATGGGTAGTGCCGTTAATCCAGTCCTCCGACAGGGCAACTCCGACCGGCGAGCACCTAAGGCTGTGAAGGACTTTGCAAAGACGAATCCTGGTCGAATGAGCGCATGGCCAGCTGATTCGAAGTCGCACGTTTCGACGATGACTGACGGAGACTTCTTTCACAATGAGAAGTCGGTCACTCTTGCTGAGGCGACCACAGCGAAAATCGAGCATGTTTCATCTAGTGGCAAAGTCACGACCTTGATGGCGTCGTTGCCGTTGCAAGCTGGCGAAGTTCTCGATGCGACATTCATGAGCCGCAAAGCACTTGTCGATTTCTTCGATGCTCAGGTGAAGGACGCTAAAGCCAAAGACGTTCTGTATTCATTGCACCTGAAGGCCACGATGATGAAGGTTTCCGACCCGATCATCTTTGGTCACGCGGTTCGTACATATTTCACTAGGCTGTTCACCAATCACGAGCCAGAAATCAATGAGCTCGGCGCAAACCCAAACAACGGTTTTGGCGATGTATTGGGCAAGCTTGCTGGGCTGGCGCGTGACCCTGAAGGCACGATCATCTCTGATATCGAAAAAGATTTCGCAAATGGTCCTGGTATTGCGATGGTCGATTCGAGCAAAGGAATCACAAACCTGCATGTTCCGAGCGATGTGATCATCGACGCTTCTATGCCTCCGATGATTCGAGATTCCGGCAAGATGTGGAACGCTGACAACGAGCTACAAGACGTCAAGGCGGTCATCCCAGACTCGACCTACGCTGGAATATTCGATGCGACTGTCAAAGATTGTCAGGCGAATGGTCAGTTTGATCCCGCCACGATGGGCAGTGTTCCGAACGTCGGACTTATGGCTCAGAAGGCTGAGGAGTACGGCTCACACGACAAGACATTCGAGGTTGCCAGCGAAGGCACGATTCGGATTGTCGACGCTTCTGGTTCAACTCTTCTTGAACACAATGTTGAAGTCGGTGATATTTGGCGAGCGTGCCAGACTAAGGACGAGCCGATCAAGGACTGGGTGAAGCTTGCAGTTCGCCGAGGCCGGGCAACAGGCGCACCAGCGATTTTCTGGCTCGACAGTTCCCGTGCTCATGATGCCGAAGTCATCCGCAAGGTCGAGGCGTACTTGCCCGGCGAAGATACCGATGGACTAGACATCCGAGTGTTATCTCCGGTCGATGCGATGAACGTTTCGCTTGAGCGCATTCGCAAGGGCGAGGACACGATTTCGGTTACCGGGAATGTTCTCCGTGACTACCTAACGGACCTGTTCCCGATTCTAGAAATCGGAACAAGTGCTCGAATGCTTTCGGTTGTTCCATTGCTCAACGGTGGTGGCCTTTTCGAGACAGGTGCTGGTGGTTCAGCTCCGAAGCACGTGCAGCAATTTGAAGAAGAGGGTCACCTTCGATGGGACTCGCTTGGCGAGTACATGGCTCTAGCTGCCTCGTTGCAGCACTTGAGCGAGCAGTTCGACAATCCGGGTGCTGCAATTCTTGGAGACGCTCTGAATGCGGCTACAGGTCGCTATCTGGAGTCGGGTCGTGTGCCTTCACGCAAGGTGAACGAAATGGACAACCGAGGAAGCACGTTCTATCTAACTTCGTACTGGGCTCAGGCTCTTGCCGAACAGTCGACCGATCCTGAACTGGCGAAGCGATTTGCCTCTGTTGCTTCGGCGATGGTGGAGAACGAGGAAAAGATCATTTCTGAATTGAACGCCTCACAGGGTGAACCCCAAAAGCTGGGCGGCTACTACAAGGGCGATTCAGATTTGCTTGGTACGGCGATGAATCCAAGTGCGACGCTGAATTCTATTCTCGCTTCTGTCTAAGATTTGCCTAGTCGGATCAAGTGTCTAACAGGTTTTGGCTTCGGATCATCCGTTTTGAGCCGAGGCTACTGACACGCTCGATTGACTATTCTCCTATTGCCGCCTAGTCTGCATCGCTTAAATTGAATTGCACGGAGGCTGGGACTTATGACGAAGTACATTGTGATTTATCACGCCGATGCTGAGGCTATGTCTGGAATGCAAGAAATGACACCGGAACAGATGGCTGAAGGAATGAAGCCGTGGATGGCGTGGGCCGAGGCTTATGGCGACGGGTTGGTTGATATGGGCTCTCCTCTTGGTGGAGGAGTGAACATTAACGCTGGCGGCAGTTCACCGAGCGGTAGGGAAGTTACTGGATATTCGATCCTCGAAGCTGACAGTATGCAGGCCGCTCAGGCCCTGATGCAGGGTCACCCGCATCTCGCCTATGGCGTCGGTTGCGAGATCGAAATTCACGAGGCAATGCCACTGCCAGGTTCGTAGAAAAGTTGAGTGTCCCGAGCACGGCCGGGACGTCTGATTACTTGACCTTGCCGCGTCCGTCGTTGCGCCACACGCGTTCGACCTGATCATTTCTCATCCAGACGATTTCATCGTGAAGATTCGTGACGCCTTCTTGGTATGTCGGTATGACGGTTAGTTTGTCACCGACTGCGTATTCGCGATTTGATCCGCTAGTGTCGATGTGACCGTGCTCGACCGACATTCCTGAGAATTTCAAATCGGGATCATCAAGGATCAGTCCGTACGGCATGCTCGGAAACAGCCGGAATGTTTTCATGCCCGCATCAACGATTATTCGGTCGTCGGTTGGCGCACTGACTATTGTCGTGACAACTCGGAGCGGACAGCGTTCGGGTGATAGATCAGCACCGTCTCCAGAGCCCTTGATTCGACTGAGACCTTCGTAGACGTACGAGCCGCTACGGTGTTCGGTAAACCCGAGTTCTTTGGAGTCCCACTCTTCGCCTGTTCCACCACCGCTGATGATTTCAAGCGAGAGATTGGAATTGTTGAATCGACTGACGACATCGTCAATGATTGGCTTTGAAGATATTCGGGATGGGTACGTCATCAATCCACGTAGTTCGAGACCGGGAAGAGCATCGACTTGCTTCCCAAGCTGTTCAGCAGCCTCGGATGATTGAACGCCTGTGCGATTACCCCCGGTATCGATTTCAACTAGAACTCCTACGGTCACCCCATCTTTGGCAACCTGTTCCGAAATCCCTTTAGCAACCGCTAACGAATCGACGGTTACTGTCATTCTCACCTGACGTGCAAGTTCGCTGAGCCGCTGAACTTTTTGTCTACCGACGATGTTGTAGGTCATCAAAATATCGTTGAGACCGTTGCGCACCATGTTCTCGGCATCACCGAGTTTTTGGCAGACGATTCCTTGTGAACCGGCGGCGACCTGCATCTTCGCTATTTCAGGATTCTTGTGACTTTTAGTGTGGCCTCTGAGCGGGATGCCCAGCGCCTTGCAGTGGTCGGCCATGTCGTTGATATTTTTCTCAAGGACATCGACGTCGATTACGACAGATGGGGTATCGAGTTCATAGATATGCAAGGCTAGGTGTCCTGTACGTTTTGGTAAGGATTGTTTGCGAATCTTGGGGAGGATAACGCAGTATTGGGCAATCAACTAAAAAGGACGCTTGCTGTATTACTCATTGAGCCAACTTGTAGTTGGTATTTCGTCGATGCAGCGAACGACAATTTTAGTATTGGAGAAATACATGGCGAGAATTACCAGCTGGCACGTGACCCCGAAGCGTAAAAACATGGACAAGAAAACGGTTGAATCTGGTCATGATTTCGATGCTGGAAAACTCCTTGTTAGCAAAGAAAATGCGAAGATTTCGATCGCATTCATTGACGCATCCGATGAGAAATTAGGACTCGACATGGAACTTCCGACTTCTGTTGCCAACCTGCTCAGAGGTGCTTTGAGATTGATTGACTCAGGTGCTGAAGAAATCGAGCTGTCCTTGCCCAAATGATCGCTGGTTAAATAAAAGAATCCGGGCTAATTGCCCGGACTCTTTATTTTTTCAGCTGTGGGTTCTTGAAACCCAAGCCCTACTTATTTCTTGGTGTCTGCGAAAGCTGCACCGATTTCTTCGAGTGCTGCTTTGAACTTGACTGCAGCGTCCATGTCGACGTGCTGCTTGACCTGCGAACCGAGCTTGCAAGCTTCCCACACCTTGGTGTGAAGGTCAGGGTGAGCAGCGAGGTGCTCAGGCTTGAAGTAGTCGGTCCAGATGATCAGAATGTCATTCTTGGCCTTGGTTGCGTGCTCTTCTTTGACTGCAACGTATCGGTTGAATGAGTTGTGGTCGTCGACGCTGGACGGTGCGCCCATGCCTTCGATCAGTTCGGTCATTCGGATAACAGTTTGTGCTGCCTGAATGGCGTCACGGGGGTCGTAAATGCCACAAGGGATGTCACAATGAGCATCAGCCATTCCGACGGGAAGTACCCGGTCGGCAATTCTTGAAATTGTTCGGAACATGAGTTTTCCTTTTTGTGAAAAATGCACGATTGAGTGCGCAGCGTTGGCGAAAAAATGCAGGCTGCCACTAGACGTGCCGAACCTTCCGCTTTCGATTAGCCCGACAAATCTAACACGTAGAAACGCGAATCTCAGTTGAATTTCATAATTAACGTGCTAATTGAGTTGCTGTCTGTGCAATTGATCAGAGTTAACGGCCGAAGTATGGAGCCAGCTATCGACGAAAACTCATGGGTTGTTTCGTTGCGAGCCGGATTCCGACGACGTAAGCCTGCACGTTTCGATGTTGTGCGCTTCGAGGATCCAAATGAAAAGGGTCACTGGCTTGTGAAGCGAATCGTCGGCCTGCCGGGTGAAGAAGTGGGGCTGATAGCGGGCGAACTACATGCGAATGGAACGAAGATCGAGGATCCGTTTGCCTATTGTCCCGACGTTTCGGCAGCCAAGCAAGAATGGTGGCCGAGAGACGACGAGTACGTAGTGTTAGGCGATAACCGTTCGGCTTCGACCGATAGTCGAAAATTTGGGCCAATCAAACGGTCGAGTATTCGTGGTCGCCTCTTATAGCGATTGTGGTTAATCAAAAAGACCGATGACGCAGAATAAGCGCCACCGGTCTTTCATTAATTCTGTTCGAGAGAACTAGTCAGAGCCGAGCCGAATGTTTCCTAGCTTGTCTTGATCGCTCTTCTCACCGAAGATCATCACGTAAGTGACAGCAGCGGCAATACCACCAACGATTGGTCCGACCCAGTAAACCCACTGATCAGCCCACTGCCCGTGGATTAGTGCTGGTCCGAATGTTCGAGCTGGGTTCATTGAGGCTCCGGTTAGCGGAACTGCAATCAAGTGGTCGACGAATACGACGAGACCGATTGCGAGAGGAGCCCAAGCTGCGTTTCCACGCTTGTCGATTGCTGTTGCGAAGATCGTGAACACTAGGAAGAACGTGAGAATAACTTCGATCACGAGTCCGTCACCAGACTCAACACTGAGCCCGTGAACACCGAGGTTGTCGATGCCCCAAACGAACTGGTCGATTAGGAACGCGGCCAGCGCAGCACCACCAAGCTGACCGACGATGAAAGTCAGTCCACGGGTGATTCCGATGTTGCCAGATATGATCGCAGCGATAGTGACGGCCGGGTTAAGGTGTGCACCGGTGATGCGACCGATTACTACGATTCCGAGGAAGATTCCAAGTCCGTGGCCAAGCGCAATGACGACAAGACCTCCGGTGTCGAGAGGTGTTTGGTTGAGGCCTGCGCCGACGGCTGCACCAATCGCACCGATACCCATAAACACGAATGTGAAGGTTGCGAGTAGTTCTGCCGCCAATCCGCGAAAATTGTTGCCAGAGAGTAGTTCGTTCATTGGTCTTCCCTTTGAAATCACAGACGAGTCTGTAGATATGCGATGTCTACACGAGTTGGAACCGTGCGGCGCGTACAGGTATTTCAACTATTTAACGCGCAAAAATGAGTTTTACTAACCCGCAGTCTAGTGCGGCGAAAACTAATTTTGCAACAAACCCGAATACGAGCTTTGGAAATTATCCTCGGGCGATAATCTCAGCGGCTTCGATTGCGCTGTAGGTGATGATGAGGTCGGCGCCTGCGCGTTTGATCGATGTTAGGACTTCCATCATCGCTCGTTCTCTATCGAGCCAACCAGCCAGACCAGCCGCGGCGATCATCGAGTACTCCCCGCTTACGTTGTAGGCGGCTAGTGGAGTGTCGAATCGCATCGATGCTTCTTTGATCACATCGAGGTAGGCGAGTGCTGGCTTGACCATGATGATGTCTGCGCCCTCTACGAGATCGGCTTCGACTTCACGCATTGCTTCACGGCCCTGATTCGGAGCCATCTGGTAGGCACGTCTGTCTCCAAATTGGGGTGCTGAATCGGCGGCGATTCGAAATGGACCGTAGAACGCAGAAGCGTATTTCGCTGAGTAACCCATCACTGGAGTGTCGGCGTACCCGGCTTCGTTGAGGCCAGCTCGAATTGCTGCTACCTGACCATCCATCATCGCTGACGGTGCGACCATATCGGCACCCGCCTCGGCGTGAGATACGGCTGCTTGAGCCAATAGTGGGAGTGTGGCGTCGTTGTCGACATCGTTTCCGGCGATGATTCCGCAGTGTCCGTGGTCGGTGTATTCACAAAGGCATACGTCCGTAATGACGTACGTTTCTGGTGAGGCTTTCTTTATCGCCTGAACAGCCCGCTGAACAGCTTCATCAGACGAGCTCGCACCTGAACCGGTGGCGTCCTTGTTGTCAGGAATTCCAAATAGTAGGACCGACTTTACGCCGGCTTCCATAGCTCGTTGGGCTTCTTCTACAGCGATGTCTACAGACATTTGATCGATGCCAGGCATCGGCTCAATCGGTGTACGAACACCTGAGCCATTCACTACAAATAGCGGGTAGATGAATTCAGAAGCCGAAAGTCGGTTTTCGTTGAGCATGTCGCGCAACGTTGCGTTGCGGCGTAGTCGGCGAAGATGTGGGTATTGGTCGCTGTTCATGAACCTATTATCGCTGTTCTGGAGATTCTGCAACGTGGGCTTGGATTGCTTTGACGATACCAGCGATCGACTGTTCTTCCGCTTCGATATCGATATTCACGTTGAGTTCTTTCGCGGTGTCGGCAGTGATAGGGCCCATCATGACAGTCTTGCTGCCGTTGATCAGATCTGGGCTACCACCGAGTAGGTCGACGAGGTTTCGAACCGTGGAAGAACTAGTGAAGGTGGTGAAATCGATACCTTCTTCGTAAGCCTCACGTGCTAGGTCACCGGTGTCGTTTGGCGATTCGGTTGAGTAGGCGACTACTTCATCGACGTCTGAACCTAATTCACGAAGGCCGTTTGCGAGTGTCTCGCGCCCGATTTCCGATCGAGGGAAGAGTACGTTCTTAGGAGTAATTCCGTCATTTTTCAGCCGCTCCACCATTGCACTTGCTAGGTACTGTTCGGGGATTACGTCGGCGTTGATGCCGAGTTCAGCAAGTGCCCGTGCGGTTGATGGTCCGTTTACTCCGAATTTGAGATGTGACAGGGCTCGAGAATCGATTCCGATTGCTTGCATGCGAGCTGCAATTCCACGAACTGCGTTCGAACTCGTGAACATCATCCAGTCATATTTGGCGATGTTGCGGAGTGCTTCATCGAGCGGTTCTGGGTCGCGAACTGGGACGATTTCAATGGTTGGGTACTCAAGTACTTCTGCACCCAGATCTTCAAGTTGCTTCACAAGCTTGCTTGCTTGAGAACGTGCCCGTGTCACGAGGACTCGTTTTCCAAATAGTGGACGGGTATCGAACCATGCCATGGCGTCACGTAGACCAGCAACTTCACCGATCACTAGTGCGACTGGCGCACCGATACCGGCTTCGACACCACGGGCGACTATTTCGCCGATTGGGCCAGTGACCACGCGTTGTTTAGCGGTTGTGCCCCATTGGACCAAAGCTGCGGGGCGTTCGTTAGAAACATCACGGGAGGTGAGGGCTGCGACGATGTCGTTCATGCCCTTCCAACCCATTACAAATACGAGGGTGCCAGATAAACCTGCGAGGGCATCCCAGTTGATGGTCGAGTCGGGCTTGTTCGGGTCTTCGCTACCGGTAACGATTGTCAGCGATGTAGACATTCCGCGTTGGGTGACAGGTATTCCAGCGTAGGCAGGTGCGGCGATCGTAGAAGAGATGCCGGGAACGACTTCCCATGGAACGCCAGCTGCTGCGAGGTCGAGCGCTTCTTCACCACCTCGTCCAAAAACGAACGGGTCGCCACCCTTGAGTCGGCATACTGTGAGTCCGCGCATTCCGAGTTCAACGAGTAGTTCGTTGATTTCGGTTTGGGTCATTCGGTGGTCGTCTCGGCCTTTGCCTGCGTCGTAGAACTCAGCATCGGATCGGGCTTCAGCAAGAAGTTTTGGTGAAGCGAGACGGTCGTAAACAACCGCATCTGCAGTGCGAAGGCTTTCAAGCCCTTTGACAGTGATGAGACCGGGATCGCCAGGACCCGCACCTACTAGGTAAACCTTGCCTACCTCGGCATTGTTGACCGACTTTGACATTGGTTACTCCGCGTTTCCTGCTACTAACTGTCGTGCGCCGCGTTCAACAAATAGTTGGCCGAAGTTTTTTCCTAGTTCTTCGACACCGGTGGCTTCATCGACGAAGCTTTCACGGATAATTTTCGTACCGTCGGGGGTCGAAGCGAATGCTGAGAATTCGAGTCGCTCGCCTCGGATTTTTGCGTGTGCAGAAACTGAAGCAGAGCATCCTCCACCGATCACATCGAGGAAGGCACGTTCCGCTGTGACTTCCATCAGTGTTCCGTTGTGATTCAGTTTCGCTGCAGCTGCAATCGTCTGATCATCGTCGGCTCGTGTCTCCAGAGCGAGAGCACCTTGTCCGACCGCTGATACGAAGTTGGAGCATGAAAGATGCTGGGTGACACGATCGCTTAAGCCGAGTCGATTAAGCCCGGCTGTCGCGAGAATTACCGCATCGGGTCCATCTGGTTCGTCGAGCTTGGCAAGGCGTGTCGGAACGTTACCTCGGAGCGATTCAACTATGAGATCGGGCCGAATATTTTTCACTAATGCCTGTCGCCGAGCACTGCCAGTTGCAACTCTTGATCCTGCGGGAAGTTCTTCCAGAGTTTCGCCGTTTCGGCTGATGAAAGCATCTCGAGGATCTTCACGATAGGGCACCGCAGCTAGTGCAAAACCCTCGGGAAGAGTTGATGGCATGTCTTTGAGACTGTGCACGGCGAGATCGACTCGATTGTCGAGCAGCGCCGATTCCAATTCGCGCACAAACACACCGACTCCCAGAGCCGCCAGATTCTGACGCTGATCTTTGTCTCCCGTTGTTTTGATAACAACGATTTCGAAGTCAGTGCCAGGGTTGGCTACTTTCAGGGCGTCGACTACGTGCCCGGTCTGCGTGAGAGCTAGATCGCTTCCGCGTGTTCCGACTTTAATCAACATCTCTTGCACGTCCTATGTGGATCGCTAATGCGTAGGTAGAGGTGTTTCTATTCGTTGGCATGAGCCAAAGGGTGCACAAGATTTGCATGCAACGCTCTTAATGCCTTCGATCAATTCGGATTTTGCTTTTTCGCTATCAGATTTTTCTGCTTTGTCGAGCCATTCCGGAGTCATGAACCACTGCCATTTTTCTGGGCAGCACACAATATTTTGACTTCTAACTGTTTTTCTTGCTTCGGTAAGTATTGGACCCACATTGGCCCAGCGCATGCACTGACACGAGTCGGATGTGATTTCTTCTCGCAGGCGTCGTGCCAACGCTGGACTGGACCCGGCCGTCGACACTGCGAGCGTGACATCATTACGATGGATCAATGCGGGAGCGATCCAAGTGCAAAGTGGAGTCACGTCCATAACGTTGAGCAGAATGTTTCGCTCGGTAGCTTCTTTTGAAATTGCTTCGTTAGTGTCCATCGACGATGTGTCGGCAACGATAACGATCCACGCACCAGCTAAGTCGCCAGCTTGATACTTACGGTTGATCCATTCGATTTCGCCGGTGTCAGCCTTGCTGCGTAGTGCAGGTGAAATTTCGTCGTCAGGACTGAAGAGTTTTACGTTAGCTCCGCATTCGAGGAGATAGTTAACTTTTCGTTCGCCCTCGTGAGCGTCCCCGCCAAAGACGATTCCTAGGCGTTCCTTCACATCGAGGTACATTCCGTAATAGCGCGGCACAGTTATCTCCGTTTCGAGCCAGAATTTTCTGGCAGTTCTTGTTAGCTGGGGTCGCCGATTCTTGGGTTGATCAGCCTATTGGCTGAAGTTCATCGACGACAAATTCTTCTTCTACAAAGTAGCGGACACGAGTTTTCTTATATTCACGAAGGCTGTAGACGAGAGCTCGTTCGTCCATGCCTGTTGCTTCAGCGATTTCGTTTCCGAAGCGTTCACATTCTTCTTCAGAGGTTCCGTGAACCATGGTGAAGTGCGAGTAGGGCCAGTCTTCGTAGATTGGTCGTTGGTAGCAGTGGGTAACTGCTGGGTGCTCGGCCATGATTGTTCCGATTTCTTCAGAACGTTCTTCTGGAACTTTCCAGACGATCATCGCGTTAGATGAGAAACCTGCTCGACGGTGGTGCAGAACTGCGCTGTATCGTCGCATTAGCTTCTGTTCGAAGAGTTCATCGGCACGTGCAAATAGTTGATCGACGGTCATGCCAAGCTGAGCGGCCATGGCGTCGAACGGACGTGAAACCGGAGCAAGGTCTTCTTGCATCACTTTCACATAGTCGATCACGTCTTGGGTTACTTCAGGGGCGGTCGTGCTGGTCATCCCCTGGTCGTCAGGTCGGTAACCTTCAGTCGCAGAAGATTTTCCTTTGACCATGTCGAAGTTCACGCCGATTTTGAAAAATTTGATGGTCGGCAGAAGACGTGTTGAAGTTGCGCCGGTCAGTTGACCCAGCTTTTCAACTTCTGCTTCCAAGGAGCGATCAGGCGGAACAGCGATTGTGAACCAGAGATTGAAGTGTCCATCTCGTTCGTAGTTGTGGCTGATTCCTGGGTGTCGATTGAGGAATCGAGCAGCCTTATCGAGCTTTTCGTCAGGGAACTGCATGGCGACAAGCATTGACTGATATTTAAGTTTCCGCGTGTCGAATATTGCTCCGATTTGTCGGACGACGTTCTTTTGACGGAGTACACCGATTCGGTCGATTACGTCTTGTTCCGACGTACCAACTGAATCTGCGATTGCTTTGTACGGTTCAGCAACCAACGGGAAGGCTGCTTGAATCGTGTTCATGATCTCGCGATCAATCGGGTCGAATTCGTCGAAGGGCATATTTATTCGCTGCTCTGTGGGCGGGGCTCTCCTCAATTGAGTGGAGAGGAATGTAGTAGTGGATGCTCTAACTAGAAGTGTATCTCAGCGATCGGCTTTTCTGTACCTGAACGAGCCACGAAACCTCGTGAGGATTTATGTTCTGGCAACTGAGTGTGGTCTACCGCTGGAATTCTGCAATAAAACTGCACTCGAGCAGTTTTAGGCACATAAGCTAGTCGCTGGGAGATTTAACTTGGTCCGTGAAGTCGAATCCAACGTTGCCGATTCCGGGCACGATGCATCCGAAATAGATGTTGTGCTCGCCGGCGTCTAGCTGTTCGCCGGCGATATTGATGATGATTTCGCTGTTCATCTTTAGACCAAATGTGTTCTCTTCAGATACTTGGTCGAAGCTCACCGCTGTTTCATCGCTCTCAAACCAGGTTTCTGTCATAGGGATTTCTTGGTCGTTGTCGAGCACAACTGGTACAAGTCCGATGGCATAGCCCGAACCGAGCGAATTTCTAAGGGTAAATCGCCATCCTGCAGAAGTATTCTGAAGACTTTCCTTCACATATAGACGACGAAGAATGAATGCTGGCACTACCGGCATATTGGTTACTCCTTCCGACGGTCTTTGGTTGGTTCTAGAGTTCTAAATGGTTCGGCGTGTTCAGAATACAAAGATATTTGTTGCGATTGGCGCAACGTTTTTATATGTCGAGATTGTCGATAAGCCGTTCTTTGTGACGCCACTCTGAGTAGAGTTCGTCGTAGATCGCTGAATGAGTTGGGTTCGGCTCATACTTCACAAGTTCGGTTGCACGGATCGCGGTGTACTCAGCTAGTGACGGTCCCTTTCCTACGCTGGCTGCTATTTGCGAGAGTGTACCGAGTGACGTTGTTTCTCCAGATTCGGCAATACCAATTTCACAATCCAGAACATTTGCGAGGATGTCTCTGAACGTTTCGGTTTTGATCATTCCTCCGCCAACAGCGATGTTGAGAGCAGGTCCTTGGAAACTATTAAGACGCTCGATGTTGTAGCGAATTGCGAAAGCGAAACTATCCAGAGCTGATCGCGCTATATCGAACCGATCGGGAGGATTTGGCGAAACGGGAATCGGAAAAAGGAATCCTCCTGTTTTTTCTGCATCACTCGAGGTATGGACAAGTGATGGCCCCAAAAACGATGTAACTGCGTTCGAGCCGGGTTCGATGTTTCCGAGCGGTTCATCGATAGCTTTCATTACTTCTACGTTGTCGAGCGACCCATAGAGGAGTGAAAGCAACCACTGGTACGTACTACCCGTGTCACCGGCGTTCCCGTCGAGTACCCAGCGGTTCCCTATTACGTGTCGACCGGTCCACATTGCTCTGGTGTCGTCGAACACAGGTCGTTCAGTGACCCGCTGACAAGTGGTGCTCCAGCCAGAAAGGATTCCGACAGAGTTTGGGAGCTGTGAACCTAGCCCGGCGAGTCCTGATTGCGCATCAGGTCCACAAGCCACAATTGGAGTTTTGGGCGGGAGTCCGAGCGAAGCGACGAAGTCTTTCTTGAGATTTCCCACGATGGATCCGGCTGGGCAGGTGGCAGGGATTTGAATGTCGGCAAGATTGAACGCCGCCGCTAGCGCGTTCGCTGGATCGCCACTTGTGATGAGCCCGAGACCTGCTTCGACCGCAAGTGTTTCTTCCAAAAGCAACTCGCCAGTAAGTTCGAGGATTATCCAGTCGGCGATACTGCACATCGTTCGGGTGCGGTCGTAGATTTCCGGCTTGTTGTCGGCGAACCATTTGAGTCGTGCCCAGGCCGTTCGAATGCCCGGTCCATGCCCGGTTAGTTCCCAAATATTTACGAGCGCGTTGGCATCGATCTCGGTGCCTTCTGCGGTCGCCCGCAAATCACGGCTAGGACCGGCGTATATCGGCTGACCGTCAAGGTTCAACAAAACTAAACCTTGGCGCTGCGATGTGACGCCGATGCCTTTTATTTCGCTCGACTGGACGTCCGCAGCACCGATCGCCGATTGCACGGTCGTAGAGATTAGTTCGAGGGTTGTTGCTGGATCAAACTCGAGACCGGTTCGAGGTCCTTCTGTGGGTGTGAAGAAGTTGACGGGAGCTTTGATCGTTGAAAGAGGTTCGCGAGTAGCCGTTCCCACCGACACTGAGATATGACTGGAGCCAAAGTCGATAGCTATGTAGTGTTCGTTGCTCGCTTCCGATGCCACGTTAGGAGCCTTGTCCTGTCGAGAGCCTGGCAGGTCGAGTGCCGGTGCCAATGTCTTCGACAATGTACTGTGCCGCTAGGTTACCGCTTCGTACTGCGGATTCCATAGTTGAAGGCCAGCCGGTGTCGGTCCAGTCACCAGCGAGGTAAAACCCGGGTAGCGGCGTGCGTTGGGAGAGACGGGGTTTCTGAGAACCAGGTGACACTCTGAACGTCGCCTCGAGCATTTTGACTACGGTGAATTTTGTGATCGTTGCAGAGTTGGCTGCTGGGAACGCTTTCGCCATTTCTGCGGTAAATATTTCACTTAGCTCTTGTTTCGTTTTGTCTTGCCATTCCCAAGCGCCACTCAGAGATATGACTATGTGTTGACCTTGTTCGCTGCGAGCCTTCAGGTCGGTGTCGTTGAAAACCCATTGCAGCGGTGAATCAACAGTCGCCACGAATTTCTCGGTTAGGACGGGTCGGTCGTACCAGATATGGACTGCCACGATCGGAGCCGTTTTGACCGATTCAGCGGGGGTAAAGAAATCTTCTTGTCCGTCCGATCCACCGGGTATTAACGGCGTCATCGCTGAGGCTGGAACTGCGGAGACGACGGCTTCAGCCTCGACGAGTTCACCACCTACGGTGTTCACTCCAGAGATCCCGCCGTTCGCGATGTTCAGCGATTCGACATCGATACCGGTTCGGATTTCACCGCCATTTGATTCGATGTATTTTCGGGCGTTTTCACCGACTAACGTTGAGAGTCCCGACAGCGGAATCCCCATCGCTGGGTTCTGAGCCGCTCCGAGCAGCGCCACTTTGAATAGCTCAATTCCGGTATGAGCGCTAACTGCCGTGATGTCGTCATTGAGCGATGGAAGAATGATCAAATTCCAGAAATTCTGGATGGTCTCGTCGTTCTGGCCATGATCTCTCAGCCAATCGTCGAACGTGATTAGGTCATGTGGTGAATTTTTACTGAGTCGAGCTAGCTTGATGCTCAGTAGCCCCCACAGAATTCGTAGCTTGCCGACAACTCCGACATGCCTATAACCGAGTAGCGCCGAAAGGTTGGCGAGCGCACCCGGAAGTTTTCTCGCCTTGTGCCAGCTGGTCTTCCCACGTTTGAGAACCGGAAAACCGATCCGTTTTTCGAGCCTTACTTGATCGGACGCACCGATGTCTTCGATGTATTGCTGAAATTGATCACAAGCGCCGACGAACACGTGCTGACCGTTATCGATCTCGATTCCAGTGTCGCTATCGATGAATGAGAAAGCGCGCCCGCCGAGGAATGGCCGCTTCTCTAGCACTATTGGCTTGATGCCAAGTTGGATCAACCGCACGGCTGCGGCGAGCCCGGCGATACCGCCGCCAATGATGACTACGGTTCGTGTTGGCATGGTCTAAACGAACCTGATCCCGCGGCTACGGAGCCATATGACCGCGAGCAGTTTGAATTTCTGAAATTTTGAAAGACTGGCACGGTGATTCAAAGTGTCGTAGTTATTCTTTTCGATTCGGTCGAGAAGAATTTCGTAGACCTGGGTCATGGTCTCTGGGCATTGGCGCGATTGCTTGTCGAGGAGCGGGAACAGACGAACTCCAGAGTTGAGATATTTTCGTGCCCGAGCTACCTGAAATTTCATAAACCGAATGTATTCGGGTGTGACGCGCTTGTTTCGCAGATCGTCAACGGAGACTCCGTACTCGGCAAGTTCTTCAGCGGGGAGGTAGACACGACCGATTTCAATGTCCTCGGTTATGTCGCGTAAAATATTGGTGAGCTGCAACGCAATACCCAAGTCGATTGCGTACTCAACTGCACGTTCATCTTCGTATCCGAAGACTTCAATGAGGGCGAGTCCGGTGGCGCTGGCGACGCGCTTGCAGTATTCGACGAGTTGCTCCCATGTCTCGTAGGTTGTGCCGTTAAGGTCCATCCGGCAGCCTTCGACAACGTCGAGAAGGTGTTGCTGATCAATGGGATATTTATGAAGTGTGTCGCCTAGCGCTCTCCATAGTTCAGGCGTTGCTTCTTTGATGGCGAGAGTATCGCCATTGGTCGAGAAATCGCCGCTGTAGGCAGACGCTAGATGTGTTTGTAATGAGTCGAGAGCCTCGCCGGTGCGGCTGCCATAGTCGCCGTCATCAACGATGTCGTCGGCAAGTCGGCAGAACGAGTAGCCGGCATAGACAGCGTTACGTTTTTCAGGCGGGAGAGTGATGAAGGCGTAGTAGAAATTCGAAGATGCAGCCTTCGTAGAGGCGGCTACCGCTTCGTAGGCCTCTTCGATCTGTTGCGGTGTTGATGCTTCAACTATTTCTTGCTTCTGGTCCGGCATGCTAGGCAGTATGCCTTGTTGCAGATTTGAAGGCACCTTTAGGTATTAGGCTGATTCCGAGCTTCGAGCGAATCCATGTCGAAGCGAATATTCGGATTTTGCCTAGTTTTGAAATTCGAGGTCGACTATCAAGTACTGCGTAATTTTGTCGTTCGATTGCTTGTAGGATCGCCAATCCTCCGCGGGCAAATAAGGCGAAGTCGGATCGAAGCGAGCTGTCGAGGTGATCTGCCAATGAGTATCCATCGATGAACAGCTGGCGTGCGCGATCAACTTGAAATCGCATTAACGCTTCGAAGTTCTCATCGTGTTCGCGTCCGGCAATCTGTGACTCTGTGACGCCAAATCGTTGGAGATCTTCCTGCGGAATGTAGATTCGTCCGATTTCGAGATCAACCCCAACGTCCTGCCAAAAGTTCGCAAGTTGCAAGCCTGTGCAAGTCTTGTTTGCCAGTTCGTGGAGTTGGGGATCGCGTATTCCGCTGAGGTAGAGCACTAAGTGTCCGACCGGATTCGCAGAGTAAGTGCAGTACTCAAGTACGTCGTCGAAGGTTTGATGTCGAGTAATCGTCTGGTCCCGACGGTTCGCCTCTATGAGGCGTTGGAAGGGTTCGGCAGGGATGTCGAACGAGCGGATGGTTTCTGCAAGGGCGGCGAAGTAGGGGTGTGTAGGACCGCCAGATTCTGATTCGGCGCTTGGATAGCAGGAATCGAGCTGTTGTTCCCAGAGGTCGAGAAGTCCGAGCCTATCACCTTCTGCTTCATCTCCAAGATCGTCGACGCCACGGGAAAAGGCGTAGATCGAATAGAAGTGTTTTCGTAAGTACTTCGGAAGTAGACGAGAACCTACTTTGAAGTTTTCGTAGTGAGTTTTCGCAAGATGTTCACATGCGGCGAACGTTGCATCGAGGTAGTCGGGCGAGTCAGAGCCGACTTCCATGTGTGGGACCGGAAGCTCAACAGCCGATGTAGCTGACTGAGTCATAGGAGATTTCGACACCGCAGAGATGTCGAGTGGTGACCTAGAGGCCCATTACCTGAACGGCAACTTGACGTGGCTTTGGCTCATCGAGCTCGACGAGGAAGACCCGTTGGAATTCACCTAGGAGAGGGTTGCCTTCGATGATCGGAACGATTTCTGATGTTCCCAGAATCATGTGCTGGCAGTGAGCGTGGCCGTTGGGACATTCGTTTGGTCGCATGCTTACGGTGCGAAGTTCGAAGTCGTTGTGACCGTAATAGGCGTCTTTTGGTGCACTTCGCTCGAGGAAGTGTTCCATGTCTTGCAAAAGAAGCGGTTCGTTCTCGTTGATCATCACAGAGAACGTAGTGTGAGTGCTGAAGATCGATACCTGACCGTTCTTGACGCCAGATTCTGCAACCAGCTGTTTCACAGTTTCCGTGAAATCGATGAGCTCAGGAGCGTCGGTCGATTCGACTTCGACGATCTTGCTGAAAACCTTGTATTCGGTGCCGGTGGTCAATCCGCCGGGTGATGTGCCATTCAACACGCTAATTCGACCGGCTTCTACAGCCGACATCGCACGTGTCTTATCCGAATGCAAACTTATTTCCCCCTTAGGGCAAGAACCTAGCGGGGTGGCTTTGACCAGCCCCACCAAAGATACGCGTTCCAAAACCGCCATATTCCTACTTTTCGCAAGAATTACTGACGGCTGTGATTACGGTCACAAACATATTACTTCAACTAACGCTCGGGAGCATCTGTCGATTCCATGGAGAATAAACACGCTTGTTACCGTTACATGCTGCGTTTCTCAGCACGAATCCAGCCGATTCAGTATAGCGATTTACTGGGCTTGCCCAGCCTATTAACGGTTGATTTTGGGTCTGAGATTGCCGTTTTTATGTTGTTCAGTCGTGTGAATGAACTGGACTCGAATACGCGGTCTAGTCGGATTCAGGCGAATCAACGACCACGGTGATAGCCGTGTAAGCGTCCATAAAAGCACCCATAAACGTGGTCAAAGAGGCGCTCGCTCGCGTTGACGATTTGCCTAACTTGAGAAGAGCGGGAATATCGACGGGAGTATTAACCACGTGCCTAAGGTAAGCGATCAACCCCCGCTCGTTCGGGCCAAATCCGATTCGATTTACGATAGCCGGCGCATCGAAGTCACGGTCGTCCAGCACGCATGCAACTGCCGCCCAAGGTGTTCCTGATTTCGTGGCAACGTCGGCGATTGCGTGCGCCTCAGTGTCTACGGCTGAAGCGTTGACGGCGTCACCGAGCCAGCGTTTTGTGCCGGATGTCGTGGCTACTTTTGAGACTGTAACAATGGTGCCGTGATAGAAGTCCAAACCTGAAACTTCAACGGCAGTCCGAGCTGCGAGGAGCATTGTTCTGTCAGGCCCGAGCGAGTTTGTGTCATCGACGATCGACCACTCGAATGGTGTGCCTGGAAGGTCCATTACGCGGGCTGCGATGATGATGTCACCTGACCTGGCGTGGTCTCTTGTGGCTCCGCAAAACCCGAACGAAATGATCGCGTCAGGAGAAAAATAATCGACAGCCCACTGTGTGGCGCGCTTTGCCCGTTCCGAACCTGAGCCGCTGAGGACTATCGCCGGCGAACCATCCGAGATTGGGCGGTATGCGATGAAGTCTTCTGGGACGTCGTCCACCGGCTCGTACTCACCCGAGCGGATGATTCCGATTGCCTCACGTTGTAGTGATCCGATAGCGACGATCATGGGGTTTCAGAGCTTGCGGCTGGTGGATTGGGAAATACCGGATGCCATGGAGTGTCCGAAGGTTAGGATTCACGTACGAGTAGGAATTCGCCCAACTCGGTGAATTCATCGGCGGTGGTTCCTGAAAGATCGAGCGACTCTATCATTCGCTGGCAGTCGCTCCATCTGTCTTCGGCCATTGTCTGGCAGTAGTTCTGGGTGTCGAGATTATCCATCTCTTCTAAGACGACATGGACGTCTTCTTCATCAAGATCGCCTTCAGTACGGAAAATATCTCGGAGACGTTCTGCTGTCGCGCCGGTTGAGCTGCTCAGGGCGTGAACGGCAGGTAGGGCTTTCTTCTTGCGTTTGATATCGGCGCCTACTGGCTTGCCAGTTTCAACTCCACCCCAGACTCCGAGTACATCGTCACGAATCTGAAATATACGACCTAGGTCGTAGCCAATTGCTTTGAGGGCAGTGGCTTTCTGTCTGTCCGGTCCAGAGCGTGGAGCTACCAAACCGCCGATATAGATCGATGCTTCAATGAGTGCGCCCGTTTTTCGCTCGATCATGTCGAGATATTGTTCGACACTTACCGATTCTTCGGTTTCAAATGAAATATCGAGATACTGGCCTTCCATCATTTTTAGGTAGTGGCTAGTTAGTTCGGCTTCCGCTTCCAGGGCAACCGATTCTTCAACCCCGGCCAATCGTAATTTCCATGCCGCCGCATCGGCGATCTTGAGCATGGCGTTTCCGGAGACAATCGCTGCTGGTTCGCCCCAAACGGCCCAAACAGTAGGGCGGTGATGACGCACACGATCCATGTCTTCGAGATCGTCATGAATGAGCGAGAAGTTGTGAACGTATTCGAGCGCTACGGCAATCGGTATGGCGCGTTCGACATCTCCACCAACGGCATCGGCGGCGAGCATCGCCAGGGTTGGGCGCATTCGTTTGCCACCCATTGAATTTGAGTCTGACCCATCGATTTCCTGCCAGCCCATGTAGTACCGATGAATGTCGTAGATATCGGGTTCAAGCCCATCAAGCTCGGCTCGAAGGGCTTCGTCAATTCGCCCTTGATAGCGAGTGAAAAACGCTGGAAGCGAAGGTGACTTGCTGGGTGCCAATGGCGATTGTTCTGAGTTGGTTGTATTCGAAGTCAAGAATGTTGGGCGAAGTGCTTGGTTGGTTCAGCTATTCAGGTTATCGCTTCACCGAGGGTATGTCGTGCTGGATTGCCAGTTGAGTTTCTTGTTTCGATTAACGAATAAGAGCCGCCAGCGAACATACTGACGGCCCTTATTGGATTCGACCTGCTGAGCTCGAATTAGAGCTGCTTTAGACAGCTGAAATTTCGAGCTTGCGGGCCTTTTTCGACTCTAGCTTCGGGAGCTTGATCGTAAGAACGCCGTTCTGGAAAGTCGACTCTGCATTCTCATAGTCGACAGTCTCCGGAAGTCGAAGCGCTCGATAGTACGAACCTGTTCGTCGCTCTCGAAGTAGGTAGCCATCGGTGTCTTTCGTCGACGAGTTAGCCGTTTCTGCCTTGATGGTCAGAACGTTGTCGTCGACCGAAACATCAATTTCGTTCTTAGCCGTTCCTGGAACAGAAGCAGTGACAACTAGATTGTCGCCGTCTTGAACTACGTCAAGCGGAATGCTCCATGCCTCTGGCTCAGCGTGTCGTGCGGTTGCTGAGCGATTGCCGAGGAATCGATTGAAGAGATCATCGAAGTCACGAACCGAGCCGAAGGGTTGCCATTTTTCAATAGCCATTGGGTGGTTTCCTTTTCGTATATGGCCTGTAATCGCGTGCTTGCCGGAGGAGGCAGATCTGGTACATGAGCCGTAATTTCTAAAAACTTGCACGAGTCGATTATAGAAATCTAATAAGTAGAATGTCAAATCATATATTCAACAAATAGTAAGATGTGCTAATATTTAGCCACTGGCAACTTGAATCACCGACTGGCGGTGGGTTTTCAGTAACTCGGAATATCTATAAGGCGACTTATGGTCCAAAACTATTACGACCTGCTCGGAGTGAATAAAAGCGCTTCGGAAAAAGAAATCAAAACGGCTTACCGTCGGATGGCTCGAAAACTTCATCCAGATGTAAACCCGGACGATGAACGCGCCCAAGACCAGTTCAAAAAAGTGAACGAGGCGTACGAAGTCGTTGGTGATCCCGCACGCAGGAAGGACTATGACCAGTTTGGTGAAAACTGGAAGCATGCCGACCAAATGCGGAATATGGGTGGTGGTCGCGGTCAGAACGCTGGGATGAATTTCAACCTCAACGACCTGTTCGGTGGTGGTGGAGGGAGACCTTCAGGAGCCAGCTTTGGCGATATGTTCGGTGGAGGCGGTGCTCACGCACGTCAGGAGCAGCGCCCTCATGTGGTGAAGCATCAAGGAAAGATCGATGTTTCCCTAGACGAGGTATTCACCGGCACAACCCGACGAATATCTATTGGCTCAGCTTCGACTGGAAAGAGAAACCTAGAGGTTGAGGTTCCAAGAGGTGTTCCGGACGGTCGCAAGATCAAGTTGCGTCCTGATCGGCAAACCGAGGTCACATTGACCGTCAACGTGCGTTCTGACAAGCGGTTCAGTCGTGAGGGTGCAAACCTTCGTGCCGATATCGCTGTTCCGCTACTCGATGCGATTCTCGGTGGAGAAGCCGAGGTTCCGACCATGACGGGTCGGATTGCTCTAAACATTCCAGCAGGAACGCAGAACGGTCGATCTTTCAAAATCCCCAAGCGTGGTCTGCCGAAGATGAACTCAGATGAGACCGGTGATTTGTATGCCACGGTAAAAGTCCGGCTTCCCGACACCCTTTCTGAAGAAGAGCAGCAGCTCTACACCCAGTTAAAGGAAATAAGAGCAGGCAAGTCGAAACTTGGCAAGTTGAAAGATTTCATTTCTGGCAACGGTGAGGAGGCTGGCAAATGACCATGGGACACAACGATCCGGTCTTCGCTATCGGAATCGTTGCGCAAATGTGTGGAGTTCATCAACAGACACTCCGCAACTACGAGCGTTGGGAGTTAGTGATTCCACAACGTTCAAGCGGGGGGACAAGACTCTACTCGAACCGCGACGTTGAGCTGATTCAGCAGATTTTGCGTTGGAAGGAAGAGTTCGGTCTGAACCTCGCTGGCATCGAAGTAATGTCGAAGCTTTTGAGTCGGATCGATCGGCTTGAGTCACATGTACAGAACTTGACGGTGGAGATTGTCAAGCTACGAGAGGGTCAGGCGAAATTGCCTGGCTAACAACTATCCACTTCGATCCCGATGTTTCGGGACGGAAAGCCAACTGGTAAGCGATAGGGAGATTTATAAATGGTATTGAAACAGGACGACTTCACAGAACAAGCTCAAGAAGCATTAAGTGCTTCACAGCAATTAGTTGTGCAAATGCGGCACAGCCAGTGGGATGCCGAGCACCTGTTGTCGGGACTTTTGCAGATACAGAACTCGCTTTCTGCAAAGATTCTTGAAGCACTCGGGACAGACGTTGGCGATCTTCTAAAAGAGCTTGAAGCCAAGCTTGAAGAGTCGCCAAAAATCGGCGGAGGTTCGGCACAGCCTCAGATTTATCCGACCCCACGAGTGCAAAAGGCAATCGAGGTCGCCAAAGAAGAGGCTGATCGTCTAAAGGACGAACTGATTGGCGCTGATCACTTACTAGTTGCTCTCACTAAAGAGTCGAGCGGCGACATTGCCGAGATTTTCACTCAGCGGAACATCACCGAAGAACGCGTTTATCAGGCACTGCTTGAAGTTCGTGGCTCGGCCCGCGTGACCGACCCTCGTGCTGAGAGTAAGTACCAGGCACTTTCGAAATACAGTGTCGATCTGACTGACTTGGCACGTGACGGTCAACTCGACCCGGTTGTCGGGCGTGATCTCGAAATTCGACGTGTGATGCAAACCCTTACCCGTCGTACAAAAAACAATCCCGTTCTGATCGGTGATGCCGGTGTCGGTAAGACCGCTGTCGCTGAAGGACTGGCTCAGCGAATTGTTGCAGGGGACGTTCCTGCCAGTCTTCAAGGTCGTCGAGTCATTGCTTTGGAGATGGGATCGCTGGTAGCTGGTGCTAAGTTCAGGGGTGAGTTTGAAGAACGCCTCAAAGCAGTGATGGACGAGATTCGTCAGGCTTCTGGTGAGATCGTGTTGTTCATCGACGAGATTCACACGGTAGTTGGTGCAGGTGCGGGCGATGGCGCTCTTGATGCGTCGAACATGATGAAGCCCGCCCTCGCACGTGGTGAACTTCAGACAATAGGTGCGACTACTCCAAACGAGTACCGCCGTTACATCGAGGCTGACCCGGCTCTGGAGCGACGATTCTCACCAGTGTGGGTGGAAGAACCCGACGCTGAAACGGCAATCGAAATGTTGGAAACGCTCAGGCCACGATATGAACAACATCATGGATTCACGATCGAGCAGTCGGCGCTAGAAGCTGCCGTTCAGCTTTCAGCTCGTTACATTTCGGATCGATTGCTGCCAGATAAAGCGGTCGATTTGATTGACGAAGCTGCCGCTAAGAATCGCATCGAAAACGAACTGATGCCATCTGATCTGAACGATATGCAGGTCGAACTGCAACGTTTGGATGAGGAAGAGGAGTCTGCTTCGGCACGAGGTGATTACGAGAAGGCTGCAAACGCCAAGGCAGAGAAGCTGAGGGTGCTTGAAGAGTACGACGTTGCTAAGCGCGAGTGGGACAAAAACCACGAAGTTAGCGAAATCGTGAAAGATCAGGACATCGCTGCATTAATTGCCGAGCGAACGGGAGTTCCTGTCGCTCGTTTAGTTGAAGGTGAAGGCGATCGACTGCTCAAACTGGAAGAACGATTGCACACCCGTGTGATTGGTCAGGACAGAGCAGTTGAAGTTCTCGCCGACGCTGTTCGACGAGCGCGGGCAGGTTTGAAGGATCCGAAACGACCTATAGGTAGTTTCATTTTCCTTGGACCGACCGGGGTTGGTAAGACTGAGCTCGCTCGTGCTTTGGCAGAATTCATGTTCGATGACGAGGACAACATGGTCCGCGTCGATATGTCGGAGTACCAAGAACGTCACACTGTTTCGAAGTTGATTGGCGCACCTCCTGGATACGTCGGGTACGACGAGGCAGGCCATCTGACCGAAGCTGTACGACGACGTCCGTTCTCAGTTGTACTGTTCGATGAGATCGAAAAGGCACATCCTGATGTGTTCAACACGCTGTTGCAGGTTCTTGACGATGGTCGATTAACGGATAGCCACGGTCGCACTGTGGACTTCCGAAACACGATCATCATCATGACCAGCAATTTGGGATCTGACGACATTGCTCAGCAGGCTTTTGGATTCCAGAAGCAGAGCAGAGAAGAAACCGAAAGTGCGAGAGTCCGAACTAACGTCGAAGATGCTTTGAAGCAACAGTTCCGACCGGAGTTTTTGAACCGTCTCGACGAATTCATCGTGTTCGATTCGCTGACTCAGGACGACATCGAATTGATCGTCGATAAGTTCATGGCGGAAGTCACTGAACGTGTTGCTGATTTGAAGGTCTCGATCTCGCTGACAACTGAAGCTAGAGAGTGGTTGGCAAAAACCGGATTCGACCGAATGTACGGCGCACGTCCTTTAAAGAGGGCGATACAGCGTTACGTCGAGAGCCCGCTTTCGAAACGATTATTGGCAGGCGAATTCCCTGAAGGATCTGCAATCGTCGTTGATGAGAGTGAGGGTGATGTGACGTTTGCCCTGAGCGGTGAATCAGGCAAGAAATCTTCCAAATCTGCCAACAAAGATAAGGCTGAGCAAGAAGCAACAAGCAAGGAAACTGTTGCTAAGTAGGTAGTTGCGCAACCCGCAAATCGGTTGGGCTCACACCATTGAACGCCAAATTAGGACTCTCTCTTCACCCTTTTCGGGTGCGGTGAGAGTCCTAGTCGCGTTTGGTGACGTAACATGCGATAGTGTCAGACCGTTCAGATCACAGCATGAATAGCTCACTAAACGACGAATCTCCTAGTAGGTTCGCTTTATTCATTGCGAAACACAATCGGACCTATCAGACGGTTCTCTGGACAGTTGTTATCGGTTCGATCTTGGGCGGAACGATTGCCTGGGCTGCCGATTGGCTCGATGTTTCGAATGCCGGCTATTGGGGTGCTTTCCTAGTTAACCTTGTCGGCTCGGCGGCGGTTGTTGTACCGGTTCCGGGGTTG
>JBDQHW010000015.1:0-67399 GCA_040264655.1 Dehalococcoidia bacterium | reverse complement strand
TCATCAACCAGATACAGATTGTCCTCAGCGTCGATCTCAATCCCGTGCGGCCGAACGAACTCGCCATGCCCCATTCCGCGGATGAAGTTTCCGTCGATATCGAACACAGCGATTGGCTCCGTGCCGCGGTTGAAGACATAAACGTTGTCTTTCGAGTCAACTGCTATCGAAGTTGCATCACCTCGAAATGTCACACCCGTGGGAAGCTTTGCCCATCCTGCGACAGGTTCGAACTTTGTCTGTGATGTTGCTGTTGTCATATGTTTTCTTTTTTACCAGTTGGATAAACGTTGATTAGTGTTCGAGACAAAATTGCAGGCTAGCTTGATCGTGATTCTGACAGCCAGGACTTCAATTGCGCCGGAAGCCATTGAACGAGATTAATTCCTCGCTCGACGTCTGAAGACATCAATCTGCCCCTTGCATGCACCGCTGAAACAACAGACCCCATCGCCTCAACCACTTCGGGGTGCTCCGGGTGACCGGGATGCCCTAGCGACTGTGCGAGGTCTTGTGGACCAAAGGCGATCATATCGATGCCTTCAACGTCCAGAATGTCTTCGATAGTCTCGACTGCGTTCCGAGTCTCGATCTGTATGGCAACAGTCACTTCACGGTTAAACGCTGCCATGTATTCGGCTGCAGTCATGTCGTGCATGCCATAGTCGCGCCCACGACTTGTACCAAACGATCGTTCGCCCTCTGGCCCGAAACGAGACGCCATCGCTATACGCTGGGCTTGCTCGGCATTGTCGACGTGAGGACACAATATACCCATTAGTCCTCGATCAAACGCTCTGAGGATCGTGTCTGTCTCAGTATTAGGAATACGCGCCGTGCAAGTCATCCCGTGCATGTCGGCAACGCGGCACATCATTTCCGCAGATTCCCAGTCGAACACACCATGTTCCATGTCGAGATGAAGACCATCGAACCCGGCATAGCCAGCCCATTCAGCGATTGTTGGCTCAGGAAAGGTCAACGTCAAGCTGTGCGAAAGAGTTTTGTTGCTGATAGCAGCACGAACATTACTGGGTCTCAAAATAATCTCCCTAGCGGACGAGACAAGCTAAGTCGTGAACCCATAGCGCTCGAACAGGTGCTACCGTGACTCACGCAAAATCGAACCAGCGCCCCATTTCGGATGCGAACGCGGGCGGAGTATACAACCAGCTTGAGCAATATCGAGAACCTTTCGCCAATCTCCCGACTAGAGTTGTTGATTGAAATGTGCTCGCCAGTTCGGAATATCGATTAATGGCGTTTCCGCTTATCGGCCGAATTTACCGAGGCTATCCAATAGTGTTCGTTGTATTTCTTTCGACTGGTCTTTCTGTTGGGATGGCACAGTACGCGTTCGGAGAGTTCGCGGGACCACTAAAAGAAGAATTCGGCTGGTCGCAAACACAACTGAACCTTTCTCTTGCATTCTCATTTATCTCAGGTCTGCTTGCTCCATTTATCGGAAACCTCAGTGACAGAGTAGGTATTCGCCCAGTGATGTTTGGGTCACTCCTTCTCATCGCATCGGGGTTCTTGTTGCGCCCACTCATCAGTGAACTATGGCACTGGTATCTATTTAGCTCCCTCGTTTACGCAGGATTTCCGGGTGCGACAATCATGCCCGCCGGAAAAATGGTTGGGCTTTGGTTCCCGCGAACACGAGGCAGAGTGATGGGAGCCGTCGTAGCAGGGAACAACTTTGGTGGAGTGACGATGCCACCGCTCGCAGCCGCAATTATTGCGGCGATCAGTTGGGAGATGGCGTTCGTAACTTTCGGGCTGATCATGGCGGCTCTCGGCATCGTTGCCCTATTCGTCATTGTCGAAGACGAAAACAAGATCGAAGCTGAAATGAACCGGACTGGACGAGAAGACCAGGCACACGTGGCACGTGCCGCCGCTCGCGCTGGTCTTACTGTCAAACAAGCCCTCGTCAACCGTAATTTCTGGCTAATCATGATCGGTCTAGTGGCCGCAACATTCACCTATCAAGGTGTGTTGACTCAGCTCCGACAGCATTTCGAGGAAAGTGGGTTCGCACCAGCTGTTGCGACCACTGCTGTGAGCATCGTGGCAGCAATGGGTATCGGATCGAAGCTCGCGTTTGGTCGTGCAAGCGAAATAATAACGGCGAGAATCGCAACGATTATCTCCGTAGCGCTTCAAGCACTCGGTGTGTTTATCATCGCCACTACCGACACAACTGCGATCCTCTGGGTCGGAATATTCATATTCGGAACAGGGTTTGGAGGACTAGGTGCACTAATCGTCCTGGTCGTTCAGGAAGCTTTCGGCATGAAAGAGTTCGGCGGAATTATGGGACTGATGCAGGTCGGAATGATCGCTTCAGGAACCGGAGCACCCCTTATCGCAGGAGCGATTCACGACTCAACAGGTTCGTTCGACAATTCTTTCTTAATTGTCGTTGCGATTTTCATTCTTGGGATAGTCGCCTTGGGCATAGCTCGTCCGGTCAAATCCGAAGAGATGGAACCCCAGCAGTCCGCAACTTAGCCTAAAAAAGCGATTGCTGTAACAAGAGCAGCGAACAGCGCTATCGGTAAAAAAGCAGCCAACGTTGTTGAACGTGATGCTGAACGAATTTGCGTTCCAATATGTGCCTTCGGGTTGCGATTACCCAATTCAGTTGCCCCTAAGTGATCTGAATTTATTACGCTGCATTGATGATCGTCGCTACACGGCAACGTGTCGTACGTGCGATCACCAAAACCACTGGACCTTCGGGCAATTTTTCTATCGAAGCGGCTCATCAACAAAAAAAGCCTCGACCAAACGACCGAGACTTTTTTGTTGATTCCCAACTGTTGTTTAGGACTCTAGTTCGTCCCAAATTGCCTTTGCGTATCGGATGGATTTGCCATCGTTGTGCCACTGATCACCAGCCCACGCCCCTTCGATGGTCATGTAACCCGTGTAGGCAGCATTGTGCATCGCTGAAATTGCGTATCGGTAGTCGATTTCACCGTCTGGCAACGGAACTCTCAGGAACACTGATCGGTTATTTTCAGGGTGGTACACCCGATGCAAATTCTTGCTGTGCCAGTACTTGGCCACAGGTGCAATTGCATCGATAGCAACATCGAAGTCTTCTTCAGGGACATCGTATGTCCATAGAATATTTCCGATGTCCGGGTTGATTCCGAAATTCGGCCGGTCGACCTTGCCGTGAAGTAGCAATGCAGACCAAGAATTATCTACCGGCGAATTTTGATGAACTTCAACTGCAATGTTCACATCAACGTCGGCAGCCTTCGCACACGCCGCTTGGAATATGACTGCGAGCTCGTCGTAGGTGTTGAGCATGGCATCTCGTGATGCATCCTGCGAAATCTCCCAACCAGACTGGCTGCCCGGAGCGGCACCTGCAGGATGGCCGGGTAGTCGTGGCGGCGCGCTCATTGCACCATTCACAACCTCAGCGCCCGTCCAACCGGCGTAGTCGATCGCCTCTTGAAGACGAGCCTGATTTTGTGGGCCGGTTTTTGCGGTGTGGAGTGTGCCACCTGCTCGAATGCAACCAATGTCCAGACCAAAATCGTGCAAGCGAGATGCGAAATCTTTCGCTTTTTGCTCGCTTCCTAGCCCTGCCAAAACCTCTAACCCAACCTCCAACGCATCGAAACCGAGTTCTTTGGTCTTCGAAAGGAAGTCGTCGGTATAGTTTTCAGCCGCAAGATTCCAGCTGTCCACAGATTGTGGGTATAGGGCAAATCGGCGGTGAGCGTAGCAAAATCTCATTTTGGTTTGGTTCCTGAAATACGGAGCGGTAGAAGCCTGCGATTCGTCAGCATGTCTGGCGAATATCTATGATCGGGCGGAGTCTACCACCGTCGAGGGTGTACTATCCGGTCGCTTTGTTCCTGCGACGATTAGGTCGTACGCGATTTCGACTTTGAGATTAAAACTGGGACCCGACTGAATACTGAGAGAGTCAGAACGTGAAAATTACTGATCTTCGTGTGTACCTAACCCGCCCTGAGGGCAGCAACCGTTCTTGGCTGTTCGTTGAAGTCGACACTGATGAAGGAATAACCGGCGTCGGAGAATCGACAAATTCGGGTGGAGGCGGAGCGTTAGTCGTTGGTCGAGCCTACGAAATGCTCAAGAACGATTTAGAAGGTCAGGATTTTTCAGAAGGCTTAGTTGGTCAGGATGCCAGTGACATCGATGCAATCTGGCATCGCATCTACCGTCGATTCGGCACGCTCGGTTCCCGAGGATTTGGAACGACTCTCGCGAGCGGAATCGATATGGCTCTGTGGGACATCAAGGGCAAAGCACTAGGTCGACCTGTTTGGGACCTTCTTGGCGGGAAAATGCGTGAGTCGGTGCCGGTGTACTCCCACGTTTCCCCGATTGACGACATAGATGCGTGCGTTGCCGATGCAAAACGGCAAATTAGTCTTGGATATCAGGCGCTAAAACTCGACCCATTCAGTCCTGAGATGAACCGGCATCACCGTCGTTACATCGACGGCAAAATATCACCCGCAGCGGCTGAGTACGCTGACGATGTGATGAGCGCTCTCAGGGACGCGATTGGTCCCAATATTGAGCTGATGATCGACGCTCACGGCAATTTCGATGTGTCTACAGCCACTGAGCTTTGCAATCGGATGATGAAGCACAACCTAACGTGGTTTGAAGAACCGCTCCAACCCGAGAGTCTCGATGCTCATCGACAACTTCGTCAAAACACGGACATAAACCTGTGTATTGGCGAACGGAAGTACACCCGTTGGGATTTCGCACCGTACTTACAGGAAGGGTTGGTGAACTACATCATGCCCGACATCTGCTGGACAGGCGGTATTTCAGAAATGAAACGCATTGCCGTTCTCGCTGAAACCTATTACGTACCCATCAGTCCACATGACGCTTCTGGGGCATTCAACGTAATCACCGGGGCACATGTGCTCATGAATGTCCCAAACATCTATCGCCTTGAGATGTCGGATCACTCCCTAAAAAACTACAATTCGGTCATAACTGAACCACTGGATATTCGAGACGGTCATCTGCACCTTCCTGATAAGCCAGGTCTTGGTTACGAACTCGATCACGACTTTATCGCTTCACATCCCGACCCTGAGTGGGCAAGACTCCACGCCTAGCCACTTAGAATCTTTCCACTGAAATAGCCATAACGAATAACATGCCCATTCCAACTCCTTCCGAAATAATTTCGTCCCGCCTCAACAAGCTCGACTCTCAAATCCTTCAATCAATCGATGTACTGACTGAAGATGAAGCATCGAAGTGGCCGGCGGCGTCGGCACCATCTTGCAAATGGCATCTTTGGCATATGGCGCGCTGGGCAGACTACGTTCAGGGCTTGTTGTCACCGGTTGTCGATGTACAAACACCTGAACTATGGGAATTTGCTGGCGTTGCGGACGAATGGGGTTTCGACGGTGTCGATCTAGGAATGTGGGGCGCTGGTTCGGGACTCGGGAACGAGTCAGGACAGTCGTTGCCTCTTCCGAGTGTTGCGAAAGTCAGGTCGTACGCAACAGAGACGTTCGATCTCCTCGAAAAACGAGTAGCCAAACTTGATGACGAGTCGTTCAACGCTCCGTTCACCGACTGGCACGACAATGAAACTAATGTCGGCGATGCGATGGTTGGTTACATAGCGCACGCGAATCGACACCTGGGAATGCTTGAAGCAATCAGCGGTGTACTCGGCAAAGATGGATCAGTAACGGTCTAGCTAGCTCTGTCCGCCCAAGCAGGTGGCACAAATCGACACGTTGGATCGGCGGCGGTCATATCGCCCGTCATGGCATACGCCCTTGATCGAGAGCCACCGCAAATAACGTTGAACGGACACACTCCGCACTTGCCCTGTAGCTGACTTCGATCTCGAATCGTCGTGAACATCTCGGAATTTCGGTAGACGTCGACAACTGAGTCATTACGGACGTTTCCTGCGGAAAGCGGAATGAATCCGCTCGGGTAAATCTCACCTAGATGGGAAATGAAGAATATTCCTCGTCCATCGTTTGTTGGCGGTGCAGGCCACGCCGCTTTGATTTCGTCGCTACTGAGAGAAGCAAGCTCGCGCCCGCCTGCTGTGAGACGTTTCAATGTCATAGCTCGTCGGTACGGTTGACCCAACGTGGTCTTTGCCCTAAAACTCCACTCGCGCTGGTTCGACATGATCCAGCTGTAGACCTCGTCATGTTCATCCGCTGTCATCAGTTCCAGATCAAGACCACGTCCAGTCGGTACAAGAAAAAACAGATCCCAAATTGCGGCGCCGCTTTGCTTCACTACTTCAGCAATGTCAGGAAGGTCGGGTCTGGTGCTACGAGTGATCGTCGTGTTGACCTGAAACGACAATCCGACCTCATTTGCGGCATCGAATGCAGCTAGCGTTCGGTCAAAAGTACCGTTAAATCCTCGGAATGAATCGTGAGTTTTCGCCGCGGCTCCGTCGAGAGAAAACGAAACTCTTCGAACTCCGATGTCCACGAGTTGTGCGAGACGGTCTCGGGTCACGAGAGCAGTTGCCGACGGAGATAGCGAAACCGTCAAGCCTTTCCGTATTCCGTACTCGGAAAGTTCAAATATGTCGCGCCGCATGAACGGGTCTCCACCGGAAAGTACAACTATCGGTGGAGTATCGAACTCGGTGAATTCATCCATGACCCGTAGCGACTCAGCTGTATCGAGTTCAAGCGGATGGCGTTTCGGTTGCGCCTTGGCCCGGCAGTGCTCGCATTTCAAAGCACACGCACGAGTGACTTCCCAGAAAATAACAACAGGGTTCCGGTCTAGATCACTCGAAATAACCGGCATTCCACCCGGATGTCCAGCCCCTGGATGAACTCGTCCAGTTTCACCTCTGGCCGTCACTACACTGTAGCTCCAACCAGCTCCGGAGATCGCTCTTCTTCGGTTAGGTAACAGGCAGGGTCTTTGCCGAATATTTCACCAGTTGCCGACTCGGCACGTACTCGAAGATTGCCATTGCACATACCTAACCACTTACAACTCTTGCAGTCTTCAGGCAGCAGCGACTTGCGGTCTCGTAAGTTCGAAAGAAGTTCGATCGAATCATCTTCCCAGATTTCAGAGAATTTTCGTTCCTTCACATTTCCAATGGTCTGATTCCACCAGAACTGGTCAGGGTGAACGTTGCCGAGGTTATATATATTCCCCATACCCTTACCGGCGGTGTTACCACCATTCCTGGCTTGGAGCGCTTTTACTCGGTCGGATGCTTCAGGCATATTTTTGTCGACCCACATCTGCAAATAGGCTGAGTCTGTGTGGTTGTCTACCGTGAGAACTTCGAGTTTGTGACCACTAGCGTATGACTCAAGAGTGCGTTCAAAAACGTAGTCAACCATTTTCCGACGTTCTTCGTGTTGTAAATCAAATCGCAGAAGCTTTTCGCCACGGCCGGCGTATGCGAGGTGATAGACGCAGACGCGAGGGATACCTTCTCGTTCCGCTAGCTCGAATAGCTGTGGCAAATCCTGAATATTTCGATTTGTGACAGTAACCCTCAGACTTACACGCATCCCGGCTTCTAACGAGTTGCGTATGCCGTCGAGTGTTAGTTTCCAAGAACCTTTGGAGCCACGGAACTTGTCGTGAACATCTTCCATTCCATCCATGCTGATACCGGCACGTTTCAAACCGGCGTCAGACAAAGTTTTCACCATGTCTTTCGTCAGCAAGGTCCCATTTGTCGAGATCAGAGGATTTAGTCCACCCAGCTCGTTCGCATAGGCGATCAATTCCGGGAGGTCAGGACGAATCGTTGGCTCTCCACCAGAAAACAAAACTACCGGGACTTTGTAATCAGCCATGTCTCGTAGAACGGTCTTAGCCTGGTCGGTACTCAACTCGCCCGGGTACTGTTCGTCTTGAGAAGATGCGTAACAGTGGGCACAGTGCAGATTGCAAGTACGAGTTATGTTCCAGACAACAATTGGACGTTGATGAACAGAATTCACCCGCATCCCGTGTTTATTGCTTTTTTCGCCGTAGCGTAAATCGTCGCCCGGAGTTGGCTCGTCACAAAGCAATCGAGTCACATTTAACAATCTGAAGCCCCTAATAATTTGGCATTTACCGCTAGTTGGTGCCTATTACCCAGCCCTTTCGGGGGGCGCAGCGGTATTCTTACTCCGCTTACGCTAGCCAGTTTCCGCATGATGTTCGACCAAATCACATGAGAATCTCAAAAAGAACAGAATCTAATTTCGTGGATCACTCCCATTGACCGACGTGTCTAAAGAAAAGACCACCTCCGACTCGAATTTAGATTCGTCGGATGCGACCTCTGACCGATCACAAATGCGGTACATAGTCACCGTAGCGCTGGCGACCTACTTTTTCTGGATATCGCTGTATCTCTACGTTCCGGTGCTACCTCTTCATGCTCAAGAGTTGGGTGCCAATCTCCAGATGGTGGGGATCGTAATTGCTTCTTACGCAATAGGTCAGCTTCTTCTTCGAATTCCAATTGGTGTGGGCTCGGACATCATCGGACGAAAACCATTTGCTATTGGAGCACTCGTCCTGAGCGCGCTCGGAGCAGTATGGCTAGCGGTTTCGCCAGATCCCTGGTCGCTATTCGCAGCGCGAACGCTCACTGGAGTTGCCGCTGCGGGCTGGGTGGCAATCAGCGTGTTGTTCGCTTCCTACTACCCTGCTTCCAACACGTCACGGGCGATGGCGATCATCATGTCGGTGAACACGCTCTCGCTTGTGACAGCGACGTTTATTGGTGGGTTGGTAGCTGAGTACTGTGGAAATCTCAGCACTTTTTACGGCGCAGCTGGAATCGGATTCGCCGGTGCCCTATTGCTCTTGTCCGCGCCTGAACCGCGCATTGCGGCGGCTACTCGGTACTCGTTCAGCACATTGATTAATGTACTTCGAACACCGCTGTTGCTAAGAGTGTCCGCCATCGCTATCACTTTGCAATTCGTGACGTTCGGTGTGAACTTCGGATTCTTACCGATCCACGCCGAGAATCTTGGAGCCTCTAAATCAGAAATTGGCTACATAACCACCGCTGGTCTTTTGGCGGCGGTTTTGGGCACAGCGGTATCGGCGTGGGTATCGCGACGATGGGGACCAACGACCGCTGTAATTGTCGCTGCGGTCGCTACCCTGTTCTCGTTAGTTGTAATGACCATCACTACTGATCTTGCAACGCTTGGTGCCCTTCAGGCGTTCAACGGGTTCGGTCGTGGAATGATGAACACCGTGCTGATAAGCATGGCTTTGGCGTCGGCACCGGTTGCGATTCGGGCGACTGCGATGGGTTCATATCAAGCTCTATATGCAATAGGAATGTTGCTTGGGCCCGCAGCTTCAGGTCCAATTGCTGCTGCATTTGGGATTGAGATGGTTTTCTGGGCAGCAGCGGCAGCGACCGTGCTTGGTGGTGCATTCGCACTTGTGAAACCGTTGCCTAGATAACCGTCCACTGGTTCTTCCCGGGATTATCATTAGTTTCGCTGGTTCCATTTGGGAAACGCCGGACATAATTTATCTCCGTACGAGATATCCACTAAAACAGGAGTGAACGATGGCCTCGCAGGAAATGCGGCTTGAACGCGATTCGATGGGCGAATTGGAAGTGCCAGTAAACGCTTACTACGGCGGCAATGCTCGTCGTGCAGAACTCAACTTCCCTATCAGTAATCTTCGGCTGGGACGTTCGTTCATCAAAGCCATTGGTCAGATCAAGCAATCAGCGGCGGTCGTCAACCTCGATCTCGATTCAATCGACAAAGAAATTGCGGATGCGATCATCGCTTCGGCGCAGCGAGTCATCGACGGGGAATTCGACGATCAATTTGTAGTCGATATATTCCAGACCGGTTCTGGCACTTCGACAAACATGAACGCGAACGAAGTCATTTCAAACGTCGCAATTGAATCACTTGGCGGAGAACTTGGATCACGGAACCCAGTGCACCCAAACGACCACGTCAACAAGGGTCAGTCGTCCAACGACGTCTTCCCGTCGACGATTCACCTAGCCGCAGCGGGTGCGATCAAAGACAACTTGCTTCCAGCGCTGAAAGAACTTGAAGATTCTCTACGAGCAAAATCTGAAGAGTTTTGGGGAGTAGTGAAGACCGGTCGAACCCACTTGCAGGACGCAACGCCAATTCGACTGGGCCAAGAGTTCCTCGGCTATGCAGGTCAGCTCGAATTCGCTGGTAAGCGCGCAGAAAAAGCTCTCGCAGAGCTATCGGTATTGGCACTTGGTGGCACGGCCGTCGGTACCGGAATCGGTATGCACCCAGAATTCGCATCACGGGTTATTTCTCGATTACGCGATCTCACCGACCTCGATCTCTCAGAGACCACCAATCACTTCCAAGCGCAGAGCACCCTCGATGCAGCTGTCTCTGCATCAGGTGAGCTGAAATCAATCGCTGTTGGGATGTTGAAGATCGCCAATGACGTTCGATGGTTGGGATCTGGACCGCGCGCCGGAATCGGAGAAATCGCCCTTCCAGAAGTACAACCTGGTTCATCGATCATGCCCGGCAAGGTAAACCCTGTGATTGCCGAATCTGTAGCGATGGTTTCTGCTCAGGTAATCGGAAATGACACGACGATCGCTATAGCTGGTCAGTCAGGAAACTTCGAGCTCAACGTGATGATGCCGGTGGCAGCTCACAACTTACTCGAATCGATCGATCTACTTGCAGCAGCAGCCGAAAACTTCGCTCGCCAGTGCATCAACGGCCTAGTTGCTACCAACAAGGGTCCTGAGATGGTGATGCAAGGGTTAGCTATTTGCACAGCTCTCGCACCGATCATCGGCTACGACGAGGCGGCACGCCTTGCCCACGTGGCGTCGGAAAGTGGTGAAACGATCAAACAGGTCGCACTACGAGAAACCGAACTAAGCGACGCAGAACTCGACAAGGTTCTCGAACCTCTCTCGATGACCGAGCCGAAGGCATAACACCTCGATTCGAGACTAATCGAATAGAAAATAATGCGAGACCGGTGCATACTACCGCCGGTCTCGTTGTATTTAACTAACCTGTAGCACTGGGAGTATCCGTGCATGAGCGCCGACGCAAAAGTAACTGAACTAGGGCTAGACCTGACACACCCAGCAGGCCCGATCGCAAACTATGTGCCTGCCGTAACCACCGGCAAACTCGTATTTCTATCAGGCAAAGGACCAATTCAAGACGATGGCTCACTGATGGTCGGCAAGGTCGGCTCTGAGTTGGACGTCGATCAGGGCTACGAAGCGGCACGATTGGTTGGCGTTCAGCTCTTAGCTGCACTTCGAGAACACCTTGGCGGAAGTCTCGACAGCGTAAGTCGTGTCGTAAAACTGCTCGGAATGGTTAACTGCGAGCCTGAGTTCGGTGACCAACCTAAAGTCATTAACGGTTGTTCCGACCTCCTTGTTTCCGTGTTCGGTGAAAACGGCAAACATGCCCGATCCGCTGTTGGAATGGGAAGTCTTCCTGGTCAAATCCCTGTCGAAATCGAAATGATCGTCGAAATCAAGTAATTCAGGGCCAACCCATAAGTGGCTCTCACCAAGCAGAAGGATTTAATCTCCAGTTGCCAGGCTCAATCAGCATCAAAACTATCAACCACGTAGGAATCCCTGTTTGGGATCGACGTGTTTCGCTGAAGTTTTACCGGGACATTCTTGGACTTCAAGTAATACCGTCGATGGTTGACGCACCGAACATCGTTTGGACGAAAACTCTCGATGGAACCATGGTGCATTTGATCGAGCCATCCGATGGCGAGAATCTTGTCGATCCCCACGCGGCGTTCGAGGTAGAAGACTTTGATGGTACGGTTGAGCTGCTTCGTGCTTCCAACTACCCAAACATCAGCGAGACTGGCGAGCGACACGACGGACAAAAATGCATCTTCATTGATGACAATGATGGCAACCGTCTTGAGTTTGCAACAGCGAGCGGACTACGGCCGTCTTCACGAGTTGCGGACTCTCTTGGTTACACCACTGATTCTGGTGAAAACGTCGTGGTCAAATCCCCTTCGAAGATTAAGATTTTGGGGATCAATCACATCGGATTAGCGATCAATGATCGAGCAGAATGCATGGGTATGTATCGCGATCTGCTGAATATCAATGTGATACCGCATCAGATCGACGGAAACACACTTGCCTGGACAGAATTGCAAGATGGATCGATGGTTCATGTCATCGACCCGCCAGAGTCGATCGGACCGCGTGGAGATGGCCGACAGCATGTAGCGTTCGAAGTTGAAGACATTGAGGCGACGGCCGAGGCATTGATCGAAGCTGACGTAGAAATCGTCGAAGGGATCGGTACGCGCCACGATGGGCAGCAGTTTCTGTTCATCTACGATCCAGACGGCAATCGAATTGAAATCGCCACCCGTGGAGACCACTCGGACACACCTCGCACGGCAGATGAGAACGGTTACACGAGCGAAGACGGTGCTCTGCTCTAGTTCGAGTCACGTACCGTCGATGAAGTCGGAATGGGGCAATATAACGAGTTCCAACCCTTACGGCGAGGCTTGTTCGACACTCGAAAAGTAAGACTCCAGAAACCCAGTTGCAGCGGTTTCTATTTTGGAATCGGCAACTTTTTTCAGAAGCCCCGCCGTTTCGACCGTTCCGACCATCCGCACATGCGTAGCTGCTGGTCTGGATTCATCGGCATTGAGCGCTACCCGCGCAGTCCCAGTAACCCCAGCCCCCATCGATTTACCCGATAACTCGATTTCAAATGACTCCGGTTCGACAGTATTCGAGAGTTGGACGTTGGCATTGACTGTCGGACGCAAGAACCCCATCGATATCTTCATCGAAACTCTGTAGCTGAGGTCACCGGTGCTCACGACTTTGGCTGTTCCAGGAAGATGTGGCTCCATTGACGCTGGGTCGGTAAGAACGCCCCACACAACCGGCGCAGAGGCGTTCACCATTCGATCGTAAACGAATTCCAAACGATGCCTTTCGGGCAAATAAATAATGCGACTCTTCGACGATAGCGGCAGAACTAGTTCAATTCAATCCTATTGAGCACGTCGAAGTTACATCCTCAGGCATAGGATTAGAGAATATGTCACCGCCAGAAGCTCCAGAAAAACCTGAAGCCAGACCGACCTCTCACGGTCGAAGTTCCGTACGTTCAACCATTCGAGCACTCGTGTGGTCTGTTTACGTACCTTCTTTCCTACTATCCGTAGGTCAAGGCATTCTGATTCCGGTTCTTCCCGGCTTTGCGAAGCAGGAAATGGCCGCCACAATCGGCCTCATCGGAGTGGTGATCGCCGCACGACACATCGGAACTATGATTTTCGATGTGCCAGCCGGAATACTTGTTACAAGGCTCGGTCTGAGGCGAACAATGTTGGGCGGTGTAATTCTTTTTGGAATTGCAGCGGTTTGGGCAGGTATTTCGCCGAACGTAACCTCGCTGATTGCCGCACGCCTGTTGGCAGGTGTCAGCTTTGCACTCTGGAGCATTTCAAGGCACACCTACATAGCATCGGCAGTTCCAATCGATGTCCGAGGAAGAGCGCTCTCGCTATTCGGTGGCATATCTCGTATTGCTACTATCCTCGGCCCATTGCTCGGAGGAGTATTGGCCGAATACGTCGGTATCCGGGTTCCATTTTTCGCCCAGGCAGCTGTTGCTGTACTGACTCTGGTCGTTGTCCTTGCTACAACCAAGAATATGACAGAACCAGCTCGCTCTAAAGCGCGCCACAACGTGTTTGCTGAACTCGGCACTGTTGTGAAGCGACATCGCAGAGATTTCGCAACTGCTGGGGTCGCCGCCGTTTCTCTGCAATTCCTCCGGGCTGGGCGGGAGTTCCTCATCCCGGTTTGGGGTGGTGAACTTGGACTTGGTGAAGCCAAGATCGGTTACATCGCCACAGCTTCATTCGCTATCGATTCAATGCTCTTCCCAATCGTCGGCTACTCGATGGATAAATGGGGTCGAAAGTCGACAGGGCTACCAGCTTTCGTTGTTCTGGCACTAGCTATCGCCCTCATACCGCTCACCGGATCGTTTGGAGCGTTGTTGGCAGTCGGTCTGCTGGCGGGTCTCGGGAACGGTCTCTCTAGCGGCTTCGTTCTAATAATGGGAACCGACCTCTCGCCGAAAGAAAACCCAGGTGAGTTCTTGGGCGTATGGCGGCTTATTTCCGACACTGGTGGAGCCAGCGGTCCTATCGCTATCGGCGGAATCGCCCAGATCGTTACCCTCGGCGTCGCCTCTCTCGCCACTGCCGGTGTAGGCGTGTTTGGCACGCTAATGCTGATTTTCGTGGTAAAAGAGACGATGACCCGAACGTCTAGACGAACCGTGGTTCCTCCGACGAAGAAGAATTAGAGTCCTTCAGCAGCCAGCAACGCATGAAGGTCTCGTAGGCACATGGCATCGTCTTCTGGTGCCCGAGCATCGACCCAATCCTTCGACTCGCCCGACATCCCTTCGACGGCACCGACGGCAACTATGTCTTTGACCCATTCATAACCTTGTTCGACTGATGGCAGCAAGTTCTTACCTGTCTTCAATGACAATGCGGCGATCAACCCGTATCCACCCCAGTTCGAAACACTGGCTGTGATCAATTCGGTAGTCGTAGTTATGCACGGATCATCTGGAAGGTTGTCGATGTCAGGGATGACGTGGCGCATGTTGCCCATACCGATCTCATTCCCGCCATCGCCTATGCCAACCGAGTACGGGTGCTCTTCAAACATATGATCGATCTTCGCATTGTGTTTTGAAAAATCCACACCTCGCCAGTTGCGATATGTTCCGTCACCTAGGAGCCCTGCCCGTTCGATCGAAACGAGTGCCGAGGGTGCGTGCTCAACTAAAAGCTTGTGAGCGAACATGCTCGATTCGTGATGAGTTGTGATTGGAAACTCGACGACTTCATCGTCTCCAGCAATTGCCCGAACCACGGTCGAGCATTTCTCGTCAGTCACGTAAGCAACACTGTTGCCAAGAGATTTCAAGGCTTCTCCGATCGCCACAGCACCGGGAGGTCCATCAGTTTCAGGCTGTTCTGCTTTCAGAATGTAGAAACCTGTTGCGATCAATATTTTGCCGGGGTGATCGAGCAACAGTTGCGCCGACGATTCAAGCCAGTTTTCAGGCATGTGTTGCCTGAGTGCCTTCATCCCACGAATGTCGTCTTGCAGAATGATGTCTTCAATTTTGGTAAATACAGATGAGTTTGGCATTAGGTTCCTAGGCACAACGCAAATAAAGACTGCGCATTGGCGTGTTCAGTTTTGGGACGGATTAAAGAACAGCCAGGTCTTCGTCTTTGAGGTCGGTGACAAACATGTGGCCCGGAGAATGAGTGATCATCAGCTCCGGCTTTGATTTCATCGCAACCGACTGCGGAGTCACACCACATGCCCAAAAAACCGGAACTTGGTCTTCGCTGGTCTGCTCCCAAACCTCACCGAAGTCTGGCTTCTTGATATCTGAGATTCCAATCTTGGCAGGATCACCAATATGGATTGGTGCGCCGTGGGTTCCTGGGAATCTTGATGTTGCCTGAACAGCTCGGACTACTTTGTCTTGAGGTATCCAGCGATGAGAGACCACTGTCGGTCCTGAGAACGGACCCGAAGGCGCAGTTTCGATGTCGGTTATAAACATCGGAACATTTCTCTCAGTTCCGTAGTACGGGAGATCAATTCCGTTTGCCATCAGAGCATGCTCGAAAGAAAAGCTACATCCAAGCAAAAATGTGACCAGATCATCTCGCCAGTGCGATTCTAGCGTCCTCGGTTCGTCGACTAACTCGCCGTTCTTGTACACCCGATAGAGCGGCACATCGGTGCGAATATCAGAACCAGGAGCAGTAAGAGCTGCTTCAACCTCTCCCGCCTCGATCACTTCGACTACTGGGCAGGGCTTCGGGTTTCGTTGGCAAAACAGCAGGAACTCGAATGCAACATCTTTTGGAAGAATCGCGACGTTTGCCTGCACATGATGCGGAGCTACACCTGAAGTCGGCTGGCTGAATTGGCCAGAACGAATCAGCGCTCGAACTTCGGCACCGGTCTGTGGGACTGTTATCTCTGTGGACATACGTGCATGTTAGGTTTTCAGCTATATCGGGTCAAACTTGAATTACGTTCATTCCACGCCCCATTTGCCCGGTGATAGGGCTAATATCATCGCAAATCAGTGGAGCCTTCGAACATTGACATCGAAGTACCACTGCTTGGTAGTCACCATTCGGGTGGCAATCTCTTTTGGACAACTAGTCAAACCACTAAAAATACGCACATGAAAATCACCCGAGTTGATCAGTTCGCACCGCGAAATCGCACGCGCCTGATTCGAATAGCAACAGATACCGGACTTGAAGGTTGGGCAGAAAGCACTCTTGAAGGAAAACCTCAGAGTGTCCCCGCCGCCATAGACGAGTTCGCCGAGTACCTGATTGGTAAAGATCCAATCAGGATCGAACACCATTGGCAACAGATGTACCGTTCCTCGTTTTTCCGGGGTGGCGCACACAATATGTCGGCAATCGCTGCGATCAACGCTGCGCTCTGGGACATTTCCGGCAAGCACTACGGTGTTCCGAGCTACATGCTCATGGGCGGAAACGTACGTGACAAGATCCGCGTTTATGCTCACTGGGGAATCCGAGATTTGTCGGACGAAGGCCTGGAGCAATCCCGTGATCGATTAACGATGCTCCAAAAGAGCGGATACACGGGCTACAAAGCCGGACCTGCAGGCACATGGCGCGGACACGAACCACCTTCACGAATCGACGAGTTCGTCAAAGCCGCTTACACAATGCGTGAGTGGGTTGGTGACGACGTTGAACTATGTTTCGACTTCCACGGCAAGATGACTCCTGGCCTCGCCGTTGAAATTTGTAATGAAATTAAGGGCATGCGCCCAATGTTCGTTGAAGAACCCATTCCACAGGAAAACCCAGATGCACTGAAGCGAATCCAAGAACAGGTACCTTTCCCGCTCGCAACGGGTGAACGCCTTCTGTCTCGCTGGGAGTTCCGTGAAGTAATCGAGAAACAGGCAGTTTCATTGCTGCAGCCTGATGTAGCCCACTGTGGTGGACCTTCAGAGTTGAAGCGAATCGCTAACTACGCTGAGGTCTACTACCAGCACATCATGCCCCACTGTGCGATTGGTCCACTAGCCCTCGCAGCATGCATGCTCGTCGACGCAGTTGTGCCTAACTTCCTTATTCAGGAACAGGTCGACGCCGGTCTCGGCGAGGGATTGCTCAAGAAGCCTTGGGAAGTCAAAGATGGTCACATCGACCTCTGGGACACTCCGGGACTCGGGGTCGAACTCGACGAAAAAGAAGCCACCAAGACATACGATGGTGAAGCCTATGGCTACCACAAGGAACTTGGCGGTGAGTACTACTACGAGAACGACGGATCGGTCGCCGACTGGTAAGTCATTCGTCGTTTAGAAAATACGAACGATTTAGGTGGAGCTCATCTATTTACCGATGGGCTCCACCCTTTTTAGTAGCAGTCGAAACGAAATTCATCGTAGTATGTTGCCATCAACGACTCGCCTCACGGAGATTCTCAAATGAAAATGCGCCCACTCGGCTCGACCGGCCTCAACGTCGCCCCAATCGGACTCGGAGCCGCTCAGCTCGGTTCATCCGAGTACGACCATGCCAAAGACGTTGTGTTCAAATCTCTCGATCTCGGAGTTAATTACTTCGATACAGCCCGAGGCTACTGGGACAGTGAGATCAAACTAGGCAAGGCGTTGAAGGGCGAACGTGAAAACGTGATCGTTTCTTCCAAAACCACTGGTAAGACTAAAGAAGAAGCTGCCACTCATATAGATGAGTCGCTCCAGCGACTTCAAACCGACTACATCGACAACTATCACCTCCACGCGCTGTCTGATCTTGATGATGTTGACGTTCGACTAGGTGGGCCGCTTGAAGCACTGCTTGAGGCGAGAGAAGCCGGCAAGATTCGACACATCGGAGTCACCGGGCACACGTTCCCTTCAGTACTGATCGCAGCTCTGAAGCGATTTAAATTCGACACATTCCTCGTTCCACTAAATATCGTTGAGCGAGAGCCTCTTGCCGAACTAATACCTCTGGCTCTCGAAACGAAACTTGGTGTGACAATCATGAAGCCGGTAGCTACTGGTCTGCTACCAGCACCATTGGCATTGAAATGGTTGATGAACCAGCCAATCGCTGTTGCGGTTCCCGGTGCGACCACTGCCGCCGAAATCGAACAGAATGTCGGTATCGGTGCGCTGGATGACTACACGCTCACAGCCTCAGAAGAAGCAGAAGTTGCCAAATGGTCACTCGATCTAGCGACTGATCGCTGCCGAATTTGTATGGAGTGCCTGCCCTGCCCGTCCGACATCGAAATTCCGGGTACGCTCGGAACCGACGTTATGTACAACCACTATCGCTCTATGGGGCCTGCAAAGTTCGCAGAATTCCCGTGGGAGCAATCAAGAGTGGATGACGAGTGGAAAAATCGTGAAGCAACCATTTCCAAAATCGACGATCACGCCGCCTGTGACTCCTGCATGCAATGCGAGTCACGCTGCCCTTATGGCCTGCCGATAGTTTCAATGCTTCGCTCGATGTCGCCCAACATGAAAAACATGCTCGACATCTGGTCAAAGCAAGGCTCGAAGGTTTAGCGGGCCTGACAACTACGAAATAGTAGGACGAGTTCCGGTCCACGGCCGAGCGATCTCGAACGCTCGGCTTCCTCGATAAACAGTGGCATCATCGTCGTAAGCACTGATGATCTGCATTCCTACTGGCATCCCGCCTTCACCGAAGCCAACCGGAACGGACGACGCAGGGTTGAACGAAGAGTTGAAAATCATCGTGAACGGGATCGCTCCATAATCAATGCCAGCCATCTGGTCATCGTTTTTCTTTGACCCGATTTCACTGGGCGGATCGAGATGTGGCCAAGCAACAGCCGCATTAGTCGGAGCGAGAACGAGATCGAAATCTTCGAAAAGTTGGTGCATTTTCAGCTGAAGATTCTGAACATCACGCAAAGCCGTTGAAACATCTGCGCCAGTAAGCGTCCTGCCGTGATTAATCATGTCGAGCGTGTACGGCATTAGATCCTCGGGGCGTTCGTCGGCGAGATGTCCGTACATCGCTACCTGACCGGCGGTCCACAACGTCCACCAAGCATCCCGCGGAATCGGATCAAACTGAAGTTCAATCGGTTCGACGTTAGCGCCTTGCTCGCTGAATGCCGACCAGGCTGCCTCAACAGCAATTGCGACGTCTTCGTTCACATCAGATATTCCAAGCGTCATAGTCGTGCCGATCCGCATTCCATCGACGCCACTATCTATTTCGGAAAGGTAGTCAGGCACATCGGCCTTAACCGATCCGGGATCGCGTGGATCAAATCCGGCGAGTGCCTGATTCAATATTGCCGAATCACGCACATCGTTCGACATCGGACCGCTCGTACCGGCCGAGTTGTACGCAGGTTTGGCTTGGCCACCAAATCGAGGAATACGGCCGTGGGTAGGTTTGTGACCAAAAATTCCGCAGAACGAAGCTGGAAGCCGGACCGAACCACCACCATCGGATCCGGTTCCGATTGAGCACATGCCAGAAGCGATAGCAGCGGCAGTCCCTCCACTTGACCCGCCCGGCATTCTTGATGGGTCCCATGGGTTGTTACATGTCGGAGCTACGTTGGTGAACGTCTCTTCCCGGTTCCCGAACTCGGGAGTATTGGTCTTACCAAGAATGACCGCGCCGGTCTTTCGCAAACGTTCGACTGCTACTGAATCGTAGTCAGGAATCCAGTCTTCGAAAAAAGAGCTTCCTAGAGTTGTCCTCAAACCTTTGGTTACTTCGAGGTCTTTTACAGCAATCGGTACACCATGAAGTCCACCTATCTCATCGCCATCGGCGAGTTGAGCATCGGCTGCTGTGGCAGCTTCCAATGCGCCCGTTTCGTCGAGGGTTATGAATGCGTTCAGGTGTGGCTCCATCTCTGCGATTCGTCGCAACGACGCTTCGGTTAGCTCTACCGACGATATTTCGCCATCAACAATCATCTGACGCTGTTTGTGCGCCGGCAAAAACATCAAATCTCGATCGTTCATATCTTCTCTACCTCGGCCTTAACGTCCTCGAGTTCATTTTTCAGTCGTCGCTTCATAAACCATTTAGCGAACCAACCAGTCACGACAAACATCGCTGCCGTGAATGCGCTGTCTGACCGTGCGTTCATGTTGATGGTCAGATTTGTACCTGATCCATCATTTGTTGAATCGAATCCATATTCGACCAAGATCGGATACGGCCCTTCGACAGTATTAACAATGAACGAATTGCCTCGATCGGCGTCGAGTACCTCAAAAATGATCTCATTCGTCTTGCGACCATATTTGTAGTCAATTCGATACTTTGAACCCGCCGAAGCGGAACCTTCGTCGATCCAATTACCCGGTTCATCGACATCGTGGACCCACAGCGGCATGTTTGCGGGGTTTACTACCCAGTCCCAGACAACATCTGCCGGTCTATCAATCAAGATCGCTGCCTTACCAACTATGTTCGCCATATCAGCCCTCCGCAGCTCGCCAACCACACATACGCTCGCGGTCTAGTTCTAGTCGAACGCTGCTCCGCCATTCACGTTGATCGCCTGGCCAGTAATTTCCGCCGAGTCACTTGAAGCCAAAAACGCCACACACTTACCAATATCCTCCGGTGTCTGCTCGCGTCCCAAAGGCATGATCGCCTTTATCTGGTCAATAAATATTTCGTACGGAGTCATCTCAGCGAAGGCAGGGTTTAGCTCCTTGTGGTTGAGAGCAATTGCTTCCCACATAGCAGTCCACAGACGGCCTGGACACACAGCGTTCACATTGATGTTGTAGCCACCAAGCTCCATCGCAAGCAAGTGCGTATATTGAATCGCTGCTGCTTTCGAGACTAAATATGGATGCTGAGCGTTTCCGCGTCCCTTGTCACCAATGCCTCGAGGCTTGCGTCCACCGTGTGAAGCAATGATCACGATCTTGCCTTCTTCACGGTCTTTCATGTGCTCTTTCACGGCGTCGGTCGTGTTGGTAAGCCCTTGCACGTTGACCGCGAAAGTCATGTCCCAGTCTTCTTTAGTGAAGTCGGTTCGTTCGTTGAACCCGCGTCCGCCGATAACACCAGCGTTTGGAACACAGATATCGATGCCACCAAGCTCCGAGATCGTACGACCAGCAAAATGATCGAGTGAATCGGGATCAGTGACATCTACGGCTCCACCAATTGCCTTTCCGCCGGCAGCGTTGATTGCGTCGGCAGTTGCTTGTGCAGCAGCGCCATCGAGGTCACAAACAGCGACCACCGCACCACGCTCTACGAGCACATTTGCAATCCCTGCGCCAATGCCACGCCCTGCCCCTGTAATCAGTGCGACCTTGTCTTGAAGCTGTCCTGCCATCGCGCTAGCCATTGAATCTGTACTCCTACGTGTATGAGTGCGTCGCACTTCTATTTCTTTTCGTGATGGGCGAATAATAGAACAGAGTGAATTCACGTGCAGTAGATTTGGGCTGCCAATCTTGTAGTCCGAATGTAGAATTATTCGATAGCGTCCGCAGCCTGCGGGCGCATTTTTTATGTAGACACGTCAGCCCGACGTGGACTGCTGGAGCAACTCAATTGGCCAAGCGCACACTTACCGGTACTACCCTCGACACAATAGTTTCACTCGCAAAGCGACGTGGATTCGTTTTCCAGAGTTCCGAGATCTACGGAGGACTCTCAAGTGTTTGGGACTACGGGCCGGTCGGAGTCGAGCTAAAGCGCAACGTAAAAGATATGTGGTGGAAGTCGATGGTCCGCGACCGCGACGATGTTGTCGGTATCGATGCATCCATTCTTATGCACCCTGATGTTTGGGTTGCTTCAGGACACCTCGACAGCTTCACCGATCCTCTCGTTGAGTGTCAGGACTGCAATCGTCGGTTCCGGCAAGATCAGGTGGAAGGTGATGCATGCCCGAATTGTGGTGGTGCATTCGGCGAACCTAAGCAGTTCAACTTGATGTTCAAAACCTTCATGGGTCCTGTTGAAGACGCGGCAGCAACTGTCTACATGCGTCCTGAAACAGCTCAGGCGATGTTCGTGAACTTCGAAAACGTTCAAACCACTTCCCGCAAGAAAATTCCGTTCGGCATTGCCCAAATCGGTAAGTCATTCCGTAACGAAATCACCCCAGGAAACTTCACATTCCGAACCCGAGAGTTCGAGCAGATGGAGATGGAATTTTTCTGTGAGCCGGGTACTGATGATGAGTGGCACGAATACTGGATGAACTTCTCGATGGAGTGGTTCAAGAAATACGGTCTCCGTGGTGAAAAACTGCTTTTGCGAGTTCACGAAGCCGATGAACTGCCTCACTACTCGAAGGCTTCTGCCGACGTTGAGTACGAATTCCCGTGGGGCTGGGGTGAGCTTGAGACTATCTCTAACCGAACGGACTTCGACCTAAAAGCCCACGCGGAAAAGAGCGGTAAAGACCTCTCGTACTTCGACGATCAAAAGAAAGAACGATACGTTCCATTCGTCGTCGAGCCAGCAATGGGTGCCGACCGTTCAGCGTTGGCGTTCCTACTCGATGCTTACGACGAAGAAGGCGAAGGCAAGGAGATGCGAGTAGTTTTGCGTTTCCATCCAGACATCGCACCGTTCCAGGTCGCTGTCCTCCCGTTGTCACGAAACGAGAAGCTGACACCAACCGCTCGACGTGTCTACGACGTGGTTCGTGAGCAGTTCAACACGCAGTACGACGATTCGCAGAGCATTGGTCGTCGGTATCGCCGACAGGACGAAATTGGCACGCCGCTATGTGTCACTGTCGACTTCGACACAATCGATGACGAAGCTGTGACCATTAGAAACCGAGACACGATGGAACAGGTTCGGGTACCGATTGAAAACCTCGAATCCGCAATTCGTGACCAGCTCAACCATATGCGAGCCGACTCTCAGGGATAAGTAAAATCCGCCAGCGTGCGATGTGCGTACATCTATACAAGCATCTCACGTTTGGCGTGTCCCAAATCAGTTCGCTACAGGTAGTTTAAACGCGCCGTTTCGACGATTAGAGACATCAAACAGCAAGTATGAATCTGAATTCCCAGTTACACCGGAGTGACCGCTCGATGGATGGTATCGCCATAACAAGTTCAACCCGTCACCGAACAGGACAACGCCGTTTGTTCAGTCGACTTTGGTTAGTATCACTCATCGGATTGGTTACGATTGCAGCAGTTGCCTGTGGAAGCGATGCCACGGATGGAAAGACCGTCGCCGAAGTCGCAGCTGGTGGAGCCAACGGCGAAGTATCCACCGCACCAGCAATCACAGGCGAAACATTCACTCATGGCGATTTCAGCCTCGACATGCACGAAGGTAAGCCAGTGCTCGTGAATTTCTGGTTCCCATCATGTCCACCCTGCCGAGCAGAAATGCCTGATCTTCAAGCCGCCTACGAAAAATACGGTGAAGACGTTGCGTTCATCGGGGTCCAACAGCTGGGTCTCGACTCCGCAGCGAACGGGCAAGCGTTTGTCCGCGATCTCGGCCTTACCTACCCATCGATGCCCGATGTTGAGTCGAAAGTCCAGTTCGGTTACGAAGTATTCTCGTTTCCTACAACGGTATTCCTAGATAAGAATCACAACATTGCCCGAACGTGGACCGGAATCATCGGTGAAGAGCAACTGGGCGAACAACTAGACGCCCTGCTCGCCAGTTAGTTTGAGTCTGTATCTTCGTTCATCGGCCGGACTGCGCTGAGTGAATCACCTTCAAGCAATCTCTGCGGATAAATGATTCCGTTGAGGTGATCGATCTCGTGCTGAACAACTTGAGCTAGATAATCAGTAGCGTCAATCCGATTTCGGTTCCCACCAACATCGTAGTATTCAACCCGAACCCGCTCTGATCTCATTGGACGCCCCCAATACCCAGGTAGGCTGAGGCAGCCTTCTTCATCGACTTGCATGGGTCTAGATGATTTCAGAATCTTGGGGTTAACCATCACCAGCGGTTGTTTATTGCTCGGTATCCCTATAACTGCGACCGACCGATCTGCCCAGATCTGATTCGCCGCAACCCCTATGCCAGGGGCATCGATCATCACTTCGATCAATTCCGTTACTAATAGCTTCAAATGCTCGTCAAATTCCTGGACATGCTTGGTTGGAGTAGAAAGTATTTTGGCTGGGTGAAAGACAATTCGATCAGAAGGCATATTCACTAGAAGGTAACAGTTCGCTAGCACCCATCGCCTCCCCTGATGACATAATCGCTGCATGTTTGCAGATATAGCAGTCGGCGATTGGATCATGTTGATCGTGCGATGGGCACACGCGATTGGTGCCGTCGCATGGATCGGTGGTAGCGCGTTTTTTGCGCTCGTCCTACGCCCTGTCGAACGAGCTAATCCTGATTTAGTCCGTCCAATCCTTCGCCCTCTAGGTTCTGTCTACCGAGAACTAGTTGACATCTCTGTCATCGCGATCATCGTCACCGGAATCATCCTGATGTTCGATCGTTTGACCGGAGACGATGCCTCAGCAAGTTGGTTCATCGTTCTTGCGGTCAAGCTAGCGTTGGCGATTTGGATGTTCTATCTGGTGTGGCATTTTCGACAATCGGATTTTGATCCGTCGAAGGCACCAACTGGCCTCGCTGCACGATTTTCGTGGATCATCGGTTACAACGCAATGGTCTTCATCGGGGTGATCATTTTCTTGCTGGCGTCTGTGCTCAGAGTTTTGTTCGAAAACTCGATCTCAAACTAACCACCACTGCATCAACCTGCAGCTAAATCAGTCCACTGATTCCCGAACGATCTGATTCCGCTGCCAACTCTGCGATCGAACGGTCGAGTATTGGATGGACTATGTCTGGCGCTATTTCCACCAGTGGAATCAGCACGAAAGCACGTTCGTGCAATCGAGGGTGCGGAACGGTGACCCCGCTGGCATTCATTACCGAATCGCCGTGAAGCAATAGATCTAAATCGAGAGTACGTGAAGCATTTTTCTCTTCACGGGCACGTCCCAGCGAATACTCAATCGACAATAACTCTGTAACAACGTCCAAAGCATCCATGCTGGTGTCTACCGCAGCGGCTTGGTTCAGATACCGGGGTTGATAGCCTTCCACACCCCACGGTTTAGTCTCATAAATTGAGCTAACGGCAGTTACTGTTCCAACACTGGACAACCGCTCAACTGCTCCAGATAGATTCTTAGAACGATCGCCTAAGTTACTGCCAAGCCCGATGTAAACAGTTACGAGACGGCTAGGCATGGTGTGCACCGTTCTGCGAAATGCGAGTAAGTGAATCACTCATTTTCGCTACGCGCTTCATTTCTGCAACATCATGGACTCGGACTAGATCAGCTCCGCTCTGAATCGACAACGCGACGGTAGCTGCGGTTCCAAATCGTCGGTCCTCAACAGGCTCGCCTGTGACCGCGCCGATAAACGATTTACGCGAAGTGCCGATCAATACCGGAAGGTCGATCTCTGATCTCAATCGATCGATACTTCTCATCAATTCGAGTGACTGACTCGCCGATTTGGCAAACCCTATTCCGGGATCAATGATGATTTTTGATCTTCCGACTCTCGCCGCAATTAGTTTCTCAATAGATTTATCAAGATCGTCAATTACATCACCAACTACATCGCCGGTGTGTCCACCCTCCCGAATATGACTCACGATGATCGGGATCTTCGAGCTTGAAATCATGCCAGCCATCTCAGCATCGCCTAGCATCGAAACGTCGTTGGCAATCGAAGCTCCAACGTCTACAGCCGCAGCAACCACGCTCGCTTTGCGGGTGTCAATTGAAATGGGAGCGTTAAGTCGTCCAACAAGCGCTTCGATCAAAGGCACGACTCTGGCTATTTCATCATCTGAATCGACTGGCCGTGCATCAGGATAGATGCTCGATGGCCTAGTCGATTCACCACCAACATCGATTATGTCCGCGCCTTCATCTTCCATTCGAAGAGCCTGATCGACTGCGGCCTGAACATCCCCCGCTGCCGGTAGGACACCATCTCCTGAAAAAGAATCAGGAGTAGCGTTCACAACACCCATGACGAACGTGCGTTCCCCCCAGTTGAAGCTATGTTCACCGATTTTCATTGGCACTATGTGAGTTTGGTTCGTCATTTGAACTACCGATTTTAACACTCACTACGCCATGAATAATCTTAAATGTGCAGTTGCTGCACTAGTTGGTCTAAGTTAAGATTTACTGGCGCTTCGCGCCGTTGCAAACAGCTACTCGTAGTTTGCCACTGCATACGTGCGGGGAGCACAGCATTTCACACCGTATCCATAGCCTGTGAGGCATTACGATAGCCACCGAATCTGCATCCGACTCCGCTAAACAGCCATCCAAGTTGGAAAACCTTCAAGCCCGACGAAAAACTGCCCATCTTGGTGGGGGTGAAAAACGGGTTGAATCTCAACACAAGCGCGGAAAGCTCACGGCACGAGAACGCCTTGTAAGCTTTTTCGATGATGGAAGTTTCAGCGAACTCGATTCGTTCGTAACCCACAGATCAACAGACCTCGGATTAGACAAGCAGCGATTTGAAGGCGATGCGGTCGTAACCGGTCACGGACTCGTTGATGGACGACAAGTGTTCGCCTACGCCCAAGATTTCACCGTCCTCGGCGGTTCGCTCTCGCTTGTAGCTGCGCAAAAGATTTCAAAGGTGATGGATCATGCAATGCGCATGGGTGCACCGATTCTAGGAATCAATGACTCCGGCGGAGCACGAATCCAAGAAGGGATCGATTCTCTTGCTGGTTACGGTGAAATCTTCAAGCGAAACACTCTTGCATCAGGAGTGGTTCCGCAGATAACCATCATCGCTGGTCCAGCAGCCGGAGGAGCGGTCTACTCCCCTGCCCTTACTGATTTCATCTACATGGTCGAGGGGATCGGTCAGATGTATATCACTGGCCCAGACGTTGTGAAGTCTGTGACAGGCGAGGAAGTTTCACACGAGGATCTCGGTGGCGCAGCTGCTCACGCCTCTCGAAGCGGTGTCGCACATTTCACTGCTGAATCTGAAGAAGCTTGCTTCGCTCACGTTAGATCGCTTCTCTCCTACATTCCTTCCAACAATGCCGAATCGGCTCCTGCGAGTGATTCAACCGATTCCCCAGATCGTGCCGACACCTCGCTAAGAGACGTTGTACCTGAAGCAGCGAATCAGCCTTATGACGTGATGGATGTAATCACGAAAGTAGTCGACAACGGTGAATTCTTGCCGGTTCACCACAACTTCGCCCCAAACGTTGTTGTTGGTCTCGCGAGAATCGATGGTCAAAGTGTTGGGGTCGTTGCCAACCAAGCCAATCAAATGGCCGGCATGCTCGATATCGATGCGTCAGACAAGGCAGCTCGGTTCGTCAGGTTCTGCGATGCTTTCAATATTCCTATTGTGACATTTGTTGATGTTCCCGGATTTATGCCAGGGACCCATCAGGAATATGGTGGATTGATCCGCCACGGAGCCAAGCTGCTCTACGCATACGTTGAAGCCACAGTTCCTAAAATCACTGTAATTCTTCGTAAGGCTTACGGCGGTGCGTACATCGTCATGGGTTCAAAAGAGATGCGAACAGACGTAAACCTAGCGTGGCCAGGATCTGAAATCGCCGTGATGGGCCCTGAAGGCGCTATCAATGTAATCGGTCGTCGAGAAATCGCAGCTGCTGATGACGTGGAAGCCAAGCGAGCTGAGATGGTCGCGGACTACCGCGAGCAGTTTGCAAACCCATACGTTGCAGCCAACCGTGGCTACCTCGACGACGTGATCGACCCTGCGCAGACTCGACCTGAGCTAGTAAAAGCTCTACGAATGCTCGAATCCAAAGTCGATAGCCTGCCACCGAAAAAACACGGAAACATCCCGCTCTAGCGGCACTCGAATGCCAGACAACGATCAAAGTAGTCAAGAACGCAAATTTGCACCCAACACGGTTGGGAGGCAGGAATTTGTCGATTCACTTACTCGGATGGCGGGTGAGGTTTGGGATTTCCACAACAGGTTCGAAGTGGGGTCTGGGCAGTTTGAAGGACAAAGCGCAACTGAAATAGTAGCGAACCGCACGAGCATCCTTGATGAAGAGTTCAATGAACTTGCTCAGGCGATATCTGAACACGAAGGCGACGATGCAGTTGCTGATGAGACCGGCGACATTCTATTTGTGGCGATGGGTCACGTAGAAGCGATGGGATCTCCGGGAATCGAAGGACTCAACCGCGTAACCGAAAAGGCAGCGGGGAAAACCAACGAGACCCACGCGATAAGACCCGACACGGGCAAAGTTTTACCGAAAAAAGGAAAACCTCACAAGTGGCAGTAGTGACTCGATCGTTTTGAGTCGTCAAACGCTGTAAACCCACTTGGTGAGAAGCTGAGAAAGAAATTAGTTATGAAGTTCAAAGTGACAGTAGTTGGCGCCGGATTTGTTGGCGCAACCACGGCTCAGCGCGTTTTCGAAACGGGCTACGCTGACGTAGTTTTGGTCGATATCGTCGAAGGTAAGCCGCAAGGCATCGCTCTCGACATGCTCGAGTCGGGTCCAGTAATCGGAACTGACGCTCAGATCACAGGTGCCAACACATATGAAGACTCCGCCGACTCTGACGTTGTCGTTGTAACCGCAGGTCTTCCACGTAAGCCTGGTATGAGCCGAGACGACCTTTTGCTCACCAACATGAAAATTGTTGGTTCAGTAACTGCTGAAGTTTCGAAGTACTCGCCAAACGCAATTCTTATCGTGGTTTCGAATCCACTAGACGCAATGGTTCAGCACGCTTACAAAGTGAGCGGATTCCCTAAAGAACGTGTAATCGGCATGGCCGGAATTCTCGACACTGCTCGATTCCGAACATTCCTCTCGCAGGAACTCGACGCATCGGTAACAAATGTCTCCGCCTACGTCCTCGGTGGTCACGGCGACACAATGGTTCCGCTAATCGGTTCAACAACTGTCGGCGGTGTTCCAGTCGCTAAGCTCATTGAAGCAAACCGATTGGAAGAGATTGTTCAGCGCACACGTGATGGCGGTGCCGAAATCGTTGGTCTACTGAAGACGGGATCTGCTTACTACGCACCATCGGCCGCAGTTGCCCAAATGGTTGAAGCTGTACTGCTCGACCGCAAGGAAATCCTGCCATGTGCGGCTTTCCTCGAAGGCGAATACGGAATCAACGGACTATACGCAGGGGTGCCTGTGAAGCTTGGTGCCAAGGGCATCGAAGAGATCATCGAAGTCGAACTGACTGACAATGAATCGGCGGCGCTTCAGGCATCTGCAGACTCAGTTCAGGAACTTGTCGACATCATGGCGAAGGCTTAATTGCCGACAGGCCGACCCGCGGAAAATTGAGATTTCGTGGCTAGTAAATAATTGTGAGGCGGCCATCTGGTCGCCTCACTTTTTGTATCAGTCAAGTTGAAATAACGATCTCAACTCGTCTCAACCTAAGAATCACCAAGTACTAAGGAATCTAGAATGACCGGAAGGCTCACAGGAAAAATCGCTGTCGTAACCGCTGCTGCTCAGGGAATTGGTGAAGCGACTGCCAGAGCCTTTGCCGCGGAGGGCGCTCAGGTGTGGGCTACTGACGTGAACGTCGACAAGCTCACTGACCTCGACTCTGTGGAGGGAATAACCACTCGCCACTGCGATGTAACCGATGAAAACTCCATCGCCGCACTCGTACAAGAAATCGGGGCACCAGACGTGTTGTTCAACTGCGCTGGGTTCGTCGCCGTCGGGACGATACTAGATTCTTCTGAAAAAGACTGGGATTTCTCGTTCGAGTTAAATGTGAAGTCATTGTTCCGCATGTTGCGGGGTTTCCTACCGCTAATGATCGAGAATGGTGGCGGATCTATTGTGAACATGGCTTCCTTGTCTTCTCACCTACTTGGAGTACCAGACCGCGCTGCTTACACCGCAACTAAAGCAGCTGTTATCGGGATCACAAAATCCGTTGCCAAGGACTATCTTTCTGACGGTATCCGGGTAAATGCAATAGCTCCAGCAACCGTTGAAACGCCCTCGTTGCAAGATCGGATCAATGCGACAGGCGATGCCGAGGCTGCCCGCGCTGCCTTTATCGCCCGACAACCGATGGGAAGAGTGGGCACACCTGAGGAAATCGCACATCTCGCAGTGTACTTAGCTTCAGATGAGTCGTCTTACACAACCGGCCAGATCCACGTAATTGATGGGGCGATGAGCCTCTAGACGTGATTGTTTGTTTTCTGAATCGAGTTTGGCGTGAGCATCATCAAACGATTCGTATAGGCTAAGCTCACACTTCAACAATATTTAGACAGGGTCGATCGCACTATGGCACGTGAAGCAGAACTCATAGCCGCACTAGACTGGCGGCCATCGCCTCCGTCTCCGGCTACACTCGAGTTCGCGCTCCTCGCATGGGACTTCGAGCTTGAAACTCCTGACTATGAGTATCAGGTTGAGCTACCTGACGCAGAATTCGCGCCGATGTACGTGGACTTTGTCTCAGCAGCCTATGCCGCGGTTCTCGATGTCGTGGGAGATCTAGCTGTCCCCTCAAAGCTCGGGCAAAGACCATCTGTACTCAAACAGCTCAAGGGACTATTCCCAGGAACCAAACGTGGGACAGAGGGTCGGGAACTTTGGATTCTTGCTGTCGCGTGGGAATTCGACACTTGGCTCGAACGAATATTACGAATCAATGGCGGGGACGTCGCTACTGCTCGAACGCTGATCGAGGATCGATGCCCTGTTCCCGATTACGTTGGATCAACACCTGACCTGAAAACTGAGTTACTGAATTTCCCTGATGACCCGTCCGTACCCGACGTTCGAATGGTTCTGAGGTGGATGGGTGCTCGTGGATGGAATGACGACCGCGTCCGTTCAATCGTGCAAGAAAACAGCATCATGTTGAACGACTGGCAAAATTCTCCATTCGCCTAGTTCGTCCTATCAAAGCCTTCCTGCAGTCCAACTGAATCACAGACAAAACGTAAAAAGCCCCGAGAATTATTCCCGGGGCTTTTATTATTTACGTCAGAATTGGCGAGCTATACATTGGAAGGTAATGCCTCTGCCATACGCACGATTTCCTTGGTTGAAACGATGTGCTTCTGGAGTCCCAGAGCCTTCTCGCTCATCCCCATAGCCAACCCGATCAGCTGTGGAACGTGTATTACCGGCAAATCGGCCTTATCCCCACGAACCTGCTTGCGAGCCTTCGGCTGGTAACCATCAAGGTTCAGGTGACATAGAGGGCAAGGCGTGACCATCGCATCGGCGCCTAGATCCTTGGCTGTTCCCGTGTGGTTCGCAACCATCTTCATCGAGTTCGCCTGATTGATGAACAGGATTGGGAATCCGCAGCAAGCAGTCTTGCCCGCGAAATCTGTAACTGAGCCACCAACGGCTTCGATCAAATCTTCAATCGAAGTCTCACGCGTTGGGTTCGCTTTGAACTCAAGAGCATCAGTAGGTCGAACCATGTAGCAGCCGTAGAACGGTGCCATGTTCATTCCGGTGAGTTCACGAGTAAACGTTTCTTTGAGCTTGTCGAGCCCAATGTCTTCAATCAAAGCCCACAAAAGGTGCTTGATCGAAGTCGTCCCTTTGTACTCAAGTCCCTCGGCTGCGAGGTGTTTGTTGACCTCGGCAAGGTATTCAGGGTCACGCTTAACTCGGTGGTTAGCCTGACTCATCACACCCTGACAGGTCGAACACAGAACCATGATCGGCAGACCCATCTGCTCAGCCATGGCGAAAGTTCGAACGTTCAAAATGTCACCCATTTTGAGGTTCTTTTCCTGCAATACACCGGCTCCAGTGCAGGCAGCCTTCGTCAGTTCAACATGCTCAATTCCGAGCCGCTCCATCACGGCTAGTGCGGAATCGTAGAGTTCAGGAGCGCCACCGCGGGCGACACATCCAGGATAAAAAGCGTACTTCATTAGGAATCATCCTCCACACTCTTGTAGAGGTCTTTCACTTTTTGGTTGTCTTCGGATTTGTGAGGCATCAACGGCGGCAACTTTCCTTTTCGCATAGCAGCAATCCCGATAGGTGCGAGATCGAGCAATCGTGGAATGTTTGTCCAGCCAGCTGAATCGATTGCCAGACGAGTTTCGTCTAGGCGACCATTCTTTTTTACAGAGTTATAGAACGATTCGGTGTGACGATAACCTGAGGTGTTTGTGTTACCTGCAGCAATTGCAGCCTCACGCAACTCCATGATTCGATCCATTGGTGCGACGCCCTTAGGGCAAACATCAACACACTTCATGCAGCGTGTGCAGTCCCACATCCCACCGTCTTCATCGTTCAACGACTTCAGTCGCTCGTCACGCTTACCGTCTCGAGGGTCCTCAGTGAATCGCCATGCCTTAGCAAGTGCGGCTGGACCAATGAAGTTCGAGTCCACTTCAAGAACCGTGCAATCAGAAACACAGCAACCACACATGATGCAGTTCATCGAAGTGAGCAAGTTTTCCATCGAATCGTTCGAAGCGGTGTATTCACCTTGCTCTGGAACGAAGCTTGGCTGGAGGAATGGCTCAACTCGATTGATCTGATTGAAGAACGTATCTAGAGAAATAACCAAGTCACGAACAACGTGCTGGTTGCCCATCGGTTCGATCGTGAGCTGCTCGCCGTTTGGTGCAACGTCGACCACTCGGGTCTTGCAGACCAACTTAGCGCTTCCATTCACTTTCATACCGCATGAGCCGCAGATCGAAGCTCGGCATGCACAACGCAGCGCAAGAGTTCCGTCCTCTTGCTCACGAACCTGAATCAGTGAATCGAGAACGGTCGAGTCTGGGTGCACATCAACTTCGTATTCCTGCCACCAAGTCTTGCCACCTGAATCAGCAGGATCGAATCGTTTCACCTTTAGTTTGACGTTCATAGTGTCCGGCATATTAGTAGACCCTCTTGACTGGTTCCCACTGCGTTATCGTCACATCTGACGTTTCAACGCGGACACCGTTTTCGGCTTCTTCATCCTTGTACATGAGTGTGTGCTTGAGCCAATTCTCATCGTCACGCTCAGTGATGTCTGTGCGGAAGTGAGCTCCACGGCTCTCTTTACGAGTCAATGCACCGGCGACAACCGCCTCTGCACAGTCAATCATGAATTCAAGTTCAAGACCAAACATCAGGTCGGTGTTGAACACCTTGCCCTTGTTCTCAATCGAGAATCCGCCCATTCGTGACTTCACGTTCTTGAGATTTTCTAGAGCGCCTTCCATCGACTTCTGGTCGCGGAATACTCCGATACCCTTCGTCATGCCACGAGCCATATCATCTCGAATCGTTGCGACACGCTCACCGGTAGGCCGATCAAGTAGCCCTTGAATACGAGCTTTCTCACTTGCAAGGTCGTCCTGTGCTGACGAATGAGCACTGACGCCCTTGATGTACTCTACGGCGTGTGCGCCCGAGCGGCGCCCGAACACGACGGTGTCGAGCAGTGAGTTGGCACCCAGTCGATTCGCGCCGTGAACACTAACGTTTGCACATTCACCGGCGGCGTACAGACCCGGCACGTTGGTAGCACCGTTCACATCGGTCTTGATGCCACCCATGATGTAGTGCATCCCGGGCTGAACGGGAACGGGTTGCTCGGCCATGTCGATTCCGAGGAATTCGACGGAGACTTCCTGTAGGTAACCAAGCTTTGCCTCGATGTAATCACGACCCAGATGGCGTAGGTCGAGAAGGACGTTGCCGTCGATCCCCCTACCCTCATCAATCTCGGTCTGTTCTGCACGAGAAACTACGTCTCGTGAAGCGAGTTCCATATAGTCAGGAGCAGTCTTCTCCATAAATCGTTCGCCAGCAGCATTGAGAAGGTACCCACCCTCACCACGTGCAGCTTCCGACATCAAAATACCGGTACGAGCGAGAGTCGTTGGGTGGTACTGGATCATCTCCATGTCCATCAACGGGACACCGGCCTGATATGCGAGTGAAAGTCCGTCACCAGTGCAAATCAGAGCATTTGTGGATGGTTCGAATACTCGACCTGCTCCACCGGCCGCCATGATGACAGCCTTCGCCTTGATCGTGTGCATCTCGCCAGTCTTGAGGTCGATTGCGACCACACCACGACAGGCTCCATCTTCGATGATGAGCTTGGTTACGAACCACTCTTCATAAACATTTAGCCCCATTTTGAGCGACTGCTCGAATAGGACGTGGAGAATAGCCGAACCAGTAATTGCACCTACAAAGAATGTGCGGGCGACTTTCTGGCCACCAAATGCTCGAGTTCCAAGCTTGCCATCTTCACCTCGGCTGAAGATGACACCCATTCGTTCAAGTTCGAGCACTGCCTCACCGGCTTCACTCGACATCACCTCAACAGCATCTTGGTCGGCGAGGAAGTCGCTTCCCTTAATCGTGTCGTAGGCGTGGCCTTCCCACTCATCACCGCGATCAGTGAGAGGGGCATTGATTCCACCCTGAGCAGCGTTCGAGTGGCTGCGAACTGGGTGAACCTTAGAAATAACCGCGACATCGGCTCCGGTCTTGGTGACTTCAACGGCAGCCCTGAGTCCGGCGAGTCCTCCGCCGATAATCAGGACATCATGTTCATACATAAGCTCGCCTCGTGCTGCAGTGATCTGTAGGTATTGTCATTTCTCAGCCCTTGATGTGTTCTGAGTACACATGCTGAGCCGATAGCAACGCTGCTATCGACATTTGGTCTTCAAGTTCGCCAGTTGAAATAAGTCGGTGAAGATCTTTGAATTCAAATTCTTCGACAACAATGTCCTCTCCATCGTCGGAGGGAAGTGGTGCCAGTTCGAGATCAGTCGCTATGTACATGTATGAATACTCAGTTGAGTAACCAGGTGCGACCCACGAACCACCAATTGGTATAAGTTTTCCGGCTTTGTATCCGACCTCTTCTTGCAATTCCCGGTGAGCAGTAACTTCCGGGCTTTCGCCTGATTCTCTCGTTCCGGCCGAAGCTTCCAAAAGAAAGCGTTCAGCCGCTTGTCGATACTGTCTGATTAGCAGCACTTTGCCATCGTCTGTGATGGGTATAAGTACGACCGAACCAAGGTGCTCGACTATCTCGCGATCAAACTCAGGACCATCTTCAAATCGAGCGGTGTCAACGCGCAGAGAGATTCGATTTCCCTCGTACTTACGGTTAACTGCAACGGTGGTCGGGCGTTTGGGTCGCAAAACGTAGTTAGTTTACCGAATTTCCAGCGACTAAATCCGTCGACGACGGGATGAATTCACTGATCCTTTTCGCAGTTCGAGCCGTCTTGAGAGGTCTCCCCAGAAATCGGCTGGCGGTTTTCGTCTTAGGAACGAAGCGTAATCCCCTGCCTGAGTTATCGTCACAAGCTCTCCAGCAGTAAGCGTGTGATCGATAAAGCCATCTGCGTTTAGCGTTGCATCTTCGTACGCTTCAACGGTTAACTCGACGGTTGATGAAGACTGCAAAATGGCTCCACCAAACTGACTCATGTGAGATGCGATCGGTTTGACTAAGAAATCCTGTGAAGTTGGATCCATCACCGGCCCACCGAGAGCAAGGCTATATCCGGTAGATCCGGTTGCGGTTGATACCACCACTCCATCGCCTCGATACGTAGCAAGGTGCACGCCATCAACAATAGTGCTGACCTCGATTACACGAAGCGTTGCTCCTCGGGCGACAGTGACATCGTTAAGCGCCAATACTGAACTTGATTCGCCACCTGAACCAGAAAATTCAGCCTTCAACATGAACCGCTGTTCGATGCGAGCGTTTCCCTCTAAATACCAGCCAACTTCCTGAACCGCGTCTTTGCTTTCGACGTCGCTCATGAAGCCGACACGCCCCATGTTTACTCCGAGAATAGGAATGTCGCGGGAGGCTGCAGCGTGGGCGCCTCGCAGAATCGTGCCATCACCGCCAATGGTGATTATCAGATCGGATTCTGCCAATTCATCATCACGCTCGTGAAGATCAGATTGGGTGGCGAGCCACCATTGCCGTCCGTCAGCATAGGTTCTCGTCAGTTTCTGCGCGAGTTCACCCGCTTCAGCAAGCTCGCCATTGTGAACAATTCCGATGTTGTGGTAGCTGGGCATAATCGCCAATCTAATTCAGTGTGCCCGAATGTTACTACAGTCTACTGTCGCCCACACTCCCAGCCAGAAGCCGGGAACGGCCGATTAGATACCAGGAATGATCGAAAGTGCTTGTTCCGCCAGCTCGAGCAGCAAGAACGGCGCAAGTCCAAATACACCTGCACCGATAGCCGCTACACCGGCCGCTGCCAGCAAAGGTTTGTCAGCGCTGAACTTCGACTCATCGACGGCGTCTTCGAAGACAATGGCTCTAATGACTCGTAAGTAGTAGTAAGCAGCGATCACGGTATTCACTACACCGATCACAGCGAGCCAAGTCAGGTTGGCGTTTAGGGCTGCTCCAAATACGACAACTTTCGCCATGAACCCAACTGTTGGCGGCATTCCAAGCAGTGAAAGCAGTCCAAACACGAGCAAACCAGCCAACAAAGGTGACCGCTTGAGCAAACCGTTCAATCCGTCAATCGAATCGTCGTTCGTTCGTGACGTGATTGCAATTACTGCAAAGAAGACCACCAGATTCGTAAACGCGTAACCGGCAAGGTAATACATCACACCTTGCGGGCCAGCCCCTGCAAACGTAGCGCCGACCTGGTTGGCGGGAACAGATGCTAATCCAACTAGAATGTAACCGGCTTGGGCGATCGTCGAGTAACCCAGCAGTCGTTTGATATTCGATTGCGACAATGCCAGCGTGTTACCAACGGTCATGGTGACGGCAGCAAGAATTGCGAACAATCCTGACCAGTCCTGCATCAGCGCAGGATCACCAAATCCTGTGTACATAATTCGCATGATCACAGCGAAAGCAGCCGCCTTCGACGCGACCGAAAGGAACGCAGCAACCGGTGTTGGTGCGCCTTGATAAACGTCTGGCACCCACATTTGCCACGGCACCACAGCCATCTTGAATCCGAATCCGGCGACGATCATGATCACTGCAAGCAGAACTGCGTATGAGCCGAATGGAACTCCAGCTTCAGTTGGCAGAACTGCCAGTCGCTCCATGATGGTGTCGAGATGGGTACTACCGGCGTATCCGTAGATGTAAGCGAATCCGTAGAGCAATATTGCGCTGGAGATCGCCGAGAGTACGAAGAACTTAGTTCCTGCTTCAACGCCTTGTTTTGTACGGTGAATTGCCGCAAGAGCGACCACTGGAAGCGCTGTGAGTTCGAGTGCTACGTAGATCGTGATCAGCTCTGTAGCCGACACGAGGATCATCATTCCCGTTACGGATAGCAGCACCAGCGATACGAACTCGCCACCGTAATCTTTCATGCGATCGCTGGCGATGTACTTCGCCGAAGCGAGGATCGTGCCGGCAGTGACAGTAAGTAGAAGGAACTTGAAGAAGAGTGAGAATCGGTCGGCTTCGAACGTGTCGAACAAAGCTTGACCAGAAGCAGGATCACCGAACCACCCAAACCAAAGGTTCAGAGTGAGAATTACCGGTGCTGCGAGGCCGATGAACGCAATCGTGGATACCTTCGCCATGCTTCGTGTGACGAGGTCAACAGAAATCACAACCAAAGCCAGTACGGCCATCGCTATTTCAGGGGACAGTACCCAGAAGTCCTGTGCAGTCATTACCTAAGCACCGCCTGAATACCAATGTCGAACATGTCGGTTACCACTGAAGGCCAAATACCAACGATGAAAATAGGAGCTGCCAACGCTATAACCGGGATCATGTCGACCCAGTTTGCGTCGGTCAAATTGTCGTAAACCTCGTCCGATAGACCAGGCGTTGCAGGTCGCTCACCGAAGAACACCCGTTGAACCATCCACAGCGTGTAACCGGCTGCCAGAACTACACCAAACGCAGCGACACCAGTCGCCCACGGCCACACTGAGAACGTTCCTAAGAAGACCATGATCTCGGCTACGAAGCCTGACAATGCTGGAAGACCGAGTGAGCCGAATCCGGCGATCAGGAAGAATATTGCAATTAGCGGCATCTTCTTCCAAAGACCACCAAGATGAGGAATATGTCGAGTGTGGGTTCGATCGTAAGAGAGCCCAACCATCAGGAATGCGAGACCAGTGATCGTTCCGTGAGTGAACATCTGAAGCGCCGCACCATTTAGCCCTGCAGCAGAAGTTTCTGCAGCCGATGACCCGACTGCAGCTACACCGAGCATCACAAATCCCATGTGACTTACCGAGCTATACGCGATCAGTCGTTTCATATCAGTTTGGCGAACTGTGATAATTCCGCCATATATGACCGATATTGCCGCGACTACTGCCATGTAACCCGCTACGTCATGGATCGTGAACCCTTTAGTTTCTTGGAAGAAGCCAAGGTTGATTCGCAGAAGTCCGTAACCAGCCATCTTCAGAAGAACACCAGCAAGCATCACCGAAACTGCCGTAGGCGCATCGGTGTGAGCGTCTGGAAGCCAACTGTGGACAGGCCACAACGGTAGCTTCACGGCAAATGCGATGAAGAAGAACGCAAATATCAATGCTGCTGGGACAACAAGGTCAGCAGCGGCGATCAATTCAGGAATACCAGTTATTCCTAACTCAGGGATGGAAACCATCGCCAGAGTGTTCACGCCCGGCGTTACGTAGATGGCGAGGATACCCACCAACATGAACGCACCACCTGCAAGGGTGAAAAGAACGAACTTCATCGCTGAGTAGCGTGGTCGTCCACTTCCCCAAATTGCGATGAGCATGAACATTGGGATTAGCTCAAATTCGAAGAAAATGAAGAACAGCAGTAAGTCGAGTGAAACGAATACTCCGAGCACAGCTGTTTCAAGCAGCAGTAGCCACATGAAGTATTCGCGAACACGCTTCTTGATTCTCCAAGAACCAAGAGCTGCTGCCATTCCGAGAATTCCGGTCAACAGAACTAGCGGTGCGCTTAAGCCGTCTACACCCAGAAGGTATGACGAACGAAGAGCATCAACAGGTATCCAGCGTTCGAAGTAATCGACCATCTGGACACCAGCAAGGTCCTGATCATAGCCAACGAACACCAGTACGCTCAATACAAACGTTGCAACAGTCGCACCAATCGATATCCATCGGATCTGCTGATCTGCGTTTTCGCCGCGGGCGAACAACGCCACCAACAGTCCAACTGCCGCGGGCAAGAACACCGTTATCGTCAGTAACCCATCAAACATGAGAAACCTCGAATACGGCAATCAAGAAGTATTTAGTTGTGCTTGCGCTAATTTCCACGTGCGTTGTTAGCCCCATAGTAAGAAGGCTGCTACTACTGCTACTACGCCGATGACCATGCCAACAGCGTAGGTCTGTGTCTGACCGTTTTGAATCAATGCTCCGCTCTTACCAATCCGGCTGACCCAGTTGGAAAGGTGGACATTTCCATTGTCGATCCAGTGCTCATCGAACCATCGCAACGCATCGGCCACATATTTGTAGAAGCCTTTGCGTACCACGACGTTTTCGTACATTTCATCGAAGTAGTACTTACGGAACATGAGGTTGTAGATCGGTTGGAATCGAGCACCCATTGCAGTAGGTGAGATCGATCCCTTTATGTACATGAGGTAGGCGAGGCCTATTCCAGCCACAGCTAGCACGGTCGATATCGCTGCGACCATTACGTTGAACTCAGGTGATGAGCCCGCGTGTTTTGCTGCTTCAGCGGTCGGGAAGACATCGTGATTGTGAGTTACGTAGTGTGCAAATGCGTGCTTGTCGATTCCACCAACATCTACAAGTGGGTTTGAGAAGAATCCGATACCAATGGCAAGTACGGCCAGCAACATGATTGGGCCAACCATGAGCCAAGGTGATTCGCCAAAGTGAGAGTGAGCGTTTCCAACTGGAAGAGGCTCACCCGCTGCTTCTGCATCTGCAGTTTCCTTCTCACCACCACCCTTCCACTCGCCGTGGAATGTTAGGAAGATAGCTCGGAACATGTAGAACGCAGTCATCAGCGCAGCCACTAAACCAAGAGCGAGAACAATGTTGCCTGTGGCTGTTCCAACTTCGGCTGCGTGACCCAGAATTTCGTCTTTCGACCAGAATCCTGAAAACGGGAATAATCCAGCGAGGCTCAAGCTAGCGATAACCATGCCCCAGTACGTACGAGGCATGTGCTTTTTGAGTCCACCCATGTAGTTCATATTGAACGTTCCTGACGCGTGATGAACTGATCCTGCACCAAGGAACAAAGCAGCCTTGAAAAATGCGTGCGTGAACAGATGGAAGATTGCTGGAGCATACGCACCGACACCAAGCGCAAGCATCATGTAGCCGAGCTGCGAAACTGTCGAGTAAGCCAGAACTCGTTTGATGTCGTTCGCCACCAAGCCCATGGTTGCGGCAAATACGGCGGTGAACCCACCGATCAAAGCAACTAGAGTCATTGCATCTGAGTGCTCGAACAGTGGGAAGAATCGTGCAATCAAGAACACACCGGCCGTAACCATCGTCGCCGAGTGAATCAGTGCAGATACAGATGTAGGTCCTTCCATCGCATCAGGAAGCCAGTTGTGCAATGGGAACTGCGCAGATTTACCAATTGCGCCGGCCAACAAACCTAGCGATACCCATGTTGCGACTCCAACGGCGATGTGCCCTGCTTCGATCTCGTGGTAAAGAGTCGAAATATCCATGTAGGACGAACTCTGTGAGTAGAGATACAGGATTCCGAGCAAGAATCCAAAGTCACCGAACCTAGTCATCAAGAACGCCTTCTTAGCAGCTGCAGCCGCCGAAGGACGATCCATCCAGAATCCGATCAACAGGTATGACGAAACACCAACGAGCTCCCAGAATACAAATATTTGAATCAGGTTTCCGGAGAGCACGAGTCCAAGCATCGAGGCTGTGAACAACGCCATGTACGTGAAGTAACGTGTGTAACTCTTATCGCCATGCATGTAAGCCTGTCCATAAATCTGAACAAGCAAGCTAACTCCTGTGACAACCACCAGCATGATCGATGTCAACTGGTCGACCATCAAACCAAATGTGAGATTCAGACCACCAATGGCAATCCAATCGTGTGTATCAACATGGAGCGGACCATCTGACATGACGGTACCGAGCGTCATCAACGACAGGATGAAAGATCCGCCGATGGCAGCGACTGTGATGTACCCGGCGTATTTCGAGTTGGAACCTACGAAGGCGCGCACCAACAGTCCATTCACCAACATTGCGGCGATGGGAAGGGCGATTATGAGCCAGGCTAGGCCTTCAGTGATCACAGATATTCCCTGTTACAGCTTTCTCAAGATTTCGTCAGCCACGTGTTCACGACCTTTTGGAACCATCACTCGGAACGATGCATCTTCAGCCCAATCGAGGATGTCACCCTCTGGAATGAGCTTGGTTGGCAGACCTTCTCCCTCGAGCAGGTCCTTCCACATCTGAGCAGATATGAGATTTGGTGTTTTTTTGTAATCAACCCACATATCTAGTTCTTCATCTCGGCGGCGTCGGTGATTTCAACCGACTCCGTTGATCGATACATAGCAAACACAAGTGCAAATGCGAGTGCGGCTTCACCAGCTGCAACTGCAGTAACAAATATGGCGAAGGCATGCCCTGTCAGCGCAGATCGAATAGCTTCAGCAGTCAGAGGATCTCCGCTCAAAAGCGCGGCGGCGGGAGTAAAGCGGCTGAATGCGACAGCTGCGATCACAACACCGTTGAACATCAGTTCAAGCGACATAATCACGGTGATCAGACTTCGTCGTGAGAGCACACCGTACGCGCCAATTGCGAACAACGCACCAGATACTAGAAGGACGTTCTCGATTGTCATACCGAGGCACTTCCTTTCTCGGACTCTTCGCTTGTTGGAGGATTCCGCATCAGCAAAAGTCCACCGATCAATGCAGCAACCAACAACAATCCTATGATCTCGAATGCCAACATATATTCACGAACAAGCAGTACACCGACTGATCCGGTGCTATCGGTGAAGGCTCCACCGTTTCGAACGATTACTTCGTCGTCACCAATAAATCCAGGCTCTCGCACAGCGATTTCGTCGCCTGTTCCAACTTCGACGAATCCTTCGGTTAAAGCGGCAACCGCTACAGGATCAGTGATCTCATCCATCGATGACCACTCAGTGTTGTAAGCAGTGAAAGCCAAGGCCGCGAATATCAGCACAGCAACAGCCACACCGATCAACCTGCCTTGGGCTGGACGGCTACCTGAGGCGATGTCTTGAATGAACATGACAGCGAACGCCATTAGAACCGATATGGCTCCGACGTACACAAGTATCTGAACAACACCGACGAAGTCAGCGCTGAGTACGAAATATAAAATACCAACGCCTAGGAACGATCCCGCTAGAGCGATTGCGGCCCTAAACACGTCGCGCTGAGTTACGACGATGGCTGCAAAGCCAAGAGTCATTGCCGAAGCTGCCCAGAAGGCGATAGTGGTCAATGTGGAAACTTCCATCATCGCTCGTCGACCCACTTTCGCTTGAGGTCTTCGTCTGATGGACGTTCGTGTCGGCCAGCGTCGTGGAAGTCATCGATCGTTTCTTTGAACGGATCGAACGCATTTTCTTCGAACTGAGGTCGGTAGAACGCGCTTGGTCGCTTCGGAGCGTCGAACAGCTCTTCCTTAGTGATAACTAGTTCATCACGGACATATTTTGAACGCTCGAAGCTCGTTCCCATGTGAAGGGCGTCGTAAGGGCATGCCTCAACACAGAGCCCGCAGAACATGCAGCGTCCAACGTCGATATCGAACACTTCAAGCTTGTAGCTCTCGCCTTCCTGAGCATCAATCTTGCCAGGCACACTGACAATCTCGATGATTCCCAGCGGGCAGTATTTGGCACAACTTGCACATGCCGTGCAACGGTCTTCGAAATATGTGAATTCGTTTCCGCGGAAACGAGCTGATTGCTTGACAGCAACTGGAACGGTAGCGAGACCAGCAATCGCCTTCAGCGAGTCCACAGGTCGTTTGATTAGGAATTGGAACGGGTTCATTCCAACTTCTTTGGCTGCGCCCAACAGACCTACATGGCGATCTGGATACTGTTCAGTGACAGGCGGCCGCATGAAGTTCTTCAGCGTTATCGCGAAACCGCGAGGCAAACCAAGACCGATCATTAGTCGCCTCCTTCTTGCAGAGTTGCTTTTGTGTTCACTTCAGCCACGTATACCGCTGACGCAGGAATCTCTTCGCTGCCAACCGGGTATTCCGGCGAGTTTGGATCGGGCTGCGCATTTTCGTACGAAGGTGTTCCGAGCAACTTACTGACCAACCAGATAGAAATTATCGCTACAGGCCAGTTCACCGCCGCCATGTACCAGAGCTGTGCGGTTGTCGGTTGCGGCCAAATGGCGATCAAAATTGCGGTAACGACGATGTTGATCATCGTTAGCTCGAACAGACCCTTCCACGCGAACTTGAGCACTTGGTCAATGCGCAGTCGAGGCAAAGTCATTCGGAACCAAATAATTACGAACAGAACGGCGATTAGTTTCGCACCGAACCAGAAATGGGATGGGATGAAATCGAACCCACGCCATCCACTCAGGAACAACGTCGTAACAATCGCAGCTGTACTAATTTCAGCCATAAACTCAGCGAGGAAGAAAAGTCCAAATTTCATGCTGGCGTAGTCGTTCAAATAGCCAGCAGCTAGTTCAGATTCCGCTTCTGTCAGGTCGAATGGAGCTCGTGCCATCTCTGCCATAGCAGCAATAAAGAACACGAAGAAGCCGAGTGGTTGAACCAATATGAACGGCACACCCTGAGCAGCAATGATGTCTCCAAGCGACATCGATCCTGCCAGCATGACCACACCAACAACCGCGAGAGCCATTGGGATTTCGTAGCTAATCAGCAGAGCCACGGATCGCAAAGCCGACAAAATAGCGATTCGGTTCGCCGACGACCACGAGGCAGTTAGTACTGCGAGCGTAGTCAACGAGGTTATCGCCATGATGAACAGCACACCAACGTTCAGATCTGCAACGTAAGTGCCCACTCCAAACGGTATTACTGAGAAAACCATCAGGGCGGGTGCCGCTATAAGCACTGGAGCCAAGTTGAACAGGATTCGGTCTGCGTCGGCAGGCACCAAATCCTCTTTAAACATAGTTTTGACCGCGTCAGCGACTGAAGTAAGAGTTCCAAACGGTCCCCATCGGTTTGGACCTGTTCGAGACTGGAATCGGCCAAAGAGTCGTCGTTCTCCCCAGATGAGCACGATGACTCCACCAAGGACACCGTTCACTAAGAGCCCTACGATTGCAGCGGCAGCGAGTAAGAACGCTAGCCACTCCATGCCTCCAGGAAGCATTCCGGGTGAGTAATCACGAGCCGCACACTGGGCACTATCGCCAGCAAGGACACAGTAGATGTTTCGCCAAAGCGAATTGTCGAGGAAGGCCTGGTTCATTACCGGTCCACCTCACCCATGTTCAAATCGACACTACCGAAAGTAACAAATAGGTCACCGAACTGCCCGCCGATGAGCATATCTCTGAGAAGAGTCAGGTTGATCAGAGAAGAAGCGCGAACGTGCATTCGGTATGGTGCGATTCCACCGTCGCTGACGAGGTAGAAGCCCAGTTCCCCCTTCGACCCTTCGATGGCGGCATATGCATCGCCAGCTGGTGGGCGGATCAACCGTGGAACATCATCGAATGAAGGACGCACCGGCCCCGGTTCGATTTGTTCAATGCACTGCTTGATTATCTTTACGCTCTCACGAGCTTCCTGAATCCGCACCCAGTAACGGGCGTAGTTGTCGGAAGCAGTGTGCAACTTACGTTCAAAAGAAATCTTGTCGTAGTAGTCGTAAGGTGCGCGATGACGAAGGTCCCAGTCGACTCCGCTAGCTCGCAGCATCGGACCTGTGATCGACGCGTTAATCAGCAGCTCGGGCGGAAGAACAGCTGTGCCCTTCGTACGAGAAAAGATGATCTCGTTTCCGCTCAGGTACGTCTCAAGATCGTCGATGCTACGAACAATGTCGTCCAGACCACGATCTAGCGCGGGCCAGAACTCATCGGGAGCGTCCATGAACACTCCACCCGGTCGTAGATAGGAGTTTGTGATTCGAGCGCCACAAAGCATTTCAAATAGATCGAGTATCCCCTCACGTTCACGCATTGCGTAAATGAGCGGAGTACCCAAAGCACCAAGGTCCTGAATTAGGAATCCGGTTGCTACAAGGTGGCTGGCAATTCGCTGCAATTCGCCTGCGATCATTCGGAGCCAAACACCACGAGGAGAGGGCTCGATACCAGCAAGTTTCTCGACAGCCAGAATGTATGCCTGGTTGTTGAGCATCGACGACACGTAATCCATACGGTCGGTCAGCGTAACGATCTGGGTATATGTGCGCTCTTCAGCTAGTTTCTCAGAACCTCGGTGAAGGTACCCGAAAACAGGCTCCACATCGACGATTTCCTCACCGTCAAACATAACTCGCATCCGGAATACACCGTGAGTCGATGGGTGCTGAGGTCCGAGGTTAACTGTAACAGGCTGAGTCTTGATAGCCATTACCCGTCACCATCCGAGGCACCAGGAGCGGTCGAAACAATCGACTGATCGTATGTCACATAGTCTTTACGCAGAGGGTGACCGGGATAGCCTTCCCACAGCATGATCCGCTTGTGGTTTGGATGCCCCTCGAACCGGATACCCATCAGGTCCCACACTTCACGTTCTTGGTAATCCGCTCCACGCCAAATCGGAACGACACTGGCGATTGATGCGTCAGTTCGACCGATACCTACACGAGATTTCAGTATCGCTGACGAGTTCATTGGAAGTGAAGTTAGGTGATAGACGACTTCAAAATGATCAATATAGTCGACTGCAGTCAGGCTGCTGAGCAGATCAAATTTGAACTCTGGCCGAGTCTTCAATCCCTCACAAACAGTAGAAATAGAATCCGGATTCAGCCAAACATCTGTACCTGCGCTCGACTCTACCGAGCCAGGAGCGAAAGCTTCGATTGCTTCAGCGAGTGCGGCTCCACTCCATACGGTGGTCATTCCTGCCCCGCCGCCTGCCCGCTAAGGCTGTACCGACGAATCTTATCGTGTAGCTGCATGATGCCGTAGAGCAGGGCGTCTGGACGCGGTGGGCAACCAGGCACGTAAACATCCACTGGCATGATGTGGTTCACGCCAGGCACGACTGAATAGCTCTGGTAGTAAGGACCTCCTGATGTCGCACAGACACCCATTGAAATAACCCAACGCGGCTCAGCCATTTGGTCATACAGGCGGCGAAGGGGAACTGCCATTTTCCATGTCAGGGTCCCGGCAACAATCAAAAGGTCAGCCTGACGCGGAGATGCCCGCAAGGCTTCCATCCCGAACCTCGCGAGGTCGAAACGAGCCATCGCAGCACTGATCATTTCGAAGGAACAGCAAGCCAGTCCGGACTGCAAAGGAAATACCGAAGATTTCCGCGCCCAGTTAAGCAAATAGTCGACCGAACTTACGATCACACTGCGTTGAAGCTCATCGGGAACTTCGAGAACTGGATCGGGAAACGGCTCAAGGTGAGTCGATTTCATCCTGTTGACGGAATCGCCCTCGGTTCTATCAAGATCGAGAGTAATCGACTGAAGGGCGCCTCGTGGGTCAGCCCCGGGAGGTGCGCCGTATGGATCGATCAATTTTGGACCGGTCATTCGTTCGTCACCCACTCAAGAGCGTGTTTTCGCCACGCATAGGCATAAGCAAATGTCACAACAATAAGAAATACGAGAACCGCACCCAGCGCAGCAAACCCAAACTGTCGAGTCATAACGCCGTACTTAACTGCCCACGGAAATAGGAAAACAGTTTCCACATCGAAAACTACGAACAACAGGGCGTAGTAGTAATAACGGAAGTTGAACCGTGCAGGCCGACTGCTAAACGGAGGCATACCGCCTTCGTAAGCGCTTTCTTTAACTGCTGTAGGGCGTGACGGCCTGACTTTAATGAACTGAGCCAGATAGCTCATCGTCAACATCCCAATAGGGACACTCACCGCTGCAGCGGCGAAAATGATGAGCAGCGCGTACTGCCTGAAATAATCCTCGAACATCAACTACCGATTACTGGTTACCAATTACGGGTTAAAGGCCTTCGAAAAAGCCGGTTTGGAGCATAGCAGTCGCCCGTTTTAGCATCAAGTGAAAAAATGAACAATCCATATCGTTCGCATACGGATCGAGCATTCAGCTTTCGCCAGAATCCACTCGCTGCCGATAGACGATTAGTCGAAAACGATTACTCCTCTACCATCTTCTCCGCGTTCGAGAGCTTCGTAGGCTTCGTTGATTTCGTCGAGTTTGTACTTGCGAGTGACCATTCCACCAACGTCGATTCGACCCTGACGGTAGAACTCGAGCAATCTGCCAAACGTTTCATGTGGGCTGGACGAGCCGTAATAGCTACCAACGAGTGTCTTCTGATTTCGGACCAGCTCGACCAGAGGAATTTCGGCGTTCATGCCGTCGGGAGCGAGTCCGACAACCACCGTGGTTCCACCCTTGCGGGTCGACTTGTATGCCTGCTCGGTTGTGATTTTGTGACCAAACGTGTCGAACGCAAAATCGACGCCACCATCAGTCATTTCCTGAATGGCTGCGATTGGGTCTTGCTCTTTCGAGTTGATTACGTGAGTCGCACCAAATTTGTATGCAAATTCAAGCTTCGAATCGAATATGTCGACGGCGAAAATTTTGGAAGCGTTCATCAGTCGTGCACCTTGAAGCGCATTTAGACCGACTCCACCTGCTCCGATAACAGCGACCGTCATTCCCGCCCGCATGCCGGGCTGATTGATCACTCCGCCGACACCAGTAGTCACAGAACAACCGATTAGCGCTGCGACTTCCATTGGCACATCATCAGGCATCGGGTAGCACGCCTGCTGCGGAACTACGATGGATTCAGCAAACACACCTAGTTTTGCGAACTGGTGTACTTCTGTTCCATCTGAAGTGTGGAGGCGGAACGTTCCGTCGTACTGACGTGTGCCAGTTAGTCGGTTTGTGTCACATATGTTCGAAAGACCTTCTCGGCATGATCGACAGTGGCCGCAATTCGGCACGAACGACAACACACAGCGATCTCCGACTTTTACTGTAGACACCCCGGCGCCTACGGCTTCAACGACTCCTGCTCCCTCGTGTCCAAGAACGATGGGCATTGGAGTTGGGTTGTCTCCAGTCATCACGTGATGATCCGATGCGCAGATGCCCGCAGCCGACATCTTTACCCGAACTTCGCCAGTCTTCGGCTCTGTCTGGTCAAGCTCCATGATTGGCATGGGCTTTTTCGATTCAATGAGAACTGCGGCTTTCACGGGCTAACTCCAAATGACAAACGATTACGTGACAAAATCTCGAAACCGAATATTTCGAGCCAGATCATGGTACTCCGACAAACGGCGTCGGCGGGAATAAAAAAGCGCCCTTGTGGAGTTCACAAGAGCGCTCTATTGATCAACAAAAAATGTTGACCATTTATTGCTCCGAAGCAGCCGAGACCATCTTCATGACTTTTGCTTTCAATTCTTTGGCGTCAGGAAGGGTGGGATACCGTCCCAGTTCGCCTTTGTCGAAAGCTACTTCGCCATTAAGTGTCACTTTGAAAACACCACCCTTACCAGGTGTAAGCGTGATGGCAACGTGCGAGGCACCAGCCGCAAATAATTCGCTTCCTATCCAGAAAGCCACTGAGTGGTAGCTTCAGGTTACGCAGTACTCGATCTCAGCCTGTACTTCTGCAGGTACTTCGGGCATTTCAAACTCCATTTGTTGGGCGAACCTAGTTGCTTTGGATTACAGCACCAGATTCAAGCATGTTGGCAACTGTAGCCTTTAGCTCTTTAACTTCCATGATGTGTGGTGAACGGCCAGATTCTTTCTTGTCCCACAGTACTCGTCCATCGACGGTTACTTTGAACGCACCGCTGTGTCCCGGCTTGAGTGAAATGGCAAGAGCTGGTCCGGCGGCCTGGAATAGCTCGCTGACCATGTTTGCTGCAAGGTTTGCGTAACCACAAGGCACACAGTATTCAATCTCTGCTTCTATCTTCCAGTGATCAGACATATCTACCTCTTTTTGTTCTAGTGAATCATAGTCAGGCTCGATGCAGCGTATCCGTTTCGAATCGCAGTCAAACCTAGACGGCGCATGGTATCAGGTGGCACAACCTCCGCTGCTGTGACCAAGGATTGGCGCCATGAACTGCACTTCCAAAAGTAAATCTCAATCGTTCGGGTATACTGCGGTTCCGGCCTAGGATTGTCGTCTGCACCTTACTGGTGCATGCTGATCATTACGTGGCCCTGACACAACAGATTTAAGGAGGACGAAGTGCCCTCATTAGTTGAGTTGCGCCCGGTTACCCGTGATGACGTTAAACGTCTCGCTGATTGGCTAGACGACCCCGAAGTTTCGAACGCTTGGTTCGGACGCTACACCTATGGTGACGCCGCACATTTGGGTTACGAACCTAAAGACATGATCGATGCTTCGAAAGAAGCCTGGGACGAAGTTTTCCACGATCCTCATCATGAGCCTCATCGCGATATTTTCTCGGTGTATACGCTGTCCGGAGAACACATCGGCGAAGGGCAACTTTCCATCGATGAAGCCCTAGGTGATGCTCAAATATCTGTATTGATCGGCCAGAAAAAACTCTGGCACCACGGCTACGGAACTTCGGGCGTGATTGCCATGCTCGAACACATTTTCGAGCACTTGGGCCTCCATCGGGCCTGGGTCGACGTCCCTGAATACAACACTTCGGCTCGAGCGATGTTTGAACACATCGGATTCCAACACGAAGGAACGCTCCGTCAAAGCCGTCCACACGACGGTGCTAGGCACAACTCTGTGATTCTAGGAATGCTGGCGAATGAATACACGGCGGCCTTCCCGGACGGAACGTTGAGCCACGTTACAACTTGGGATTCACCCAAGGTTTAGTAGGACACAGATCGGGGCTATTTCTACAGCCCAAGTGCCGGGCCAAGTACGTCCAAGTACTTAAGGGCTGAGCCTGTATTCAGAAGTACTACACGTTCGTCTTTTTCAACTTGGCCAGATTCAAGTAGTTTTCGCAAAGCGGCGAGAGTGGCTCCGCCTTCGGGTGCAGGGAATATTCCTTCAAACGACGACATTTCTCGCACAGATTTGACCATCTCGTTGTCAGTAACAGTGAGAGCTGTTCCGCCACTTTCACGAACCGCTCGAATGACCAGGAAATCTCCAACTGCTGCGGGAACACGCATACCTGCGGCCAAAGTCGATGGGTTCGGAAACGGTTCGGCGAATTCTTCACCTTTGTTGTAAGCGTCAACTAGTGGAGAACAGCCTTCTGCCTGTACACAAATCATTCTTGGTCTCTCAGAACCGATCCAACCGAGTTGTTCCATCTCATCCAGAGCCTTCCAAATACCTACAATTCCGGTTCCGCCACCCGTTGGATAGATAATCACATCGGGAACTTCGAACCCAAGTTGCTCGACGATTTCGTAACCCATCGTCTTTTTACCCTCAGCGCGATACGGCTCTTTGAGGGTCGACACATCAAATAACCCGTGTTCTTCCGCCGCCTCACCTGAGATTCGACCAGCGTCGGTGATGAATCCATCAACTAGATTCAGGTTGGCTCCATACGCGACACACTCGATCTGATTCGCCATCGGAGCGTCTTTGGGCATGTATACGTGTGCTTCCATGCCAGCGGCAGCTGCGTAGGCCGACATAGCGCCTGCCGCATTTCCCGCCGAGGGCATTGTGAGCTTCATCTGGTTCAGTTCGAGTGCTTTCGAAACAGCCGCCGACAATCCGCGAGCTTTAAACGAGCCGGTCGGGTTCACACCCTCGTCTTTAATGAGCAACGAGCTCATTCCGAGATGCTTGCCTAGCCTCTCTGCCCGTTCAAGCGGAGTGAAACCTTCACCCAGAGTGACGATGTTCGTAGGATCGATCACGGGCATTACTTCTCGATACCGCCACATATTCGGTTCACGGTCGAGCATCGCTGTCTTCGTAAGTGTTTCAGCAGCTTTGGCTAAGTCATATCTCGCTAAAAACGGTTTGCCACACGTCGGGTTCAGCCTGTGAGGAAAATTGTGGTCACCGACTTCACCAGACAACGAACACTCAAGATGAGTTATCTGGCTACGAACCTGGGTTGGAACTGACAATCGAATCTCCGTGCACTAACGACATCTAAATTTACGGCTAACTAATCTACGTGAATATTAGCTCTCTGAAATCGAGATTCCTAGAATTGTGACCCCGGGTGTTGTCGCTGTGAGAGGATCGCGCTCAGACATACTGGTGACAATCTCCAACCCTGCAGTAACTCGCCCGAATATTCCGTGGCAAGAAACCAAGTCATCGGCACAGTTCTTGGCAATTCCATCGACGTAGGGGTCTAACCATGTCGCGGCAGTGTGAGTAATAAAGAATTGGCTTCCATTCGTGTTGGCACCGGCATTTGCCATCGATAACCAACCTGCCGCGTCATGAGATAGCCCACGAGAGAATTCATCATTGAAAAGATAGCCTGGACCATCCGTGTCACTGGGATCTGGATCACCTGCTTGAGACACGAATCCAGAAATCACGCGGTGAAAATTAAGTCCGTCATAAAATCCGATTCGTGCCAAATTCACGAAATTCTCAACTGTCATAGGAGCGACATCATCGAATAGCTCCAACTCGATGTCGCCAGAATCAGTGGAAATGATCGCGGTATAGGTAAGCGCAGTATCTAGGGCCCCAACAGGTGCGCGTGGTGCATCGCCCTCAGCGAGCATTACTGGGTCGCCGTCAATAACCGGAACATCGACAGGATCACCGTACGCCTTGGGTCGCCATGACATTCGAGTCGGCACTTGCTCAGAATCAACAACTCGACGCAGACCTGTAGCGTCAGAATCGATGAGCCAGCCGGCGCCAAGCAGCGAATCAATGGCTACAACTTCGGAGTCGTCTGGCGACCAAGCCGCAACTAAAAATTCCAACGTCGTATCAATGAACTCAGGTTCGTAAGTCTCGAGATTCAACGTTCCCAGATCAAGCGCACCATCTGTGGTAGCAAGACCGATGTGCACACCAGTTCCGTCGACACTCCAGCCAAAACCAACACTGCCAAACGGACCGAGTACCTGTGGTTGAGTTTCTAAGGACGAATCAAACATCATGACCCGCACCAAACCATCTAGTGTGTTTTGTGAGGCGAGAACCTGACTGCCATCAGGCGACCAGTACGGGAGAATATGTTGTGCGTTTACATCCGCACTAATACGAGTCGAATCCTCTAGCGTGATCGGATTCGTCGCTACGTCGTCTGGAATTACCGCTGAGTACAGTTGCCATTGGTCCTCGCCGAGCCCTACGAAAGCTATCGATTTCTCATCCGACGAGACGTCAGGCATTGAGGCTCCGCCGACTATGTCAGTGAGTTGGATTATTTCTCGTGTCGCCAGATTCAGCGTGTGAATCTGAAGTTCACCAGTCACATCCGTTGCGTAAACCAATCGCGATCCGTCAGGCCACCAGGAGGGAGATAGCTCCACTGCGTCGTTGTTATGAAAGCTAGTGTCGGCGGAACCCAGCTGAGCAGTTTCGAGATCGATAAAAAAGATTCCACCACCGTCTTGATCAACAACCTCAACTGCAATGATGTTGGATGACCGCTGCCGAATGGATATGTCTGACCGAGCAACGAGGTCAAACTCGTTCCCAGCAATTCCGGCCGGTAGGGTCACCGTGATCGCGTTTTCAAAGTCACCAATCTCGTACCCAGCAATAAATACCGCGACTTCGTTGCCCCGCCCTGCTGAGGAGTATTCATAAATGAATTCTTCCTCAGGAATATCCAAAATGTTCCCGTTTTCATCAGTTGCCAGAACCACGAATGGCGACCCAGCGCCGATTGGAACTGAATCAATACCAGGAACGATATGAATAGCCGTAATCGCACCCGCAACAATCGTGACAGGCGTGAGAGTCACAGATTCGATGTCGTTGAGTACACCGAGGATTTTGATTCCATTTTCTGTGTGGGTTCCTGCAGTCGTTCCAGCAGTAAATAATCCCGATTCGGTTACTGAGCCAACAGAAGTGTCGGTCACACTCCACTCAATCTCGTCCAGTTCCAATTCGTTCCCGAAACGGTCGGTCGCATACGATTCGAGCTGATAAGACTCACCTATTCCTAATGTTGCCGGGAGGCTAGATACATGAATCTGATCGAGGATGCCTGGTCGAACCGTGCCTGAAATCGTTGCCTCGATAACAGTGCCATCGAGTTCGACCTCGATTGTGACAAGTTCAACGTCATTGCCCGAAGCGGCCGTAGTGGGTTTGAACAAACCGGTTGAATCAACAGTATCGCCCTCCCGAACCGGGGTGAACAACACCAAGGCTGAGTCGAGCAGGTGCCCGGCTTCATCGACAGCCTCAACGATGATCGACTCGCTTCTACCGACTTGTATGTCTATTGCCGAGGGACTTATTGAGAACGAATGGAGAGGCCCCGGTACGATTTCGACTCCGGTTCTCGACGACGCTGTTGTCCCGAGTCGCTCAAACTCGACTGAGATGGCGTCTTCGAAAAAGCCAAGGTCGGTTCTTGCCGTGAACTTGCCGCTCTGGTCAATGTCACCGATCGCGCCATCGACGCTCCATACAAAGTCGGCGTCATCTACGGGATTACCTAGCTCATCAAACGCACTGGCACTGAACTGGATTGAATCGAATGAGGTAACGGACTGATCATCGCTTTCGACTACCACCCAGCCAGCCTTGCCTGCCTCCACCGTAATTAACGATTCAGCGGTGTCGGTTGTGCCACCTCTCTCAGCGGTCAATTTAACAACGAATTCACCAGAAAACTCGAACACATGCTTCGGTTCGATTTCTCTGCTGCCTGAACCATCTCCGAAGTCCCAACTGTAATTGTCGGCGTCAGCGAGTTCACCAAGAACAAACGACACTTCAAAAGGAGCGCTCCCCGAGTCCTGGGATGGAGTGAACTCGGCAACTGGCGGAGAAGTACATGCTGACAAAGCAACAGTCGCGACACTGAACACAGCGAGCAACGCAAGGGCTTGGCTCGGTGCCAAGTACTTAAGTGTTTTGGTCATATGTGTGAAATCGATCAGAATGGTCTCCGATGTGCGTAAAACGCGAAGTCTATGTGTGACCCCGTCGATCATGTTCCAAAATAAGGTACGTCATCGCCCGCTATATAGATTGGCAGACGTATTTCCCATACACACATCTAATGTCGCTAAACGAACAATTCTGCATATGGGAACACTTAGGTGAGTATGGGGGCTACACGAACGCCCATTCTTGGTCGAAATCCTAATCTAGATTCATACAAAGATTTAACGTTCTTCCTAGAAGCGTCAAGACCAGCGGATTTCGGTAAATATAAATGCCTTCAAAAATTCTAATTGTTGATGACGAGCCAGATATTCTGGAGCTTGTTCAAACTCGCCTAGAAATGGCAGGTTACGAAACAATTGCCGCAGAAAGCGGAGAAGACGCTCTTAAGAGTTTCTTCACCGCACGTCCTGATCTAGCCCTCCTCGATCTTGAAATGCCCGGAATGGATGGATTCGAGCTATGTGAGCGCATCCGACAGATGTCCGATGTACCGATTATTTTCCTTACTGCGTTCGGATCTGAATCTCATCGTGTGAAAGGTTTGCAGGTGGGAGCAGACGATTACATCGTCAAGCCTTTCTCGAAGAACGAGCTTGTTGCGAGAGTAGAAGCAAATCTTCGACGCGCTTCAATGCCATCGATTCAGCGGGATGAACAAATCTATGCTGACCCAGTGCTCACTATCGATCACAGCGCTCACCTCGTCACCGTACGAGGTAAAGACATGTCTTTGTCACCTCTTGAATACCGTTTACTCACTGCACTCCTTAAACACCCAGGTCAAGTTCTGAGTCACAATCAGTTGCTCGACCTCGCTTGGGGACCCAATTCGTCGGAAACTTCCACTGATAGCGTCCGTCTGTACATCTCGTACATTCGTGGCAAGATCGAAGAAGATCCTAAACGACCTAGATTGATCGAGACTGTTCGAGAATTTGGCTACCGCTACGTTCGCCCACTCGGTAATACCGAGCGTGCGGCAGCGGCCTAATCATCCTTCTGTAAACCAGGAAGCTGAGCCCAGCGCACTAAAACGTGGTTCTGATTGCACCTCACCCGAGGGATCGAGGTTCGAACGCGGAACACGCCTTTCATCAACTGGTAACCAACGGTCTGTGTGCGATCAGATTGAACATGCCGCGCACTGCTAGATCCCGCTAACCCAAATATCCGAAGCCGACACCAACGGTAGCTCCTGAGAGAAGCGGAAAGAACAGTTTGAAGGAATCCTGCGCAGCAGCGTCAACGGCGTGCCTGTCGACCACGTAGCGTGTGTTCAGACTTGCCAGAGCGCTCGACCACTTCGTACGCCAGGCTCATCCATCCAAGTAAGTAAACCGTAGCGAAGCTTCTCAGGGATCAATCTGAAGTTGCGCCGCCTGGTACTGCACGACAGCAGCCTTGAACAGCGTTACTGCGGAGCCATCAGACGGTCACTAACCCAGAGATTTATTTAGGTCGCTCTGCGACGGGCAAAGCAACTGTGAACGCTGAGCCTTTGCCGAATCTACTCTCAAGACGAATCGATCCGCCCTGTGTTTCCACAAGAGTTTTAGTAATCGCCAATCCCAAGCCGGTGCTTCCGGCCGGGCGTTTACCGTTATTGGCAATACGCACAAACTTGTCGAAGATTCGGGCCTGATTTTCAGGTCGAATTCCTTCGCCAGTGTCACGAACGGTAATTTCTACCTGATCGCGAACAAGCTTTCCTGTGACAGTCACCGTTCCACCATCAGGTGTGTAGCGGACGGCGTTGGTCAGCAGGTTTGAGAAGATCTGAGCACAACGCTCTCGGTCGGCCCAGACTGCCCGTAGCTTGTCCGGAATTTTCAACTTAAGCTCAAGTTGCTTCTCAGCAAATTGCGGAGCGACCGCTTCTGTCAGTTCCGGAAGAAGTCCCTGCAATGAGACTTCGCTAATCTCAAGACCAAGGTTTCCTGCTTCAAGGCGTGAAATATCGAGTAGGTCGGCAACCAATCGGCTCAGTCGAAGACCGTTCGAGTGCGCTTTGGTTAGCAGACGCTCTATGCCGGCGTTCACTTCCCCGCCCGCTCCATCGAGAACTAATTCGATGAAGCCAGTGAGAGAAGTAAGCGGGGTACGTAATTCATGAGAAACCATGGAGACGAACTCTGATTTAGAACGATCGACGGTTCGCTCTTGAGTCACATCACGGAACACCCAAAGACGACCGAGATACTCCGACATGTCACCAGTAGCAGGTGCTGAGGTCATCGATAGGATTCTGTGCTCGGGTGAATTGATCTGTATGTCTTCAGAAGTGACGGCCATCTCATGGCTAGCATTAATTTCCGTGAGCCGACGAACAAACTTTCGACGATTGTCGAACTTGACTCCAACGCCCAATCTCGTAGCTTCCCATTCTGTGCCAACGATCGAATCAGGATCATTGAATCCAAACACGTTGGCGTACGACTGATTAGCCCAGACAATCCTGTCGTCATCACCCACTAGCAAAATCGATTCAAGCGCGGAGTCGAGAAGAATGTTCATCCGGCTCGTCATCAATGTGAGATCAGACTGCACAGATTGGCGCCCTGAAATCAATGAGTACATTGAGACCGTTGCCAACCCTGTGATGACCAGACCCGCACCTAGAACAATCAGCCATAGCTGGGACTCAAGTCGAGTAATTCCATAACCTTCTGGCTGACTAAATTGCAGCTGCCATGCACGTCCTGCGAGGTCCAGTTCTACGATATGGGTTGTTCCGCCCGCCCATTCGTCGCTCGTACTCCCGTTAGGTGTAGGAAATACCTCTTGAGCTGTACCGCTTTCGTTGGTGTCCACAACTCTGAAATCAATATCACCTAGCCCCGCACGTTCTACTGGTCCAGCGAGAAAATCGGCGACTCGATAAACACCAGTTCCAAATCCCTTGACTTCTGATGAACCCAGGAGATCTGCCGATTCCCTAAATATCGGAGTAAAAACCAAAACGACTGCTTGGTCATGCGGGTTTGATGCTGAAGGAACGGGAGATGAAGCAACGATCTTGCGCTCTTGCTCTGCCGTCTTCATCAACGGTGTGTATCGAGGATGAAATATAAGGTCTTCACCAGGGTTCAAAATACCCAGTGTCTCGGGATAGGTGAATGCCACAGGCATGTAGTACGGTCGGTAGCCATCTGACTCAAGCTTGAACTCATCATTGAGTTGTAGAGACATCATTCGGTTGAACTCAGCCGTTTCGTCGTTCTCTACCCGTTTGATGTATCCAAGCGCATGGACAGACCAGTTCTCTCTCTCGAGCGCAGATGAAAATGTGTGGAATTGCCCAGGACTAACATTGGTCGATGCTTCTAGGAACCCTCTGATGGCAGCGAGTTCACTAAGGCTCTTGTTGAACTCGGCATCAACTTCTTGTGAAACTGAGCTGACCAGCTCTTCAAAACGCACGTCGCTCTGCGATTGGTTGATGCTTCGAATAGAAATGGCCGTAGCAAGCGTCATTGCCAGCAGCATGGCCAAAGTCGCTGCTGCGGCAAACGAAGGTAACCGTTGCAGCAGATGTCCTGGCGACTCTTCTCGGTTTGCGGGGTTGGATTCACCCCGTTTTATCGCACTTGGAATTGCTGGATTCGCCAAAGTTAGTCTTTGCTTCGTCAGTACTGTTACCACAGATGCGGTTCACCTCTGCGGGGCGAGAAACCAATCTCGGTATCAATATCATCAAAGATGAAGGTGTGATTGGCGTTGGAGTCGGCACTTACCCCGTATGTGAACTGACTCTGAACTTACGAGCGAACTACGTTCAACCTGCGAAGCCTCGACAGTAACTTAGCGTGATGACCAGATGAGCTTTTTGCCGAGGTTGGATGCAAGTTTCCTGGATACAATTTCGCCACACTTTTTGACACCCAGTTCTTTTCCCGTTTCCAATTCGATAGAAGTAAAGGGTAAGTCAGGCATCCCGCACGGAATGATGTGTTGGAAATACTTGAGATCAGTCGAAACGTTGAGGGCGAAGCCATGCCTCGTGACTCCACCCGTAATTCGGACACCTATCGCAGCGATCTTCTTTCCGCTTGGGTTTGAACTGGGATCACGTTTTTCATCTGCGATCCCTCCTACCCAAACTCCGGTTTCACCATCTACCAAGTGAGCATTTACACCGAAATCAGCGAGAGCTTCAATCAGCGATTTCTCCAACATGCGGACATAGGTGACAGGTCCGAGTTCTGCTACTCGAACGTCGATAATTGGATATCCGACCAGCTGACCAGGACCGTGATAGGTCGCTTCACCACCACGATCAGTCTCAAAAATGTCGACTCTAGCTGACTCAAGCTCGGCTCGGGTTGAAACGAGATGACTATCGTCGGCACGACGTCCCAACGTCACGACATGCGGATGCTCCAGAAGCAACAATGAGTCGGGATACGAACCAATCTTTCGCTGGGCAACAACCGAGCGTTGCGTTTCTAATGCTGAGCCATATTCGACCGTACCGAGCCAAGACGCCTGAAGCTCACCGGCACTCTGGGCAGAACCGCTCATTACGCAAGCTCAGATTCGAGATTCACGGCCTCAAGCCCATTCTTAACCGCCTGCAAGAATTCGGATGCTTCTGCTCCATCGACAATCCGGTGATCGAATGAAAGACAGATGTTCATCATGGAACGCACAGCTACCACATCTTCACCGTTGTTTGAGATAACAACAGGGCGCTTTACGATCGCTTCAGTAGTAAGAATAGCTGCCTGTGGGTGATTGATAATTGCCCCGCCCCATACCGATCCTAGAGAACCGGTATTGTTCAGCGTGAAAGTACCGCCTTGAGCGTCGGAGATGGTCATATTGCCTGACCGGGCACGGCTGACTATCGCGTCTAATTGCTGAGCAAGTCCAACCACATTCGCCTCGTTGGCATCATGTACAACCGGAACTACGAGACCTTCTTCAGCGGCAACTGCGACTCCTATGTTTACCGACTTTTTTATAATGATTTTGCCGTCGGACCAACGAGAATTGAGTCGAGGATTTGCTTTCAACGCACTTGCAACAACCGCCAACGCAATTGGCAAATAAGTGAGATGAATCCCGTGTTCGGATTGGAACTTCGCTTTGTTCTGAGTGCGCCATTCAACCATCCCTGTGACGTCGACCTCTAGCGCCGACCATGCGTGAGGTATCTCAGACATTGATTTGACCATGTGGTCGGCGATCATTCGGCGGATTGCGCTCGGCTCGATGATTTCATCGCCATCTAGCGACACAGTCGTAGGAGATGCTGAATTTGAACCTTGATCTACTGCGGCAAGAACATCTTTCTTAGTTACTCGCCCACCAAGTCCGGTGCCTACAAGCGTTGCCAAATCGACACCATGTTGAGCTGCCAACCGAGTAACGACCGGTGAGAAGCCTTTTTGCCGGGTTGTTGAGGGAGTTGAGCTACCACTTGCACTGGAAGTATTTGAAGGGGTTTCCGCTGAAAGACTTGTGTCAGTAAATTCACCCCCGGTTGGCCCAACATTTGCGCCCTGAACCAATGTCCCAATTCGGTTCGGTGGTGGTGTTTCAGCGGATAGCTGGGCGGCAGGAGCAGTTTGGTTGCTACTGGAGTCGGCTTCAACCTTGCCAGTATCCATTTCAGCGATCACCGCTCCCATCAACACGGTTTCGCCTTCCACTGCGAAAATTTTCGTGAGAATGCCGGATTCCGGTGAAGGGACATCCATGTTCACTTTGTCGGTGATGACTTCCACTAGTGGATCATATTTCTCAACCTGATCACCCGGAGATTTCAGCCACTTGCCAATTACGGCTTCTGTAACTGATTCACCAACATGTGGAAGCTCGATATTGAACGCCATAGTTAAATCTCCGCCAGTTTTTTGATTGCGGTAAGAATCTTCTCTGGTGAAGGCATGAATTCAGCCTCTTGTATCGGCGAAAACGGCATAGGCGGAATTTCAGGGGGACCGAGGCGAGTAATCGGCCCATCAAGATCGAAGAAACATCGTTCGCCAATAATGGCGGCAACTTCTGAAGAAATGCTCACAGCAGGAGTGTCTTCCTGCACTATGAGCGCCTTACCAGTGCGGGACGCCGATTCAGCGATGGATTCTTCGTCAAGTGGTCGAAGAGTGCGCAAGTCCAATACTTCTACGTCAATACCAATGGCCGCCGCCATCTCAGTCGCCTGCAATGAGTAGTGCAGCATCAGACCGTAGGTAAATATCGTGAGGTCGGTACCATGCCTCTTGATCTCGGCCTTTCCAATTGGGATGGTGTAATCCTCGGCAGGAACTTCACCTTTCACAAGACGATACGTGCGTTTGTGTTCCAGAACAATAACTGGATCATCGGTACGAATTGCCGAAGCCAATAAACCTTTGGCATCGTAAGGAGTTGCCGGAGCTACGACGGAGAGACCCGGCGTGTGGGCAAATAGCACTTCTATGCTCTGGGAATGATAGAGGCCACCTCTGACGCCTCCGCCGTAGGGCACTCGAACCGTCATTGGTGCTGTCTTTACCCCGTTCGTCCCGTAACGAACTTTGGAAGCCTCTCCGACCAGTTGATTGATTGCAGGCCAAATAAAATCTGCAAACTGAATTTCAGCGATAGGACGCAATCCGTTTACGGCGGCTCCGATCGCGACACCACAGATAGAAGATTCGGCTAATGGGGTATCGATAACTCGATTCTCGCCAAATTCATCGATCAAGCCATCGGTAGCTAAAAATACTCCGCCACGACTTCCGACATCCTCACCCAAAACGATGACGGAGCTATCTCGACGCATCTCTGCGAACATTGTTTGTCGTACAGCTTCGATTACCGTCTGTTCTGCCATTAGGAGTTTCCTCCTTGAACTGATCCATCGGTGACATCATCGAACATCGATTCGATCCCGGGATAAGATTCTGCATCGACAGTATCCGTAGCGACGTTCACACGGTTCTTGGCAGAGGTGTGGATTTCTGCGTCCTCTGATTCTGTGAGCAGATCACGTCGTTTTAGGAGATCAGACAAGATAGTGATTGGGTCTCGTTCAGACATTTGCAAGATGTCCTGTTCGGAACGATATCGAGTGTGGTCATCATCAGTCGTATGCGGTAACAATCGTTCAACTGAGGCCTCGATCAGAGTAGGACCACCACCGGTCCTTGCTCGCTCTACGGCTGCTTGGGTGGCCTCATGAACGGCAACCACGTCAGTGCCGTCGACCTGCACTCCAGGGAAGCCATATCCCGCTGCCCTGCTCGCCAAACTTTCGATCCCCATCTGTTTTTCTTGCGGAACAGAAATCGCATACCGGTTGTTTTCACAGAAAAAGATGACAGGCAGTTTGTGAACACCAGCGAAATTCATCGCCTCATGTGTATCACCTTGAGATGACGCTCCATCACCGAAATAGACGAATGTGACTGCGTCCGAGCCGTTGATTTTGTCAGCTAAGGCGACTCCGGCTGCTTGCGGCAGCTGGGTGGCGATCACGTTCGAAAAGTTGAATAGATCAACGCGTGGGTGCGCACCGTGGAGGGGGAATTGCCGAGCAGCGCTCATAGGGTCGGCTTCTTTAGCAAGAAATCCACGAAGCATTTCTTCAGGCTCGGTCCCTAAGGCGATCATCGCAGTGAATTGTCGATAGTAGATCAGGTAGTGATCTTTTGAAGGGTCAGATGCTTCGATGCACGCAACCTGAGCCGCCTCATGCCCTTGAGCGGACGCAGCAATGGCGGCCTTCCCCTGCCGGTTAAGTAACCAGACACGCTCGTCGAGGTACCGGCTAAGCACCATCGTGCGATAAAGATCGACGAGACGTTCACCAGAGAGTTGTTCAGTTGAGTTTGTAGATTGATTCACAGTTGCTGACATGGTCGGTCATTATAAGAGCGTCGGTCACGAGTGATAGACGCAGAAACACATTAAAAAGACTGTTCCACATAGTTGTTGGATATACTTTTTGGCTTGTGGAAATTTAGAAAAGGGCAACCTGAAGTTGCACCATATTATTCGTGGAGATCAGAATGAAACGGCTGCTGGCAATAATTGCACTGCTGACTATCTCGTCGCTCGTGTTCGTGGCGTGCGGTGACGATACACCTGAACCAACTTCTACCCCTGCTTCGGTCCCTGTCGCATCGGGTGGCGGACAGATCGACGCCGATGCAGTGATGCTCATACCGGGCGATACTGCTCGGCCTCCGGCTGGCGCACTCGACACCTCAAAGACATATCACGCTACGTTCGATACAGATGCTGGTGAATTCAAAGTTCTTCTTTTCGATGACGAGGCACCACTTACAGTCGAGAACTTTGTAAACCTCGCCACGATCGGCTTTTACGATGGAACTATGTTTCACCGAGTAATCCCTGACTTCATGGCTCAGGGTGGCGATCCGAAGGGAACGGGCGCGGGTGGTCCTGGCTACCGATTCCGAGATGAGTTCGATGCAACCCGTCGGCACAGCAAGCCTGGAATTCTTTCTATGGCCAACGCTGGTGCAAACACAAACGGAAGTCAGTTCTTCATCACTTTCGCACCGACGCCACACCTAGATGATGTTCACAGCGTGTTCGGAGAAGTTGTCGAAGGACTCGATAACGTTCTTAATATTGAAATTCGTGACCCTGGCACGGCGCAGTTGCCAGGCGATCTGATCAAATCAATCACTATCACTGAAAGCTAACAATCGAAGTTTGGGCGAATGTCCTAGCACTTCGCAGGAGAAATAATGGCAGACCTAACACCACCATCCGGTGAACTCGACAATTCAAAGTCATACACCGCGACGTTCAAGACCCAGCGCGGTGAATTTGAATTCATGCTGTACGCCACTGATGCACCACTCACCGTGGAAAACTTCATCAACCTGGCACGAGCTGATTTTTACAACGGAACGACGTTCCACCGTGTCATTCCCGGATTTATGGTTCAGGGTGGCGACCCCACGGGCACAGGAACCGGTGGACCCGGTTACCGCTTCGGTGACGAGTTCAACCGCAATCTGCGTCACGATTCTGAAGGAATCCTCTCGATGGCGAATGCCGGGCCTGGTACCAATGGTAGCCAGTTCTTCATTACGCTCGCACCGACGCCACACCTCGACGGTAGGCACTCGGTGTTCGGCAAGATCATCAGCGGGATGGACGTCGTCAAATCCATTCGTGAGCGAGATCCGATGAGCGATCCAGAACCAGGTGACTTTATCGAAGAAATCGTAATTAACGAAAAGTAGTCAATACTTACCGTTCGATAAAAAAGGGGATGCTCATAATGAGCATCCCCTTTATGTTTTTCTTCTAGAATGTTCCGCCGAATTAGTCAGCAGGTGACGGTACTACGTTGCCACTCACCGATTCTCCATCGTCGGCACTTTCGCCTGCTGCGATTGTGGACTCTGACCTGCGGCTCTTGAGCTGGAACGTGAGGAGTCGACCACCGACTCCAAGCCAAACATTTTCACCGAGGTCTACTTCGGGGCCAACAGGACGACTGTTGACACGCATCGAAGGATCTCCAGCAGATCGTTTGTGCACTAGTTTCACCTTGTCACCAACGAATTTGAATGTCCCGCCATCAAACGGCAGATCAGCGACTTCGGTGGCATTGATGCTGCTCTTAGAGAATAATCGGCGATACAGACTCCGGTTCAATCGTGAGAAGTCGACTACCACTCGATCAGCATCGTCAACGATGTAACCGAACGGTGATGGCTTGCGGCTGATCCAGAGAGTAACTCCGGCTGCAGCTACCAGTAATCCACCGATTGTTCCGATGATCCACAGCGGCACTCCAAGAATCTCGGCTGCCTGAACGACGATGGTTGCCGATGAAGTGGCTACCGGTGCTGTGCGGGTGAACTGTCGGCCTTCAAAGACGCTGTCGAGAACAACTTCGACCTCATATGCGCCGGATTCTGGGATGATCGCTGCGACATCAAACTCCCAACCCAAACCTGGCTCAGGTTCTTCAACAGTCAGAATCACGGCATCAAACTGACCACCGGCTCCACTGAGAACAGCTCTGATATCGGCTGGGCTAGTTAGGTAAGGATAGTCGCCGACACGAACCTGAACTCGAGCAACAGTTGCGTACTTTCCAGCAACTGTCTCGACATCGTTCACCTCAGTGAGACTGAGGGTCGGGAACGATTCGCTTCGGAAAGCTGTATTGCTACGAAGCGTGGCTGCATAGTCAGTCCATGTCAGATGCAGAACAACGTCGTTGATTCCTTGCGATTTGGGTGCGCTCAGCAGTACAGAGTAGATTCCATCGTTTGCGAACTTGTCGCCGTTTTCACCGACGTCGTTGAGTGCAACGACTTCGGTCGTTCCACTGGCCTTGCCAATTGTGGCAGTGATTTCTGCACCAGAGAGAAGCTGAGCTGAAGCGCCGTTGAATGCCGCAGCTTCAATAATTGCTGTTTCGCCAACAGGAAGTGGTGGCTGTTCGATCAGGCGTAGCTCAAGTGGATTGCTGATATCGACACTGGCAACGAGTTTCGAGGCAGGCCCAACTCCTTGCAGAGTCCAGTTGCCCGGAACAGGTGAGTGAATTTCAATGATCACTGCCGAAGGAGTCTCACTTATCTCTACGTTTTCTAGTTCTGCTTCAGCACGAGTGCCGTTAGGCGAGAACACAGCAACATCGACTTCGTCGTGCTGTCGAACGAACACAGTCGTGAAACGATCGGTATGTGGAGCAATGTCGAGAGTGACAAGCGATGCAGAGTTGTCGTGCATCTCAACATCCATCGCATTCTCTAGCGAAAGTTGTGAGTAGGTTTCGAACAATGCAGCAATCCCTGCGGCAGTACCCGTGTCGTAGAACGCACCGTCAGAACTGGACGATAGCCCACTCATCAAGTCTCGAAGAACAGGTTCGGTCGAAGGCAACGCCACAACGTCGATTACCCAACCTTCAGATGCAAATAGATCAGCGACACTACGAAGACGCTCTCGAGTGTTTTCCGATTCACCCAAGATTCGTCCTGATGTCACAAATGCGACCCGAGAACCCTCAACTGCGCCAGTTCGTGAAAGAAACGAGAAGGTGTCGGTCAGTGCAGCAAACTGATCTGATCGTGCAGGCCCGATGTCGAGTGATCGTACGGTTGTCACAACGTCGTCGACGAGGCGAGTTCCGGCTGAACCTGAATCAGCACTAACAAACTCGTTTACTTGAACACCGTAGGAAGCAACCGCAGTAGTACCAGCAGTTGTACCTCGGGCCATTGTGAGAGCAACCGTCTCAGCAGCATCGAGGTCACGCTGAACAGGCGATGCTCCCTCGTCGATAAGGATTACCAGAACCCCATCTTCACCTACAGGGTTGGCGGCTTGAGCAGGAAGAGCTGCTCCAACAAATAAAACAGTGACAGCTATCAAAGCAATCAGAGATGGACGACGCATTTCGAACTCCGGAAAAGTGTTGCGGTGTTCAGGTTTGAACCCACCTCTGAGTGGACGGTGCACCTGAACGACTTCTATCAGTAGATCAACATTACTGACATGTTCCGATTGGGGTGAGATTGGGATTCGTGCAGATTTCGAGTGATTTTCAAAATTTTCGAGTTCGGTTCGACTAGGCATCTCACGGTTTGACCCGTTGACCACTCATCCTCACGTGCCTAAACTCTGGCGGTTGGTTCGTTGATTCGGCGCGCCAGCGCACTATCTCTAGATAGAAACTGCCTGAAGCAACAGAACTCGGAAACACGATGAAAATCACCGGATACGCAATAACCCTTTATGAATTTCCACTGAACCGTCGAATGGGTGATGCCAACTCCCCTTCAGGTCGGATTAGAGGAAGTTCGAATGTCCTTGAACTATTCACCGATGAGGGCATCACAGGTGTTTCATTTGGTGGCGGTGGAGCAGGACCTCAGATCAAATCAATGGTTGAGGGAATGCTGATGGGTGAAGACCCACGACACGTGACTGGTCTGTGGAAACGCATGGTTGATCGTGCGTTCAAAGCTGGACACGACGGGGTAATAAACGACGCAATTGCCGTCCTCGACGTGGCTTTGTGGGATATCAAAGCGAAGGCTAATGATGAGCCGCTGTGGAAGACACTCGGTGGATCGAATCCTAAAGTTCACGCTTACGCTTCAGGACTAGACTCTCCACTTTCCGACGATGAGATCGAGGACTGGTACGGGATGATGGCTGCCGACTGGGGATTCAAAGGTGGAAAGCTCAAAGTCGGTCTCGATCAAGACGCTGATCTTCGTCGGATCGGCAGGATGAAAAAGGGACTGGAGCGGGCGACCGACACACCTATTCTGTACATCGACGCCAACGAGGTCTGGAACCCAAAGATGGCGATTCGCAAGGTTCGAGAGATGGAAGAACAGTTCGACATTGCATGGGTTGAAGAACCCGCACGTCGCTGGGACTTCCTCGGGCTACGACGAATCTCCGACCAGATTAAGTCTCCGGTTTGCGCTGGCGAAAACCTCGACTCCCTCGGTGATTTCCTTCCTTACTTCCACAACCGCTCAGCGGACGTTGTTCAAGTTAGTCATGGCATGACCGGAATTACTTGTGCCCTGCAGCTGGCTGACGCGGCGTACGGATTCGAACTTCCAATCACTCTCGGCGGTTCGCCTGGAAACATGAATGCACAGCTCGCTCCATGTATTCCTAATTTCTTGACCCTGGAAGCACAGAACGCGGAACCTGATGACGGGGTAATGACATCCGACATCAAGATTGTCGATGGTTGGGCGGTCTGTGGAGATCAACCCGGAACCGGTGTGAGCTTCGATCCAGAAGCTCTGGCGAAGCAGAAAGTCGTAAAAGTCACGGCATCTGCGGGTCCATCTCCATTCGGTCGACGACCGGGCGCAGGTCTTTGGGACAACCCGCCTACCGAGGACGAACTCGCCGCTGCCGCCTCAGGTGTGAATGGTGAGCATTACGTTCCAGCCCACGGTTCGAAGACTCAGTAATCGACTACGAAATTCTTCCAACCCGTAAAAACATTCAAGTAACAAAACAATGAAAATCACCGGATACAGAATAGAAAAATTCACCC
>JBDQHW010000014.1:0-67530 GCA_040264655.1 Dehalococcoidia bacterium | reverse complement strand
CCCCACCGACGTGGTGGAATTCCCTCTAAGCGTCAGGTCTGCTATTTCGAATGATTCGGCCGGGAATCGATTCGCTTGGCAGACCGGCTGTCTGTGCTGATAACCACTACGATGCCGTGCCCACACCACCGAAACATCGCGCTTCATACGGGCTATTAACCGTGAATCTACCTAAAGACCTACACGCAAATGCTGTCAGTCGGTGTACCTATCGGGCACGAGAGGGGGCTATCAGGGTAAGAACGATTCGTTCTCACGTGGAAATGACGGTATTACTTCCGTCACACCACGCCCAAACCATCGCCACAACAAGTAAAGGATGAAGAAGCTGATTTAACGAAAAACACCGCCTGAGTAAGTGCACTTAGGCGGTGTTAGTTGCTTACGAAATCGAGTCTAGGTCAACAGCGAAACCCGCTGTGTGACTAGGCACGAATCGAAGGCTACCTGCCGAAGAAGGACTTCCGCGATTCGTAGTTCGACTTCACATCGATCAGAACGGTCTTGCCTTCATCATTCAACTGACGGGCTTGCAGGATCGCAGGTCCCAACTCCTCAGGTTTTGAAACTTCGATGCCTCGCCCACCCATTCCTTCAGTTATTTGAGCGTAGTCACCATCCATGAACGAAACGTCGTACTGCTCACGAGCAGTAGGGAAGCCACCTGGGTACGTTGCCATTCCACCATTGTTCAAGAGAACAGTAGTGATCGGCAGCCCCATTCGAGCTGCAGCGGCTGTGTCAGTACCTGACATGCCCCAGGCGCCGTCACCCATGTAGTTGAGGCAGAACTTGCTTGGATCAGCAAGCTTCGCACCAATCATCAGTGGAATTCCGAAGCCTAGGTGGGTCGTCTTGCCCCAACCGATGTAGCTGTTCGGAGTTGTGGCTGTGTAGAAAGGCACCATGCAGTCACGTGGACCACCAGCGTCATGAGTCACGACGCTGTTCTCATGGTCGAGGTTCTTGTTGATTTCGTTGATAACCCGGTAAGGGTTCAATGGAGCCTCGTTGGAGTTGAGAATTGGTGACCACTCAGCCATCCACTTCTCTTTGACTGCCGCAATGTGAGAGGCAACACCAGTATCTCGACCACCTTCGCCAATCTGCGCCTTCACTTCCTCGATCATGGCTGCAAGGGTGAGTTTTGCATCACCCAACAAAGTGATGTCAGAAGGTGTGCCCTTGTTAATGTCTTCTGGGTTGATCGTGTTGTGAATGACCGACTTCTTGCCGGCAGGGACTTTACGTGTGTAGTTGTTCTGAGAAAGGCTAGTGCCGATTCCGACTACAACATCGCTCTCGTTGATCCATTCGAATGCTGGCCCCGTAGTTGCACCACTACCCGCACCAAGTGAGAGAGGGAGTCGCTCGTCGTAACACGACTTTCCTTCCATCGTTGTGAACACCGGAATATCAGTAAGAGCAGCAAACTCTGCGAGTTCAGGCGATGCCTGAGCCATCAATACACCCGCACCGGCCCAGATCATAGGTCGATCAGCAGCGAGCAAGGTCTTCACGGCATCCTGTATATCAGTCTTGGATGGAACGGATTTACCGACGGAGGGTGAGTGGTAATTCAACGCATCTTCTGGAACTTCCATTGCGCAGACATCTAAAGTCATCTCGACCACGACTGGTCCGCCGTTACCGTTTCTTAGATCACTGAATGCCCGTCGCATTACATCTTTGATCTGTGACGGTGTATCGATGGTTTGTACAGATTTGGTGACACCTGCCCAGTTGTCTCTCGCCGAAAAGTTTGGACGTACGTGTCGCTGCTCAATTGGGTAACCACCTGGCAACACGAGAATCGGAACATTGTCGCCGAATGCTTGTGAAAGGCCACCCATTGAGTTTTCGGCACCTGCAGCGTGCTGCATAGCAACTACGCCGAACTTGTTCCCGTTGTGCATTCGGCTGTAGCCGTCGGCAGCCATGATCGCTCCGCGCTCGTGGCGGAACATTACGGGGCGAATCCCTTGCTTCGATGCTTCTTCGATAAGTGCATTGCTTGGGAAGCAAGTCATTTCGTTAACGCCCTCTTGTTTGAGGATCTGGGCGATGAACTCTGTTCCGTTCATTCAATAATCTCCGTATATAAGCCGACATTTTTTCGGACTGGAATCGGGCTAGACCACGAATCTTTATTGTCCGAGGCGTGCAGATTCTAGTCCCATAAGGAGAGGACTACAAAATTATCTCTAGGGATTTTCTAAGAACATAGAGTGCTGAACGTTGTGTGAATCTGGTTTGAAATACCCCAGTTGAACTCATTTGCTCCAAAAGGTTCGAATTTCGTGCGGACGCATACGCAGCGAAAAACACGGAAACTACCAACACGGTGTATCGGATTAGCGATGTTTATGAGGAGTGACCTCACCTAACACCCATAGCGTTGGCAACGCGACGCTTAGGGAAGAGAGATCGAGAGCAATCCTGAAGTCACCGGAGCTGTATTACATATGCTGAACTACAAACCAATTTCCGTAGATCGAGCCCGAGTGCAGTATTTTCAGGCGATTGACGCCGTCAAATCAGCTGAAGGTGCCCGTGAGCGTGATATCGCTAAATCGGGTCAACGCAAGGCAACACAGGTGTTGCAAAACGCTCAGCGGCTAGAGCGGAACCTGAAAGACATGCAGGCACGCGCGAAGCAGCGCCGTCGTGTCGACTGGAATGTCGCAGTCTTCTAAGAAGAGCAAACCTAGATTTCAAAAGGTCAGTTTTTCGACTGGCCTTTTTTTATTGCCAAAAATTTTGTCTGTGTGCTGTCTGATCGATGAGGTTAGGGCGTACTATGCATCCCGAAGCAATATTGCTACTTCTTTTACTTACGAATTACCCAAGGGAGCCCGACTATGGGTGCCACGACTGGCCCACTGTCTGAAGAGCTGCTCGCTCAGCTTAGGAAGATCGACACTCCAACCATCGCCAACGCACTTGAACTGATGGACATCATGCCTCGGACTGAAGGCTTCATGCGACCGGAGATCAAGTCTCAGTCGCCAGTCACAGAGACGTACGTAGGTTATGCAGTGACCGGAGTTATCTCAGCGAGACAGAAATCTCCTTGTGCTCTCGAGCGAACCGACTACTACGAAGCAATCCTAGATATCCCATCGCCTCGAATGATCGTTTTCCATGACCTCGATTACCCGGCCACTATCGGCTCCTACTGGGGCGAAATTCAAGGCAACATCGCTCTTGGGTTGGACTGTGTGGGAGTGGTAACAGACGGTGGAGTCCGTGACCTTAAAGAAGCCGAAGAAATGGGCTTCCCTTTCTGGGCGAAAGAAGTGTTGGTTTCACACGGATATGTCCACGGTGTGGCGTACAACGTGCCGGTCGACGTCGGTGGAGTGTACGTTCAACCCGGTGATCTAATCGCAGCAGATCTTCATGGAGCAATCATGATCCCAATTGACGCTGCTGAGCGTCTGCCGGCAGCCGCTGAGGCTCTTGCCAACCAGGAAGATGCCGTGATTAGTGTGGCTCAATCCGACAACGTCACTGTTGAAACTCTGGCTGAGGCGTGGGCAGAATCTGCTCGCCGCGGCGCAAAGTCGAGCTACTAGTTACTTTTAGCAAAATATGTGATGAAAAGACCGGGATTAGTTCCTGGTCTTTTTGTTTAATTATCGGTAAGCAAATTTCAGCTGCATCTGTGATCAATTGTTAACAATCATGAGAATTGATTTGAGACAATTATGAGTCGCGTTACTCTGCCCACCACAGTTTCGGGACAACTGACCTAAATGATCGTCGTCGAAAATCTGACCAAAACCTTCGGAGGTCGAGACTTGCTCTCGACTGTTTCGTTCACCATTTCATCGCATGAGAAGGTTGGGGTTGTCGGTGCCAACGGTGCCGGAAAGACAACACTCCTGAAGATGATCGCAGGTGATGAGCCGTCAAGTGCGGGTCATGTAAATATTTCTGAAGGTGAACTGGCATTTTTACACCAAGAGTCAGATGTCTCACTCGATCTAACCCTCGGAGAGGAAATGTGGACAGCGCTTCCTGAAGTGAACGCCCTTCGCAAACGGATCGAAGTGATTGAAGAATCGCTAGTGCTCGAAGAGGGTGATTCCGAGAGCCTCATCATTGAATTGGACTCGGCTCATGATCGATTCAAAGTGCTTGGCGGAAACGGCGTAGATTCTTCGATTGCTCGAGTTACGACCGGTCTGGGATTCTCAACTGAAGATATCGACAAGCCGTGTGGTGATTTTTCTGGTGGATGGAGAATGCGGATATCGCTCGCGAAAATTCTAATCCGGCGTGAATTGCACCTGTTACTCGACGAACCAACGAACCACCTCGATCAGGTTTCAAAAAACTGGCTTGCCGACGAACTCGCTGGTTACCCCGGCGCCGTTCTTATGGTTACTCACGACGAGCCATTCTTGCAAAAGGTTGCTACACGCATCCTCGATGTTGAACAGGGGCGAGTTCAGTCATACCCAGGCACATTCTCGGATTTCCAACGAGGGAAACTAACTCGTCAGGCACAACTCGACGTTCAAGCCGATCGACAAGATCGTGAGATCGCAAGGCAAGAGCAGTTCATAGATCGGTTCCGTTCGAAAGCGACTAAGGCTAAGCAGGTTCAGAGCCGAATCAAAGCCCTCGATAAGATTGATCGTGTCGACCGGATAACTAGTTCTAAATCAACCAAATTCCAGATCAAATCTTCGGGTAGAGTCGAGCGAATAGTTCTAGATGCAAATGCAATTTCACATGACTGGGAGGACTCACCGGCTCTTCTCGATGTGTCTCTTGAAGTCGAGCGTGGACAAAAAGTTGCGCTCATTGGTCACAACGGTGGAGGCAAGAGTACCTTGCTCCGAATTCTTGCAGGCGAGGTCACGCCCTCAGAAGGTGATATCAATTGGGCAGAGCGAGCAAATCGGGGGTACTACGCCCAGCATCAGGATGAATCACTAAATCCTGATTCGACAGTCTTGGAGTCTGTTCGTGAGTCAGCTCAAGATCAACCTGATGGCGCGTTACGTGGAATCTTGGGGCGATTCTTGTTCTCATCAGATGATGTCTACAAGCTAATCCGAATGTTGTCAGGTGGCGAAAAGAGCAGGGTGGCGCTCGCAAAGTTTCTTGTGCAGCCGAACAATGTTTTGCTGCTCGATGAACCGACGAACCACCTTGATGCCGCAACTCGTGAAGAGCTATTGAGTGCTCTCGCTGACTACGACGGAACTATCATTTGTGCGAGCCACGACCCTGCTATCGTCGATGAAATTGCGACTCACGTGTACACCGTTGAGCACGGTGAATTAACGCTATCTGACATTCGAAACTAGTTTTGGTTAGTTGTCTTCAATCGGGATCGATTCAATAGGGTTGACCGTGACCCGGTTCATTGGAACGTCCCCAGTGTTCCTGAACTGATGACGAATACCTGCTGGAACCAAAATCGCATCTCCGGAAGTTATCGGGTACTCCTCGCCGCCACAGACGAGGATTCCTGAGCCTTCTGTAATAAATGCTTGATGTTCCCAAGCATGGGTGTGATCTGCACTGGATTCTCCGGGACCATGCTTTACGTAAAGCATCACGTAACTCGAAACACCGTCTGCGCGTCCTAGCAACGGGTTTGACGATCCTTGCTCGTTGCGGATCACTGGTTCCATTGATTCATCCTTTTTCAATTCGGGGTTTTAGGTCAAAGCTGTCCGTCGAAGTGTCGTACAACGGGTCAGACAATCAACCCTCGGACGGACTTTTTCTAGACTAGGCACTAGTCAACTTGTCGCCAAAACGGTTCTCTTGTGCGCATCTTATCTAGAACGGATTCATCCCATGGCTCCATCTCATTTCCGTCTGGTTGAGGCGTTTTACCACTCCATCCGAGACGCTTGTGAACACGCTCGTCTTTGTAGTAGACGATGTAGCTAATCGTGAGAATCGAAGTGAACAACTCAGAGTTTGCTGTTTCGTACTTCCGTATCACGTCGTCTTGTTGGACTTCCGACAGAGATGCGAAATCGGGGCTGAACTCGTCGAACAGACTCATCGCCGACTCGAATTCTCCTTGAAATCGGTCTTGTTGCCCAGATAGGCGAACAATCTCTTCTGTAAGGCCCATGTGACCGGCCGCAGGGACATCGTCGACTGCCGGTATCAGCCGATCAAGGATTACAGAGAGGAGCCCTTGGTCTACGTTTGTTTTTGTTGTCATTGAACTAGCCCTTCAAATCCTGTCGATTCGCAACGATGTAATCAGCTGTCCGCAGGGCGAGAGCTTGAATTGTTGGGGTTGGATTCACCGCCGCACCCGTTACGAACACGCTTCCGTCAACAATGAACAGATTGTCGACATCGTGAGCTTGGCCCCATTTGTCGACCACGGAGGCGCTCGGATCATTGCCCATGCGAGCAGTTCCCATGAGGTGCCACCCAGATTGCCGCATCATCGGGTCAACAAAAATGTCAGAAGCACCTGCTGCCTCTAACGCTTTCTTAGCGTTTCCAATTGCGTGGTCAAGTTGATCGCGCGAATTTTTACTCAACGTATAGTTGAGTCGAGGCGCTGGAATGCCATCAGAATCGGTTAACTCAGGGTCTAAATCGACCGTGTTGTGCTCTTCTGGCAAATCTTCTCCGATTACAGCCATTGCCATCACGCTACCAAGTCGTTTCTCAAGTTCTGCGTGATGTCCTTCACCCCAAGGGACTGGATCTCTGAAGCCACCGTTCGCAATCCAAGCAGGACCTAGACTCCGCTGGAATTGATATGTGTAACCACGAACGAATCCGCGACTCTTATCGGTCTCATAAAACTCTTGGCTCATGGCAATATTGCCGAGAGGGCCCTGCCATGTGTCCATCTTCTCCGGGAATGTTCCCGAAATCATTGCAAATGGGTGAAACATCAGATTCTTGCCGACTAGACCGCTAGTGTTGGCGAGACCATTGGGGTGTGCCTCAGATGATGAATTGAGGAGCAAGCGCGGAGTGCCAATACCGTTTGCTGCCATGATCACTGCGCGTGCACTCTGATGCTGTTCATTCCCTTTTGAATCTATGTAGTCGGCGCCGGTCGCTCGCCCTGATTCATCAGTTGTAATTCGACGTACCCGAGCACCTGTCTCGATAGTCGCCCCACTTCGAAGTGCACGTGGCCAGTACGTTAGATCTGTGCTGGATTTTGCCCGTTGATAACAACCCATGTGATTGTGACCACAAAAATTACAGGCGTCACGTCCTTCGCCGTACCTTTGAGAATTTATGTAACTGTCTGAAGGCCACCAGTGCCACCCAAGCTTCTCAAATCCACTGATCAGCTTTCGACCGTCTTTGCCCAGTGGGAGCGGCGGCATTTGTCTAGGGCTCCGAGGCGGATTCGCCGGATCTCCATTGATCCCCGAACAACCCATAACCTCGTCGTTGAGATCATAAAACTCTTCAAGATCGTCATAAGAAATTGGCCAATCGTCCGCAACACCATCGAGCGTCTTCACCCTGAAATCAGAGGGGTGAAAACGAGGCGTGTGAGCGGTCCACAATATTGTGCTGCCGCCAACACCGTTGAACATGACTGGTGTTACAGGCGAGTTTGAATCGTTGACTGGATAGTCTTCAGCACGTTGGCGTTTATTTGGATCTGGCGCCCAATTGGTCAGCATCTCGAACTCGTAGTCTTTTGATGCCGACGCATATTTTGACGGATCCTGCCAGTAACCCTGTTCAAGGCACTTCACGTTGAACCCTGCCTCGCCGAGCCATGCAGTGGCTGCTCCACCTGAAGCGCCAGCTCCGATCACCAGTACATCTACGGTTTCATCTTTTGTGGAGTTTGTGTCCGTCATGAGATCCCTTTGACTGTTCCAACGTACTGAAAGAGGCAATCATCGTTGTTGGTGTGGCAGTGTACGCATGTATCGAGCCGTGTAAAACTGCAAATCAATCACCAAAACGACGAACCCGAGATGTATGATTTCGCTGCTTCGGACTAACCAACAGGAGAATCAATTGAGCGGAAACATCAAAGTAACCGATGTCAAAATCGTAAATCTTCGTACGGTCAAACATGTTGGTTCGATCGAACCAGCCTGGAGTCCTGGAAGAGACATGTCGTTTGACGTGGGTGGTGGGTCGTTCACTGAAGTCCACACCGACGCTGGGATCACAGGCATAGGTCCCGGCATGCACCCGATGCTTCTCGACGCAGTTAAACAGTACCTCGTCGGACGCAGCGCATTCGCTGTTGAGGATCACGCCGCGGCGTTGAACTACTACGTTCAAAATCTCCACTATCAGGGGACTGCCGGTGTCGACATGGCACTGTGGGACATCATCGGTAAGGCTGCAAATCTACCGCTTTACAAACTATGGGGTGGCGAGAAGGAAAAGATCATCCCGTATGCCAGCATGGTAGTTCTATCAACACCCGAAGAACGTGCTGAACAGGCCTCCTCACTCCAAGAGCAGGGGTGGCGAGCAATGAAAATCCGACTTCATCATGAAACGATCGGTGAAGACATCCGAACCGTCGAAGCAGTGCGGGACGCTGTCGGGCAAGATTTCACGATTATGGTCGATGCCAACCAAGCTCAGAGCAGTGGCACATGGCAACCCGGCGTCAGATGGGACTACAAGCGGGCGTACGAATCGGCGGTCGAGCTCCAAGATCTTGATGTTTTCTGGCTTGAGGAACCGTTGGATCGTTATAACTTCGAAGACCTGTCGAAGCTCAATTCCAACGTTGAAATACGCATCGCCGGAGGCGAGAACAATCCGGGTCTGCAAGAGTTCGTTCAGATGTGTGAGCAAGATGTTTACGAACTGCTCCAGCCTGAAAGTATGGTCATGAACGGCATGACCAACCTGCGAAAAATTGGAAACCTTGCTGAGCTGTACAACAAAGAATTAGTTCCTCACCACGGTGGCGGAAATATCGGCGTAATTGCTCATCAGCACCTCGTCGCTTCATGGCGCCATGCTCCGTTTATGGAGTTGTTGCACGACCCACCAATTGGCCACTACAAAAACAAATTCTCGATCATGGCGAATGCACCGGAAGTCGACTCAGATGGGTACATGCCACTACCAACCGGTCCCGGAATCGGTGTAGAAATCGATCCCGATCTAATAATCAAAGACTAGTCAGTGCAATCGTTCGAACACTCAGGAAATAGCTAATGTCTAACGATCAATTCGCTTTTATCGGTACGTACACCCGCCTTGGGAGCGAAGGCGTTTACACGCTCCGGCTCAACGGTGCCACAGGTGAGCTTACTCAAGTCTCGGTGGCAACTGGATTGGAAAATCCATCATTTGTTGCATTGGATCCTTCTGGAGACCACCTCTATGCAGTGTCTGAAACAAGCGCTTTCAACGGCTCAGGTGGGATCACTGCGTTCAATGTGAATCGCGCGACCGGTGTACTTACTCAGATCAATCAGCAATCGACCGGAGGCCCTGGTCCTTGTCATTTAATGATTGACGAGACTGATTCTGTCGCGATTGTCACCAACTACGCTGGTGGTAGCGTGTCGGTGCATCCGATTGCTGAAGATGGATCTGTAGGTGAACACTCAGATTTCGTTCAGCATGAAGGCTCTTCAGTTAACCAGCAGCGACAGCGCGAGGCACACGCCCACTCCGTCAATATCGACAATGCCAACAAGCGTGCGTACGTCTGTGATCTAGGTAAAGATCAAGTCCTTGCTTACGACGTCGATGTCGCATCAGGCAAGCTTTCACTGGCTTCAACGGTCGATGAAGTAGCAGGTGAAGGTCCTCGACACTTCACGTTCCATCCGGCTGGTAAACACGTATATGTGAACAACGAGCTAGGGAACACCATCACTGTTTACGATCTGAATAGCGACGGTACGTTGAGACCTAAACAGTCAGAATCGACTCTGCCTAATGGTTGGGAGGGCGAAAGTCACACAGCGGATATTCATGTATCGCCTGATGGCAAATTCGTCTATGTATCTAACCGTGGGCATGACTCGATAGCGATCTTCTCAATAGATGCGTCTTCCGGCAAAGTAACTTCACTTGGGCACGAATTGACCCAGGGCAATACACCGCGTAATTTTGCGATCACGCCAGACGGAGCGTTCCTGCTAGCTGAAAATCAAGATTCAGACTCAGTCGTCTCGTTCAAACGAGAAACCGATGGCACATTGACCCCAACTGGTTCTGTGATTTCAGTTCCAGCACCAGTTTGTCTGCAGTTTCTAGCCATAAACGACTAGTACATAAAGAAATCGCTCAACCCACTTTCTTCGAGGAAAACAAGCTTGAAAATCACCGACATCAAAGTATTCAGGATGGCAACTCCGGTTCACAAAACGGCCGGAACGAACTGGCTGTTTGTGCGCATAGATACTGATGAAGGAATTTCAGGTTGGGGTGAAGGATCACTTCAGTACAAAGACGCGGCTCTCGAAGCTGAGATCCTAGACTTCGGCAAATTCCTTGAAGGCAAGGACCCTCGTCGCATCGACTGGATATGGACTTCTTTGTACCGACGGGTCACCTGGGCTGGTGGTCCGGTATCGATGTCAGCTATTTCAGCAATCGATTTGGCTCTGTGGGACATCAAAGCTAAATCGCTAGGAATCCCCGTTTGGGAGCTCGCAGGCGGAATGCACCGCGACAAGTTGAGGGTTTATGCCAACGGTTGGTTTGAAGAGCTAATTGAAGCCAACCCTGACCCTGACCCTGTAGCGAACCCAAGCCGCCAATCCGCTGAAAAATATGCCGCCGGAGCGTTAGCCCTCAAGAATCAGGGCTGGACTGCATTGAAGTTCTATCCATTTGGTGGTCCTCAGGTAATCACCCCTGAACGAATGCATCATGGAATAGAAGTGGTCAGATCAGTGCGTGAAGCTGTCGGACCCAACATGGAAATCGGAATAGATATACGGGCCAGAATTGACCCGTTTAGTGCCGGTCGGGTCGCTCAGAAACTTGAAGAATTCAATATTGCATGGATGGAAGAACCAATCCTCTACGACAACGTCGAGGCGATGGCAGAGTTTGCCCGGTCAGTGAACGTTCCTGTATCGACAGGTGAGCAGCTTTACAACCGTTGGGAGTTCCGCCCGTTGCTGGCGACCAACACGGTCAGGATGATTCAACCTGACATATGCCATTGCGGTGGATTTTCAGAAATTCGAAAAATCGCGACCATGGCAGAGGCGCACTTCGTACCCGTAGCTCCACACAACTCGAACGGGCCAATATCAACGTTGGCTAGTCTCCACCTTGGAATGAGTATTCCAAACTCGTTCATGCAGGAGATATTCGTTTCATTCTTCGATCGATATCAAGAAGTGCTGACTAGCCCGGTCGATATCACCGATGGTTTTGCAACCGTTCCAGCCGGACCAGGTTGGGGGGCGGACATTGATCTAGATGTTCTTGAAAAGTTCCCGCCCGCGGATTTCATTCAGATTGAAGGCGAGCCGTACTTAGATTTTTAGAAGCAGGTTGCTAATCGCTAATGGCCTGGCGCTCCGACTCAACTTCTTCGAACCAGCTTTCCAGTTCAACTAGCATCTTGCTGGCGATCTTCGGATTTGCAGAGGCGACATCGTTTGATTCGCCGGGGTCTTGAGATAGGTCATATAGTTCTGGAAGTGGTGGGCTTGGGACGATCTTCTTAGGCTCTGGCCAGTCGAACGCCTCTGTAATATTTTCCGGGTGGTACTTGTACTCGATATCTTTCTCCATGTAGTCGGCGGCAAGTCGTTTGTCTGCGTCCGAAGCGAAGGAAATGTCGAGAGCAGGGCGGACCAGTTTCCAGTCGCCATGTCTTATTGCAGCATTGGTCACCCCAATTGGTGTGTCCACATTCCACTGCCAAAAGCGTCTGGGTTGTTCGGTCGGCGATTCGCCCTGTAGAACCGAACTTACATCATGTCCATCGATCTGCTTTTCGCCGACGTGAGAATTACCCGTCAGTGAGAGCAGTGTTGGCAACCAATCTTTGAAGCAGATTTGATCGCTGATTTCGATGTCTTGCGGCAAACCATTGACCCAGCGCGCAATCATCGGGACTCGAATTCCACCTTCATGAACAGAGCCTTTAGCCCCAGCGAATCCGTTATTAAATCGTGATCCGTCCAGTGAAACTCCTGCCGGCACTTGGTCCAAGCGGTGACTGAACGCTGGCCCGTTGTCGCTGGTGAACATCAGCAAGGTGTCATCTTCGATACCCGTTGACCTCAACGACTCTCGTACCTTGGCAATTCCGCGATCCATCACTTCAATCATCGCGTAGATGAGTGCTATACCACGTTCGAAACCTGCATCGATGTACCGCTGGGTAACGTCTTCGGGCGCTTGCAATGGTGAATGAGGAGCATTCCAGGTAATCATCAAGAAGAACGGTTCATCTTGGTGCCGCTCGACGAAACTGACCGCTTCGTCGGCTAATACATCCGTCAGATACCTGCCGTCGGATTTCTCCAGTGTCCCGTTTCGGTCAAGGTTCCATTTGTAGTAATCGGCCCATCCACCCCGGAAGCCAGCGAATTCATCGAAGCCGCGAGCATTCGGATGGAATCTGGGGTCTAGTGCACCGTTGTGCCATTTACCTACCATTCCGGTTGCATAACCAGCAGCCTTAAACGAGTCCGCAATAGTGACTTCATCAAGTGCTATTCGATCGTTACCTAGAACCTCTTGAGGAGTAACCGCACCGGTTCGTATCGGGTATCGACCTGTCAGTAAGGCCGCTCTGGAGGGCGAACAGACTGCTGATCCTGCGTAGTGTTGAGTTAGCCGTACTCCCCGTGAAGCCAGTTCGTCCAGAGCTGGGGTGTGGACACGGCCTTCGGAATACAGACCAAAGTCTCCGTACCCCATGTCGTCAGCAACCATTAGAACAATATTCGGTCCCGCCAAATCAACCTCAAATCTCTCTTTGCGCAACTGTGATTAATATCTGTGACGAAATGTAACCGTTTTCCGGCCGAGTAGATTCTGATGGCATGTCGAAAACAGAATGGAACGGGTACTGTGATCGACATAAATCAGCAACGGGCTTAGAGGAAGGTGTTTGGAATGGCAATGGAAACGAAACGACTTGGAAAAACTGATCTGAATGTCGGACGACTTGGCATAGGTCTCTCCGAAGTTGGATTTAACTTGGAGATCGCCGACGTCGACCAAGCTCGTGAAGTCATTAATCTTGCCCTCGACAACGGAGTCAACTTCTTAGATACCGCGGCCTGCTACGGAATCAGCGAAGAACTGATTGGATTGGTTGCGTCAGACCGACGTGATGAGTTCGTCCTTGCGACAAAAGCTGGGCACCACTTGCCGAGAGGTGATGGTGAAGATTGGACTTACGAGCTAATCACGTCTTCTATTGAGCGTTCTCTCAATCTGATGAAAACCGATCACGTTGATCTCGTACAACTTCACTCTTGCGGCGTTGAAATCCTCGAACGAGGTGACGTTATTCGTGCCCTTCAAGACGCCAAAGCCGCTGGTAAGACTCGCCACATTGGTTACAGCGGTGACAACGAGAATGCGAAGTGGGCAGTCACAAGTGGGCTCTTCGACACTTTGCAAACTAGCTTCAACCTAGTTGACCAATCAGCTCGAACAAATTTGTTTGCTGATGTTGAAGCTCAAGATATGGGACTGATCATCAAACGACCGATCGGCAATGCCGTCTGGGGTGCCGACGCTGATCCCGTTCCATATGAGCACATCCCTGAATACGCCGCCGAATACTTTCGGCGCGCCGGTGTGATGAGTGCAGAAGGTTCGCTAGCCGAAAACCCCAACGATCGAATCAGACTCGCACTTGGGTTTACTTTCGCTCATCCTGAAGTAGACGTGACAATCGTTGGAACTCAACGACCCACTCACATGAAATCTAATCTTGAGATGGTTGCTCAGCCGTTGGGCGTTTCCGATGCAACTGTGGACGATTTGCATTCACGATGGGACAAACTATCGTCAGGTTGGGAGCAACGGGGCTAGCCTCAGCAAGTTCTGCTGCCTACAATGGATGGCTGTTCGCAATTAGCGACCGACCTTTTCGGGGGAGTGGCGAAATGGCAGACGCGCATGCCTTAGGAGCATGTGTCTTAATCGACGTGTGGGTTCGACTCCCACCTTCCCCACCATTTCATTTTTAGGTCGTTGACACGCTAAAATTGCGCCGCAACCACATCGTCGATCTGCAACCCGACGATGCTTTCTTTTTTCATACGATCAAACTGAAGAGAAAACATGTCCAAAATCCTAGTAACACGTCGAACGTTCCCAGAAGCCGCAGAAGCACTTCGTGCTAGCGGATCAGAAGTTGTGATTTGGGAAGACTCAGATGCACCGTCACAAGACGATCTCATCTCAGCTGTAGCCGACGTCGATGGTCTGTACGCTCACATCACAAATCAGGTGACAGAGCAAGTAATGGACGCTGCACCTAATTTGAAGGTTATTGCGGAATTTGGTGTTGGCTACGACAACATTGATGTAGCGGCGGCAAACGAACGCGGCATTGCTGTTTGCAACACTCCTGGCATCCTCTCGGAAAGTACTGCTGACGAAGCATTCGCACTTTTGGCATCTATGGCACGACGAACGAACGATCTACCAGCGATGGTAAAGCGAGGTGAGTGGGCAGACTTCGATCCTCTGGGTTACCTCGCAACTGATATTCATCACAAAACACTCGGTATCGTCGGCATGGGAAGCATCGGATCCGAGATGGCAAAACGTGCCGCCGGGTTCAACATGAACGTGCTCTATTACAACCGCAACAGACGTGACGAAGAGTTTGGCGCTACGTACGTCGATTCACTCGAAGAAATTCTCGAACGCTCCGACTACGTTTCTCTTCATAATCCTTTGACGCCAGAGACGACGAACATGATGAGCTCCACCCAGTTCAAGCTCATGAAAAAGTCGGCAATTTTGATCAATACGACTCGTGGTCCGGTGGTTGATCAAGACGCTCTATATGAGGCTCTAAGATCTGGTGAGATTGCCGGAGCTGGACTCGACGTGACTGTTCCTGAGCCGATTCCCGCTGATCACCCATTGCTGACACTCGATAACTGTCTCATCATGCCGCACGTTGCGAGCGCTACAGGCGACACGCGGATGAAGATGGCAATGATGTCGGTTGAGAACGTCCTCGCTGGCGTAGCAGGTGACTGGCCGCCTTACTGTGTGAACCAAGCCGAAATCGCAGGCAACGCTCGCATCAAGAACTAGCTGCAGAATCAATCTAAGTTAATTAAAAAGCCCCAGTGGAAATATTCCATTGGGGCTTTTTCTTTGTTTGTCTTTTTCGGACCTAGTCGTCGAAGAAGTCTGAGTCTTCTTCCCGGAGGTATTTCTTCGCCTCTTCAGGGATGAACGTGATGCCGAGACCCGGTGCTTCACTTACATCGATATGACTATCGGTAACACCAAACTTGTCGGACCCGTCGAGAATGTCGTACCACCATTCAGGTTTACCAGTTGGAAGCTCGAACGCTATGTAGTTCTCTGGGAGAACCGCAGCAAGCTGAACGTGAGCCGCTAGACCGATAAGCCCATCGACCGTTCCGTGTGGTGCAAACAAAATTCCATGAAGGTCAGCGTATTCAGCGATGAACTTCATCTCTTGAAGCCCACCGACGTCAGCCGGGTCTGGACCCAGCACGTTCACAGCGTTGCGCTCAATCAGCTCGACGAAGTTTTGGCGCAAGTAAATCTGCTCACCAGTGTGGATTGGTGTAGATGTGTACGGCGTAACTTGCGTGTATAGGTCAGAGAGAACATATGGAGTGTAGTCACCCGTAATCATGTCCTCGAGCCACATGACGTTAGTGCCTTCAACCTCTTTTGCAAGCTTCAAGGCGTCAACGACGGTAAATCCGGGACCACAATCGAGTGCAAGTCCAACGTCGTCTCCGAGCACGTCAAGCATTGCTTCGATGCACTTGATCATGTGCTTGAAGCCCTTAGGCGTCATTAGCCCGCGGTTGGGATGTCGACCGCCAAGACCAGTCGAAGGCGTGCCGTAGTAGAAGTTATCTACGTCAGTCGCCATGTTGCCGTGGAAGGCAATTCCTTGTTTGATGATTGAAAAATTCTCTGGAGAATCCTTCATCTTCTGCATGATGTCTGCGTAGTGCTCAGGCTCGGCCCCTTGAAGCTTGAAGCGGACATTTCCGTTGTAAACCTGAACCTTGTCTCGAATCTTGCCGCCAAGCAGTTTGTAGATCGGTAGATTGGCGGCTTTACCGGCGATGTCCCACAGTGCGAATTCAATCATGCTTACCGCAGCACCCCACGGCTTGAATGAACCCATTCGACGAATTCCGAGCATCACTCTCTCAACGTCCGTCGGGTCCTTGCCGATGATCATGTCCTTGTAGAACTCGACCATTGGCTTTAGGTATGGCTTGGCTAGTTCTGCAGCGCCGATGCCATCGATGCCTTCATCGGTTGTAATTCGCACCACCGGGTGATTCCCGATGATCGCTACCTTCATGTCAGTAATCTTCATATCAGCTCCGAGCGCCGTTGTTTAGCGACTCATTTTTTGTGTGAATAGTCTCTAGTTGTCGAAAAAGTCAGAATCTTCTTCACGTAGGTACTTCTTTGCCTCTTCAGGAATGAATGTCAGGCCTAGGCCAGGAGTGTCGGGAACATCGATGTGACTATCAGTGACATTGAACTGGTCGCCGCCTTCCATGATTTCCAGCCACCACTTTGGTTCTGCCTGAGGTAGTTCAAATGCAATGTAATTCTCTGGTAGGACAGCTGCCATGTGAGTCTGAGCAGCGAGACCAATTAGACCGTCGAAAGTTCCATGCGGTGCGAACAGAATGCCATGTAGATCGGCGTATTCGGCGATGAACTTCATCTCTGCGATACCACCAACGTCGGCAACGTCTGGTCCGAGCACGTTCACTGCATTTCGCTCGATCAACTCAACAAAGTTTTGGCGAAGGTAAATCTGCTCGCCAGTGTGGATCGGTGTAGACGTGTAAGGGGTGATCTGTGTGTACAGATCGGCGAGAACGAACGGCGAGTAATCACCTGTCACCATGTCTTCAAGCCACATGATGTTCGAGCCTTCAAGTTCCTTCGCAAACTTCAGAGCGTCAGGAACGGTCATTCCTGGACCACAATCCAGGGCCAGTCCCACGTCGTCACCCAGCACGTCGAGCATTGCCTCGACAACGCTGACCAAGTACTTGAATCCTTTAGGAGTGATCGTACCGCGGTTGGGATAACGGTGAGTCGTAACGGGGGTTCCGTAGTAGAAACCTTCTCGGTTCTGCATGCCACCGTGGAACGAAACAGCCTGTTTGATAATCGTGAAGTTGTAAGGGTGATCCTTCATCTTCTGCATGTTTCTGGCGAAATCTTCAGGTTCTCGACCGTCACCCTCCATCTGGTAGCGAATGTTTCCGTTGTAAACCTGAACCTTGTCTCGAATCTTTCCACCAAGCAGCTTGTAGGTAGGAACTCCGGCTGCTTTACCCGCTACGTCCCACAAAGCCATCTCGATAGCACTGACAGCGGTACCCCATGGCTTGAACGATCCCATACGACGAATGCCAAGCATCACTCGTTCGACATCCGTTGGGTCCTTCCCGACGATCATGTCTCGGTAGAACTCGACCATTGGTTTGAGATAAGGCTTAGCCGTTTCGCCCGCCCCAACACCGTCTATGCCTTCGTCAGTAGTGACTCGCACGACTGGGGCGTTGCCAATGATGGCGACTTTCAGGTCAGTGATCTTCAATTCAGTGCTCCGTTGCGTACCGTATATAGCGAAACATTTTTACAACGAGAGTCTACGCTTGGATTATTCAGTGGCGTAGACCGAGTTGCTAAGACTTACGTGATTTTTTGAAGCCATATCCAAGAACTAAAAGCTCCTCGGTGTTGATCAGATTCAATCTCGAGCGATACGGCTCGTTTTATGTTTCGATCATCCGGTTAGAAGCATAAGATTTGTCGAAATGAAATCTAGGTGTTTCCTGATTTGTTACCAAACGGAGATGAAATGAAAGTAGCGACTTGGCGCGGCGGCACAGAAATTACGATCGATGAAGTAGCTATGCCAATAGCGGGTCCGAGCGAACTGGTGATGAAGGTTTTTTCATCGGGAATCTGCGGTACCGATATTCACAAAACTCAAGGTCTGTTTCCAGCAACCCCACCCGATATTCTCGGACACGAGTTTGTGGGACCTGTCGTTGAGGTAGGTAAGGGCGTTGATGAGTCACTCGTCGGTAAAGTTATTGGCTGTACATTGAACGCCGCTTGCGGCCAGTGTCAGGGGTGTCTCACTTGGTCGGCAATGCACTGCGAACGCAATAAGCGCTACTCAGGTGGATTTGCAGAATATGTGCTTGTGGACCACCGGCAAGCACACATCGTCCCGGACGGACTCGACCACGAGACGGCATCGATGGCTGAACCTCTGGCGTGTGTCATTTCGACTTTCAACATGATCGATGTTGAAGAAGGTTGCGATGCGCTTGTAGTTGGTGGTGGTCTGCTTGGACTACTTACAGTCGGACTCCTAAAGTTGCGAGGGGCAGGGAACATCATCCTCTCTGAGCCAAATGCCGAGCGTCTGGCCATGGGCAAGCAATTTGGTGCCAACTATCTGAACGATCCTACAAAGGACGATCTCGGCGAGCTTGTGAACGAAGTAACAGGCGGATACGGCGTGAAGATCGGTGCTGAAGCAGTTGGTGTACCGGCATTGGTGGCTAACGTTTCGAAAATGATTCGCCCCCGCGGAAACCTTGTCCTCGTTGGCGTTTCGCCTCAAGGGTCATCGCTGCCGGTCGATCTTTATGATCTGCACTATAAAGAAATCACTATGAGTGGTGCATTCGGTGCTGGCGATGCGTTTGGCGAAGCGCTCGAAACGTTGCCAAAGCTGAACTTGGAAGGTGTCGTGAGCGGTCGTTTCTCGTTGGATGACACTGCTAAAGCTCTCGAAATATCGGCAAAGGGCGGCGGTGTGAAATACATGATCGCCCCACACGACTAACACTCAACAACATCGGGCAATACTGGCGTATTTCTGTATACGGCGGTACTCTGCGTTCGCTCTTAACAATCGCTGGTTCAACAAACAGCACTTCGGTGCTACAGAGGTAACTCATGGCAAAACTCTCAGGTGGAGAAGCTCTCATCAAATCGTTGGTACGCGAGGGAGTCGAAGTTGTATTCGGGCTACCCGGCGTTCAGATGTATGGGATCGTCGCCGCATTGCGTGATGAGCCGAGCATCAAGTTTGTAGTCACCAGAAACGAAACCGCCACCACCTATATGGCCGACGGATATGCACGCACTACCGGAAAGCCCGGTGTTGCGATGGTTGTTCCGGGCCCAGGAATTTACAACGCTGGTGGAGGTCTATCGACAGCATTTTCTCGATCGTCACCAGTGGTACTAATTGCGGGACAGATTCCACGGGAGACGATCGGTAAAAACTTCGGTGGACTCCATGAAGTAAACGATCAAAAAGAAATTACGAACCCGGTTACGAAATGGCAGAAGCAGGTTCTACGGCCGAACGAGGTTCCTGAGGGTATTCACGAGGCGTTCAGGCAGGCTCAGTCAGATCGGCCTTCGCCGGTTCATCTCGAACTCCCACCGGAAACCATGGTCGAACGAGAAGAAGTTGAGCTTCTCGAGCCTGCAAAGATCGAGCGTAGAGTTCCTTCCAGTTCGGTAATCGAGCAAGCCGCCAAAGAAATCGCTGCTGCTCGTAAGCCAGTTATTTACGCTGGTGGTGGTATCGCTCGGTCTGATGCGGAAGCTGAGCTTGTAGCATTCGCCGAGGCGCATCAAATCGCAGTCCTGACTTCAGCCGGTGGCAAGGGCACGATGTCGGAGCGACACGAGCTGGCGTTGGGCGGGTCATTAGGTCCAACAGGGCAGCTCAAGGATTACATCGAAGACGCTGATCTCGTAATCGGAATTGGCACCCGTTTCTCTATGCGTAATCAGGCGGCTGGCAGGGCCAGGTTGATTCATGTTGATGCCGATCCTGAAATGATCGGACACGTTCACCAAAACTCACTCGGTGTTGTGGGTGATGTGAAGGCGACTCTACCGCTGTTGAATGAGGCGATATCTGCCGCTGGTGGTGGCAAGTGGGAATCTCCTGCACCTCAAGTGGCAAGAATTCAAGAAGCTCTCACTAACTCAGATGAAGAGCTGAACCAACCTCAGGAAGATTACATTCGCGCGCTTCAAGAAGGCGCTCCCGACGATGCGATCATGATTTTCGGAATGACTCAACTTGGGTACTACTCTCGTCCTCGTTGGATCACTGAGAATCCTAAATCGTACATCGACTCTGGCTACTCAGGGAACTTGGGGTTCGCATTCCCTACCGCACTTGGAGCGAAAGTCGGCAACCCGGATAAACCTGTGATTTGTGTGTCAGGTGATGGCGGATTCATGTACAACTCGTCTGAGATTTCGACAGCCGTGAAGTACGGAATCAATCTTGTGACGGTTATCTACAACGATGGACACTACGGCAACGTGGCCCGTGACATGGACGATGATTTCGGTGGAACATACGAGACTGATTTCGTGAACCCTGATTTCGTGAAGCTTGCTGAAGCGTACGGAGCTGTTGGTCTACGTGCGAAAGATCCATTCGATGTAAAGAACGTCATCCCGAAAGCGCTGGCAATGAACAAACCTGTTTTCATTGATGTACCCGTGAACCGCGTACCTCGACCAAAACAGTGGTCAGCCCGGGCACCATGGACAACTCCACAGGATGGATTGCTGTAACTGCTCGAAGTCGAATTCTTGGTCCTTAAATAACAAACGCCCGAGACGAAGCTCGGGCGATTGAATTTAAGTATTCAACTACACCCTAGTTGGCTCCACCCTCGTGAGGCCTTAACGCAGCTTCGATCGCGAAGTTTGCCGGGGTAGGAATGCCGTGCTCTTTGCCCATTTCTACGACTCTGGCGTTCAGCAAACCAATTTCGATTGGATTTCCGGCGATCAAATCGTGACCCATTGATCCGATGATGAACGGCTCGCGTCCCTGAGTTGTTTTTAGCGTCGCATCGACCATTTCTTGGGAGATAGGAACACCGTTCGCACGTGCAACCGCAGCAACTTCGGAAAGAACCTGTAGATACATTTCGGTAGTCGTCTCTTGAGCGAAGATGTCCCCAATAGGCTTCCGAGTCAGAGCTGTCATGCCGCTAAGTGCACATATAAAGGTGAATTTAGTCCAGAGTGCCAACCTCACGTTATCGTCAGATTCCGCTGCTAACCCGGCTGCAACACATCGTTCGACTAGGTCGTCTACTCGTTTAGACGAACCACCGTTCATTTCTCCGATAACGAGTGATCCTGGACCACCGACCTGATCTACAACTCCCGGCTCTGCAATCATCGCTGAAACAGTCGCCGTCGAACCCAACACCCGGTCTGGTCCAAATTCTTTGATCAGCAATGGCTCGCTGTCGATACCGTTTTGGGTTGAGATGATCATTGTGCCATCTCCGACCATGTCTCCTGAGGCCATCGCCTTAATCGCAGCGTCAGTCCCCCAACTCTTCACGGCAAAGATGACTAGATCGACGGTGTCAACCGATGACATGTCGTCGGTCGCACTGCATTCGACTTGGAAATTACCGAGCAGGACCGAGTTCAGTTGCAGGCCACTTTTGGTGATCGCTTCTAGATGTGGACCTCTGGCGATCATGGTCACGTCAGCGCCAGCCCTAGCCAACGCACCACCGTAATACGCACCCGTTCCGCCAGCACCTACTACCGCTACTTTGAAATTGTCGTTGCTCAACTTTTAATCTTTCGTAACCAGTGATATCCGAATTAGGCGCCAATGTTATGTGTTCGATGGACACGTGTGCACACCGATACAGCGTATCTGGAATCGAACAAGGGCAGTAGCTCAGATCATCTCCACCAGATAAATACGTGTCTATGGATCCTGACGAATCCAGTTTCTTCAAATTCTCTTGATGATTCGCTGTGGGACATAGCGATACACTCGATCATTATGTCGGTTCACAGAAATATCTACGCAGGGTTAGGGGCGAGTTCGATCGCCGCGATCGCTGCCGTATTTGTTTCACTGCCACTGGAATCTCCCGACGACATAATTCTCAACGCCGCATCAGTTGGATTAGGCGCGTTGATAGTTGGCGTAATTAGTGGTTTTCTCTGGCATTTGTCATCGGCGAAATCGTTGTTGGAGCGACGCTATGTCGTGTTATCTGCACTCCTGTTCGTTGGTGTAGTTGCTGTAGCAATATTTGCACAGACACAATTTGACGACCCACTATCTTTCACATTGCCACTTGCTTTGATAATCGCCGTTCTAAGCATTGTTGGAACTCCAATATTTGCGACGAACGAACGAGTGCAAATCTGGTTGCCTGGATTGCTCTTAGTTATTGCAGTGGCGCTCAGCATCGCTTTGGCGGGGCAGGGCGATCAAGAATCTGGGAGTCTTTCGCTCCCTCCAGCTCCTTAAGAAAATGGTTGTTCCGTTGATATCTCGTTTGAAATACTCGTTTCTTCTGCTAGCTCTTGCGGTTGTTTCGGTCGTTCTAGTCGCGTGTGCGAGCGACAATGAATCTGGCTCGAACACCACAACCGTGCCAACTGAGGCCGTATCCTCCACAGAACCCGAAACGTCGTCGGCAACGACTACTGACACACCTGTCCCGGGTTCAAGAGACGGAACATTTGTTGTGAATGACGCCTCGGAAGCCACATTCACCGTCAACGAAAAACTCTCCCGGTTGCCCCTACCGAACGATGCTGTTCTCCGCACGAACGGAATTACTGGGGAGATCGACCTGTCGGCTGAAACGGCATCACTCGTCATAGATCTACATTCGCTTGAAAGCGATGATTCACGCCGTGACAGCTATGTGCAAGACCGGCTCTTCCCATCTCAGTCGACAGCAACTATCGAGGTGAACAGCTTTCCCGTTGTCCCAGAGACGTTTGCAGAAGGCGAAGCATTTACGTCGACCGTTGTTGGAACCGTAAATGTGAATGGTGCAGATGCTGATATTGAGTTCACACTCGAATCGCGCCTAGACCCAGATCGTCTGCTAATACTCGTAAAAGGAGATTTCACGTGGGCTGATTTCGGTATGTCTGCACCTACCAGCAATTTCTTTGTCGTGAAGGACGATGTGCACGTCGAAGTACTGGTTTCTGCCGTTCCCAAGTAGTTGTGGCTACAACTTAGCGTGAAGTCCGTCGTTTCAAGGCGAGGAATTTCAGTGGTTAGCGACTACTATTGAATACATGCCGCAAGACCACGTCAGAAATTTTTGCATAATCGCTCACATCGATCACGGGAAGTCGACTCTAGCCGACCGCTTGATCGAGTTGACCGAAGCTGTGTCGCAACGCAATATGACTGCGCAGCACCTCGACACGATGGATCTGGAGCAAGAACGTGGTATCACGATCAAGGCGCAGGCAGTTCGGTTGCACTACTCGGCGGCTGACAAGTCTGACTATCAACTCAACCTCATCGACACTCCTGGCCACGTTGATTTTGCGTACGAAGTATCTAGGTCGTTAGCTGCATGTGAAGGTGCGGTTCTACTCGTCGACGCCACGCAAGGTATCCAAGCGCAGACTATTGCCAACGTGTATTTGGCTTTGGAACATGACTTGGAGATTATTCCAGTCATCAACAAGCTTGATATGCCTGCGGCTCAACCTGAACGTGTTCTAACCGAACTTGAACAGACTTTCGGGTTCAGCGAAGACGAAGTTCTGAAGATTTCGGCAAAAACGGGCGATGGCGTAAACGAGCTTCTCGAACAGATTGTTACTCGAGTAGCTCCGCCCGACGGGTCGGTTGACGACCCATTCCGAGCGCTTATTTTCGACTCCAAGTACGATCAATTCAAAGGCGTAATCGCGTACATCCGAGCAATGCACGGCTCGCTAAAGAGCAGTGATCGTGTTCGTTTGATGGGGTCGAAAGTTGAAGCCGAGGTCCTCGAAACGGGGTATTTCAGCCCTGTTCTCGAAAAAACTAAGGGACTAGAAACTGGTGAAGTCGGCTACGTTGCCACCGGCTTGAAAGACGTTAAAGCGGTGCGTGTCGGTGACACGATGACCTTAGCGACCGACCCTGCTGACGAGCCACTACCGGGCTACGCCGCGCAGAACCCGATGGTGTTTACAGGGATCTTCCCGACTGAGGGAGAAGACTATCCAGAACTACGAGACGCCCTCGAAAAACTTCAGCTTAACGACGCTGCTCTTGTATTTGAGCCGGAGTCGTCTGCGGCACTTGGATTCGGCTATCGTTGCGGATTCTTGGGCTTGCTCCACATGGACATTGTCCAAGAGCGGCTAGAACGTGAATATAACCTTGGACTGATCGCTACCGCACCGAGCGTGAGCTACGAAGTGGTCCTCAAAGATGGAAGCACCATCACAGTCGACAATCCGTCGAAGCTGCCTGAGAACCACGCATACGATTCAATTCTTGAACCGTGGGTGAATATCACAATCGTTACTCCGGCTCGCTACATTGGTGCCATCATGGAATTGGTCACTTCCAAGCGAGGTGAGTACAAAAAGATGGAGTATTTGGAGTCGATAGCTTCTGAGGACGCTGATTCTTCAAGCACTGCATCGCGTGATGCCCGAGTGATGCTGGAATACGATATTCCTCTCTCGGAGATCCTCGTAGATTTTCACGACAAGTTGAAGTCAGGTACTCAAGGCTACGCATCTATGGACTACTCGATGATCGACAATCGAGTAGCTGATCTTGTAAAACTCGATGTTCTGGTCAACCACGAGACAGTCGATGCGTTGTCTATGATCACGCACCGTGACGAGGCAGCTTCGTATGGGCGAGCATTAACCTCGAAACTGAAAGACCTGATTCCACGCCAGATGTTTGCTGTTCCAATTCAAGCAGCAATCGGTGGCAAGATTGTTGCCCGTACAAACGTCAAAGCTCTTCGTAAGAACGTTCTAGCTAAGTGTTATGGCGGGGACGTTTCTCGTAAGCGCAAATTGCTCGAACAACAGAAAAAGGGCAAGAAGCGACGTATGAAGATGGTAGGATCGATCGAGGTTCCGCAAGAAGCGTTTATGGCCGTGCTTTCGCTCGACTAGCGATTTTCTCTATCGACTAACTGGTTGGTCGCGCTCAGAATGACGGACTCATGTCGATTTCCAGTTCAGAGCCATCCTCAAAACCCAACTTTTCACGACCTCGCGGTCTGTTAGCCGCGTTCGCATTTCCACAGTTTCGTCGTGTTTGGTTGGCATCGGTCGTTTTCTCGCTTGGTAACTGGGGAGAGCGACTAGCCACAGGCTGGGTAGTACTCAAGGAAACTGACGATGTGTTCCTAGCTGCGGCCACGTTTGCAGTCCGTCAGGCACCTCAATTGATCCTCGCTCCCATTGGCGGTGCAGTAGCCGATAGATTCTCTCGAGGCAAAATCATGCTTGCGGTGGGGATATACAAAGGACTGGTTCTTGGTTCTCTTGCGTTGGTCGCAGCAAATGATCTCGAACCGCTCTGGCTAGTATTTGTGATTCTCGCTTTCTCGGGAGTTGGACATTCATTTGAACTCCCTTCTGTTCAAGGAATGGTTACGGGGTCGGTGCCGCGCGACATAAGAATGAACGCTGTCGCGGTGCAATCGACCGGAATGCGTGCCGTTGGAGCGCTAGGAGCGTTAGCTGCTGGATTTGCGATAAACGCTCTCGGAGTGCCTATCACTTTCGTCGTGTCAGGAATGATGTTCGTCGTGGGTGGTTTGCTTGCGTTGATTGCCGACAGAGGATTGCGAATTAAGGTGGTCACGAAATCAGAATCAATGGTTCGTGATGTGATCGACGGTTTGAAACTGATGTCGACGTTACCGATCGTGCGAATGATATTGATTACCGCTGTCATGGTGGAGATATTTGGATTTGCGTATGGCGCTGTGATGCCCGCCGTAGCTCAAAACGCCTTGAACGTGGATGCTGAGGGTCTTGGAACGCTCACCATGATGGCAGGATTTGGTTCTGTCATCGGTTCGGTGTTTCTGATGGTTCTCGGCAATTTTAGACGCAAAGGACTGCTGTTAATCGGGATCGCCATCGCTTACGGAATTTTCTTGGCGACGTTTTCCGCTCCGGGTTCATATGTGGCAGCGCTGGTGTTGATTATGGGAGTAGGAGCATCAGCGGCAGCGTTCGATGCAATGCAATGGACACTTTTACAGCTCAATGTCCCTGACGACATGAGAGGGCGGGCTGTAGGCGCGTGGGTGTTCGCCATCGGATTCGGATGGATCGGTCATCTCGGCATGGGAGCGGTCGGTGAGGCGGTCGGTGTTCAGGCAACGCTCGCTGGAGCCGGAATTATTGTGATCGCCACAGGTGTGTTGGTGTTCTTGTTTTCGCCGCTAATTCGTAAGATATAGACTCTCGAATTGATTAGTCAGCCAGAGCACTTTTCACAATTTCCGCTAGTTCAGGATCCTGCTTCGCTACGTGTATTGCGGCTTGGAGCATTCCTCCAGGATTCCCTGTGTCGGCGTGAAACCCTGTGATCTCCCGGGCGTGAATCGGACTGTTTCCAAGCAGTGAAGCTATGGCGTCAGTGATCTGAACCTCACCACCGGCTCCTGTTCGTTCGTGCGCTAGGTAGTCGAATACACCATTGTTGAGAATGTATCTGGCAACAATCGCTAGATTGCTCGGTGCTTCTTTCAAGCTTGGTTTCTCTACAAGAGCATCAACGCTGTGGACGCCTGATCCAAGTGAATTGCCACCAATGACACCCTTCGTGTGAATAATGTCATCAGCAGTTTGGCTAACCGCAAGCACCGACCCACCATGTTCGCGATATACCTGCATTAACTGCTCAGTCGCCGATGTTTCATTGATGATTACATCATCAGGGAATATCGTGACAAACGACTCACCGTTGCAGAACTCTCGGGCTTGAAGAATCGCATGGCCGGGACCTTTTGGTTCGTGTTGATAAACAGTTTCAATGTTCACCAGCGAAGCAATGTTGAGTTGGGCTTCTAGTAACTCGTTTCGACCACGCGATTTTAGTTCACGTTCGAGGACGGTCTGGTTTCCAAAATAATCGGCAACAGATTCCATGCCGGGTGACATGACAATTGCGACATCCGTTATCCCCGCTTCCGTAGCTTCTCGAACGGCGTACTCAATCACTGGAATGTTTAGCACCGGCAACAATGGTTTAGGGACGGTTCGTGTCGCTGGAAGAAACCGTGTTCCCAGCCCACCAACAGGTATTACGGCTTTGGTGATTGCTGGCATTTCGCTCGATTGATTAGGCATAACGAGATTCTAACGTGATTTACCGCTGGATTCGTGTAGGAATTTGGCGACTATTTGGCGGGTGGGTAGTACGATTAAGATGATCGTGCTAGGTGGGGCGTTAGCGGTGCCCTGTACTCGTAATCCGCTTTAGCGAGACTGAATGCTCTGTCGAGACTGTTCGCTTGTGACCTCTAAAGTCAGTATTTAGATATTGATGGCCTGGTCCTGCGCGGCGAGGCCTCGTGAACTCCGTCAGGACCGGAAGGTAGCAGCGGTAAGCGAAACACCTCGGGTGCCGTGGGAACGCCGGGCTTGAGTCGGTATTGGCATTTATGTCATAGGTAGCTGGCGACACGGAGATGCACGGTCATATATTAATTCCTGCGTTCTTCTTTTATTGCACGATTTAGCGACATCAGACCGCAGCGGGTCGTGTACCCGGGTTGGGTAAACCCATGTCCCCACAACGGCTGGGTCAGCACTTTCTAGTAAATACCGACGTAATCGACTCGATTATCGAAGCTGCTGATCTTAACTCCGACGATACGGTCGTTGAGGTTGGTCCTGGACGCGGTGCGCTTACAGACGATCTGGTCGAGCGTGCCGGTCGAGTGTTATTGCTTGAGTTCGATCCTGATCTGGCAGATCGACTTGCATTCAAGTACGAGTCGAACCCAAACGTTCGAGTCTTGAATGTTGACGCCCGGGATTTTGGTTCAGACCTTGATCCATGGCTGGTCGAGGGTGACTACAAAGTCGTGGCCAATCTTCCGTACTACGCTGCGAACCCGATTACTCGAAACTTCTTGGAGTTGACCCGCAAACCTAGTTCGTTGGTAATCATGGTTCAACGTGAAGTCGCAAACGACATGACCGCTAAACCCGGAGACATGAGTTTGCTGTCGTTGGCAGTTCAGATCTACTCGACTGCCGAACATGTGGTTGATGCTCCGCCTGAATGCTTCAACCCACCACCTAAAGTTCATTCGACAGTGATCAAGCTCACTCCAACTAATGAAACACGAATCCGATTTGAGTCAGCGGAAGATTTCTTTCAGATCGCTCGATGCGGATTCAAAAGCCCGCGAAAACAACTACACAATTCTCTCTCTGATGGCTTGTTTATACCTTTGGAAGATGCGCGTTCACTCGTCGGACAGACTGGATTCGAAACTTCTCGGCGACCTTCAACACTGTCATTAGAAGATTGGCAGATTCTGTACGATGTATGGGTGAAGGCAGGTCGACCAAAACAGGTTCAAGGCTCAGTACGACGCAAACGCCAAAACGGTCGAAAAGACAAGACCACCAAGTAGGTTCATGAGCACCTCGCAGATTATGCAAGAAAAAGCCTACGCCAAAGTAAATCTCACTCTTGAGATCATCGGTAAAAGACGTGACGGATTCCACAATCTGGCGTCGGTAATGCAGACCGTCGATCTGTTCGACACAATCACATTCTCATCATCCGATGAAGTCACTGTGACCTGTGATGACGAGGAAATAACACCTGAGATCAATCTGGCTACAAAAGCCGCTGGTGTCCTGCGGCAGAAAGCAGGAATATCCGAAGGCGCAGATATCGCAATCAAGAAAAACATTCCGGTATCAGCAGGTATGGGCGGAGGATCGACAGACGCTGCAGCGACATTACGTGGGTTGAACAAGCTTTGGAAACTCGGACTCACGCTCGATGAACTGACAGTTATCGCAGCGGAGATCGGATCTGATGTCCCGTTCTTGGTACGGGGTGGGACATCCTTGGTGCAAGGACGCGGCGAGGACGTTACGCCTATCGCAGCGGCTCAAATTCCCAAATTTCTCATTCTCACTCCCGATGTCGATCTGCAAAATCCGACCGCAAAAACGGCTTCAGTTTTCGCTCATGTGAACGAATCGATGTTCACCAGAGGTAACCTCACCCACAAGCTCGCCGCACGCATTCGATCTGGTGGTGACTGTCCGCCCGAATTCTTCTTCAATCAGTTTGGAACAGTTGCTGAAGAACTATTCCCTGGTTGGGGAGGACAGCGTGATCAATTAATGTCTCTCGGAGCACGTGACGTGATGCTGTGTGGAGCTGGTCCTTCAATGTTTACGGTTCCGCCATCTAAAGAGCTTGGGACTGCGTGGCATTTGCTTCTTACAAGTGTTCATGGCAAACGCTCTTATCTAGTTGACCCGACGCCGGAAATTTCTGTCGGCCAAGAGACGACGTCGTAATGGACGAACCGCTACGAACGGTGATCGCTGGGATGATCGGCGGTGCACTGATGGGAATGGTGTTCGTAACTCACCTCGCTCTTCTATTGGTTTTCAGTCCTCCCAGAGCATTGAAAGAAAAGGCCGCTGAATCGAATGTTTCAACACTCATTACTCTCAGCGCATTAGTTACGTTTCTCGGTTGGAATGTGTTTGCAATCCTGATGTCCTTTGCAGCCCAATCACTTTTGTCCGGCGATGGCACCCAACTTTCGATCGCACCTAGTCCGATCTACCTATTCGTAGTTTTGTTCGTGACTTTATTCATATCGATTCCTGCTTTCATACTCTTCCGAGATCGTAAGACGCATCTGCTTGCCGAGATTCTTGTGCTCATCGGGGTGTTTGGATTCCTGATACCGAATCTCGTAGTGGCTGTTCAACGTTCGAATATCTAGCTGTTTGTCTCAGCAAATATTGCCTCGGTAGGACTAAACTTGCCGGATTCATTCGACCATCAGCGATTCATGTGAATCGACAGAGCTGATGAGTTCCATCTGGTAAAAGGTCAGTTCACGAAATGTCTATGCGATTCGCCAATAGGTTCGAAGGCAAGGTTGCTCTCTTAACGGGGTCGGCAGCTACAAATAAAGATGAGCTGATGGGCTTCGGTGGAGCAACGGTTTGGCGGTTTCTTGAAGAAGGCGGCAAAGGCGTTGTCATTACCGATGTGCAGGATGAAGTTGGTGAACGATCTGCACAGCAACTTCGAGACGCCGGGCACGACGCTATCTACCTGCACCTCGACGTCACAGAGGAAGGCGAGTGGAAATCAGTTGTTGACGCAACGATGGAACACTTCGGGCGTCTTGATGTCCTGGTCAACATTGCCGGAATCCTCGATCCGAAGTCGATCCTAGACATCGAACCTGCTGTCTGGAAGAAAACAATGGAGATCAGCACCGTAGGAATATTCCTTGGAACCCGTGCTGTGGCAAAACCGATGGAACAGTCAGGTGGCGGCTCGATCATCAATTTGGCATCGATGGCCGCTAAACAAGGCTCAGGCTCTTATGGGTCTGCCTATTCGTTCTCACGCGGTGGGATGCTGAACTTCTCGATGTCAGCAGCACTGCAACTATCCGGCCTAGGTATTCGAGTAAATACGATCATGCCGGGTTGGGTGCACACTCCGTTCACCGATTATCTGTACACGGATGCCGAGCAGAGCAAGTATCGAACTGACCGAGTTCCCCTCGGGCGCTGGGGCAAGCCAGATGATATTGCCGGAGGCATTTTGTTCCTAGCTTCCGATGATGCTTCCTACATGACGGGAGCAGAGCTCCTCATGGATGGCGGAGTGAGTGCGGGGTCAGTTCGTCCTAAGAATCCCAAGAACGACGAATAGAGTTCCCCGTTCTCAGTGAGTATGAGTAGTGCCGTCACTGTGAGTGTGCGGCATCTTTTTATTCACTGAACCAATTGCGTCGGTAAACACCTTTCGGATAGTCGCATGCTTAGCCGCGTCGGCACGTGTTGCAAGTGTGTCGAGCCACTCGACGCCACCTTGCATTGTTGTGATGAGATATTCACTCAACGCCGCATCGAACACCTCAGTTCGCCCTGCTTTCACGTAGACAGCGGAGGTGTGGGCGGCAAAGTTGACGGGCCAAACGTGCCAAGCAACATGATTGCTTACTGCGCGAGCGGCGATCCAGCCGCTTCCAGGAAGTTCAAGCTTCTCATCGATCGCTAACAGTTTCGCTCCTTCGGTTGATTCTGCCTGGGCGATTACTTGACCGTTGAACACGATTTCAAGTTTGTTGATCGGCATCGCGCACGTAGCAGTGGCTGTTACGTGTACAAAGCCTCCAGATTCAGGGAGCGGTAGTTCGTCTCCTGGACGAAGCCCTTCCACCGTGAAATCCATCAGCGGGCCACTAGTGGTGTAAGTGCGTCCTGCGCGGACTGCGTCACTCCACGATTCATGCGATAACTCTCGATCACCAATGTACGCATAGGTTCTTACTCCACCAACCGGCATCCCAGCCGACATCTTGTCGGTTCCGCCGACTGCCGGCACTCGGTAACCACAGCTCATAAGTCGATACCACTCGTGCACTGCGAACGTATCCATGCTCGGCACGTGGAAATCACGGATTTCAAGGCCATCAACTTTGCCGAGGACGACCTCGGCAATTACTTCTGAATGCGGGAACGGGAAGTGAGGGACAATTGCGAGTCCGCCTTTTTCATGAGCCTCATCAGCCCACTCACTCATTGCCCGTACTGTTGGGTCACCTATATATCCCTCAGTTGGGCCACTAGTCGACATTGGGAATATCGGTGAGCCGGTCGCTCCCATGAGGCTAATGTGACCCATGAAGTGCTGACGATTCTCGCTACCAACCCAAACGATTGTTTCATCTGAGGATGAACCGGAAACCTCTCCAGTTAGGTCTCCGACGTTTGTGTATAAATCGCCCCATTGTGCTGCCAAAAGGTTGATGACATTGATGTCTTCAGCGGCCGCTTCAAGGTGCGCAGTTTCAGGAGTGAGGAAGTGCGTGTGGGTATCAGCTGTTACCCAACCAGATTTTCGGAGATTGGAATTTCGATCTAAGGATATTTCAAGTTCACGTTGACCAGGCGCGATGTTGATCTTTTTACGGATTGGTTCGAACTCAAAACCTTTAGACACCTCAACATAGACGTCTCCAACAGGTAGCTCACCCTGAAATGTGCCATCGATGTACGCGTACGGTGTATCGCCAAGCAACAGATCGGCACCATAGTCTTCGAACCAGTTGTCGTTCACTTCGTGCGAGTGCCCATAGGGTGGAAAATACCTACCGTCAGGTGAACGAAAATGTACCCGGGCCGCAGTTGGCTTTCCTGTGTCAGAATCGATGATTTTGCCGTGGACCCAGGTGCGTTGGGAGGTAAGGACTTTTGCACTCAGTTTCCCATCTGCACTGGTAGCTTCTCCCGTTTCTAAGAGAGAACGAAGCTCCAGCTCGTGCTCGTCGACTGACAAAGTTGCGTCGGCTGACGCTGTGACATCCACAGTGGAGATTGTTTCGGGTGTCTCAGCCGACTCTCCCCAACCGCGTACGGGATCTACCAGCCAATCGGCACCATCGAAGCTTTGAACATCCTGCTGTCGAGCGATCACTCCGAGATCAACTTCGACTTGTAAGCTCTCCGCAGATTTATTGCCAGAACTTATTTGGATAGTCTCTAGTGGCTCATGACGAAGTGGATTTTCAACGCCATCAAAGACGGTGATCGCTCCAATTGCGAAATTGGCAGCTCCCGTCGACTCAATTCTCAGAGATGAGACTTTTTTCGATGAAGACGGGAGTTCAAGGGCATAAATAGTCCACGATGCTGGTGGGTTGGATCGTCCATTCTTATCGTCTTTAGCAGGGGTTCTGCCGTTCGCTGGTGGAGGCCCTACCATTACACCGGTTTGCCATCTCCCCCAGGCGTTGTCTGGATATGGCCAACGTTTTGGAAGACTTTGAATACCCTGATGCTGTCTTGAAGAAAACCCACTTTGCATTCGGGTTTGAGCTTGATTGATTTCAAACCGTCTCCGTATCGACTGGGTGTGTTTTGATCCATTCTCGAACACCACTACATAATTTCCAATGTGTTCGCCGGGTGCGGTAACCACTGGATTCAAGTAATCAGAAGACTGTCCGGCTACCGTGGTAGTCGCGTTCTCGTCGCAAAAATGAGCAAACACAAGATGCGAACCGGAGGCTCCAATTTGGATGACTTCCTCACCACCTCCGCTGATCACCATCAAGTCGTTGCCGGAAGTTTCAAGCGAGAATGGAACGCCCCAAAAAGACTGTTTTCCAACCGGGAGGTCACGAATAGACGTTGCCGTTTTTTTTACCCCAATAACCAGAATCGTTCCTCGACGAATTGAGATTGTCGGAGATAGAGATTGAGTTAAATTTCGGCATCTTGATGAATCCGGTGAACTAAGCCCGTGTGTTGATCGGTCGCATGATGCACCTGACTGTTAAAGCAAACAAGCCCCGGAATACTCCGAGGCTTGTTTGAAATGTACTTACGAATCTTCGCAGTTAGCTCGCTGACGCAACAGCAGACTTAACATCGTCTATCGATGGAAGATCAGACGGTACGTCCGACAACCACTTCCAAGAGATGTTGCCGTCGGTCCCGATTACGAATACTGACCTTCGAGCGGCTGTGTAGCCTTCCATTCCAGCAAAGTCAGGCCAAACGACGTCATAGTCGGCGATAGCAGTGTGCCTGTAGTCACTAAGAATCGGGAAAGGGAGATTATTCGCGTCTCGGAATGCTCCGTTGGCGAATCGTCCATCAACCGTTACACCCAGAATTTCAGCATCTACAGCGGTGAAGTCTGCAAGAGAGTCGCGGAAACTGCAGAGCTCTTCAGCACACACACCACTGAATGACGCTGGGAAGAAAGCAATTACGGCCTTCTTGCCTGCGAGTGAACTTGAATTGAATTCATTGCCGTCGGTGTCCAAAAGGTTGAACGCCGGTGCTGCGGATCCTACTTCACCAGACATATAAAACTCCTATTTATGCGTAAAAACTAATAAATGAATATCGAGAACGATTATGCCATCGAGATGGCTAGATGGACATAGCTACTTTGATAACTCCATCCTGACGCAATCGGTACATCTCAAACGCGTCTTGAGCATTTTCAAACTGGGTGTCGTGCGTTTTGAGAACGCCAGGGTCGATCCACCCACGTTCCTTAAGGGCAACGATTTCTTTGATTTCTTTAATCGGCTCGTGGGTGGCTGCGATAACCGTGGCATTCATCTGAATGTTCTTCCCCATCCACTTTCGGTGGTCGAATGACGCAGTTGTCGGATCGATCAAACTGAACGAAATGATCTGGCCTTGGTCTCGCACCAGATCAATAGCGATTCCCAGTCCGTCTGGGTTTCCACTCGCATCGACAACCACATCGAACATTTCGGCATCAGTTATTTCTGTCGATGCTTCGATAGTGTTTTCATTCGAAGCATTGATCGTGTGAGTTGCTCCGAGTTCCGACGACTTGCGACAACGGTACTCTTCGAGATCGATACCAACGACCTGCTGTGCACCCTGACGCTCGGCAATCATGGTGAACGTAAGGCCGATGCCTCCCTGACCGAGGACAGCGATTTTCTTGCCCATTGGGTTGCCCCACTTACGTGCAGAGTAGAGCGCAGTACCGGAGTGCTGACACATCACCCATTCCGACAAATCACCCCACTCAGGAAGCTTGATGAGTCGGTCAGCGGTTTGTACGACCTGTTCTTGCATTCCGGCAACGTCACGAGGGATGACGATGACTCGCTGTCCCTCTTTATAGTCAGGGTCTCGACTATCGACGACTACACCTGCGCACTCATGCATCGGAGCGCCGGGCACAAACGGGTAGTCTTCTTCAGGCAATTCGGCGTCATATTCAAGGTAAATATCGCTACCGCAAATAGATAACGATTCCAGTTTGACCTGAACCTCGCCTTGTTCAAGAGGTCCTGGCTCGGGCACGTCAAGAAATTCAATCTTGCGTCGGGCTACAACTCTGGCTGCTTTCAATTCAAACCTCTTGCTCTGTATGGACTGTACATCTCGGTGCGTTGGTACAACGATGCTAATTACATTCTGATGTGACGGCGAATTCTAACCTGACCCGGCGTATACTCGGCGACCGTCACGACCGCAATTGAAGCACCTTTATACAAAGCGATACTCGAACGTGAAGATCACCCAAATCGAAACTGTACGCGTGAGCGACCCGGCCGACATCATCTGGGTGCGTGTTCATACCGACACAGATCTCATCGGGCTTGGAGAGACTTGGTATGCATCAAAGACTGTTGAGTCCGCTGTACACGATCACTTCGCTCCTTTGATTGTTGGACGCGACCCGTTCGCTATCGAACGCCACTGGTTGAATATGTTTCGACTGTCGGACCACGCAGGATACGGCGGAGCTGAGTTACGGGCTATTTCAGCGATCGACATGGCGCTGTGGGACATCAAAGGGCAGGCCGCTGGTGTTCCGGTGTATGAACTTCTTGGAGGAGCTGTACGTAAAAAGATTCGGGTATACGCAACCGGAGCACCTTTCGAGGGTTGCGGCGACTTGGCAAAAGAATTAATAGATGATGGAATAGTCGCCATGAAAATGGGATCAACTATTCCTGTTGCAACACCCAGTGAAGGACAGCATCTCGCACCCAAAGACCTCGATCACGTTCTGAAGCCATTTAGAGACGTGCGTGATGCCGTTGGTGACGGTATAAAGATCGCCAATGATGGTCACGGTAAATGGGCTTTGCCAGTCGCTATTCAGATTGCCAAAGAAATGGAGCAACTGGACATAATGTGGCAGGAAGACTTGATGCCTGTCCTGAATCCGGTCGCCCTAAAGCAATTGCAAGATTCGACTTCGACTCCGATATGTATATCGGAACGATTGCTTACCCGGTGGCAACTTCGTGAATACATCGAAAATGGTGCAGCACAGATTGTTATGCCTGATTTGATTTGGACAGGTGGCATTAGCGAAACACATCGCATCGCCGTGATGGCGTCGGCACACCAGTTGCCCGTGGCACCTCATGACGCCACAGGTCCGGTCAATATATTTGCCTGTGCTCACATCTGTATGAATTCTCCCAACGCGATGATCATGGAGCACGTCCGGCCATATCTTTACGGCTGGTATGGCGATTTTGTAGACCCTCTTCCGCCCATCGAACATGGCTGGCTGAACGCCCCTCAAGCACCGGGAATTGGGACTAGGTTGAGACCTGAGGTGTTTGATCGCTCTGATGTGATACTTCGCTATAGCGATGATTCTGTGATGATTCCTGGAATGAACGATGAAGGCTGGGATGGCGGCGGATGGTTTAGAGACGAGATGTGGTCGGACATGGAACAAATTACCGATTTCCGATCTCAAAAATACGGTTCATCTGAAGCGTCGATCACGGAAGAAGGAGACAACGGATGATCATCTCCAAGATTGAAACGATTCGAGTTGGCCAGTTTCCTGATCTCATTTTCGTACAGATACACACCGATACAGGGCTGATCGGTCTTGGTGAAACCTGGTACGGGGCATCGACGGTTGAATCAGCCATTCACGATCATTTTGGACCGCTGTTGATTGGTCGTGACCCTGCAGAAATCGAGCGTCACTGGCAAACCATGTTTCGACTCTCAGACCACGCAGGTTATGGAGGAGCCGAGTTACGTGCAATCTCAGCTCTTGATGTCGCTCTTTGGGATATCAAAGGGCAAGATCTCCAGTTACCCATATTCGAAATCATCGGCGGCGGTACTCGACATAGGATCAAGGTGTACAACACGCTCGGCGTCTACGGTGAAATCACTGACGGACACGATGTATGGAATGACCCTGTCGGCGTCGCTCAACGACTTTTGGACGAAGGCATCTCAGGAATGAAGATGTCCCCAACAGATTTCATTGCCAGGGAATCCGATGGTCAACTTCTTTTCAAGGACGACCTCGATTGGGCACTTCGCCCATTGCGAGAGATTCGTGACAAGTTAGGTATGGATATCGAAGTTGCAAACGACGGTCACGGCAAATGGAACCTACCAAACGCAATTCGGATCGTTAGGCAAATGGAGCCTCTACGACCGATGTGGCATGAAGAGCTGATTTCACCGTTGAATGAAGAGGCGCACGCAAGACTTCAGTCAGCAACATCGATACCAATTGCAGCTGCCGAACGATTGATGACTCGCTATCAACACAGACGGTTTATAGAGACCGCTGCCGCACGAATATCAATGCCAGACCTGACTTGGACAGGCGGTATTTCCGAAGTGAAGAAAATAGCCATTCTTGCTTCAGCGCATCAGATGCCGATTGCTCCGCACGATTGTGTAGGCCCTGTGAATATGCTTGCTTGTGCGCACATCGCAATGGCGACTCCAAACGTGATGATTATGGAATACAACAGAGCGATGCACTTGGGATGGTACCGAGACTTCATCGAACCTGATTTCGAAATCAAAGACGGGTATCTAATGGCACCAACTGAGCCAGGTTTAGGAACTCATCTCAAGAGTTCGGTGATGGAGCGTAAAGATGTCACAGTGCGAACGAGCGATACTCGAGAGGAAGCATGGCTGATGTCGAGTAAACGTTACACATATCCACCAACCGAGCTACAAGATGATTTTATTGGTAGCTCCGAACGTCGTCGGGCTGGTTCTGAAGCGGTCTGCTACGACTAAACTCAACAGATTCACCAACTTATTCAGTCCTACAGGTCACATTTGATGCCAGATAACTCAAACAAAAAGCGAATCATTTTTATCGGAGCAGGAGCTGTAGGCACCTATCTTGGCGGTTGGTTATCTCACACAGGGCACGACGTCGTTCTCGTCGATATGTGGGATGAACAGGTCGAGACCATTAAGAAGAACGGTCTGCACGTCGACGGTCCCCATGAATCATTCGTTACGCATCCTACGATGTTTCACCTTCACGAGAACGAACTTCTCGCTCGTGAGGCAAAATTCGACATCGGATTCGTTGCTGTAAAAGCGTACGACACTGCCTGGGCTGCAACGTTCATCAACAAATTTGTGAAACCCGAGGGCTACATCGTTTCATCCCAAAATACTTGGACTGATCCGGCGATCGCCGATGCGGTTGGAGCATATCGTGCGGTCGGTTTGGTTATGTCGAGCATCTCAGTTGCCGTGTGGGAAGCAGGAAAGGTCGAACGCCCCGGCGAATCTCGCCGTCGCGATCATGGTCATATTGTGTTTAGAGCGGGTAATCATGACGGAAGTGACACTCCTCGCCTTCATGAACTCATCGATATTTTGGATCCAGTCGATGGCGGGAAAGTGACGACCAATTTGTGGGGTGAACGATGGGCCAAGCTCGGGCAAAACTCCATGGGGAACCCTGTCGCTGCTGCGAGCGGTATGGGCATGGCCGATCTCAACAAACATGCACGAGGCCGAGAACTTCAGATTCGTTTGGCCCAAGAAGCTGCAGCAGTCGGACTAGCGCTTGGTCACGATGTTGAGAACTTTGGCGGTAAATCAGCAAAAGAATGGGCGGATGCCTCACGAGGCGACGTCTACGAATTGCTGGACGCTGAGCTTGCTGAGAAATCTTCTGGAGCCAATTGGCGACCGTCAATGGCACAGGATGTGGTCAAAGGGCGGCCGACTGAGATCTACCAGATGAACGGATTTGTATGCCAACAAGGTTCAACCATCGGAATAGATACTCCAGTGAACGCCGCGATGGCTGATGTAATTCGAGCTATCGACGCCAATGAGATTGAATCGGGATTCGAAAATGTCGAGTTGGCACTGAAAACAGCCGGTTACTAATTGGCCTGAACTCTTCAGAACCTAGTCTTGTTCTCGGCTAGAGTGAGCTGGGATTCCGATAGAGTCGGACGCTAGTTTGGCAACCCCGCATCGCACCCCAAAACTTCAACGAAATTACAAATAATTGACCGGAATCCACGAAGACACACTTATCGCTCTCGACCTTGAGACGACCGGAATTAATTCGAAAACAGATCGAATAATTGAAGTCGGTGCAGTCAAGTTCGTTGGTGGTGAGCAAATGGACACGATGAGCTTATTGGTAAACCCGCAACGCAAGCTCTCGAGTTTCATCATCGGTCTCACTGGCATTACTCAGGCCGATGTCGATTCTGCGCCTGGTTGGGATGACGTTCGATCTGAAGTTGCCGAATTTGTGTCTGGGGTTCCTATCATCGGGCACAACGTCGGATTTGATGCGTCATTCTTACGTTCTCATGACGTGAAACCCGATGGTCTTTACGACACGATGTCGATGGCTGAAATCGCTCTCCCAGCAGGGCCGGAGTACAGCCTAGGCCGGTTGTCTCAACGTTTCGGGTTCTTGCATGACAACCCACACAGGGCGTTATCGGATGCACTCGCAACTCGTGATCTTTTTCTTCACCTGCTAGGGATCATTGAGGGATTCGACAGGTCAGTACTCGAGCAAATTAAAAGCCTGGGCGAAAAAGCCAATACTCCACTCGGCGCTCTTGCGAGACGAATCCTCGATTCAGACGATTCTCCGTTACTTCCGACTAGCGACAGTCTTACCGGAATCGATCCGAAAGAGCTTTCTCTTCGCCTAAGAACTAATTCGAAAACGCCTTCTGCCGAGCCTCATAAATACGGTCAAGACGAGATTGATTCTCAGAAAATGGACGAATCGGTTGATGCCATCTTTGGCGAGGGCGGGTCACTCGAAAAGACTCTCGAAGGGTTCGAATCGCGTCCGGAACAGGTAGAAATGGCAAAAGCCGTTGCCGAGGCAATTGAGAATCAGGAACACCTCATTGTCGAAGCCGGAACGGGTGTCGGTAAATCACTTGCCTATTTGATCCCATCAGTTCTACAGGCCATTCGTGCCGGCAAGAAGGTAGTTGTTTCGACAAACACGATTAATCTGCAAGAGCAGTTGATCGGAAAAGATATCGAAATCACTTCTGGTGCTCTACGTGAATCAGGCGAAAAAGCTGATCGCATGAGAGCAGCCCAGTTGAAGGGTAGGGCGAATTACGTTTGCTTTAAGCGATGGCAGAACGCTGTGTTATCGACTGGTCCGAACGATGTTGAATCCAAACTTTTATCGAAACTTCTAGTCTGGCTGCGTGAGACCGAAACCGGAGACCGAAGCGAACTTGCACTCGGCCGTCTCACACCATTGTTCAGCAGGTTCTCCGCCCAAGGCGCTGTTATGTGCCCCTCCAACGAAGGTCCGTGTTTCCTACGGAAAGCTAGAAATCAATCCAATGCTTCGAATGTAGTAATTATCAATCATGCATTGTTGATGTCAGACATCGCCATGGGTGGAGGATTGCTTCCCGAACACGATGTGTTGATCATTGATGAAGCTCACCATCTTGAATCAGCAGCGACGAGCCATCTGGGATTCTCAGTAAATCAATTTCAGCTTGAAAACGAACTTCGACAGCTGACAGGGAATCGCGGAATTCTTTCAAGATTGGCAACTACGATTTCGAAAGGTGTTGTCAACGCACTTGATGCATCGACGAATATTGCTGCACAGGCAACCGAAGCTGTGGAATCGGCAATACAAAACGCATCGGTGATGTTCGATCTAGCCGCACAGATTGCTGCGACCGATGCTCGGGGCGGGCAGCAGCAGTCTGAACTCCGCTTGACTAGCGGTGTGCGCTCTCAGCCAATCTGGAGTGACATGGAGATAGCGTGGGAGAACGCCAATACTCGGCTTCTTGAGGTGTCTGCTCATCTGGGAGAGCTTTGTGAACAGGCATCTGCTACCAAAGATAGTTCAGTTGAAGGACTGGTTCTCGACGCATATGCGGTGAAAGATTCCGTGGAATCGGCAGTCACTGCGCTCAGGGAAGCCATCCCTGAACCCCTCGAAGAAAGCGTGTACTGGCTTCGAGCACAATCAGGTAACCGCGGAACGAATATCAATGGTGCACCGCTCGATGTTTCTCACAAGCTGAACCAAGCTCTGTTCGAAACTGACAAATCGGTAATTCTCACAGGGGCAACTATCGCTTACGAAAAGAGCTTCGAGAGATATCGGAATTCGATTGGACTAAGCACCGGCAAAGATCTCGTGCTTGGTTCCCCCTACGACTATAAAAAGAATACCTTGATCGCAGTTCCTGAAGATATGCCTGCCCCTGGTGACCCTGGATTCGCAAACGCAACAGCGGACGTGTTAGTCGACATCGCTAAATCTAGCGCGGGTCGCGTCCTCGCCCTGTTCACTTCGATATCTGCACTAGATAATGCGCGCAAAGCGATATCGTCAGTGCTCGGCAACGAAGGCATTCGGGTCATCGCACAAGGTGCGGATGGGTCACCGGCTCGAATCATGCGAATGCTTGCTGAGGATGGACCAACAATCGCATTGGGAACAAGTAGCCTCTGGGAAGGCGTTGACCTTCAAGGGGCTTCGCTCGATGCTCTTGTGATGGCGCGATTGCCATTTCCTGTGCCGTCCGACCCAATTGTAGCTGCTCGGAGTGAGCAGTTCGAAGACGGATTTGGTGAGTACAGTATTCCAGAAGCCGTGCAACGCTTTCGACAGGGGTTCGGTCGTCTAATACGATCGAAAACAGATCGCGGTGTATTCGTGATTCTCGACAACCGGATCGTAACTAAAAACTATGGTGTGAAATTCCAGCGTTCGTTGCCTCGATGCACCGTACGTCGAGTGAGCAGCGAACGCCTATTCCCATTGTTGGAAAGCTGGAAAAACGGGACATTCGAGTGACAACATCTGAAAACAATATTGTGACAACCGACTCCGTTTATCTGCCCATCGGTTATGTCGACGTGTCTGCGACTCTTGATGGAGGACAAGCCTTCCGCTGGTGGCCTGAGGAATCTGGAGGCTACAGAGGTGTCGTTGGAAGACGTCTCATCAACGTCATCGAAGCCGAGGGCGGAGTTCTGGTCACCCCGCTAGACAGCAGGGGTGTTGAGGGACTTGAACACTCTATGTTCGAGTACCTCGGTCAAGATCAAGACATAGAAGGTTTCAGATCAAAATTTGCCGACGATCCTTGTTTGGGACCTGCATTGCGTGGCTATTCAGGTCTTAGAGTTCTTCGACAGGAACCATGGGAGTGCCTATTCAGCTTTATCACTTCCAGCACGTCGAATATTCCTCGAATCAAGTTGAACGTAAACTCGGCTGCTGAACATCTTGGCTACTCAGTTGGTCCTGAAGCAAGAGATGTAACGTTCCCCGAGCCGGAAGTCATAGCCGAAGCTGGTGAACAATTTCTCCGTGACCTCGGTTTCGGATTTCGAGCGAAATACTTAGTCCCGGCTGCCGAGGCGATAGCGTCTGGTCAACTCAAACTCGTTGACTTGCGTGAAGCATCCTACAAAGACGCACGAGAAGAACTGATCGGTCTGCATGGCGTTGGTGAGAAGGTAGCGGATTGCGTACTGGCGTTCTCGCTCGACAAACCTGAATCATTCATTGTTGACCGCCACATCCTTCGAGCGCTACACAAGTGGTACGACGTTCCTGAAAAAGCCTCGCTGACGTACGCTGCCGACTGGGCACGTGACTATTTTGGTGAGCATTCAGCTTTGGCAAATCAGTACATGTTCCACCGAGAACGGTTGGCCCGTCGAGCATCTGAGTGGGGTGGCACGCACGTCGATCGAGCACTTCCGGAAGATGAACTTTAGCTCGTCAAGAAACCGGGCAATCGACTTTTCGCTAGGTCAATTTCGTCTTGTTTAGTGTCCACGTCGCCGTCTAGTTTGGCTCGGCGCACAACGTCCATCAACTTCCCGATGATTGGACCTTCAGGAATACCTTCACCGAGTAGATCAACACCGCTGATTTCAGGCTGTATAAACCTGACTCGTGTGATGTAGTCAGTCATACGATCTCGTCTCGGAAGAGGTGGCCCTGCGGTGATGTACGCACTAATTGAGGCTAGCGGAATAGGTTGGAGTATTTCAGAGACTTCGCTAGGTTTAATATTTGGCTGATCTAGTACTGCGACAATTTTCGACAGTGTCGCGTTTCCGAGGATAGATTCACCCCAGCCGCCGGGTCCATCGAATCGTAATACAACTTGTTTCGCCTCGTCCTCATTCAATCCGAACGTAGCGATTGCGAGCAGATCCGTCATTTCGTTGGAAATGCTGCCATCTTCAGTCTGTGATTCAAGCACTTGAAGTGCCTTTGCGCCGACGCGCAAAGATGGGCTTATAGCCGCCAGCAGACCAAGTTCTTCAGATTTCTTGAGGATTTCGACTCGATTTGGCTCGTTGAGCATTAGTTCGAACTCATGGCGGATGCGTGCTCCACTGAGACGTCCGATATTGTCGAGTGTGTGGCTAATTAGCTCGATAGTTCGGGAATCTATTGAGTATCCCAACCGAACTGCGTAGCGAACCGTTCTGAAAATTCGGGTCGGATCAACCACATAGCTCTCGTCATGGTGGACTTTGATCCGTTTCCGCATTGTGTCGGCGAACCCGTTGGTTGGGTCAAATAGCGTTCCCCAATCGGAATCATTCAACGAAATCGCCATAGAGTTGATAGTGAAATCTCTTCGTTTCAGATCGTCGTCAATCGATCCTGGAGTTATATCTGGCAGAGCCGCCGGGCCGGCGTAGGTCTCGGATCGCGCATTGACTACATCGATTTCTGACAGGCCATCGATATCTTTTAGGATGATCTTGTAAGTGAGAAATTGAGATTCGACCGGATTGGTTGCACCCATGCGGTTTGAGAGGGTCTCTGCAAACACCTTTGCATCACCCACCACGGAGAGGTCGATGTCGCCAGGTTCGCGGTCAAGAATCAGGTCACGTACAACTCCGCCAACAACGTAGACACCGTCCACATCATTTAATTGATTGGCTATTTCCCGACACAACTGGAATACGCGCTGGTATTCGGTCGATGACTTGGTTGTTAAAAGTTGGGCTAAGTTAGGCATTGGCGGTAAGTTAGTGCAGAAAATCAAATACTAAGCGTAAAAGCAGAATGATTGCCTGAACGATTTGATGTGGCGTTGCTAGACTTTGACGCAACACAAGTGGGATAAGTGAAAGAAGCTGTGGAAGCGATGCAAGTAAATTCTCCTGTCAAAATCGATGTGTTCATCGACTACACCTGACCATGGGTGCGTCAGGCCGGCATTTGGCTGGCCAGGGTGAAGGAAGAGCTCGGGGACGAACTCGAGATTAACTGGCGTAGTTTCGCGTTGGAACAGGTTAATTCCAAAGAGGGAGACGAATGGAAAGCGTGGGAACAGGATTCCTCTTACCTGAGCCGCGGATTGTGGCCGCTTAGAGGTGGTATCGCAGCCCGATCGCTGGGGACTGAGGCCCACAACGACTATATGGAAAAGATACTCCATGCGAAGCATGTCGATCGAGAAGATGTACGCACGCGTGAGGCTGTTCTAGAGATCGCTCAAGCGGCCAATCTTGATATCGAAAAATTCACGACTGTTTTAGATGACCCAGAAACGCTGGCTTCGATTGGTGTCGATCATGAGGAAGCACTAGCGCACGGTGTTTTCGGTACTCCTACATTTGTATTCGCAGACGGCACGTCAGCATTTCTGAAAATGTTTACTCCACCTGAAGATGAATCGATTAGTGCGTTTAGAGACTTCATGGGAATTGCTAGTGCTCGCAAATATTTCGGAGAATTGAAGCGTCCGCAACCGCCATGGCCCCGAGACGCCCGAGACTAAAGTTACTTGCCAATTAGCCCACTGGATGACTACCAGATCGAAGAAGTCGAACTTGCCATAAACGTTAAGTTCGGCGACAGGTCGATTTTGGTTCTTGCCCTTACTCACCAATCGTTTGCGAACGAACACCCCGACACTCCTCCAGTTTCGAACGAGAGACTTGAGTTTCTAGGAGATTCGATAGTAGGGATGGTTGTTGCCGATCGAATGTATTCAGGCGCTCCTGATCTTGCAGAGGGGGACCTGACAGTGAGACGTTCCCAAGTTGTGAGACGAGAAACCCTCGCTAAAGCAGCTCGGAGCATTGGATTAGGCGAGTGGTTAGTGATGGGGAAAGGCGAATCTGCTGCAGGCGGAAATGATCGGTCCTCGAACCTTGCAGATACCTTTGAAGCAGTTGTTGGTGCCGTATTCGTGGACCGTGGGTACAGACAAGCGTCTGAGTTTGTAAACCGCTGGCTCGGTGAGCATGTAGACGAAGCCCTTCGGACTGAAACAAAGAAGGATCCGAAGTCACTACTTCAGGAGTATCTACAGGCAAATGGCAGCAAGCCTCCGCGGTATCGACTCGTCTCTGAATTTGGAATTCCAAGCGACCTTATATTCACAATGGAGGTTGTAATTGACTCAGAGTCAGTTGCTTTAGGAGAGGGGTCGAGGAAAATTGATGCTGAACGTGAGGCTGCAAGCCGGGCTTTGGTGATATTGAACTCTGGTTCCAGCTCCAACCACTAAACAATTTTAGAAATTTGCGAAGAGGCAACGAAACTGTTCGGCGTATTTAAGAAGAAAGAAAAAACAGCTGAAAGCTCTCAGAAAACGGGATCAGCTTGGCGAGGGCGTCTCGGTGGAATATTCCGTCGTACCAATATCGATGATGATTTCTGGGACGAGTTGGAAGAAGCGTTAGTCATCTCTGATGTCGGTGTGAACACAACGATGAGTCTGATCGATGACCTTCGTGACATCGTTAGTGACGAATCGCTTAAGGAGCCTGATCAAGTACGAGTGCGTATGCGATCCCTAATTGCCGAGATGCTTACTGACTCGTCAGACATCGACCCGATTCCAGACAATGAACCGGTCGTACTTCTCGTCGTTGGGGTCAATGGGGCAGGGAAGACCACCTCGATCGCTAAGATTGTTGACGTTGCGAAATCTGAAGGTCAAAACGTTATGCTCGCTGCCGCCGATACGTTCAGAGCAGGCGCAATCGAGCAGATCAACATCTGGGGCGAGCGACTCGGTGTCCCCGTAATTTCTCAAAGTGCGGGAAGTGACCCAGGTGCAGTTGCGTTCGACGCCTTGAACGCTGCTCGTGCTCGAAAAGTCGACCTGCTAATCATTGATACAGCTGGGCGGCTTCACACTACCCACAACTTGATGGAAGAGTTGCGGAAGGTTCGAGGTATCGTCGAGAAAAACGGCGCAGGCTTCACTGAACGCATTCTTCTGGTGATCGATGGTACGACGGGTCAGAACGGCTTAATGCAAGCCAAATCATTCACCGAATCAGTGAACTGTAACGGCGTTTTCTTGACCAAACTCGATGGAACAGCCAAAGGTGGCGTAGCCCTTGCCATTGCAGGTGAACTTGGGTTGCCAATATGGTTCATCGGCACGGGAGAAAAATCAGCCGATATTTCGGCGTTCGATCCTGAAGCCTTTGCCGACGCGCTTCTCCCTGAACCTACCACTTAGTAGAGATCAACCAACATCAGCGACGTAAGTCTGTAAATGCTGCAAGCAATCGCAACACTCTTGACTGTCGAGATTATTGGTCTCGCCACGTTCCCTGTTGTGGCTCGAGCATTTCCTGTCCTAGCGGATCGCGGTTGGGCGATTTCTAAACCAGTCGGAATGTTGTTGATCGCAACGTTCGTGTGGCTTGCCTCTTACACCCAAGTTATTCCTAACTCGCCAGTTGTTTGGTGGGTTGGCTTGTCGTTATTAGCGATACTCAGTTCCTGGACTCTGCGTTCGAACTGGAATGAATTCCGAAAATCGCTAGTCCGACGCTGGCGGACCATCCTTGCGATTGAAGTGGCATTCATTGTTTTCTTTTTGATGTTCTTGTCACTAAGAATATTCGATCCTGCCGCATCAGGCACCGAGAAACCAATGGATCTCATGATGCTGACGGCGGTCACAAGTGCCGAGCATGCTCCACCTCAAGATCTTTGGTTGGCTGGTGAGCCTGTCGCGTACTACTATTTTGGCTACTGGATCTACGGCGGTGTGAATGCGATGGCTGGCGCACCTCCCTCGATTGCGTTCAATGTCGGAATAGCGCTTGTCGCGGGTTTGGCTGCTTCTGTGGCAGCATCTCTGGTTGTCACATTGGTGAGAAGAGACGGTGGACGGACCAGGGATTCTCTTATCGCAGGCGGTGCTTCCGCGATCCTGCTCTTGACCATGTCCAACATGTCAGGTCTCTGGACATTACTTGATATCACCCGTGCAGCACCTGACGGATTGCTGAACTGGTATCACGGTGATCACTATGAGCGAGTTAGTCGCATAGTCACGTGGCGTCCAGACGATTCCTGGTGGTGGTGGAAGAGTTCTCGTATCACGAACACCTTTAGTGAAACGGGAGAAGATCTGGATTTCACAATCCAAGAGTTCCCATTCTTCAGCTTCCTACTCGGAGATTTTCACCCACATCTAATGTCGATACCGTTCGTATTGACGGGACTCACGGTTATAACGGCGCTGTTTGTAGCCAACAGGACTGTATCGTTCACCGCCTTGAAGAAAAACATTCCAGCCACGGTGATCGTTTCGGTGGTGATTGGTTCTTCGGGATTTATCAATTTTTGGGATGTCGGACTTTTATTGTTGCTCTCGACAGGATTGGTTGTCGCAGGCTGGATATCTATGCGGCAGCCAGGAATCAAGTCGTTGATTTGGGCAGCGTTACCAATGGCGATCCTGTGGCTAGCCGGGATCTTGATTTATTCACCGTTCTATTTCGGAACTGCCGAGAGTCAAGTTCAGTGGCCACCGCTGGCTCCGGTTAAGTATGGGACTCGTCCAATCCATCTAATTTCGATATGGCTACTACTGGTTTCCGTGGGAATACCTGTTGTGCTTCTATTCGTAACTAAATACCTTCGAGCAGCGAACGGAGTACTGCGACGATCCGGTGCGAACAGCACTATTGACGAACAATTAGTCTGGCGACCAGCGTGGATAACTGGTTTGATTCTGACGTTTGTGCCGTGGTTGGTCTGGGTAGTCACGCACTTAACGTTTAATGATTCAGCTCAATTGTCGGATGTGATTTCACGACTACCCGTGACGGGACTTCTTGGCGGTGTGGCGGCGGTACTGATCGCGGTAGTTATGACCCGTGCTCAACGAGGTGCCGATGATGGTGCTCATTTTGTAATGACCCTCGCTGCACTCGCGCTATATCTGTTGTTCGCCGCCGAACTGTTCTTTGTGCACGATCTCTTCGGAAATCGAATGAATACCGTATTCAAGTTTTACTATCAAGCCTGGATTGTTCTCTCAGTGGTTGGCGGATATGGGATTCACATCTGGGCCAAACAGCACGGCACATTTTCCGGACGTTCTAAGTTCGTCAGCAGAACCGCAATCATAGTTTTTGCCGTATTAGCTGGTAGTTCTCTGTACTTCACAGTAGCTTCGGCGGTTACAAAGACAGTTTCATCAGGGCTGGGACCCGAGTTGGATAGCTTGAGTTTCTTGGAAGAGCGGAATGACGATGAGTTCAACGTGATCACTGACCTTAGAAACTACCGGAACGCTGACGATATCTTGGTTGAAGCTGTCGGGGGCAGTTACACAGACTTTGGCCGCATAGCTGGATCATCAGGTGTACCGACTCTTCTTGGTTGGACGTTCCACGAAACTCAGTGGCATGGGAGCGATGAACTGTTTCAGGGACGTGAGGATGATGTTCGAACGATCTACACGACTTCTGATCAAGATGAATTGCAAAGTTTGATAGACAAATACGATCTGACAATGGTGGTGGTGGGACCGCGGGAAACATCAACCTACGGCAACATAGATATGGCAATGTTCGATACGCTTGGTGATCGCATAATTGAGCATGGTGATTACACCGTGTTCAGCACGAACAAGTAAACGTTGACTATAGAACACTCTTCAAATGAATCAGCTCCGGTAAATCAGTCAAGCGCGGGGCGCTGGATTGACGGTCGCTGGGTGACAGGAACTGCTTCGGTCGTTACAGAACGCCCTGCTGGTTCTGTAGATTCTTCGAACACTAACTTCGGATCAACAAAAGGATTCTCGATCCCGTTTAGAATCGAGTTCTCGATTTACGCCGGGTTGGTGCTTATCGCATTAGCGATGCGGTTGTACGACCTCGGCGGTCGCGCCGTGCATCACGATGAAAGCCTCCACGGTTACTTTGCGTATCAGCTATTCAATGGTGGTGGATACGATCACAATCCACTAATGCACGGAATGTTCTTATTTCATTCCATTGCAACTTCTTTTTTCTTAGTTGGTGATAGTGACTTCTCGCTCCGCTTGCCGATGGCATTGTTTGGAGCTGGGTTAGTACTTGTTCCGTTGCTGCTGAAACCTCGGATCGGTCAAGTCGGAGCACTGACTGCAGGTTTGTTCCTGGCATTCTCACCTTCGCTGCTCTACTACAGTCGTTTTGCTCGCAACGATATTTTTATGGCTGTGTTCACATTGGCGCTAGTTGGCGTCATGTGGCGATATATGGATGAACGCCGGAATCGATGGCTCTACATTGCTGCAGCGCTGGTCGCAGTTGGTTTCGCTACTAAAGAAACTCAGTACATAGTCATAGCATTACTAGGTGGATACCTTCTGACTCAGGTTTGGAAAGAATTGCGAGACTGGCTCTACGCTCGACGGTCTCTCAACGAATTCAACCCAGAGGCTTCGTTTTTCATTCTTCTCACAACGCTGAGCTTGCCGTTGCTAGCGGCCGGTGTCGCTGTGTTCCAGAACGCCCTCGGAATTACGCTTGCTGCCGAAGACGGTACGACCGGAGTCGTGACCGGAAGTCCGAACGGGGTTGGATGGAACATTGCTATAGGTATTAGCGCTGCGTTTTTGGCGACCTCTTTGGCAATCGGTTGGTACTGGAAGAGCAGAGTATTTCTTGGCGTGTTCGGCGTATTTGCTCTTGTATTCGTCCTGATATTTACAAATTTCGGCTCGTACCCTGCGGGTGTCGGAAGCGGTGCTTGGCAGTCGTTGGGTTATTGGCTCGCACAACAGGATGTAGCCCGGGGTAACCAGCCTTGGTACTACTACTTCATGATCGGATCGGTTTATGAATTCCTACCTTTCGGTGTCAGCCTAGTTGCTGCCGGATACTACGCATTCAAGTCCGGACTCAGACCATGGTTGCTAGTTGGTTTGATAGCTGCGGCGACCGTAATCCTCGCCAACAATAGCCTTAGCTTCGAACTAGGGGCCGATGGTAAGACCGTGCTTACCTACGTCGGTAATTTGGCAGTGGTGATAATTTTCGGTGCAGCGGTGGCAATTCCATTTACGCTCAAAACCAGCAAATTCAACAGATTCTTGTTTTTCTGGACCATCGGTACGTTCCTTGCGTACACGGAGGCCGGAGAGAAAATGCCGTGGCTGTTGGTGAACATCGTTTTACCAGCGGTGATTCTCGCAGCAACTGTTTTGAACGACGTTGTTATGTCGATCAGCTGGCGCAATGCATGGCGGAATCAGGCAGGACTGGCAATCGTTGGCGTCCCATTGTTCTACATCATGCTCTGGAGATTGGCATTCAACGAGCCAGGTGAAGGATTCGCTGTTCAATTCCTAGCTTGGTTTGGACTGTTGTTCCCGATCGGTCTTTTGCTACTTGGTCTACAAGTATTGGGTAGCCGTATAGGTCGATCGCAAGCTATCGGCATAGCCGGATTGCTTACAGTCGTAATACTGTTCGGATTCACATTCAGGGCTGGTTGGGTCGCAAGCTTCGAACACGGAGACGTTCCCCGCGAGATGCTCGTTTACACCCAAACAGCTCCTGACATTCATGATTTAGCGAAAGAGATTCAGCGGACCGCGGATCTGACAGGGGACCGGTCAGAAATCAAACTGGCAATCGATATTCGAGATGCCTACTCCTGGCCGTGGCAGTGGTACCTCCGCCGTTATAGTGACGTTTCGTACAGCGACCACACGTCGGATGAGATCACTGTAGGGGAAGATCGCGTAATTGCTGTTATCAACGAGAACAACAACGCCAAAGCGGTTACGAGGTTACCCGACGGGTTCTCCAGTGGGCGGAAGCTTGTTCATCGCTGGTGGTTCCCTGAACGATATCGAGATCTGACCCCAGGGACATTCTTTGAAACGTTAGTCGACCGCGACCGTTGGGCTGGATCAGTAGACTATTTCCTCTATCGCGAATTATCCAATCCTTTGGGGACTATCGACTCATTCGTCTATTTCTCGGACGAAGTTCCTCTAGTTCCTGCCAAGTAAACAAAACTCTTTTCTAGAGTTTCAATGCTTTCACTAATTTCACATGTTTTTCGGAAATAAAGCGTTCTGGCTTGGAGCCTTAGGTAGTGCAGCGTTTCTTGCTGTATTCGTCTGGTTATTCGTAGATTTCGACACTATCGGCGATGTCCTCAGCGAAGCTAACTACGCCTATGTTGCGCCATCGTTAGTTTTTTACTTCGTGGCAGTGTGGTTCAGATCAGAGAGATGGAAGTTTCTATTACGTCCACTGATCGGTGCACCTCAGAAGAGCATCTACTCCGTTGTCGTCGTCGGATACATGGCCAACAACTTGATCCCCGTCCGCATCGGTGAAGTTGTACGCGCTTACTATCTCAGCCTAAGGGAAGCGTGTTCTGCACCCGCAGCGTTCGGGACAGTGGCGGTCGAACGAGCGACAGATGTTCTGGCGTTGCTCTTCTTTTTCGCAGCGGCTGGTCTCTTGGGCACTGTCGGGGTCGAACGAGCGGTCGGTGATATCTCATCTGATGTACCTGGTGGGGCGGTTGTGTTAGCAATTGTCGCCTTGCTGCCATTCATCGCAGTGTTCGGAGTGGTTCTGATGATTTCAACAGCAAGCACATCAACGGTGCTCCGCTGGGCAGACGGCATGATGTTCATGCTGGGTAAGGGAATTCGAAGCCGCCTTCTTGGTATCGCTGAACGCCTACTTGAGGGGTTAACTGTTGTTAGTTCTCCCGCCGATCTTGCAAAGGTATTCGCTTGGTCCCTACCGGTTTGGGCGTCAGAGGCAGCGATGTACTACCTGATCGCAATCGGATTTGATCTGAGACCGATTTTTGATAGCCAAATCGAGTTTATCGCGGCGATACTTGTATTCACGTCGGCTGCTAACTTGGCTGGAGTACTCCCTTCGACTGCAGGTAGTTGGGGGCCATTTGACTTCTTCGGTGCCGCTGCTTTGGTTGCTCTTGGAGTTGGGCAAGAAGTGGCGGCGGCGTATGCGTTGACGGTCCATGTAACTCTCTGGGTACCACCTACCGTGGTGGGTGGTATTTTGTTGATGTTGGATGGAAACTCACTTTCAAGCTTGATGAAAGGCGCACAAGCGTCTGATCAATCGATCGTAGGAAAGAACTCGTCAGAATGAAAATTGGAATCATCGGAGCAGGGGCTGCAGGTTTAGCCGCCGCTTTTGATCTGAGTTCAAAAGGACACAAGGTCGTTGTCTACGAATCTGCTCCGTTTATCGGTGGGCAAGCTTCAACGATTCCTGTTGGTGGTAGTCCTCTTGAACGTGGATACCATCATCTCTTTACCAATGACAAAGCTATTCTCGACCTGATGACTGACCTGGGCATTGAAGATGCCATGAAGTGGTATCCGTCTCGGGTTGGAACCTACACATCAGGGAAGGTCTACAAGACCACGACGGCACTGGATTTGCTGCGGTTTGGTGCAATTCCGTTCTTGGATCGAATCAAACTTGGATTGTTCGCTCTAAAGGTTGGAAGGATCAAAGACTGGCGAGGTCTTGAGGACCAAACGGCAGACTATTGGTTACGTGAGCGGCTAGGTGGCAAGGCTTACGACAAAGTTTGGGCACCCCTTCTCAAAGGTAAGTTCGGTGAGTTTTACGATCAGATCGGTATGCCCTGGTTCTGGTCGAAGATTCAGACTCGATTTGCCTCCCGTCAGGGCATACGCGGTAGAGAGATGCTCGGATACCCCGATGGAAGCTTCGACACGGTTTTCGACAAGCTCAAATCAGTGATCGAATCTCGTGATGGCGAGATTCACATATCAACTCCGGTAGAGTGCGTTGAAGTTGTAGAAGGCGAAGCCCGGGCTTTAGTTGCCCGAAACTCGGCCGGGGAACAGATTCGAGAAGAATTCGACACGATACTTTCGACTGTGCCATCTTTCTCGTTTCCAGATCTCGTGGAACTCCCGAAGGAGTACAAGAAGCGGCTCACAGAAGTTCATTACCTTGCGGCCGTTGTACTGGTTCTCGAACTTGATCGTCCTCTTACTGATTTTTATTGGATGAACATTGCTGATCCTGATGTTCCATTCCTGGGCTTAATCGAGCACACGAACATGCTTCCTAAGGAGTGGTACTCAGGGAAGAACATTCTTTATCTGACCAATTACTTGGACCGAACTGACGACGTCTACAAAATGTCTCAGGATGAGCTGCTCGATCTCTATTTACCGCACTTATCTAAATTCAATCCAGAGTTCGACCGTTCGTGGATACAAAATGTTCACTACAACGCTCTGAGCGCGGCACAACCGATTATTGGTACGAACTATTCGGATGCAATCGCAGATCACCGCACACCGGTGAAGAAGCTGTACTTGGCAAATACTACCCAGATCTACCCGGAAGACCGAGGAACAAACTACTCGATCCAGATGGGGCGGGAACTTGCTGAGATGATTTTGAACGACGAAAAACAGAACTGGCAAACTTGGGATTAAACTTCCGGCGCCAATTATCACAATGAACTGGATTCACTAAAAATGGGACAACTCGAAGGACAGGTAGCAATCATCACAGGTGCGGGGACCGGTATTGGCCGCGAGGCCGCATTGATGTTTGCCGATGAAGGCGCCAAGTTGGTTTTAACGGGACGTCGAATAGAGCCATTGAATGAAGTGGTGAGTCTTATCGAGGCGAAGGGTGGAACTGCGGTCGCCAAATCCGTAGATATGGAAGATGGCGACGCCGCTGCTGCACTTGGTGCGTGGACATTGGCCGAATTTGGCCAGGTCGATGTATTGGTCAACAACGCGGGGCACAGTTCGCGTGTTCGTTCTATTCAATACGTAGGTGTGGATGAATGGGAGAGTGTCTTCAAGGTAAACGTCGAGGGCGTTTACCGCCTCACACAATCCGTTGTCGGATCGATGGTTGAACGTGGAGAAGGGACGGTGATCACTACATCCTCATATGCAGCACTTCACCCCGGGCTTCTAGGTGGTGCTGCGTATAGCGCCGCAAAAGCAGCTTCATACAACATGATGCGAGGGATTAACGCCGAATTGAATACGAAAGGCATTCGGGCTTCAACGATCATGCCTGCGGAGGTAGACACTCCGATTCTGGATGGTCGTCCTCACAACCCCGACGCTGAAGCTCGGGCTACGATGATGATGCCTGAGGACGTCGCCGCTGCAATATTGCTCTGTGCAACTCTTCCAGGTCGAACGGTTATTGAAGAAATCGTGCTGTCACCGACTCAACCTCGCGACCGAACAATCGACATGGCCGTTGCATCTAAGGCTGGATCGCCAGACGAATAAGAACACTATTTAGGGTTGGCGGAGAAGTATTCCAGCATTGGTGTGAAGTAAAAATCCTGCCAACCCGTCTCGTATCCGTCAGCTTGGTCATCGGGAATATTCCAGTGGCTCAACGTAAGGCGAGTTCCGACACTCGTTGGTTCCAAGGTGATCTCAATGGACGAATCAGGGTCTGATTCACCAAATTCACTTGTCCTCCACGTCTGCAAGATCCGTTTGTTGTCTTCAATCTCAAGATTGATCCCACTGATGTAGCCGTCGTGCGCAGTGAATGCTCCGGCAATCCCCCTCGACGCCGTCGCGACTGATTGCGTCATGGCTCCATGCTGATCGCTATCAAGCCACGCATCAAACACGGCTGGTGGTGGTACAGGCAACTCTGTCGAAACTGTGAATCTTCTCATTCAATTTGGTTCCTAAAGCTAAATTGCTTCCATAGATACGATCTTAACGCTAAGACTCCAATTGGTAGTGACTATCGTGATTGAATCACCGTATTCTATGCGGCACATTCGAAGTTTGAGAGGGAATTGGTTTGGCGACGAGTACTACGGAACGACTGGCCGATTGCTACACAGGAGCCGTCTACGACGTGATGCGGGAGATGGGGTACCCGAATTGTGTACTTCCTCATGAAATTCGTCCTCTAGACGACACTCAAACTTTGGCAGGCCCTGTGTGGACTTGCAGCGGTCGGATCGACGAGACAATCTCTGACGATGATTCGTTGATGAGCTGGACCGGACTGCTGAGTAAAGCACCTGGCGGTTCAGTGTTGGTCTGTCAGCCAAACGATTCGACGATTGCTCATATGGGCGAACTTTCTGCAGAGACTCTGAATCATCGAGGCGTGCTTGGCTACGTCGTCGATGGTGGAAACCGAGACTCCGATTTCATCAAAAAGCTTGGTTGGCCCGTGTTCTTCCGTTATTTCACCCCTAAGGACGTAGTAGGGAAGTGGGCAGTTGAATCGATGGGCGAACCAATCAAGATCGGGGAAGTTGAGATCACTACAGGTGACTGGATACTGGCCGACATCGATGGTGTTGTGATTGTTCCCCAGTCGCTAATAGGACAAGTTCTCGATAAGACCGAAGAAATCATGTCGACCGAAAGCGAGCTGCGGACGATGATTTTGAACGGGATGGACCCACAAGACGCGTATAAAAAGTATCGACTTTTCTGAGTCTTCAATATTCACTAGTTTTTCGTTGAATGCCATATTGGGCTCTGCTAGGATTGTGAATCGATTCTCGAAGTCGAATATTCCACTTTCTGGTTGAGGTTAAGTTGACTACTGCTGAGACAGAGCAGAGCTCCAAATTACGTGAACAGATACGGCAAGTCCTGAACGCACAGGCACAGCCAACTGTCACCGTGCTTTCATCGCTAATAGCGGTGCAAGACTCTATTCATTACCTCCCCGACGAGGCCATCAAAGAAACTGCAACTTTCTGCGGATCTACGATCAATGAAGTGTGGAGCGTCGCATCGTTCTACACAAACTTCAGATTTACCGCTCCTGGTGACAAAACGCTAGACGTCTGTTGGGGACCTTCGTGTCACTTGGTCGGCGCACAGCAAGTTCTTGATTCGGTTCACGCCGCGCTTGAGATCAAGGAAGAGGGTGAAAGCCCTGATCGCAAAGTGACGCTGAAGTACAACACGTGTCTTGGTGCTTGTGCACAAGGCCCTGTAATCGCCATCAACCACCACCTAATCGGTAAACAGACACCGGAGTCGGCAGCGAAGATCGCTCGTGAACTTCGAGGCCAGAACGACTAGCTAAATCTAGTCAATCAGGAACACCAGAGGACCAATAACCCGATGTCTACTCAGTTCGAAGAACTCCAAGCCCGCGCCGCTAAACGCTGGGAAGAGTTGACCGCAGGTGATAGTGCCTGGATTCGAGTTGGCGGTGGGACATCAGGTCAAGCCGCCGGTGCTGATGCCGTTCTGGAAGCATTCAAGACTTCAGTCGAATCGAGTGGCGTAAACGCCTATGTATCGATGGTCAGCGCAATGGGGCTGATGTATCTCGAACCCCAAGTCGATATTCTGATGCCTAACGGCGCTCGTGTTTTTTACGGAAATGTCGAGCCCGAAGAAGCTAAGGCAATCGTTGAACAACATGTCCAAAACGGTCAGCCACTAACTGAGAGAGCATTTGCCTACTCAGGTGGTGATGGGACTGGTGTGGGGAATCTGCCTGAGCTTGAGAGCATGCCAATGGTTGCTCTTCAGCAAAGGATTGCCACACGTAATTTTGGTGAAACCGACCCGCACGATCTTCTTCAATATGTCGCAAATGGTGGCTACACAGCGCTAAATCGTGCTCTTACTGAGATGACTCCTGAAGAGATCGTTGATGAAGTCAAAGCTGCTGGACTTAGAGGTCGTGGTGGTGCTGCATTCCCCGCCGGAGTGAAATGGAGTTTCTTAGCTCCTTCAAAGGCACCGGTTAAGTATGTACTTTGTAACTGTGAAGAAGGCGACCCGGGGGCATTCAACGATAAGGGAATTATCGAAAATGACCCTCATACCCTGGTCGAAGGCCTAATCATCAACGGGTATGCCACGCGATCAACGCATGGCTACGTATTTATCCGTACCGGACACGAACTTCCAATCGAGTCGGCTCGTAAGGCAATTGCTGCAGCTTATGAAGCTGGATTGCTTGGTAAAAACATTCTCGGAACAGACTTCTCTTTCGATATGGAAGTTTCGCTAACTGGTGATTCCTACGTTGCCGGTGAAGAAACTGCGTTGATGGAAGCTATCGAAGGAAAGCGATCTACACCACGTTTCAAGCCTCCATTCCCAGCTGCGGCTGGACTTTGGCAGAAGCCGACCAATATTAACAACGTCAAAACTCTTTCTTACGTTCCCGAAATCGTCAGGAATGGCTCGGACTGGTTCAAGGGAATTGGAACCGAGACCACCTCAGGCACCGCAATTGTCTGTCTTTCAGGGCACATTACCTACCCTGGTATGTATGAAGTCCCGATGGGAATGACCATACGAGAGGTACTCGAGAAAGTCGGTGGTGGCGTCTCGGTCGGAGAACGCATCAAAGTTCTCCAGGCCGGCGGACCTCTAAACGGCCTGCTCGGTGAAGAAGCTTTCGACACGATGATCGACTTCGACGCGATGTCAGCCGCAGGAGCGTCAATCGGCTCAGGTGGAATTATCGTTGGAAACGAAACTGTCAATGTTGTTGATCTACTTCGATCGCTGATTGCGTTCAACCAATTTGAATCTTGTGGAAAGTGTTTCCCGTGCCGACTCGGAAATACCCATATGCTCGAAATTCTGGACCGTATGTGCCAGAACAAAGCCAAGACTGCTGATCTCGCTCTTCTTGAAAGAGTTGGAACCAGTATGAAAGCCGGATCGCTGTGTGGTCACGGTCAACTGGGCTTCAACCCAATCGCATCGGCTCTGAAATATTTCGGAGACGAGATCAATTCCTGCTTAGCTGGAGAGATCGCCCCAGGTGGTGTCTTCGGTGACGGCACGATGATTCTTCCAACCCGCACACGCCCTTAGACAATTTCTGGGTTTCAAGTAAACCCAAACGTTCGGAGATTTCTGCATGGCCGATGGAACAACCTTCAAGATCGATGGCCGCGACGTAGTCGCAAAACCTGGCCAGACGATTCTGCAGGCGGCAATGGATCAGGATATTTACATTCCTTACCTTTGCTACTACCCGAAGATGAAGCCGCAAGGCTCGTGTCGGGCTTGCATGGTTGAAGTTGAAGCGAACGGTCGGAAGATGACTGTTGCTTCATGTACGACTCCTCCTATGCCTGATGCTGAAGTCACTACTGACAGCGAAGAAGTTCAGGGTCTACGCCGCAACGTTGTTGAACTTCTGATGAGTGAACATCCTCATGGTTGTCTGACTTGTCACCGAATCGAGCTTTGCGGACCGCAAGATATTTGTCAGCGACACGTGACAGTCACAGACCGCTGCACCATTTGTCCTAAGAACGAGCGTTGTGAACTGAAAGACACGGTTCGATCTGTCGAACTCGATCTTCGAACTCCGCTGAACTACCACCGACGGGATCTTCCAATTCACTCGGATGATCCGTTCTATGACCGCGATTACAACCTGTGCATCGTTTGCTCTCGTTGTGTGCGTGTTTGTGACGAAGTTAGATTTGATACCGCACTGACTCTGACTTCTCGGTCAGGAGTGGCGCTCGTGGGAACTGCCCACGGCACATCTCTACTCGAGTCTGGTTGTGAGTTCTGTGGAGCCTGTGTTGACGTATGTCCTACCGGTTCACTAACAGAACGCAACTACAAGTGGGAAAAGGCAGTTAGCGAAGTCAAAACCGTGTGCACCAACTGTCCTGTTGGTTGCCAGATGATTGCTGAAGTCAATAAGTTCGGAAAAGTGGTTCGATTCAAGGGTGACCTAGCCGGTGCCGCTAACAACGGTCAGGCTTGCATGACTGGCAAGTTCGGATACGAGTACACAAACAGCTCGTCTCGTTTGAAGAAGCCATACATTCGTGAAGGTGGAATTCTTCGCAAGGCATCGTGGGAAGAGGCATTAGAGAAAATCAAGGCTGGCCTCAATAACCGAGCGCCTGACGAACTGGCTGTAATCACTTCACCGCGTGGATCGAATGAAGATCAGTATGTAGCAGCCAAATTCGCCAAGAATGTTCTGAACACGCCGAACATCGATTCAGCTTTGAACTCGAACAATGCGATGCTTTCGCAGCTCGAAAAACGTCTTGGTGCCGGAGCTGCAACAAATCCAATCTGGGATCTTGAGAACTCCAAGAGCATTTTGGTTGTTGCCGGAAACCCGACAGAAGAACAAAACGTTCTCGCTGTACCTGCTAAGAAAGCAGTTCGTGAAGGCGCAAAGCTGGTCGTGATCGACTCACGCGAAACTGAACTGACACGATACGCAACTGAATGGTTGCGACCAAAGCCTGGATCCGAAGCCCTCTTGATAGCGGGAATCGGTCGAGTGGTTCTCGATGAAGCACTTGAAGATCAGGAGTATGTCGGTTCAAGGCTCAACCAAGCTGAAGAATTGAAACAGTCTCTGTGGAAGTTCGATCTCGCCAAGGTCTCACGCGATACAGGTATCGAAGATTCTCAGATACGACGTGCTGCCAGAATATTTGCTGAGACCGACGCTGGTGCAATACTTGTTGGAAATGATGGCCTCGACAATACAGCAGCGGAGCAGGTTGTCGACGCAGTGGTTGACCTGTCGGCGATTACCGGAAACCTCGGCAAAGACTCCGGCGGCATTTTCCCGTTGTTCCACGGAGCGAACACCGTTGGAGCCCGAGATATGGGAGCTACATCAGGTGAGAACGGTCTCGATACCGCTGGAATGATTTCCGGAATGTCGAACGGCCAGATCAAAGCGGCCGTCGTTATGGCTGATGGTGTGTCGGGATACTCGCCATCGCTTCAATCTTTGCCCGCATCATTGGAAAAGTTGGATTTCCTCGTCGTTTCAGCAGTCTTTGACTCTGAAATTACTCATCACGCCGATGTGGTTCTTCCGGCTGCTACTTACGCTGAACAAAACTCGACAGTAACGAACGTTGAACGACGTGTTCAATTACTGCGAGTAACAGCCGAACCTAGGCACGAAGAGAAGACCGGGTGGGAAACCATCTCTTCGATTGCTATCGCGCTAGGCGCTTCTGATTTTGACTACGTTTCTGGATCATCGGTATTCGAGGAAATCTCAGCGAATGTAGAGAATTACTCGGGGTTGACCCACGAGAAATTGCAGTCGGGTGGAATCCAGTGGTCAATAGACTCTGCGAATTCATCGACATTGTTCTCTGATTCAGAATCGAAGATTAACGTCGTTGCCCTAAGTTATGAAGAACTATCTGGTTCTGTCGAATCGGAGTCTTTGACATTTGCTCCTGGACGAGTCCTCAGTCAACCTGAACGAGACGTAATCGTTCGCAAGCCTGCGGATATGAACTATGTCGACCGTGAGCAGTTCGTTCAGGTTCATCCGGACGATGCCAAGTCGGCCGGACTCAACGAAGGCGACATTATTCAAGTCAAATCTGACGATGGTCATGTTTTGGCTCGAGGTAAGGCTGTCTTCGAGTCTCCACAGGCAGGGCTAGTCGGCTCCACGTCTTTATTCGGGGAACTGGCAACCAAGATGCATGAGCTAGAAGCTCCTGATTGGTCGCCACAAATGCCAGGATTGGGCTACGCAACAGTTACACTAGAATCAGCTCCAGTTGAACAAGAAGCTGGCGCAGCAGCCGACTAAAGATAGTCAACTGCGTGCATAATGCAGATTCGTTGCATCCTTTTTGCAACTATCTGTATCTAATATCTCGAAGGCCGTCCCGAAGATGGCTTTCTCGATTGGCTCCGATGAGTCAATTACAGAGTGAATAATCGCTAAAGGGGCGAATGAGAATGGCAAAACCGCAGGATGTAAATGACGCCGAATTCTCGGCCGAAGTTATCGACTCAGAAATTCCAGTACTTGTCGATTTTTGGGCAGAGTGGTGTGGTCCCTGCAAGATGATCGCCCCAGTTGTAGAAGAATTGGCTGGTGAGTACGACGGAAAGGCTAAGTTCGTAAAGCTCAACGTAGACTTCAACCCACAGACTTCAGCTAAGTATGGCGTGCGCAGCATTCCAACACTTCTGATCTTCAAAGGTGGAGCGCCAGTTGGTCAGGTAGTCGGAGCTGTCCCAAAGAGCGTGCTACAGGCACGTCTTGAAGACGCAATGTCTGTCTAACAACATCTGAAATTAAAAAGACCCTGATTGTTTACCACTTCCAGGGTCTTTTTTTGTTCGTTGAATTAGTGGCGTGGTTGTAATCTAACGACGTTCACGATTGAAACAGTGGGGGAGTGGATGGGTCCCGGTGGGCCTCACGGACTTCAACTCCGCTGGCGTGCGTCCTTCGGCGTGCGCGGAGGGTTCGACTCCCTTGCACTCCCGCCAATTTAGATCGATCTTCTCAGGACTGAAAATGACTGATTAGCGAACCTGTTATTTGTTTTCAATCAATAAACCGGTTAGTCCACATCGTGGATGTGTTTGGTTCCTATTCTAGGACTCGCCATTCCACCAGAACCGACCGGCCACGGCAGGGCACCGGTGCGCTCCGCCCATACTTCGTAAACCTTTGTCATTTCGACGACTCTGTCAGGATCGGACGAAGACAAATCATTCAATTCGGTTCGGTCTTTGGCCATGTTGTACAGCTCCCAGCGGGTATTGCCTTCACTGACCAACTTCCAATCACCTATTCGGACGGCTCGATTGCCTTCGTGTTCCCAGCAAATTGGTTCTTTGCGATCGAACTCGGTTCCGTCGAATACACTGAGGAAACTTTCGCCCTCGAGCGGCGTTAGCGGATTACCATTTAGTTCCGTTGGGTAATTTGCTCCGGTGACATCGTAAATCGTCGCACCGATATCGACGATGTGTGATGGTTGGTGCAGAATTCTAGATTCACCTACATTAGCGGGCCAACTCATAATGAACGGTGTAGAAATGCCACCCTCGTGGGTCCACCGTTTGTGGAGCCGGAAGGGCGTGTTCGAAGCATTTGCCCAGGGCAGATCATAGCTCTGGAATGTATCTCCAGGACCGGGGTCGATTTCGGGCGTGTTACCCATGTTCATCTTCTCGTCGTTCCACATTGGAGTGTCGAACTGAGCGGGGTCTGGTCGATTTGAGTCCTCGGCCAAGAACTCTGCACAACCACCGTTGTCTGATAAGAACATCATGAGTGTATTCTCACGAGCACCACCAGCTTCGAGAGCCTCTAGTATTCGACCTACCCCCTGGTCAACTCGGTCGATCTGAGCTGCGTAAACGGACATTCGCAACGCCTCCCACTCTTTGTCATCCGCTTCATCCCAGGGGATGGAGTCGCGATCTCTCGGGGCTAGATCCCATGAATCATCGATCAGTCCGAGTTGTTTGAGCTTGGCGTAGCGTGAACTACGTAGCTCGTCCCAACCCTCATCGTAGACACCTCGATACTTCTCGATGTCTTCTTCAAGTGCATGAAGTGGCCAATGTGGAGCGGTGAAGGCGACGTACGAAAAGAATGGCTTATCCCCGGCACAGGATTCTTCGATCATGCGAACTGCATGGTTCGTGATCTCATCTGTGTAGTAGAAACCATCGTGATCCACAGTTATTGGGGTTTCTCCGTCCATAAGCGTCGGTGGAGCAAAAAACGACCCGGCACCTGTAAGAGTTCCAAAGAAGTGGTCGAAGCCTCGTTGAGTTGGAATCGGGTGCCTCGCGTCACCAGGCGTCCACGTTTCTGGGTGTTGTAATTGATAATCGCTGCCTACGTGCCATTTGCCTGAAATCTGCGTTCTATAACCCGCATCTCGAACCACCTCCGCGATGGTCGCGCAGTTTTGATTGAGAAAGCCCTGATATTCGGGAACACCGTAATCTCCGGTCATGTGTCCAACGCCAGCTTGGTGAGGATACAAACCGGTAAGCAACGAAGCCCGAGTGGGGCAACACCTCGCCATGTTGTACATCTGGCTGAACCTGATGCCATCCTGAGCCATCCCGTCTAGGTTAGGCGTGTCGATCTCCGAACCAAAACAACCGAGATCGGAGTACCCCATGTCATCTACGAGGATTAGAACAACGTTCGGTCTTTTGTCCATGTGTTAAATCTCATTCACTAAAACTAAACAGAAGGCTTTTGAGCACTGCTGCCGCGGTCGGATTCGGCTAAGTACAGTTTGATCATTCCCAAGTTGGAACGATTCGGTACTTGTGACACTTTGAGCCAATAGTTTCGCATCTTACTGCGGTGAACCACACACCGTGCTTTCGTGTCTGCTCACGAGTCCGACAATGTTCGATGGACGTAGTGTTTGAATGTGGAACAAGAACAGTTGAGTGCTAATGATTACGATCCTGCCCATCGAGAGCTCAGTAAACAAGACGCTCTTTTAGCAGGATCTCCAGTCAAGCAATACGCTCTCGCCAGCATATTAATTGTGCTCGGAGCTCTCATAGCGGTGAACTTCGTCTCAAGCCGCGTTGAACGAGAGAGTGTTATTTCGCGTCTAGAAACCGAAGCACTGGGTCCTGCAAAAGTTTCCACATTTAGGATTGTTGAGCAGCTTAGCAAGATCACAGATCCTACTGCAGGGATGCTGCTGACACTGCCTCATGATATTTCTACCATAGATCGGATTGTCCTTGATGCTTTGGCAGGACAACAGGTTGCCAGACTCGACATTTTGAATCCGGCAGGCGAGATCATGTATTCCACTGACCCGCACTACATCGGTGATGATTCAACTTATGCGATGGGACCGACTACAGCCACCGGAGACTACGTGGGTGCAGCTGCGGTCAGCGGCCTAGATGGTCACACAGCGCTGATCGAAGCAGTTATTACCCGAGTGCCCGTATTCACCGAGGGTAGGGCGCCAGGTGCTAACTCGCACGAATCAACTGTTGTGATGTACCGAGACGTCTCGACTGCGATCGACGCCGCAACTTCTGCAGGTGCTCGTTTTAGGCTCTGGATGGTCATTGGTGTGATGGCTGTTGTGTTCGCCAGTCTGATGGTTGTCGTTGTGCGTGGTCATCGTGTCCAGAACGAAGCTCGCAATAAACTTCAGGAACTACTTGTCCATGAACATCTGTTGGTATCTGAGCTAGACAAAAGTAATGCTGATCTTAAGTCTGCAGATGAGGCACGACTGAGATTGCTGTCGGTCGTGACTCATGAATTAGGTAACCCGCTCACAAGCATTTCGGCATTCACAAGCATGTTGGCGAAAAACAAAGATGGGAATTTGACTGAACGAGAAATTGGCATGATCGACGCTATCGGACGTGGTGAATCGCAAATGCGGGTGCTAGTCAAAGACTTGCTTGACCTCTCCAGAGTCGAGGCCAATGAGATGGAGCTTGAAGTTACCCAATTGAATGTCAGCGAAATTGTTGGCGGAGTTCTTGAATCGATGACTCCGATATTCGACCAAAAATTTCAAACGATTGCAGCTGATGTCTCTAACGAACTAATTGAAGTAGATGGTGACCGGGTACGCCTGGTTCAAGTAGTGACAAATCTTCTTTCTAACGCATCGAAATATTCGCCAGAAAGTTCAGAAATATCACTCGTAACCTCGATTGAATCTGAGAAATCGGTCATTGAAGTGTCCGACAGAGGCATCGGGATTTCTGCTGAAGACCAAAGCAAGCTATTTACGCCATTTTTCAGGTCAGATAACAACGAGACACGCCAGGTAGCCGGTACAGGTCTTGGTCTCGTGTTTTGCACACAGATTGTTGAGCTACACGGCGGATCGCTGACACTTAGCTCTGCCCGGGGCCGAGGCACCGCGGTACGGGTTGAATTGCCAAGGCCGATTCGGAACAGCAGTTCGCAGTCCGCAGCCTAGTCACGGTTGGACCAACGGAAGTTTTCCACAGGACGTGTAATTAGAAGCGTTCAGGTAGGACTCGTGAACGTTCACTATCGCTCCGGTCGTCGATATTTCGTGAAGAGGTTCCGCTATTACCGTTGTTGATGATCCTCGGACCACGTTTTGAAGCGCATGCAGAACTGGTCCGATATCAGCGCAGGTGCCGGAATGTAGATGAATTGGTTGAGCCTCAGCAAATGGTGGGTCAACCGAAATTTCAATCAAAGTTTCAGATAGTTCATTGGCAGTAAATATGGCAGTGCCAGTCTGGCCTGAGCTTTCCAATGGTGACAAATGGATTATCACCTTAGTTTTGCCGTCTTCGGTTGTGACAATCGGAGTTGGTGTCGGTTCTTTTTGTTTGTGCCCTGCCTTTTCATCGGTTGTGTCGGATTCTGCCGAACATCCGACAAATATCGCGAGCGCCAAGAAACCCAATGCGGCAAGCAGGAACCGAGAGTTGACAGCACGAACTATTTTAAGTCGATGAATGCTCATAAAGGCGTGAAGATACAGAGAGTGGCAGGTACTCTAGTAACTACGAAGTGACGAAGATTTCAGATTGATATCCAGTGATTTAATCCTGACTATCCTCTGTCGATCACGCTGTGCCAGTCCTCATTCAACGGCCAGGTGAGTTGGTCATCAATATCTTTGTGGTCTGCATACGAAACACGAACCGCTTCGATGCTTTCTCCAATAACTTCAAGATCATCGAGATTCAGGTTACGTAATTCCATTGCGTACCGAAGATATCCGACTTGATCGAGACTGTAGCCCATTACTTGCAAACCAACAACGTCAGCCCCAATAGCGTGATGTGAAGCGATCACTACGTTGGATTCCATCTCAAAACCGTCGATTGGGCCATTACCTTGCATTCCGACAGTTCCGTCAATGACCGTTAGGTCAGGCTCTACATGTTGTGCCATCTTGGCGAGAGTGAGGTTAATCGCCTTACTTCCCTTATGGATCTTTCGCTTTTGTTCCACACCAGAAAGCGTGCCGACCAAAATGTTTTTGAGACCGAGAGTCACAACCACATTGTTGTGCGTTTTCATCGGGCAAACTGACACAACATACGACTCTGATAGTCGTTTCGACATGTACAAGGTCTGTGGGTTTAGGTGATCGTCGAAAGCTGGAACTGGTATTCGCTCATCAGTATTCAGGTCCATGTACTCGATGTTGAAGTCTTTCGAGAGCTCCCGATATCCGTAATTGTCGAACCCTGAATCAGGAGTTCCTATCGCCGGGCCGACCGCCAAGATGAACTCGCTCACACCTCGACTCGACAAATATTCAAGTGTCGCCCTTGTCGTATCAACATGTGTGGCTGCTAGCTGATTCGTAGTTGTGACGAAGTTAGGCTTCACCATCACGGGTTTGTCGGGAATTACTATTTCAGAGTCGATAAGTCGAAGTGATTTCGATACCCCTTCAACTCGATTGTCTGTACTGGCGATACTGACTTTGATCAAAACTGCCTCCCGAAAAACTGACGTCGGTTTTCTTAATTATTTGGATGATATCTGAATCGAGGAGAAGAGTATGAGATTCAATTGTCGTGATTCCGGTGCTACAGTGCGCAACGATTCGACCATAAATTATTCAGGAGAATACGAGTGCTGTATAAGTCGCTTGGTAACACCGATATTAAGGTTTCAGAATTTGCGTTGGGCTGTTGGCCCTTCGCCGGCGGAAGCGTTTGGGGACCACAAGACGACAGCGTTTCGATAGCTACTGTCCATGCAGCTCTCGACAAGGGCATTACATTTTTTGACACTGCCGAAGGCTACAACGACGATTCTCATTCAGAGGAAGTACTCGGCCGTGCACTAGTTGGACGCCGCTCCGAGGCAGTTATTGCTACGAAGATAAGCCCACCGCACCTTGTCCCCGATTTAGTCGAGCAGACGTGCGAAGCCAGTCTGCAGAAACTTCAAACTGACTACATCGATCTGTATCAAATTCATTGGCCGAACCACGAGGTAGCAGTTGAAGATTCAGTGGCGGAGCTTCTAAAACTCCGCGACGCAGGAAAAATCCGATCCATCGGTGTTTGCAACTTCGGGGTACAAGATTTATCCGATGCTCTGGAATCAGCAGACATTGTTACCAATCAGCTGCCGTACAACCTGCTTTGGCGTCCCATCGAGGTTGCCATACAACCAAAATGTCTCGACAACAATATTGGTCTAATTTGCTATAGCCCGCTGGCACAAGGACTTTTGACAGGTCGATACGCAAACGCCGACGAAGTCCCAGATGGGCTTTCTCGATCAAGACTTTTTAGCAACGATCGTCCATTGGCAAATCATGGTGAGGACGGATGCGAAACTGAGACGTTCTCAGCGATCGCAAAAGTGATCGAAATAGCCGCACGTTTGGGCGAACATCCAGCCAAAGTTGCACTCGCTTGGGTCCGATCTCGACCCGGAATCACTTCATTGTTGGTAGGAGCT
>JBDQHW010000013.1:0-70583 GCA_040264655.1 Dehalococcoidia bacterium | reverse complement strand
GGAGCGAGTGTCCAACGCGTAGGACCATTGAGAGCGTCGCCGAAAGCTACTCCACGTCCGCTATCGCAGAAATCCCAAGTATTGTTTTCAAACACCATCACACCGGTATCGAGGTAACCCTGCCAACCACTAATTAGCGGCCCTGTGGTGACATTGTCAGCTGTTTTGAGCAGTTCAGGGAATGGACGAGGAACTCCTCGTGTTGAGGCGGCGCTTTCAGCGGCAGGTACTGGCGTTGGTGTTTCGTTTGGTGGAACAGTCACCTGGATTGTCTGAAATGTTGCTGTGGGTTGTACCGTGTTTATTACGGTTGGGTCAGCGCTTTCCGACGAGCCACATGCAGCCACTATTGCGATAAGTAGCGCGATTGAACAAACCGCCAGAACCCGAGTTGTCGAGCCGGCTAGTTTGTTTATCGTGGCTGTCATGTTGGTTCGTTTCGACAGGAGCTAACGCCAGAGTGCTTTTACGGCGTCAGTGCAAACGTCGATCGTCTCTTCAGCAGCACCGGCAGCCATCGGAGTTGTGACGACTTCGTAACCGCCTTCTTCGAAATTGTCGGCCATCGGCATGTAGCCCATGTAGCCGTTTGTGTATCCGCTGAACAGTGTTTGTTCGGCAGGTGATCCCGATTTAACTGCAATTCCGATTTCGCAGAACGCTTCGACCGGAATTGCAACTAAAGCTGCTGGACCGATACGCATTGCCTGCACCGGTAGTGCCATTGGTCCATTTGCAGTTCGAGTCGCATTTCCTAGAACGAATCCCGCACGTTTTGCGTTTGATACAGCCAGCTTGATGTTGGCTTCAGTTTCGTTCTTGCGAGCGTTGTTAAGGTTTTCGACTGCTTGATCGAAATCGGCCTGAGCTTCTTCGATAGTTGGGAAGTCGCCAACGGGGAGCGTAGCCGTCGTGTTGATGACTCTTAGAGTGTCATCTGGTTCGCTTACGGCATCGTCTTCGTACATGCCGAGGTCGGCACCGGATTGGACGACTTCGACAAGTCGTTCTTTTCGCTGGATGGGATCGATCTCAAGACGAACTCGTGCAGCTTCGAGACCGAGTCGTTCGCCAAGCCACTGAGCAACGGCTACTTCGCCAATAAAGCCGTGGGTCGGACCGCAGTTTCCCGCAGCACCTTGTAGAAATAGGCAGAGTCCACCAGCGTATTGCTCGACGACTTTTCGAGCGTACCCAGGGTAGTCGGGAGAAAGAAGTTTGTTGGCTGGTCCGAGAATGGTGGGGTGGCAGGCAAAGTTGAGGAGTGTGGCGATTGCATTGCCATCGGTATCGTTGATCGCAACAACACCGACTTCTTGATCGACTACGCCTTCCCAGTTTCGGCCTGTAAACAGAGTTCCGTCTTTTAGCGCAGGTCGGCGGTTTACGTTGATTGTGCTCGAGCCTTTGCCTACACCAACGTGTGCTGATTTGGCGCTGTGCCGCGCAGTGTTGACTGCGTTTGCGACCCGTTCAGGCAACGAGTCCCAGTACGGTGCAACAAGCTCCATACCTTCGTCGAGCCAAGACTGTTTTCCGACTGGGGCTGAGTGTGTGTGAGTGGCTGAAATGCGAAGGTTTTCAGGTTTGATGTTTGCCACTGCAGCAACTTCGGCTCGGATTGCAGCATCGTCGTCGTTGGTCAGAACTCCCATATCGAGGTCGACAACAGCGATTTCAAGATCACCGTCCGAAACGTAGAGGGCTGTGGCGTAGAACGGCATGTCGACGCCTTCAGCGCGCTGGTGAGTTGCAGCTCCCCATCCTGCGTGTGCAATTCCTACGGGAGGGGTGATGTCTGTTCGTCCGACGCCGGCTGTGAGCATTTTAGGAGATCCGTTGACTGTGAGTTAGTAGCGATAACTAGATCGAGGAATTTACCACTGTGCGTCAGATTGTGGGTGCATATGGGTACGATTTATCAAACGTTTGATGGTGCATCTATGGTTTTTAAGTTCTTGATACATCGGCCCACCTAAGTCCTGAATCTATGTGCAGATCAGGAGGCGAAATTGGTGCGATAGCCGGGTGTTGAAACACCGCAACTGTGATTAGGTGCTTTAGATAAACGTAACTTCACCCAATTTTCACTTTTGTGTACGGCACTTATGCTCTGGAGTCCCTACCGTTGAACGGCGGGATATGGTGGGGCGGTTGTGTATGAAGCATTTGAACCTCAACGCGCTTGGAAACCCACGAATGGGAACTGACATTTGACTCAGGCACGCACAGACTTAATTGCTCTCAAGGCTGAACTTGAACTGTCGACAGACTCTGGGCTTGATTATGGGCAGGCGTTAAAACTAGTTGCAACCGCCGCTCAGAAGCACATAGGTTGGTACTCGATTCTGATTCGTGGGGTTGATCGGGCCAGCTCTTCTCTAGTTTCGATCTATCACGACGGACCAGAGTATTTATTTCAATACGATTTGCCGATCCAGCCGATTCCCGGAACTATGGCGGCTGAGGTAATTAAATCGGCAAAACCGGTTTTATTGTCCTCAGGTCGAACTGTTACGGCTCCTGAGCCCGAAGTGTTTACACTGCATTTGTTTGACCGGGGCGTCCATTCTGCTTTCTTCTCTCCAGTCATGGATGGCGAAGAAGTGATCGCAATTGTATCTCTCACGGGCGACAAACCTGATGATCACAGCGAGGATCAGTTTGAAGCACTAGGTCTTGTGGGCGAGGCGGTCGGAAGCATAATTGGTCGGTTTGGCAAGCTGTTTACTCCTTCGAGAGATTCTTCGGAGGATGCCATAGCCCTTGAGCGGATCAGCGAGTTGGTTCGGTTCGAATCTTACTCTGAAGAGTTATTCGACAAATTTTCAAAGCTAGTTGCGGCGCTAATTCCGCTCGATCGCCTGTCGATACTGCTCCATATAGGAGAACCGAAGCAGGTCGTGACTTCGTTCACCTCAGGAATTCCGATGCCACCGTTTGTCGAAGGCTATAGGCACTCAATTCCTGACGATGTGGCGAACTCTTGGCTCGCCGAAATGCGGGCGTATGTTCCAACGGTGACGAAAGGTGGCCACGGGTATCGAGTGATTCATTTGGCTTCTGAAATTACAGATTCGGAGTTTAAATCCTGGATTGTTGCCCCTGTCATATGGCACGGCAAGCGAATTGGGGACCTGCACTTCCGGGCGATTGAGACCGGCGTTTTCGGGCGGCGTGAGCTAGACATTGCGAACATTCTTGCCGATAAATTGGCGGGGGCAGTTGCAAATGTCGGGGCCAAAACTGGGGCGCGTCTGGAGTTGGAACTGCGTGAATCGCTTACGCAGTTGTCTGAGATGGTCAGTTCTACTGATTCGCTCTCCGCAATTCGTGATCCTTTTGGAGAGTTATCCACAAATCTGGTGGGTGCAGATCGTGTTTCCGTCACAGCTTGGGACTATTCATCAGGAAGTGCTTCAAACTTGCTTGCTTTCGGTCAGGACATTACCGGTTTCGAGATGAGCGCCCAAAGTCCACCTAGTGATCCGTATGATTTCCGCTGGTTTAGCGAGACTACGCCTTATGTTGTAAATGAGGAAAACTCAAAGGAGTTTCCAGGTACAAGTTGGTCGTACGACATTTCTCTAAAAGCAGGATTACCGTCTGTTTTAGTTGCTCCTGTGCGTTGGCAAGGGAAGCCGATAGCTGCGATTACGTTCAGGTCGCGCATTGAAAATCGGTTTGGCGTCCATGAGGTAGGGATCGCCGCTGCAATCGCTAGTCAAATTGCAGGTGCTATTGCAAACCACTTTGCGTTGATTGAACAGAAACAGATGTCGGCAGAACGGGCTACCTTGGCACAGTTAGGGCAAATAGTGACGTCCGCTCAATCAATTGAGCAAGTTTTTGGTGAGTTCTCTGAGGTCGCAAATCAATTGGTGCCGACCGACCGGCTAAGTCTGACAATTTTGCAGGAGGGTGGCGATAAGCCTGTAAAACTGTTCAATCACGGCCGAGATTTGGCAGACCTAAAGCCCGGTGAATTACCTCCGACTACTGGACAGATTTCAGCGATGTTACGAGAAAAGCGAATTCCGCTGGTTGTTGATGAAACGGTTCCAAACGCTGCGGAGGACGTATTCATCACGAATCGCCTAGCGCGCGAAGCAGGTCTCAACAGCTGGCTTACGGCACCTTTGTTTTGGCAGAATCAATTGGTCGGAAACCTTCACTTTCGATCCGAACTGGTTGAAGCATACGGTGAACGTGAGCTCCGCCTGGCCGGTGAAATTGCGCAGCAGATAGCTGGCGCTGTTGCGCATGGTATTGCCTTCGCCAAGCTGCAATCTGAGACGAAAATGCAAGACATAATCGGTCAGATCGGAAGAATGTTCAGCTCAACTACCGAGTTGTCGATAGTGCTGCCCGAAGTCGAACGGCTTTCGAGTCAAATTGTTGAATTCGACGGTTTCTCCATCGGTGCCTATTTTGCTGAGCGAGACACCGTTCGCCGACTCTACGCATCGGGAACATTCCCTGAGGCTGCAGGCTACGTTCGACCAGACAGTGAGCAAGGTGCAGAGTTCGCTGTGTCTAAATCTGCTTCAGCCGTCCTGCTTTCGTCTGGAGAAATTTCAAACATCAGTGCATCGGTCCGCAGTGACGTTGAGGAGTTTCCACAAACAGCCGCTGCGTTTGATACTGGTGTCCGAACATTCCTGACAGTTCCGCTGATTTCGAACGACCTAGTGGTTGGGGTCGTTCAGCTGAGAAGTGTTCGTGTCGACGCATTCTCAGATTCGGATATTGAGGTCGTTACTCGAATCGCTGCCCAGATAGCTGGTGCCTTAGCGATTAACCTAGCGTCTGAGCAGGTTGTCCTGCAAGCTGCAGCGCTGGCGGCGGCGGACAACGCAATTGTTATCACATCGGCCGACGGAAAGATCATGTGGGGCAATGATGCGCTAGCGCATCATACGGGTTGGCCAATTGCTGAGTTGATCGGGCAGTATCCAAATATCTGGAGTTCGGACGATCCTTCGCAATTTCCAATCGAGGAGGGGCTTCAGGATGCCATCCAAGCTGGAAAAGGTTGGAAAGGTGATCATCTCAACAAGCGAAAAGATGGCACTGAATTCTATGAGCAGCTGACTATTACGCCGGTCTACGATCACGCAAAAATTCTAACTCACTTCGTCGGAATTAAACAGGACATAACTGAGAGAATTCTTTCTGAGGAGAGGCGTCAGCGAGTTGCCCAGGTTGAGTCAGAAAATCGTGAGTTACAGGGTGCAGCGGCGACTAGAAACGAGTTCCTGTCCACCGTGTCTCATGAGTTGAGAACCCCATTGACGACTGTTTCGGCCTTTGCGGATATTTTGTTCAATAGTCGCTCTGAAAACCTAACGGATCGACAGCGTCAACACATTGAACTTATTAGAAAATCATCTCGTCACTTAACTGAACTTATCGACGATTTGCTAAGCGTCACCCAGACTGACTCAGGTCAGATGATTCTCAAAATGACTGAGTTCGACCTATCGGCCCTTCTTGCGGAGATTGTCGATTCAAGCAACGTCTGGCTGACAGATCGAAACCAGAAACTGCTTCTGGATGACGAAACGGCTAACCGCGGAATTACCGCCGATAGAACTAGATTAATCCAAATTCTGAGCAACTTGATCACGAATGCATCGAAGTACTCAGATCAAGGTGAGGACATCACTCTTTCAGCGAAACTCAGCGGTGATATCTGCGAATTTAGCGTTTCAGACCAGGGAATTGGTATTTCTGATAACGATCAGAAGTTGATGTTCGATGCGTTTTTCCGCGGTGGCCAGTCTCTGAACAAGCCTGGTGTCGGGTCAGGTCTGGGACTTACTGTGGTTCGCTCTTTGGTCGATCTGCATGACGGTGCGATTACGGTTGAAAGCCAACCCGGCGAAGGTACAAATGTGACTGTTTCGATTCCACGAGTGTCCAGATAATTTTTACCCGAGTTCCAGACCTTCATTTAAATTCAAAACGATATGGACAATGAGGAGTAAACATCCGATTCCATATCACTTCACTGATTCGTGCTACAGGCTCTCACACAGTTAATCAGCAGGTAAACCGTCAGGTCATCATCAAGGCTGGAACTTAGTCTTGTGTCTGTCCGTAGATGCAATGGGTGCCCCATGGTTTAGGCACTTTGGAAGAGCTCTGATGGTGATGTGTTGAGAATAACCGCTCGGGTGTCCAAAAATATCGTGTGGTGGGTGGTGTTAATCGTCCTGCTTTCTGGTGTGGCGTGTTCTGTCGAACCATCTGTCGAATCGGTCCCTGCCCACGTCGATCCCGATACCGGAATAGAGTTCGTGCCCGTAGATAGGTTCTCTGATTCTGCTGCGATGATCATGCGCAGGTCAGACAACCCTGAATTGCCCGCTCCTAACGAGGCGATCGACTACGATGCCGATTTTCTTAGGCATGCGCTTGGTCCTGCGGGTGAAGACGTCAGCTACTACGCTTTCGATGTGAGTTCTCTTTTGTCGGCACCGGTGTATTCGTTCGTATACGAGTCCGATCCGTCAGTTCGTGTGGAGAGGCAAGCACCCATTCTTGATGTGATACCGGGTGACGAGGGTTACAACGACTTTTGGCAAATGGTGAGAGTTCTCGTTCCTGACGACTATGTTGCCAATTCGATTAAGAGTCTCGATGAAATCGAAGACTCAGGTTTTGAGCTTGAGTGGACGGGAACGATCATAAATTGTCCGATCGTACCGTATGGATCAACAGCGGTATTAGCGAAGCGAAATTCGGTCGGCTGGTATCAGGGTAAGCACGTCCAGTATTTCTCATTCGAGTCGTTGCAAACGAGCGTTGTGAATCCGCAATCACTGGATGTGCCATATGCGGTTGTGAGGGTCATATTTGAAGACAACGATCCTGCGAAAGGCATGAAGGTCGACTCTGCCACCGGCAAGACTCACAACGTGTTTGACACTATTCCCGGGGATGAGTTGTACCGAGCGCTATGGCGTCACGATTTTGTTGATGCCGTAGATTTCGAATCAGTCCATGATTGGGAGTCCTCGAAACTGGCGAGCGAAGTCGATGTCGGGATGGACAATATCTTGGTGAATTGTCCCGTGGTAATTTGGCCTGGTTCTTAAGTTGCAATTTTGTATTTGGAGAAAGCTGATTGATGGATAGCGTTCAAGATCTAACAGGACGAGTAGCTGTTGTTACTGGCGGCGGACGCGGCATTGGTCGCGCTATTGCGTTGAGTCTCGCCGATGCTGGGGCTGACGTTGCTGTTGTCGCAAGAACGTTTTCAGAGATTGGCGATGTTGCTGAAACGATTCGTTCCAAAGGCCGTCGCGGCGTACCGGTAACTGCTGACCTGACTGATCCGAGCAACGTGGATTCTGCGATCAATGTGATCAAGTTCGAGTTCGGTCAGGTCGACATTCTGGTGAACAACGCTGGTGGAGCAACTGATCGGTCGGCAATGATTGAGTCGAGTCGGGAAGACTGGCTTGGAGCCGTTCGACTGAACATCGATTCTGTTTATTTAATGACAGTGGGATTGGTTCCGATGATGAACAAGGGCGCCAAGATCATCAACGTCGGCTCGGGCATGGGGCACAGCTCAGGCGCTGCCAATTCTTCGTATCGGGTCGGCAAGGCCGGTGCGTGGATGCTTACCCAGTGCATGGCAGAGGAGTTCTGGGACAAAGGTATCGAGGTGAACGAGCTGGTGCCAGGTCCGGTAGCGACCGATGCAACCAGGGACATAATGCAGGTTGGTGGGACGCCTCCGTTCGCTCCGAGTGAACGAGTGAAGACTCCTGAGGAAGTAGCTCCTCTGGCACTCTGGTTGGCGACTCAGAAAAACGGTGGTCCTACGGGCCAAAGCTTTAGCTTGGCGCGACGACCGTTGTAGCAGCGACGCCACTAGCAACGGCGTATTTATTTCCAGGTTAGGAATCCCAGCCCTAGAACGTTTTACTTCAGAGGACTGAACGTGAAGGGCATGAAAAGTTCGTTGGCTTGGGTCCGAGGCTTTGGGGCGCCTTTTGGTGGCCAGATGCTCTTGGCTACGGCTTCCGCACGCACTTCTGCACGTTGCTCCAGAGACGAATAGCCCCAGAGGTGCGCCCATTTGTTGAGTCCACCGAGTTCGGTGTACCAAGCTCCGATGAATGGTGATAGCTTCCTGCGTTCTTCGATTGCCTTGCCCCAGGTATCAATTACTTCTGGAGTCTGGCCAGTTTCGTAGGTGTAGGTTCGAAGCTCGTAGAACGGTCCTTGTGCTCCGGTGATCGACTCATCGTTGAACGGTGCCGGGAAGTAAATGTCGGCACCTTGTGCATCGAGCATTGCTCCGGTTGCTGGTGGCCATCCTGTAATTCCGGTGGTCTCCTCACGAATCGCCTGACGTGCGTCGAGGCTTTCGTAAGGCCAGATGTGAAGTGCTCGGTTTAGGAGTCCAAATTCTGAGTAGAAGTAGCCGAACAGATCGGAATGATCGAGTCGTCCGGCAGATAGGGAGTTTTCGAGCGTCTCTTCATACTTCGGAAGGTTGCCGGGGAAGAGGTCGTATGTGCGGAATTCGTAGATCATCGTTATATGCTCCGGGCATCACTTTCGTGACTTGGTCGCTCGCTGCAGTCTACCCTCCCTCTAACTCCCTCCCGAAGGAGGGAGAATCGAACGAAAATGAGGTTGTCGGCGAGTGTCGTTATCGCTGAATTAGTTGGGTGCGAATGGCCTCAATCAGCTTGTAGTTGCGCCGGTTGAGGCTGGGTTTACTAGTTTGATGTACTTGCTTAGAACGCCCTTGGTGTAGGACGGTGCTTTTGGCTGCCACTTGCTAAGGCGAGCCGCCATTTCTTCATCACTGATTTTCACGTTCAGCTCGAAGTCATCAAGGTTTACCTCGATCTGGTCGCCATCTTGAACAGCGGCGATAGGTCCGCCTACCTGAGCTTCGGGACCGATGTGACCGATCATTGATCCGTGGGATGCACCCGAGAATCGACCGTCGGTCATCAAGAGAACTTTTTCGCCAAGACCTTGTCCAACAAGTGCGGCGGTAACGGAAAGCATTTCTCGCATTCCGGGTCCGCCTTTGGGTCCTTCGTATCGGATAACGATTGCATCGCCTTCGCTAATTTCGCGTTTCTGGAGTGCTTCCATAACGCCTTCCTCACCATCGAACACTTTGGCTGGTCCACCGAACGTCTGACCGAACTGGTGTCCGGCGACTTTCAGCACACAACCGTCTGGAGCGAGGTTTCCGAAGAGGGTAACCAGTCCACCAGTTTCAGAGATTGGCTCTTCCACCGAGTGGAGGACTTTCGTTGGTTCTGGAACTTTCACATTGGCGAGGTTTTCAGCGATTGTCTTGCCTGTGACCGTTAGACAGTCACCATGGAGCAGACCTGCGTCGAGCAGTCGCTTCATGACGACTGGTATTCCACCGAGTCGGTCAAGATCGAGCATCACGTAATCGCCACCGGGCTTCATGTTGGCGATGAGCGGTGTCTTCATTGAGATGTCGTGAATGTCTTTGAGAGTCAGCTCTACGCCCATCTCCGCAGCGATTGCTGGGAGGTGAAGGGTTGTGTTCGTTGAACCGCCCATTGCGACGACAACTGTCACAGCATTTTCGAATGCTTTGCGAGTGAGGATGTCGGATGGTCGAATGTTCTTGCGGAGCAGGTTCATTACAGCGTGACCGGCTTCACGTGAAGACGCAGCCTTGCGCTGGTCGACGTTCGGCTCGGAGGCCGATCCCGGTAGAGATAGTCCAAGGGCTTCACCGATGGACGACATCGTGTTTGCTGTGAACATACCTCCACATGATCCCGAGCCTGGGCAGGCGTGAGATTCAATTGCGTAGAGCTCGTCGGCATCGATCTGGCCTGTCTGGTACTGGCCGACGGCTTCGAATACGTTCTGAATCTGGATATCTTCACCATGCAGTGAACCTGGGAGAATCGATCCACCGTAAATAAAAACAGATGGAACGTTCAATCGCGCCATCGACATCATTCCGCCGGGGAGTGACTTGTCACAACCTGCAACAACGACCAGCCCGTCGTAGCGTTCTGCAAATACAACTGTTTCGATTGAGTCGGCGATGACTTCTCTTGAGACGAGAGATCCACGCATACCTTCAGTTCCCATCGAAATTGCGTCGGAAACAGTGATAGTTCCGAACGTGAATGGGGTTCCTTCGGCTGCCAGTACACCGCGTTTTACTTCTTCAACGAGTGGCTCGATTCCAGAGTTACACGGAGTTACTTCGTTGTGTGTGGAAGCGACTCCGACAAATGGTGCTTGAATATCTTTATCGCTGAGTCCCATCGCCTTCATCATCGAACGATGAGGTGCGCGGATTGCGCCTTCGGTGGTCTCCCAGCTACGCCATTTTCCGGGCGCACGCTTGGCAGCGCGTGAGTTATCTAGTTTGTCTTGTGGGTCGCTTGTAGTTGTCATTTTGTCTATTTACTGGCTGTTTTTCGAAGCTTGCCGAAGCAATTATCGAACTTGAATCACTGTATTTTGCGACCCGTAATGTTACACGCGATAACGGAATTCCACTGTGAGCATTTATTGGGAGATACAGCAGTTCATATACTGTCGATCAACTAGAACTTTTATTTGCTCTTGATCGGGAGATTTTACTGTTGGTTTCGAACACGATTGAACTGGTTGCCGATGATCTGTTTTTTCCTGAAGGTCCGAGATGGCGCTCCGAAGAACAGAAGCTGTACTTCAGTGATGTGATGGCTGGCAAAGTTTCTCGCGTCGACAGTGAAGGTGCGGTGGAAACAGTCTTTGAACCTGGCGAATTTCCAAGTGGGTTGGGTTTTTTGGAAAACGGTGACTTGCTGGTTGTTGCCACAGCTAGCAACGAGATAGTTCGCCTACCCGCGGCCCTGGCACGTGCAGGAAGCGCTAAGCGGTCGGATTCGATTCATCACGCTGATATCTCGACACCGTACGGAACTGGCAACAACGACATGGTTGTTGCCCCAAACGGCAATGCTTACGCCGGGGCGTACTTGCCAGGGTTGAGCGAGGAAGTTCCGCCGGGACCAGCTAATCCTCCTCAATTCGGCAATCTAGTACTGGCCCGTCCAGACGGTTCGAGTCAGGTTGTGGCTGATCGTGTTTGCTTCCCGAACGGTGGGGCAATTACGCCAGACGGAAAGACCTTGATCGTTTCCGAGACGTTCGCATTTACGTTGACTGCTTGGGACATCGAAGACGACGGCACGTTGTCGAATCGCAGACCGTTTGCAAATCTTGCTGCGCCAACCGACGGAATTAGTCTCGATGCTGAGGGCTGCGTTTGGGTTGCTTGCCCGTATTTCTCGTACGGCGATTCAGGTGGCTGGGTAAGGGTTGCTGACGGCGGTGAAATCAAGCAGGTGATTCCGCTCGATGATGAGGATAAAAGTGCCTACGCGTGCATGCTCGGTGGAGCTGACGGAAGGGATCTCTGGCTTTGCGAATCGACCGTTTTAGGACGAGATCGATTTCAGGGCGATGGTCGGATTCGCAAGGTGCGAGTCGATGTGCCGATGGCGGATGGGCAGTTCTAAGCAGGTTTCATCCAGGTGAAATACGCCACGAACTGAGGTGTTGAGCATCTTGTTCGGTAGCGTCGAGACGAATCATCAGCGGGACCATGTGATCGAGAACGACTGCCTGGGCAAGCGTTCCGCAGTCGATCGGTTTGAAGCCGATCTCGGTGATTAGTTCTGCAACAACGGCCATCGCCGCTTCGTCGTCACCGGCGTAGTGGACTTCACGAGGCTCACCTGTGGAATCGATCGGATTCTCGAACGTCGCAGCAAAATTCGTTTTGAACGCAGCAACAACTCTCGCTCCTTCACCAATGATAGATGCGGTGACCTGTGCACCAGAATCGCCATTGTTGGGCTGGGCTGCGAAAGGGTTGGTGATGTCGATAACGATTTTAGTCCGGAGCGACTCGCCAAACTTCCGCGCTGTCGCCGCAACTTCTTTGTACGGCAGGGTAATGATCACGATCTCCCCTGCATCGATCGCAGCCTGATAGCCCCAGATTCGAGACTCGTGCCCAACCGCATCGTGGAAATCGTTTTTTGTTTCTGGTCGACGAGATCCGAATGCCACAAAGTGTCCTGCTGACATAAACGATCTTCCGAGTGCCAGGGCCATATTGCCTGTACCGAGTATTGCGATTCGAGATTTGCGTTTTGAGGTGAAAGGAGTCGGAGTGGTCATTGATCGTTTGGAGCTGCTGAATGAATTGCCTACCGTAAAAGAAGTTCAATAATTTGAAGCGGTTGTGGGATGGTAGGGATTTTGTTTGTAGATGTATACCGTTTCGGTGATTCTGGTAGTAGGCTTCGTGTTCGCAGCGTCTGACTGCATCCACATGATTTTGAAAATGTCCTTCGGGACCGTGAGATTGATCGTAAATGACTGATTACCTTCCATTGCCAGGGACTCCTCTAGAGGAGCTAGACACTCCATGTATCGTCGTCGATCTCGACGTTGCAGAGTCGAACATCGCCAAGTTGCAGGCCGCTGCAAACGAGATGGGAGTCGATGTTCGACCCCACTCGAAGACCAACAAGAGCCCCTACTGGGTTCGCAAACAGCTTGCCGCCGGTGCTATCGGAGTTTGCTGTGCGAAAGTCGGTGAGGCCGAGGTGATGGTCGAGGCCGGTGTACCTGAAGTCATGATTCCGAACCAGGTGATTGGCAAGCGAAAGATTGCTCGCTTGGTTGCGTTGGCTCGCTCGGCAAAAATCATCGTTGCGGTTGAAGATCCCGGAAACGTTGATGATCTATCAGAGGCTTCGACCTCCGCTGGTGCAGAGCTGGGCGTGATTATCGAGATCAACGTCGGCATGAACCGATGCGGAGTCGATGGAAACGGCGCAGTCGAACTGGCAAAGCAGATCGATGCTGCTCCCGGCTTACGTTTTGACGGACTAATGGGTTATGAAGGTCACGTCGTCGCCGAGCGAGACTACGAAACTCGCAAAATAAACGCAGAAAAGGCGATGGCGATTCTTACGGGTGCCGCTGATCAGATTCGTGCTGAAGGCATCGAAGTGAAGTTGGTTTCAGCTGCCGGAACTGGCACGTACAACATCACTGGTCGTGTTGATGGAGTTACCGAACTGCAGTGTGGTTCGTACATATTTATGGATGGTGACTACCTTGAAGTGTTCAAGGATTTCGAGCCTGCACTATCGGTACTAGCAACTGTTATTTCACGACAGAAACAGGACGTTGCGATTGTCGATATGGGCTTGAAGTCGATTTCGATGGACCGTGGACTGGCCGAAGTTATTTCTCCAGCCTCTGCGTCGATCATCAAGCACTCGGAAGAGCACACCGCTGTGAACCTGCCAGATGGCGCATCGCAGGCTCTCAAGGTAGGCGACAAAGTACGATCACGCCCCACTCACGGCGACACCACGATCAACTTGCACGAGTACTACTTCGGTATTCGTGACGGCAAGCTCGAGCAGGCTATCCCAATTCCAGGTCGCGGTAAGTTCAGGTAAGGCGAGGAATCGGGATGTACGATCTGTATGGAAAGTTTGCGATTGTGACTGGTGCTGGTGGAAAAGCCGGTATTGGTCGTGGGATCGCAACTCGGTTGGCCGCTGAAGGTGCAGCGATAGCTGTCTGTGATTTGAATGACAACGGCACACCTGACTGGGGTGGTCTATCGGCTGTGGTCGATGAGATCAATGCAGACGGTGGAAGGGCTATTGGTCTGACCGGTAGCGTTTCGGACTCCGATGATGTCGCTTCGATCGTTGAGGGCGCAATCACAGAATTCGGTCAGGTCGACATTCTTGTGAACAATGCCGGTGCTCCAGCTGGGCCAGACCGTGTGAACGTTGTTGATCTTCCTGAAGAGGTTTGGGATCAGGTTTTGGGAGTGAATCTCAAAGGAACGTTCTTGATGTCACAGGCGATTTCGCGACACATGATTCAGCGCGGCGGTGGTGGCAAGATCATCAACATGTCGTCAGTTTCAGGCAAGGTCGGAAACGCTAAGTTTGCTGCTTACTGCTCTTCAAAATTTGGAGTGATCGGATTCACTCAGTCACTTTCTCGGGAGATGGCTGAGTACAAGGTCAACGTGAACGCAATTTGCCCTAGCTTGGTCGAGACCGAACGAGTGTTCGGGATGGCATCGGCGTTGAAGCCGGACGAAGAAACTTCGACAGAGGAATGGCGCGACGAGATGGTGGCGCAGACAAACGAGGCGAATCCGCTGGGGCGTATCGCTCAAGCGAAGGACGTGGCTGATGTAGCCGCGTTTCTCGCTTCATCGCAGTCGGATTATCTGACTGGACTAGCGATCAACGTTGCCGGCGGATCGTACATGGGGTGACAATGACGCGATTGAATTTGGATCAGCTTGGGTAATCTTATGTTCTCTCAGTTGTTCCAGAACAATGCAGTGGCCCCTCCCGAGCTAATTGCAACTTCTGCTAACTTTGATACCGCACGGATTATCCCTTTTTCGTCTGAGAGCCATGAGCAATCCAAGTCCCCGTCGTATCGAGCGCGTCCTTACACCTTTCGAACAGTTTTTAAGAGTCGAGGCCAGCGGGGGAATACTGCTGTTGGCGGCGACAATCTCGGCTCTAGTTTGGGTCAATTCAACCTGGTCTGACTCGTACGATCAGTTCTGGCAGACGAAAATAACCATAGGACCTGCCGGGTTCGACCTAAGTAAAGCCGCTATTTTGTGGGTCAATGATGGTCTGATGGCAGTGTTTTTCTTCGTCGTTGGTCTTGAGATTAAACGCGAACTTCTATTCGGCCAATTATCGTCTGTTCGAGCTGCGACTCTGCCGATTTTTGCAGCTGTAGGAGGCATGGTTGTACCAGCTCTCATCTATGCGGCGTTCAACGTAGGTAGCTCTGGTGTGGATGGTTGGGGCATTCCAATGGCAACTGATATCGCCTTCGCCCTCGGCATCTTGGCGCTCATCGGTTCTCGAGCTCCTGTGTCGTTGAAAATATTTCTAACCGCGCTTGCGATCGTTGATGATTTGGGCGCGGTGATGGTGATAGCTCTGTTCTTCACCGATCAACTTGGATTTACGAGCCTAATATTTGCTGGACTATTTGTTGTCCTATTGTTCGGAGCGAATATTGCCGGTATTCGTAATTCGCTCTTATTCTTCCTATTGGCGTTTGGACTCTGGGTAGCGTTTTTAAAATCTGGGGTCCACCCCACTCTCGCGGGTGTGATCGCTGCCATGGCGATACCTTCCACAAAAGTATTAGATGACCGCCAATTCCTTGCGCGCCTTCAGGATCTCACCATCCGATTCGGAAAAACGATGGACGTCGCCAAAGAAGGGGTTCAGGCACAACGTCAGCAAGTGATGCACGAACTGGAAATCGCTGCTTTGCATGCCAGTGCTCCGCTTCATCGGTTGGAACACAGTCTTCACGCGTGGGTTGCTTTCGTGATCATGCCGGTTTTTGCCCTGGCGAATGCTGGATTACAAATTGATGCCGACACGATTAGCAGCTTGGACAATCGAATATCTCTAGGAATTATCGCCGGACTCGCAATAGGGAAGCCTGTTGGCGTGGTGTTGTTCACCTGGGTTGCGATCCGAACTGGTCTTAGTTCTCTTCCTGCAGGTCTTACGTGGAGAGCGATAACAGCCGGAGGGTTCCTGGCAGGTGTCGGATTCACGATGTCGTTGTTTATTTCGAAATTGGCTCTCGAAGATCAGGCAGACGTCGATGTAGCTAAAACCGGAATACTTATTGCGTCCGTTGTTTCAGCACTTATTGGTTCAGCGATTCTGATATTTCGGTCGAATCCGAAACCCGTGATAGCATCGGAATAGTTGCGGGCCGTTGTCACTTGTCGAGCGAATCTGTGTAGACCGAGGCGACTGGAGCTAATAAAGAATTTTCTGGTCGCTGAGGTCCTTGCCACCTGTGGAACGCGACAAGGTTCCGCCGATCACTTCGATGACTTCTAGATCGGCAAACGCGTTTACCACTTGGTAGAACGTCGGGAGGTCTTCCCAGCGTGCTCGGTTCCAGTTGATAGCTCCATCACCAACCAGGTCTTCGTGAACCACTGCGTTCGATCCTTCAGCCGGAGTAATCACGGCGTATTGCGAGTCGGCAGTACCCCATTCGCCTGTTCGAGGCATGTACTTGTAGTGGAGTTGGCCATCGAACTTTTCGCCAAACTTCGGCTCAGTTCGAGGTTTGAGATTCGAAACTTCCATATCGAGAAAGTTGAATCCGAGCCACGATGCTTGCGTGCCAGCTGAGTCACCGATGACTCGGATGTCGGGAAGTTCGCAGTAGATCTTTGAGAAGCCCAACTCTTCACGTCCAGTGATGATCGGGTCTGCGAGATTCTCCCAGAGGACCGTGAGAAACGGACCGACCGCTGTATCGGTTTCGCCAGTGAACTTGGCGAGGATTGTTACGCCTAGCACCGAGTAACCGCGACCTGCCAACCATTCGATTTCGGTCATGTTGGTTTCACTAACAGTAACGATCGGGTCGCCATGTAGCTCGAATCCGGGGGGGAGCAAATTTTCGAGCTGTTCGGCGTTTGAGAGGAACGACACGCTCATCGAAACGGATTTCGGACTGTTTATTCCGTCAAAACGCCGACCTTCATGACCTCGGCGAGGTCCGGTTGCGGGACCGAAATGAGTTGGCATTCGGTACATTTCGCCGGGTTGGAATGTGTATGACATGTTGTTGTCCTTTTGAACGTTCGGTCTGCTTGCGAATTCTGTCGTAGAACACGGTTTAGTCAGATTGCGGGTGAGAACTTCCAGAGAGTCGAATCGATGATTGGTTTGTAACCGATTTGTTGATAAATGGAGTTTGATGTTGGATTATCGAGATTTGTGTAAAGGGTCGCATACTTTTTACCGCTGTCGAGGATTGCTTGGGTCACAGCAGCGGTGATTGCGGTAGCGTAGCCGTGATTTCGGCGCTCCGGTGGAGTGTAGACAGCGCCGATCATTCCGGTGTTACCGGTTTCTCTAGCGAGCAGCGCCATGCTCACCGGGTGATCTGTCTCCCAGAGGAAGTAACGGCCCTCGTCGATGTTTCGAGTAATGTCGGCGTCCCTTGTTCCCAGAGGTGCATCGACATCGTCACGGAAAGCGATTCGCCATTCTTTAACTAAGTCAAAATCGGCAAGTGTCGCTTGCCGGGCGGAACCGGCAGCTAGATCCACGTTTGCAACAGCAGTGCATGTGTAGAGGCGTAAGTTGTGATGAATCTCTAAGTTGCAACGAGTGAGACGCTCCCATTCGTCAGCAAAAGCTAGTGATGCATCTTTGGGACCGATCACTCCTGTTGGTTGGGGATTTTTTGGGTAGAAGAACCGGGCGAATATTCGCACTGCTTCTTCTGGTCCATCGGTAAGCAACGGCCAGACTTCTGGGGTGAACATGGCGGGGAGTACAGGAGCATCGTTGTCGACGACTGCGTAGAAATTTGTCGACATCGCTGATTCGATTCCGGAAACTTGGTTCTCGGCGTAACCCAACATGACTGCGTTTGCTGCCTCGTTTTTCATCAGAATGTGGCGCGTTGCTCTCAAGAACTCAGCTGCCGATTTGTACTCAATTACCTGCATAGGTGACTCCGGATGCGAGGGTGCGTGTCAGCAAGGCTATGTGTAGTCGAAATCATCGAGAATGTTGCCGATGATGCTTTGTGGTCCTGCAGCCATTAGTCCGGCATCAACGGGTAGCAAAACACCCGTGATCCAGCGTGATTCTTCACTGGCGAGGAATGTAGCTGCCATTGCGATGTCTTCAGCCCGGCCTTCGGTTCCAAGTGGAGCAATGGTGCGTCGAAGTTCTCGCATTGGTCCGTCGTACGCTTCGACCATTGATGTGAAGATCATGCCAGGTGCGATGCAGTTGACTCGTACGTTGTCACGTCCGTGATGAACCGCCATCGCGCGGGTCGCCGAGATCATTCCGCCTTTGGCTGCGGCGTACGGCACGTTCTTGGTCATAGCGGCGCGAATACCGTCGACTGAAGCGACGTTGATGATGGATCCGCTTCCGTTTTTGATCATTTCCGGGATGGCGTATTTAGATATGAAGACCATGCTTTTTAGGTCGACATCCATCACTCGGTTCCAGGTTTCTTCCGTTACGTCTGGTGCGGCTCCGGGACCACCTATGCCGACGCTATTCATAAGAATGTCGATCTTGCCGTAGCGTTCGACTGCCGCTTCAACTAGTGCCTTGCAACCTGATTCTTGAGCTACATCTGCGAGGAAATACGAGGATTCACCACCTGCTTCGTTGATCACTTTTTCAGTAGCTTTGGCTGCAGATTCGTCCATATCTACTATCAATACTTTCGCACCCTCAGATGCGAACATTTTTGCCGTTGCGACACCCACCCCTGCGATGTTTTCCGAGCGGGTGCCAGCCCCGGTAACGATTGCGACCTTATTTGCGAGTCGAGTAATTTCACACCTCATGATCCGACGAGTGGATCCTATATTCGTTGATCGAAAGAAGATATTTAGAACGGGGTAAGCGTTGTTTGCTTTGACCCTATGGCGATTGCAGTGGATAATCCGCCCGCCGGGATTGTGGCACAGTTACGTGCGATTATCACTACGGACTTTTGGTTAGAGCTTGAGGCTACGAGAGTCTTCGGTGGGATCAGAAATGATTAAGAAACGGATGAAGTGTGAGCTTTAAGGATTAGGCGATGAAAGCTGCGGTAATACGTGGGACTCAGAAGATAGTTGTCGAGGATATTCCGACGCCTGAACCTGGACCCAATCAGGTATTGGTGAAGATTAAGTACTCAGCGCTGTGTGGTTCCGACGTGCACCGCTTTCAGTACGGCATGGCGAACGATGGGTCGGTACTAGGGCATGAGTACATCGGTGAGGTCGTACAGACAGGGCGTGACGTAACTCTGTTAAAAGAGGGCGACCGCGTGGTTAGTGGCGGTGGCACTCCACCCGCTGACTCAACTTCGACTCTGACATCAGGTGCTCGATATAGCGCACGCACCGTGGGGCTTGAAGCAACTCGGATCGGCGGATTTGCTGAATACGTTGCCATGGACGAGTGGCGTCCGCTGTTGATCCCCGATGGTGTTAGTGACGAGCTCGCTGTGTTAGCAGAGCCGACATCTATCGCTGTTCATGCAGTTCGTACTTCAAAATTCAAAGTCGGGGACTCGACTTTGGTAATGGGCGCGGGTCCGATCGGACTGTTGGTAATGCAGGTTTTGAAGGCAGCGGGTGCCGCGGCCGTTTATGTATCTGAACCCTCAGGTGCCCGCGCTGACTCTGCCCGAGCTTTGGGGGCTGATCTGGTTTTAAACCCGATGGATGACGACGTTGTAGAACGGGCGCTCGAGCTTTCAGGTGGTCCCGGGTTGCCGGTGGCATTCGATGCAGCCGCGGCAAAACCGACGTTCCAGCAGGGGATGGAAATGCTGCAACGAGGCGGGCAGTTGTTGGTAGTTTCCATGGCTTGGGAAGATGTTGATCTGCGGACCGTCGACTGGATTGGTCGAGAGGTCGAAATGAAAGCGGCTTACGGCTCGGAGCCAATAGATTGGCGAACGGGGTTGGCTTTGATGCAGCGTGGCCAGCTATCGGAGAAGTCGATGGTGACCGACGACAGCTTCATAGGTTGGAATGAAATGCAGGGTTCAATGGAACGATTGATGAAACCTGATGAGCACGTCCAGCTGGTGTTGGTGCCTTAGGGGGGGCATCAAACGTTGCGCACGTTAAAAAGATCGCTCTATCCCAGCAAAGCCGAAGCTATACAGCGATAGAGCGATCAATGAGCTCAGGGCTATTCAGAGAACTAACCCTCCTAGTTTCGGCTGAACACTTCGGTCTTGGGAGCGAATTCGGTGTCTTGTTCCAACGGGTAGATTGGTCGAGCGCATACCGTGTGACCTAGTGTCTGTAGGTTTGCACTGGTCGCACCCGGGGCATCGACATTGAAGTTTGCCTCGACCCAGTCGTCGAAGAACGCTGGTTCACAATGCGGCGATTTTACGATCGTCGAGTGGAAGTCTTTCGGATCAAGCCCAACTTTGAAGAATAGGGCACGGTCGACGAGCATCACCGTTTCCGTGGTCACCACCAGGGTCAGATTGCCTGACTTGAGCACCGCGGATGGTCCTATGATTGGCTCGTATTTCCACGTTTCGCACTTCATCGTTCCGTCGGTAAGAGACTCAACGGTCCACTCTAATTCGAGCGGAGTGAATTGAGGGTCGTGCGCTCCGCCAACGCCCATGGTGAACTTGGCTCCGACGCCTAGCTCGTGGGCTTTTGCTGCCGAGGCAGGGTCGGCAAGTGGTGCGAGAATACTGTGTGGATAATTAGCCTTGATCATTGCAGAGATGATTGCGTTGCTGTCTCCCGATGAGCCAGAGCTTGGAGCATCAGCGGCGTCAGTAAATGCGATCGGTCCTACCATCGAAGCGCCTTTTGCGACCGATTCTTCAAGTCCGATGAATTGACCCTGCATGATGTGGCGGTTCGGCCAAAAATCGTTAGCCATTTGCAACGCATGCTCTTCAGCGAGAGCTTGATTGCCGTCGGTGAAGACGTACGCCTGGCTACAAAGCTCAGGGACATCGGTGAACGGATTGCAGATGAAGAATCCGGCGGAGAGCACGTCTGGGTTTTCGTGTAGTTTCTGTGCGTACCGAATTTGCGCACCGAACGCACCTTTAGCGGTGATTAGTTCGTTACCCCGCACGATGGCTGGTACCCGGACACGAGCTGCAACCGGCTTGACGCTATCTTTCAATATTCGGGTAAGCATTTTCGCTGCGCGACGACCCGTGTCTCCGAAGTCGATGTGAGGGTAAGTGTGGAAAGATGCAAGCCCGTTGATGTTTTCGAGCATCTTGGCGGTAAGAATTCCGTGGAGATCCATCGTGATCACAATTGGGACATCGTCACCGAGGATTTTTCGTGCTTCTTCCAGCAAATAACCTTCTGGATCGAGTAGCTCTGTTGTGCCCATAGCGCCGTGCATCGAGAAGTAGACACCGTCGATCTTGCCGGCGTGTTCTTTCAGCGGCTCCAAAAACTCTTCGGCGATACGCATGAATGCGCTATGACTGAGTGGACCGGCGGCGGTTCCTTCTGCGTCGTATGTAAATACGAGATCGAGATCATCGCCGAACGCCGACTGAAGTTCGGTTATTGCACCACCAATTTGAGAATCGGTGCCTTCGTGCGTGGCTCTAATCTCGTCACCGCGGAGGTAGTCGAAAAAATCGTATTCACATGGGACTGGATTGAATGTGGATATCTCTTGCTGACATCCGCCGATCAGAATTCGCATCGTTAGAAGGCTCCGGGCCTGAGTTGCTGGTGGTTGGCGTGCAAAGCAGAATGTATCAGTGAATGAGGTGCTTGAACGGATAGCCATGCTTCATTTTGATGCCGAAAACTAAACGCCAACTATTGCTCAATCTTTGTCGTGCATTGGAATAGTGTCTCGGGTGACCAATTCGGCTAAAGCGTTCTCTTGAATGATCTCGTACAACGAGTAGTATTTGGTTTCACTGAAATTACGGACGTTGGTAGCGAGCTCGCAAAGAGAGGGCAAACTTGCCACTGTACTTGGATCGACATTACACAGAGGGCGTTAGCGAGGCGGATATCGTTGAGGCGCACCAACTAGACCTCGATGTCCAGCAAAAGTACGACGCCAGCTTCCTGACTTACTGGTTCGATGAAGGTCGCCAAACCACTTTTTGCCTCGTTTCTGCCCCTTCAGCAGACACGATCACAGAGATCCATTCAAAGACTCACGGACAGATACCTAACGACGTGGTGGAAGTCGACCAAACAGATGTTTTGACATTCATGGGGCGAATTGCCGACATACCCTCACCGACAAAGCCCAATAGACATGCGTTCGACAGGGCTACCCGCACGATTATGTTTACAGACCTCGTCGGCTATACGTCGTTGATGAGTCGCTTGGGTGACGATCGGGCATTCAAGCTGCTGCGTCAACACAACACAGTTGTTAGGGATGCGCTGACTAAGTTTGGTGGACGTGAAATAAAACACACTGGTGACGGTGTGATGGCTTCGTTTGATGTTGCGGATCAGGCGGTTCGAGCCGGTATTCAGATGAGCAAGCAGATTGCTGCATTGGAAATACCAGATATCGATGAGCGATTGAGCATTCGCATCGGCATGACCTCGGGTGAACCGCTCGAAGAAAATGGTGATCTATTCGGTTCAGTCGTGAACTTGGCATCCCGTTTATGTGATTTCGCCGATTCAGGCGAAATTTTACTTTCAGATAAGTGCGAGGCAGAACTGTCCGACGCGTCGATCAAGCTCGAATCAATTGGTGCTGTGACGATCCGTGGGTTTGATGAGCCGGTGGTTGTGAGCAAGATCGCCGACTAGACAGCTATTTGCGCTGTTGGAGATTTGGTTCACTAAACCGGATGCGGTTTCCTGAATTCTTGATCGAAACCGATCACTAAGCTTCGATCACATGTCCGGCTAAGTTCAACCTCGGAATTCGTGCACTGATTCAGCGATTGTTCCTGAGGTTGGGCGGGTGTAAAGTTTCCTGCGGTTCGCTGATTTAAGCGATTCATCAACTGGTATTTTTCGAAAGCTGTAGTCATACATTGAAAGCCGCACGACTCGTCGCTCCGCAGACATTTGATTTTGTTGAACTGGATGAACCGACTCCAGTTGATGGGCAAGCCAAAATTCGCATTGAGGCGACTTCGGTTTGTGGTAGCGATATTCACGGTATCTATCACGGCGCTACGCCTGAAGAGGACTACCCGCTGGCCCCTGGTGTTCCATGTCACGAGATTGCCGGAACAATCGTTGAGTCGAAGACTGATGAACTAAAAGAAGGTCAACGAGCTATCGTCCTTCCTACTCGAGGTATGGGTGGACTTTCCGAATATCTCGTTCAGACTCCCGACCGTGTTCTTCCAGTTCCAGATTGGGGTCCGATCGACGAGTGGGTAATGTGCCAGCACACCGGAACGGTTCTCTACTCTGTGAAGCAGATGGGCAACGTCGCTGGTAAGCGCGTGGCGGTATTGGGCCAGGGCGGAATCGGTCTCTCATTCTCGATGTTGACTGAAAAGATGGGTGCTCAACAGGTAATTGGTATTGATCCTGTTGAAGCTCGACGTGAGAAGGCTTTGTCTATTGGAGCTACGAACACCGTCGATCCTTCAAAAGAAGATATGTACGAAGCCATTGAAGACCTGACCGGCGGCGAAGGCATCGACATTGTTGTCGACGCTACCGGTGACCCTGAAGGGTTTGGTCAGAGTCTGAAAATCGTGAAACGTTGGGGCATGTTCGTCAGCTTCAGCTTGACTGGATCTACAGGCAAAATTTCTGAATTCCCGCATCAGGAATTCATGTTCAAGGCTGCGACGATTATTCCAACTCAGGTTGCAGCAACTTCTCAGCCGACCAAGGACATTCGCGAGATGATTGCGCTCAAGGAGCGTGGTTGGGCCGACCCTGGTGTGCTGAAGAGCCACAATGTTGGTTTCGGCGACGTTCAGAAGGCGTATGACATGTATGCCAACCACGACGACGGTGTTATCAAGGTCGTTATGGAATTGAACGGTGGCGGCAAAGCTTAGGTTTAGCTACCAGCCCAAATGTGAACAGAATCCCTCGCCAAGAATGACGGGGGATTTTTTGCCTATTTTTGAGCGATGAACATGCCAGATGAACGTGTCACTTTGAAGTAGCCGGCTGTTCTTATTTCTGCTTCGACAGTAGTTCGCAATCGTTGCGGGTCGAGATTGGCGTCCATAGCCATCGCGTAGTCGATGGCGATCTCTGGGTCTGTTGCTTTGCAGATCGATTTGTCGTGTTGTACTTCGACACCTGAGAAATGTTTCTCGATCACCGCACCACCGTTTTCAAGAGTGAACGCCGCGTGTGCCAGACCTAGGTTTTTACGTTCAGACTCATCGACGATCAGCTTATCCTGAAGGTCTAGGAATTCCACGATGTGATTCTCTGAATTCGTCTTGGCATATAAGCGTCCGCCAGGTTTTAGCACACGTGCAATCTCAGAAATTGCCTGGTCGAGGTCGCTGGCGTGGTAGAGCATGTAGTTGGCTGTGACGACCTCGAACGTTTCATCGGCAAATTGCAGGTCACAAACGTCGGCTATCTCGAACGCAAATTTGTCTGGTCGAGCGGCAACGTTTTTCCGTGCATCGTCGATCATGCCTTGCGACAGGTCGGTGAGAGTCATGGACCATGACGAGGCGACTCGGTCGTTGTCTAATCCCCACTGCCAGTAGTGAGCGGGCCCGCACCCGAGATCGAGAATGCTGGCATTTTCTGGCACGGTCATTTTGTCCCAGAATTTCCTAAACGCTTCGTCTCTTGGTTCACCGTACTTTTGCCAGAACCGTATGCGCGCATTGAGGTTCTTCGTGTCTTTGTACGCAACGTCTCGTAGATGATCAGTTTGCTGCATTCGCCTGTTGACCATGTTCTGGAACCTTCCGGTGAATTATTACTATTGCCGTTGTTGGGTTACATACTTACATTTGGCGGAGAAAGATTCATCTTCAATAAGGAATATGCACGCAATGTACGGAAAAATCCTTTTGCCAGTCGATGATCTCGAATCTGCCGGGCTGGCAATATCCAATGTGAAAAAGATTGTAGGCACTAGTGGGGCTGAAGTTGTATTGCTTCATGTGGTGTCACCGGAAAAGCCAATCGTGATGCACGACGAACACATCGGTGGAGTACAGGCAGCAGCGGATGTGTATGAGGCAGCCAAACACGATGAGGCACAAAACGTAGAAGAGCAGACTGCAAGCATGGAAGTGGCGGCGCGTGAGTTGGCGGCGACCGGGCTAAATGCGTCGTCTCAATTGATCGTAGGAAATGCTCCTGCGGAGATTATTCGCGTCGCAAACGAACAGGGCGTCGATCTGGTAGTTATCAGCACGCATGCTCGGCGTGGAGTGTCTCGAGCTTTCCTCGGTAGTGTTGCCGACGAAGTGATGCGCGATCTCGAAATACCAGTGATGGTCGTACGCCGTTCGTAGATATCTGTGGATTCGGCCATGTCTTGTTCGTTCTTGGACGTGGAAGCTACGTCTCTTGACTATCGTCTAGGTAGTCCCAAGCAGGGTCGAGATCCCAACGAATCGAATCAGCTGGTGCGGTGTTCTTCGCCCACGGTATTGTGATGCCTAAGTTCGCCGATTGCCGACGGACATTCGCGTCTATCCGCTCCGGGTCCCAGCCTTCAAGTACCAACTCGGCTAAGTGATCCGCTATAGACACGTGTCTGGGATCGTCGATCAGATCGACCATCTCGTCCGGGTCCTCGGCCAAATTAAATAGTTGAGATGGCATTCCGTGGTAGTAAACGAGCTTCCAGTCGCCTTCTCGAACCATCCTGTTTTGCCAAATCTGCTCACCTTCGGAATGAGCCGGATCAAATGGTTCTGTGCAGTATTCAGAGAATGCGATATCGTGCCATTCTTCTTGATCAGGAGACTCGATCAAAGACAAAAGTGAACGCCCGACTGATGATGGTAATTCAGGTGCATTGACGGCATCAAGCATCGTTGCGTTGAGGTCGAGCTGACTAGTAACTCGGTTGATTGTTGTTCCTTGCGGGATCTTGGCAGGCCACGAGATTATTGCGGGAACTTTTACCGAGTCTTCGTAGAAAGTTTGCTTCCACCAGAGTCCCTTTTCACCGATCTGCTCGCCGTGATCCGAGGTGTAAACGATCAGCGTATTTTCCAGTAGGTCATGTCTTTCAAGAGCGTCGAAAATCTCGCCTAGCAGTGTGTCCAACCGGGTGACCAGTCCGTAGTAGGCGGTGCGCGTACGTTCGACTTCCTCGTGAGTCACGTCATCGAGTCCGGCGTGTAACTTCCACCACTTGAGATACGGGTGAGTTTCATCGTCGAAGGCTCGAGGATTCTTTGGTGGCGGTACTTTGCCACGGTACTTGTCATAGTCCTCTTTGGTTGCAACAAACGGTTGGTGAGGCAACATCATTCCGATCGCGAGAGCAAAGGGCTGGTCATCCTGTTTCGAGGCGTGATCGTCGATGAATTCGATAGTGCGCGCCGCCACAGTTTCGTCGTGGACTTGATACGAGTTGAGTCCATGTCCCGACAGTTTTAAAGAAACTCTCGCTGGTCCAGCCGTTCCGTGTAACGCGCCATGATCCACTTCGTCGGCACCGAGGTGATTAGGGTTGTGATCGCCAACCAATCGCTCGGTAAATCCGTGAAGTTGGTCGGGACCGTTGAAATGCATTCTGCCGATTTGAACTGGTTTGTATCCTGCCGCACCTAGTGAATGGGCGAAAGTCGGAATACCCGAATGTAGGTATTGAGAATTGGTCCAGACTTCGTTTTGGAACGGATGCTGACCTGTGAGCATAGCGGATCGAGACGGAACACAAATCGGCGACGCACAATAGCTGTTTTCGAACACCACACCGCGCGACGCTAGGGCGTCTATGTTCGGGGTATGTATGACGGTGTCGCCGTATGCACCGATTATTGCAGGGTTGTGCTGGTCGGACTCGATGAAAAGGATGTTCGGACGAGCACTCTTAATCACTATGGACTAGCTCCAGATGGTTACGTCGTTGACGGAGGCTCGTTTCGCCTCTGACTGTGCCGGTAAATCTTCCTGAGGGTAGCCGATATAGAGCGCTCCGACTATGTCCCAGTCTGGTTCGGCTCCTATGGCGGTACCTACGTTGGCGAGGCAGGGCTTACCGGTGCTCCAGCCAACTCCTATTCCGAGTGATTGAGCAGCGAGCATGAGGTTCTGGATCGCGCAGGAAGTTGCTGCGTAGTTTTCTTGGGTGACTTCATCGTTGCGACCTTGTACGGAGTAGACGTACATGAATGCCGGAGCATCGAGAATTTCTTGTTGGGCTGATTCTGCACTGGCAATTCGGCGTTCAGGACTTGGATTCTTGACGTTCTCGTATGTCCAGTCATGAACGATTTTCGCGACTTTTTTCCGCATGTCTCCGTCTTTACCTAGAACGACGAATCGCCAAGGCTCAGTGCTTCGGTGGTTTGGTGCCCACGTAGCGGCTTCGATTATCAGCTCAAGCACAGCGTCCGAAACTGGTGCTTCAGTGAAGTCTCGTACCGTTCGGCGTGCTCGGATAGCGTCGAGGACCAAGTGTGTTCTCCGGTGATGAATTGCCGTTGCGAGTAGTTTGAAAATGGTACAGGCGTTCGAGCCTGAACACGTAATTGCGAGTTGATCTACTGGCTGCTGTTCAGCCATTTATCTTGTGAGGGTAGATCTGTTGGATCTTCAGCCCGGTTTAAGTAGAACTCGTGCATCGGTAAGTATTGTTCGTAAGCCGATCGCAGGTCGGCAATAGCGTTCTCGGAAGCATCGACACGAAGGTCGATTGGGAAGCTTTCACCCGGTGTACCGATCATCAAGCAGGCCGATCGTTCAGGCAGATGATTGCCATTGGCGCCTGATTGTCCACCAGCCTCTTTCCTGCTTGTAGAGCAGCAAGTAGCCGGTTTGCCAGCGGAAGTTTTGCGTCGTTTGCATCGGCGGCGTTCGCGAATTCTGCGACCATTTCACTGAGGACATTGTCGTTGTCGAGAAAGTTTCCGACTGCCGTGCAGTTTTCTCCGTTTACGTTGCCACTTGACGGTTTGATGTTTTCGCCAGAATGGATCAGGGCATCCCCTAGAGGCAGTAGCAATGCTACTTGTCGGAACTCCGGGTGTTCATCGTTTGCAAGCGCCTGCATGAACGATTCGATAGGTTCGAGACCGTCTTCGATCAACTCCATGATCTCTTCAGCAATCGCAGGATTCGTGGATGCCTGTGAAGTGACCACACCTATTCCCGGTAGGATTTTGGGACAAGTTGCACCGACAGCGAGCGAGTAGGTTGCGATAGCGATGCCAAGATCACCTGTGTCAGAGTCTCTGCCGAGAATTGAGAAAGTCATGGCGGCATTTTAGAGATTTTCTAACGGGTGTTGGGTGTATTGTGCTGCGAGCGAATTGCGTCAAGAAGAATTGCCGAGAAAATCTGAAAACTATGAGCAGTACATCCGGGAACGGTCCATTGAACAATCCTGTTTACGATGAATTGGGATTGAGGCCCGTCATTCATGCGGCAGGAACGATCACGTCGTTTGGTGGATCGGAACCACGTCCTGAAGTTATGGAGGCAATGGCTCTGGCGTCGCGATCGTTCATTGGCTTGCAAGAACTGAACGAACGGGTAGGCAGCTACATAGCGCAGGTTTCTGGTGCTGAGGCGGGCATGGTCGTGAGCGGTGCTGCAGGTGGAGTAGTGCTCTCGATGGCCGCATGCATGACCGGTACGAACCCTGCGAAGGTACGTCAACTTCCGAACACTGAGGGAATGAAGGATGAGCTGATAATCCAAAAAATCCATCGTGGTGGATATAGCGATATGTACGGGTTCACAGGTGCGAAGCTTGTGGAAGTCGGCAGCATCGACGGTACGTTGGAAGAGGAGCTGGAAGCGGCGTTCACTGAGCGAACCGCAGCTGTAAATTTCCTGTTCGGACCTGGGGTATTACAAAAAGGAATTAGCCTCGCACGGTTATCTGAAATCGCTCATTCTCATGACGTTCCGGTGATTGTTGACGCAGCTGCGATGCTTCCTCCTAAAAGCAATTTGCGACGTTACATTTCCGATGGAGCAGATTTGGTTACGTTTAGCGGTGGCAAGTTCATTCGTGGACCGCAAGGCACGGGCCTGCTGTTCGGGCGCAAAGATTTAATAGATGCGGCAATCTCGAACGGTCCGCCGAACCACGCTATTGGCCGACCACAAAAGGTCACCCGTGAGGAGATGGTCGGGTTGTACACGGCACTAAAACTGTTCATGGAGCAGGATGATGACGCACTGATGGCGTCGTATCGGGAGAGTATCGAACCGGCATACGAGGTTTTACAGGCACTCGACGGTATCGAAGTTTCGATTGAGCACGACCCGATGAAGTATCACGTGCCTACCGTTGTAGTTCGGCTAAATAGCGAAGAGTCTGGAGTAAATCCGGAGGTGCTGTTAGCTGATCTGCTCGAGGGTGACCCACGGGTATTTGTGACTTATGACAAGGGTGTCGATTCAGTATCTATCAATCCGATTAACCTTCGACCCGGCCAGGCTGAACTAGCGGCAAGACGGTTGGCGGAACTTCTCAGCTAAGCAACGGTTGAACTACGGTTTGCCCCATTGGCGCCGGATCGCAATGAGAGACGCAACCACGATGAACACGGCTGCTATTCCACCGATCATCACACCTAGTTGAATGTTCGCGCTATCAGGCGTCGGTTGTTTGAGACTAGCCCCGGCTTCAAGCTCAACAGGCGCAACCTGAAGCTCTGAAATAGTTCCGTTTTCGACCTTCTCATGGAAGTTGTCGGCATCGACTCTGAAAGCGATGACCGGTCGATAGCCTTTGCCAGCAGTGATGATCGTCACTTCAGCATTCTGGTTGGCACCGGGAACCGCCAACTCGACTTGATCCGAACCACCTTTTGGAGCGACATATGCGTAGCTTCCTGACCCTCCGTCGGCAGGCATGGCTATCTGAATGATGGCATCGACGTCAGCATCACCGGTGTTGATCGTTACGAACGAACCGTCATATGCATCTGGGTCTTGCCGAGGAATGAAAGCCGAGAACGACTGCCCGCCAATTTCTCGAGTGGGATGGGAGCTGATTCCGATACCACCGTCAATCTCAGGGTCGTATTTCTGGTTACCATCGAGGTCAGCGAAGAAGCCGTGATTGACGAAAATCTCGTCTATCTGCTCAATTGAAATTTCTTGGAGTCCCGCTCCAATACTCGATGAGTTGTTGTTGTCCGACACCAATGCATCATGAAGCTCAGCGACATTGGATACTCCTAACTTACCGTCGGCCCGTTCGTACTCCGTGATCATCGTTACGAGTCGCACTAGACCGATCGAAGTATCTTCATCGTCCGACTTACTGACACCACCAAGTGTTGCAGTTGCTTGAGCGATGTTGAGTCCAGCCGGAGGAGCTGCATAGAATGTTCCTTCCCGGGTCGGTGCGATAACACTCGGCAAAACACGAGTGACCTGCGTGCCGACTACCTCACCCGCATCGTTCAGGTATCGAACAGTCACATCGGCCTCACGGACCACTAGCGGGCTGCTGTTGACAATGCTTCCAGAGACAATCGTTCCTGATGATTCGGAATCGGTGGTTACATCTAGGATGTTCACACCTGTAATTCCAGATGAACCTGCTGCGTAGTCTGAATCGTCGTCGACTAGGTCGAGCAGTAGACCAGCCACTGTGAATTCTTCCCACCAACCAGCGGCTTCCCAGGGCAGTCGGTCTGCTTCAAGGTCGTACGTCGCACCAATTGTGTACATCTCAGCATTTTGGTCGTCGTCGACGTGACGAGAGACCATCATCGAGTAGAACTCAGCGAATCCTTCTACAAAAGAGTCGCGGGTCGATGAGTTGTTGTAGTAACCGCCGTGGTTGGTATCACCGGCAGGCAGTTCAAAGTTGTCGCCAGTTTGGAACGACAGAAAATAGTGACCGTATTCGTGGTATTCGCGGTTGTCCGGAACTCCCGGAGATTGGGCTGAACTTCGTCCCGGAAGCATGGCAATTATCGGCGGCGAGTTCTCTTCAAGCTCATCTGCTGCGATGAAATACGCGCCGTCTTGGGCGGTATCACATCCGAACCGTGGATCTTCACACCATGCTTGAATCTCGAGCGTTGAGGTATTGTCCAAATTAGCGCCAAGACTAATTGCGAGTGACTCGGCGTTGAGCGTGTACTGGTAGATCGAAGCTGCATCAGGCCAGAGATTGGCGTCAATGGGAGAGGCGACCATTTGGTCTTGAACGTTCCATGAGTCGAAGTTGATTTCACAACTAGATGATTCTGGATCGATCGCAGTGCTCAAAGAAATCACGGAATCGCCCACCATTACTGCGAACGAATCGTGTGATGATTGTCCGTCGGTCGGATGCGCCAGAACGACGGTAACACTGGCTGCATCGGTTGTCGGCGATGAGAGGGTATAGCGACCTCTGCTATCGGTCGTTGACTCTATGATTACGCCAGATGCAGTGGTGGCAAATACTCGCAGTCCGACCATTGAACCTCCCCAGTCGTCAGTTACTCGACCGTGAATTGCGCAGCCGGCAACCACGGTTTCATCCGCGGACTCAGGACTGTTGCTCGCTAGCTGATCGTTCCCAGAATTTGTAGGCTGTGTACCGCCATTCGAGTTGCCTTCTCCGCTACCACTTCCGGTGTCGCCACCGGCTAGTGATCCGTCTGGTGAAACAAAGTCTGAACTGCTGCTATCGACAGAGTTCGAACGATTGTTACCCGTAGTCTCCGTTGCAGTCGAGTTGAGAATCGAAGACTCTGTATTGAACGAGTAGGTGTTGGTCATGACCAACGCCGCCGCGACAATGCCGATCGCAACGGTAAGAATGATCGTCATTCTGACGGCATTGATTCCGCCGTTACCGCGATTCCTGCGATAACGAATGTTCTCTTCTTGTTCGCGTCGACTAGGCCGCAAGGCTGTCTCCAGTCTCGGCGGATGGACGCGTGCGATAACGCGGTAGCGAAATGTGCACTGTGGTTCCTGTGCCTTCAGTGCTATCGAGAGTCAGTTCACCACCGTGGAGTTCGGCAATCTGCTTGGAAGTAACGAGGCCGATCCCAGTGCCAGCGACCGATCGGGTCGATTCGTTGTCAGCCCGGAAGAACAATGTGAAGAGTTCGTTTTTGTCCTTTTCGTCTATTCCAATTCCGTTATCTGAGATGGTCACGTTAAACAGAAGGTCGGTGATCCAAGCAGATATTTTGATTTCGGTTCCGTTTGGCGAGTACCTGATCGCGTTCGAAAGGACGCTCGAAACTATCTGTCGGACGCGTGTATCGTCGGCTTCGACAATGCCGTCGGCATCGTCGTACGACTGCTCTACACTCAAGTCCTTCTTAAGCACGGCAGGCATAAACGCCTCAGTAACTTCATCGAGCATGTATCGAAGATTGAATCGGCTGAATGAGAGCTGGTAGGACGTGTCGTTCATCGCCGATAGTTCGAGCAAATTTCCTAGCAGGTTCTTTAACTGCGTTGAATTTCGCTTCATCACCTCGAGTTGATCGATGTTGCGCTGGTTAAGGTTTTCATCTTTATTACGTAGGAGTATTCCGGTGAATGCGGTTATAGATGTGAGTGGAGTCATCAGCTCGTGAGTGATCGACGAGAGGAATCTGTCCTTCATCTGGCTAATGCGTTTTAGCTCGAGCGAATCAACTAGCAAGCGGTCGTGGAGTTCACGCTCAACTCGAACTTTCTGGCCGTTGGCTTGGAAAATCTTGATGTCCGACATGAAGATAAATACGAACAAGATGAGAAATACGATGACCAAACTGAGCATCGTGAAGAACGACATTGAGGATCGGGTTTCGGCGATTTGAGACGTCAGCGTGGATGTGACGTCACGAGTGACCCCGATAACTCCAACCACTTCGTCGCCAGAGGACGCCAATAGCGGTAAATAAGTTTCGACAACGTCGACTGTAGTGATCGAGTCGGAAGACCCGAGGACTTCTATTTGACCGAGGTTTGAAGCAATGCTGCCATTTGCCGCCATGCTGAGTATCGAAGCTGGTACGGCGCGCTCGGCAACATGATTGGCAGAAGTGCTCCAAATAGTTGATCCCGACGAGTTGTACAACGAGATATCAATTACTCGCAGAGAGTCTAGGAGATTTTGGGAGTCGAGCGATACAGAGCTAGCGAGCGCAGCCGGCTTATCTGTGGAATCGGTTCCATGATCTTCGAGGAGTTGATTCACCAAGCCGGCGATGATCGATGCATCACGCATTGATTGCTCGGTTGAAAGTTCAACAAGATTTTTCTCTGCCGTGCGAACGGCGAGGTGGTTTAGCGCAAACGCGGCTGATCCCAGTGTTATGACACTGATGACAACGAATAGCGTTGTAAGCCGGTATTTACTCATTGAGTGTCTTACGATTGAGAATAGAAATTGCCATCCCCAACCGGTCCCCCCATCCACATCAACTCTGAGTCGATCACGTTTGAGAATCCCACGGTGATCAGAATTCTCTTGCTTTCGTCCCATTCACTTGCGACAAATTTGAACTCCGTATCAATACTGCTTAAGAGATGGTTTTTTTATGAGTGTGTTCGCCGTAACCGAAGTAGGGGTACTAACCCCCCCGTGCAACTGCGAGTAAGCTCTATCGGTTGAACTAAAATGGAGTTGGTTTTCCGTGTAAGCCAATTGAGCCATTTACGTTGAAATTACGTCGACGCATTGCATTTTTAGATCAGTGACGGCGTTGATCTCACAGGCAGGATATTGAACTTGAAATTGAGCAACGAATCCGTACTTTTCGAGCAAGAAGGTCATCTAGCGGTGATAACGCTCAATCGTCCCAAGGCGATGAATTCCATTAACCCACATGTGGGATCTGCACTTCGTGAGGCTCTGGAAGAAGTTCGAGACAACGATTCGATCTGGGTGGCGATTCTTACCGGCGCAGGTGATCGAGCATTTTCCGCTGGTGCAGATTTGAAGTGGCGTTCCGAGAACGAGGATGAAGTTCGAACTCCAGACGCTGGAACTGGAGGAAAGATTCTTTCGGCGGAATTCGCTTGTTGGAAGCCGGTGATCGCAGCCGTGAATGGGTACGCAGTGGGTGGCGGGTTGGAACTCGCGATTGCATGCGATCTGATTGTTGCCGCGGAACGTGCTCAGTTCGGACTCCCGGAACCTCGGCGTGGATTAATGGCAGATGCTGGCGGCGTTCACGGATTATCTCGCCAGATCCCTATAAAAATGGCGATGGAAATGATCTTGACTGGTGAGTTCGTCACCGCACAGCGCGCCGCCGAGGTAGGGCTTGTCAACCGGGTTGTTGAAAACGACGAATTGCTCGCTGCCGCACGAAAGATCGCAAGTTCGATAATGGAGTGCTCTCCGAAGGCAGTTCAGGCGGCAAAACAGGCCGTGATGCTGGGTGGTGAGCTTTCGTTAGAAGAGGCGATGATTACTGAGTACTCGATGTTCGAGCGTCTCAAAAACTCGTGCGATTTCACTGAAGGTCCACGAGCGTTTTCTGAGAAGCGGACACCAAAATGGGAAGGCGAGTAGGTATGACATCGAGTTCAAAACGTGCGCTCGACGGGGTACGAGTGATCGATTTCACGCAGGTGATTTTTGGTCCTTCATGTACCGCTCAACTTGCTGACCATGGTGCCGAGGTGATCAAGATTGAACGACCAGGGGTCGGTGATCTTTCGCGCCAGTTTGGGCCCTACGTCGATGGCGAAAGCATGCCCTACGCAAGCATTAACAGGAACAAGAAAAGTCTTGCCATCAACTTAAAATCTCCGGAAGGTCTCGAAGCCATTTTCAGGCTGATCGATTCGGCTGACGTAGTGGTCAGTAATTTTCGTCAAGGTGTGATGGAATCTCTGGGACTGGGTTGGGACGAGGTTCATGCGCGCAATCCGAAAGTGATCTACGCCAGCGGGTCTGGCTATGGCCCTGACGGTCCGATCGGATCCAGTCGGAAAATGGGTCATGATTCTATGGCTCAGGCTATGACCGGAGTCATGGACAACAACAAGGATTCATCCGGTGTACCCCGCCGCGTGCAGCTTCCTGTAGCCGATATTTCAGCAGGAAATTTGTTGATGGAAGGGATCCTGCTTGCTTTGATCGAGCGCGGGAAATCGGGCACTGGTCAGAAAGTCGAGGTATCTCTGATTGATGCATTGCTGTGGATGGAGGCATGGAGTGTCGCAACTGTGGCGAACGCTTCGCCCGACGCTGACCACCTAGGCAATCCTCTCGACGGCGGCGTTTACTTAGCCACTGATGGATACCTTGTTGTGACTGGACTGTTCAAGCCAAATCCGCTGCAATCAATTTGCGAAGTTTTGGAAATCGCCGATTTGTCGAAAGAGGAACGATTTTCTACAGTCGACCTGATGACCGAAAACGCAGCCGAACTCCAATCTATTATCCAGGCTGAAATCGAGAAGAAATCAAGTGAATACTGGGTGCCCCGTTTCGACGCAGTTGATGTGTTGTGTATGCCGGTATTTAGTCTTGATCGTGCAATCGAACAACCACAGATTCTTCACAACGAAATGATCGTTGATGTGGGTTCGGTCGACGGTTCAGGGAGCACACAACGGCATGTAGGAATTCCCGTAAAACTCGGTACCACTCCGGGGGCTGTTCAAAGTTCGGCGCCGGGTGTTGGAGCCGATTCCAGAGAGATCCTAGGGTCAGTTGGATATTCGGACTCCGAAATAGATGAATTTGTGGCATCAAATGTCATTGGAATCGAATAGAATTCACCGGCGTTATTTCGACTCTGCGTGATCAGATTCACTACTGAGTTGCGCACGATTCACGAACCTTCGATCGGTTATTGCTGACATTGCTGATTTTTCGTCGCCGCTTAGGTGCTGATTTTTACCAGATGCTCGCCCTCGTTATGGGTGTGCTAGTGATCACGGCTATCCTCGCCGGTGCGCCAATGTACCTCAGTTCGATTGAGTCACTTGGATTGCGCTCCACGCTTGCGACACTTTCTGCCTCACACAGAAACATGCAAGTCGTTGTTGAACAGCTACCTCTCACCGATATTTCAGTTTCAGCGGCGACCGAGCGTGTAGATGTGGCGCTTCACGAACTCGGTGACCTAGTCGTTGAGGTTGGACAGGAATCGCACACACGTCCACATTTCTGGGCATCGGATGTCGATTCCATAACTGGCGGAGCAAAGCCTGATCTAGCAGTTTTGCAGAGATTCGACGGATTCCTGGATGAAGTCGATCTTGTTGAAGGTCGTGCGCCAGGCTCCAACGTGATCGAAGAAGAAACGCACTTGGCAGCTGAGGTTGTAATTCCTGCCGAACGAGCCGAGCAGTTGGAATTGAGCGTCGGCGATGAAATATGGCTGTCACCGAACCCGATAGATCCGCCTTATTTGATGGCGAAAATTGTTGGATTGTTCGAGCCAAAAGACCTGGATGCAGAGTTCTGGTTGGGTTTGGGGCCTGAAGTAGTGGAACCGGGTCGGCCAGCTCTTGGTGCTCGATACATGTTGCCGCTGTTCTTCACCCGTGATGGGCTATTTGAATCTGTGACCGGTGGTGCAGCTTCGATCGGTACGAACCGGTGGCTAATCCAACTCGATCCAGTGCTGCTTGAACGTCAGTCCCCAGCATTTACGGCCGAACGGGTCGATTCTGTTAGTCATGAACTACGAAGAGAACTTCCCGAATCAACGGCGATTTCAGCTTTAGAAAATCCCCTGAGATCGCTCGGCGAAAAGATCAGCTTCGCTCGAATTCCAACTTTGATGATGGGTGGAGTTCTTCTTCTAGCAGCTGGATATTATTCGATCATGGCGGCAGGAGCGCTCACTGCACGGCGGCGTGTCGATACTGCTCGTTTGTGGGCAAGAGGTTCAGGGCGACAGCAAGTTGCTCTAATGTTTTTCTTTGAGTCACTAGTGCTGGTTGTAGTTCCAGCCGTGGTCGCACCATTCTTGGCTTACGGAGTAATTTCGTTGATTGGGTTGCTTCCCGAGTACGAAGCGATCACTCTAGGATCGAACATGCCGGTGTATCTCACGTGGCAGGCATTTGCATGGGCGCTGGTCGGGGCAGCTATCGTCGTTTTGTACATGCAGTGGTCGGTGTGGAAGGGTGGGGGACGGACCGTAGGTGATGCCCAAGTATCGAGCAGGCGGGTCGAGGGTAAACCGTTCTTTCAGCGCCAGTATTTGGATTTCCTGTTCTTCATTTTCGGTGGAGTAATTCTGTGGGATCTCTCGACTGAGTCGTCAGTAGCCACCGCCAAAGAGGGCGGCGAAGCGGTCGTTACGATCAATCCGCTTTTGGTATTCGCACCGGCAATATTTCTAGGTGTGGCAGTGATGCTTTCGTTGAGGGTTTTACCACCGATAGCGAGATTGTTGTCCGGCGCGTTGTCGAGGCGAGGTCCGGCTTGGGCCCATTTGATTGCAGCATTATTTGCAAGAGTTCCGCTCACCTATGCTTGGCCTGCGGCGATTGTGGGTATGGCCGCCGGTACAGCGATGTTGTCCGCAACGGTGGCGGCGACGCTGCAGCAAGGGTCGGTTGATCAATCTGGGTATGAAGTTGGCTCAGACCTGCGACTCTTCCCGGTTGATTTGAACAGCGGGTCTCGTAGTGCCGTGCTGGATGACGTGCGAAGTGTCGAAGGTGTCTCTCAAGTCTCAGGTGCCCTTCGAAGTACGGCTGAAATCCGTGTCGGCGGACAAGGTGCATCATTCGAATTTCTTGCTATTGAGCCCAACAAATATGGTGATATCGGCGTTTTCCGAGAAGACTACGCTGAGACCAACTTTGTTGAACTCGTTGGGCGGCTGGAGGCAAACTCGTTCATCGAGCCGCTTGTGGTTCCTGAATCGACTGACCGAATTGGGTATCGACTGCGGGCTGACCTGATCGAACGAAGAATTAAGGCAAGCATCCGGTTGATCGATGCTGATGGCCTTTCTCACACAGTGGATCTAGGACCCGTCTCTAGTCTCGATTGGCAAGTTCGACTCGGCAATATTCCGAATGTCGCATCTCGACCTGTCGAAATCGTAGGTCTCACATTCTTCGAGCTGACCCCAGACGAATTGGGAACACCTGTATCTATTCAAATAGACGACCTGATGTATGAAGATTCGGATTCAGGAGAGCTTGTGGTACTTGATACGTTTGATACGGACGCTGAAGAGTGGAATCCTCTCGCTTCATCCGAGGGCGTCGATACTCAAACTCTCAGTTTCGACTATCGGAGAACTAGTGGTGGATCAAGTCAGAGTGACAAAGGACTACAGGTAGATCTTGGTATCGGCACCGATCTCGGAACTCGAGGCACGGTGCGGTCGGCTTCTGATGTAGTACCGATCTTGTTTAGTTCGACAGCTTTGGAAGCGAATGACGTTTCGCTGGGTGACAGGACCGTTATTCACGTATTTGGTCGTTCGATTCCAGTAGAAATTGTCAGTACATCCGACTACTTCCCAACCCTGAACCCTGATGATGGTGGATTCGGTGTTGTCGATCTTTCGCAACTATGGGCACATTTGGCGTTGAGCAGTGCGAACTCGGCAGGTGTTGCCGCCGAGATGTTTATTGGACTGGATGATTCTGTCGAAACCTTGGTGATCGAAGATATTTCTTCGACTGTTGGCGGACTACATAGTGTGGTTGACAGAGAAGAAATCCAGCGTTCGTCTGTGGTTACACCGCTGGCAGTAGCGGGTTGGCGTGGAGCGTCGATTGTGACCGCCATATTGGCAATTGGATTAGCGGTGCTTGGCTTCCTGACTTTCGCTCCGCAACGTCCCGCTGGCGATCACTTCAACCTAGCGATTTTGCAGTCACTTGGGGTTCGTAAACGTGGGTTAGTCATGATCAGCGTTATCGAACAGTTAGTTATTTTGCTGGTCGGTATTGCTGCTGGAGTTGGGACGGGGTTAGTGATGGCGCGGATAGCAGTCAACACGGCGTCCCAGACTGATTCAAACCTACTTCTACTGCCTCCGCTCGTGTTCTCAACTACCTGGAGTTACGTAGGAGGGTTGGTAGCGGCTCTTCTCGTGGTTTCAGTCCTTCTCGTTGTAGTTGATTCTATTGCCGTTCGAAGGATCAACGTTGCCGATACCGTGCGCGACTCAGGAAAGGGTGGCTGATATGGGACCACGAGCTTTCATGGGATTTGTGGGTCGCAGGACTCGTTCGCACTGGCCGATGCTGACGGTGGTTTCGGTTGGTGTAGTAGCTGCTGTAGTTACCATCGCCGCGAGCGTAATTTATTTTGATTCACTTGTCGATATTGCTCTCGAGCGTGAGATTGCCAAGGATGGCGAAATCAGTCACGACATCGTGATTTCTGGTCGTGAGATTGATGTCGATGCTGCAAGCAACGCCGCAATTCTTAGCCTTGTTGATACCGCGGTTACCGAGGTTGCTGAATCGGTAATCACTGACACCACAGTTTCGTATGGTTCGCCTACGCTGTTGATCGAACAGACTGAGAGTTCGGATCCTGAGGATGCCGTTGATGACTCATGGCGCGCTGTTCTATTCACCACTCCTGATTTGCAAGAAAACTCGGTACTTACAACTGGTTCGTGGGCAACGAATGCGATTGGTGAACACGATCAAGGTCGTCTGCTGATCGATGCCGCGATCGACGAAGATACCGCCAACGATTTCGGTGTTGTGACCGGCGATGTCGTCGCGGTCGCTCCGTTCTGGGATGACATCAATGATTCGATTGCTGTTCGAATCTCAGGTACCTACGTTCGGAGCGATCAGGATTCAGACTTTTGGAGCGATCTGGACGAACAGTTCGGTTTAGACGACTCAGATTTGCAATTCTTGCCGTTCGTGCCAAATGCCGAAGTATTTGAATCTCAAGTTGGACCTTACTTTCCTGGGATGACTGTCAGATATTTCTGGCGATACCACGTGGATTCGGCACAAGTGAAAGCTTCAGGAGCGAACAAGCTTTTGGAGGGGTTTGATGAGATCAAGGCTCAGCTGCAACCGAAGATCAGCAGCTACTCCCAAGATATTCCGCTGCAAGATGTCCTAGCTAGGAACCAACAGCAAACATTCTTTAGCCGTTTGCCCATGACAGTCGTATTCTCGGTCATAGCGGCAGTGGTTCTTTACTTTGTCGGCACGATGTCGATTCTGATGGTCGAGACTCAGGCAAGTGATATTGCTCGATTGCGAACACGAGCTGCGACGGTGCGGCAGGTGATTGGGGCATTCGTTATTGAGGGAGCGGTCGTTGCGCTGCTCGCGATATTACTGGCACCACCAATTGCTGCACTCCTTGTGAAATGGTTAGGTGTGATTCCACTGTTTAGCGAGCTGAACGGTGGTGACCCGCTGCCTGTTTCGCTTGGTCAGACTGCTTACGTGGTTTCTGTGCTGACCGGACTCGCCGGATTCTTGGCGATGGTTGTTCCTGCTTCGTTGGCAGCTAAGAAAACAGTAGTTAGCAGCGTTAGAGAATCGACTCGCCCTGCGGCGCAAAGTGCGATGCAGAAGTACTACCTCGACGTGGCGTTGTTAGGGTTACTGCTCGTCTTCGCTTCGCAACTGGCGAGTGAAGGTTCATTCGTAGATGTTCCAGGGGTCGGCGCTGCCCAAGTCGACAAGATCAACGTCGCGATGCCGGCATTGGTTTTGGCGTTCGGTGGATTCGTCGCATTGAGGGCGTTCCCTGCTTTGGTCGAAGTCGTCGCAATTTTGACTTCGCTGCCGAGAATCTCAGGTCTGATATCGCCGGCGATCACGTTGGTTTTGTGGCAGATGGCGCGAAATCCTCGCCACTATTCACGCCTCTCTCTCTTGATGATCTTGACGGCTGGGCTTGGCGTGTTTGCATCAAGCTTCGCTGGGACGTTGGACGTTAGCGCAGCAGACCGTGCGAAATATGAGGCGGGTTCAGATCTACGAGTCAACGGAGTCTCTTATACGAATCGGGTGCAGGCTGGAGATACGTTTAGGCGGATTGCCGGTACGCCGGGTGTGGAATCGGCTGCCCCAGCGTTTAGAGCGGCCGGTGTCGACCTAACTGCGGATGTTGGAAGTACGTTCACGTTCTTGGGCGTCGATCCAGAACCAATGGCAGGTATTGCGTGGTCTAGAGACGATTTCGCCTCAACGTCGCTTAGCAATCAGATGTCACGTCTTACCGACACCCAAACTGGGATTCCGATTCCTGACGATGCACGCTGGGTAACCCTGAAAGTACGTCCTACTACGAGACGCGCCGACTCTAGAATCGCTGCAAGACTCAGCGACTCTACGGGTCGAATCTTTACGTTGAATTTGGGGTCTCTACTCCCAAGGCCATCTGCTGGTCGACCGTTCAAGTGCGATGTGGCAGACTCTCATTTGCCTCCGAACTGGTGCACGATCGCGGGCTCGCTCGATTCGATAGATTTCACAGGCGTGAACCATATTCCTCCACTTCGTTTGGAATTCCTCGGCGTCGGATTACCGAACGTGGAGCGAGGGCGATTTAGTCGCACAGAGCCACCATTCCTTGATCCCGGTTCATTTGAAGTTGATGAACTTGCGTTCGTAATGGAAAGTGGTGAGACCCGAGTTATCGAAGAGTTCAACCAGGACTCTTCCTGGATGACGGTTGAACCAGGGCTGAACCAATACGGTGCGCGACTAGAACCTCTCTTTGCTAAACCTGAGGGTAGCGAGGGTGACGAAAATGCCGTACCCCAAGATCAGGGCATTGCTGTGATGACGTGGAACCCAGTTGTGGTTACGCAATTGCGAGGTGTAACCGTTGGTTCTGAGAATGCTCCCATACCGGTTATTGCCAGCTCAGGGTTTATGGATCGTGGCGGCTACAACGTTGGTGAGCGCATCAACGTCGATGTTCAAGGAAACAGAGTTCCGGTTCGCCTTGCTGGCGTCGCTGACTACTTCCCGACACTCGATCCAGAGTTCTCAACATTCGTGGTCGCAGATATTAGATCGACTTGGATGGCTCTGAATGCCAACAAGATGAGGAACGCCGAGCAGGCGAACGAAGTATGGATCGACACTGGTGACGCAGTGCCGTCAGAAGTGGCAAACGCCATGCGGGCGAGAACCGCAGTTCCTCCCTCACTTATCGCTCAAGACCAGCTGCTGCGAGATGCTGCTGTTGACCCTTTGATTTCGGCAGGTTGGCGCGCACTGTTGGCGATTGCTTTCGCGACGGTACTTGCCGCCAGCGCAGTCGGTTTCCTAGTTTACTCGCAGGTGACATTTGCTTCCCGAATGACCGAGTACGCAGTTGTGCGCACTCTCGGTCTGACAACGCGTCAGGTTCTTGGATTGGTTACGCTCGAGCTGTTGATGGTTTTGGTCCCTGCCGTGCTCGTCGGAGGACTGCTCGGAATGCGCATGGGAGCAACGATCATTCCATTCCTCGTTACATCAGGCGAAGGCGTGCGGGTTGTGCCTCCGGTGGTGCTCAATGTTGATTGGCAGGCAGTCGGTGTGCTTGTTGGGGTGATCGGTGCGATTTTCCTCGCAATTTCAGTTGGATTGATCTCATCTGTTCGCAAAATATCCCCCCCGAGGGTGATGCGAATGGGCCAGAGTTAGCGAATCCTGTATCCAGTCGGCGAGCGTTTCGCTGTCTGAATAGGTCTAAGATTCGTTTCCGTGGAATCATTACTTTCTGTAGAAAATCTAACGAAGCAGTACAAGGGCGTTGTCGCACTGAACGACGTCAGCTTCGAAATATCTGACGGCATTACCGGAATTCTCGGCGAGAACGGTGCTGGCAAGAGCACTGCGATCAAAATCGTTCTAGGGTTGCTTGAACCAACATCTGGAACAGCCAAAATTCTTGGCGAGCTGGCTTCCGAGAACATTACCGTTCGGTCCCGGCTCGGCTATATGCCTGAGCATGACAGCTTGCCGGCGAACGTTACCGCTGCTGAGTTCCTTACACACATGGCGGAATTGAGCGGGCTCCCGCCAACTCACGCCCGTTCTCGTGCCGCCGATACTCTGCGGCACGTCGGTTTATTTGAAGAACGATATCGACCTATTGGTGGCTACTCGACTGGTATGAAGCAGCGAGTGAAGCTGGCACAGGCACTCGTCCATGATCCAGCCATCATTTTGTTGGACGAGCCTACGGCTGGATTAGATCCCGCAGGTCGTGAAGACATGCTCGATCTTGTGCGCAAGATCCACCGAGAGTTTGGTATTTCTATTCTGTTTTCGTCGCATCTCATGGCAGATGTTGAACGTACCTGCGACCGAATTATCGTGTTGCGTGGTGGTCGACTGATTCAATCGGGTGAAGTGAAAAGCTTTACCGAAGAGACAGAAACGGTTTACATCGAAGTCGACACGAACAAGGATCGACTAATCGCTTCATTGCAGAAACGTAACGTTGAGGTATCTGAGGCTGAAGGCGGGATCTTCGTTGAAGGCTCCGACGAGTCGGTATATGACCATGTTCGTGATGCTCTGGTCGAGGCGGAAGCTCCCCTTCGACGAATGGGCCCACGTCGGCGTGCTTTGACCGAACTATTTGAACGAGATGGCGATGATTTCTCTGAACTGCCGACTGGAGCGGGATCGTGACCACCTCGAACCAGCAAACTAAAAGTCAAAATGGTGCTGAAGGCACTGTCTTTGACATTGGTTACCAGCACTACGATGGTCCTCGGGAAGGTCGAAACCGAGCACGGTTATCGGTCTACAAAGAAGGACTAAAGATTTCTCTTGGGTTAGGGCGTGGGCCGCGAGCCAAAGTCCTCCCGTGGCTGTTCATTGGTGCCTTGATGTTGATCGGTGGTGGTATGGCGTTCGCAGCCATCACTATCAACAGGATTGCTGGTGACGGAACAGCCGAAGCTGTCGGGTTGCCCTCGCACTCCGACTTCTATGGTATTGCCTCGATCATCATGTTCATTTTCGCTGCGATCAGCGCACCAGAACTGTTGTGTCCTGATCGTCGAGATGGAGTGATCAATCTTTACTTAGTACGCCCGCTGACAGGGACTGATTACATTGTCGCTCGATGGGCATCGTTTATGACGATCATGCTCGTCGTAGCTTGGTTGCCTCAGATTATTTTGATGACTGGGTTGACGATGGGGGCTGCTGTTCCTGCCGACTACCTGAAAGATAACTGGCTAGATATACCGAAGTTCCTAGGCGCAGGTGCAGCTATAGCTACCTACTCAGGAACAATCGCACTGCTTGTTTCTGGATTCACGACGAGACGTGCCTACGCATCTGTCTTCATGGTCGGATTATTCACTGTGTCGACACCGTTCACATTTGGGCTTGCTCAGGAGCTGGGTGGTAACGCTGGTAAGTGGCTTTCGATGTTCAACTTGAGCAACATTCCGATGCACGTGAACGATGCAATTTTCGGAACTGTTAGCGGTGTAACTATGGATGCACCGGCAGCCGAGTTCGACACTTGGATTTTGGTTAGCTGGTTCTTCCTGTGGACTCTGTTGCCTGTAGGAGTGTTGTGGACGAAGTACAGGAGGTTGTCGGTATGACGAGCTCTGAAATGACGAATAACACAATTGATCGCGATCAGGCTGTTATCAAGGTCGAAGGCGTTTCCCGTTGGTTTGGAAACGTAGTTTCGGTCAGTGACGTTTCATTTGAAATCAAACCGGGTATTACGGGTCTTCTAGGACCCAACGGTGCTGGCAAAACAACCTTGCTCAGGATGATCACCGGATTGGCTGATGTTTCCGATGGCAAAGTAACCGTGTTTGGTGAGTCGGTGAGGAACAACTCAGCGCTCTACGGTCGAATCGGGGTTATGTCCGAACATGAAACTGTTTATCAGTTCATGAAGGGGCGTGACTTCGTGAAGATGATGGGGCAGTTGAGAGGTGTGAGAGATATCGACAATGCAGTCGACAAGGCTATTGGTCTGGTCGATTTAGCCGATGCCGCATCTCGTCCGATGGGAACTTATTCTCGCGGAATGCGGCAGCGAATGCGATTGGCCGCAACTCTGGTTCATGAACCTGATATTTTATTGCTGGACGAACCGTTAAACGGTGCCGATCCACGGCAGCGCGTGTATTTCCAAAATTTGTTGTTGGACTACGCTGCTCAGGGTAAAACCGTTGTTCTCTCTTCACATATTTTGGAGGAAGTTGAGCAACTCGCCGATACAGTTCTGTTGATCGTAAATGGAAAGCTTGCTGCTTCTGGTGATTTCCATGCAATTCGAGCGGCATTGGATGACCGTCCATATCACGTTCGAGTTATTTCAGATTCACCTAGAGATCTTGCCTCCGCACTCGTAAAACTTGAATCAGTGGATGCTGTGAATGTCGATCCTGACGGGGCGATTATTGTTTTGAGCAGGAACGTGCGTGATTTGCAGATTGAACTGCCTCGATTGGCGCAATCGTCATCGGTGCGGGTGCGACGTGTTGAGCCACTAGACGACTCGCTTGAAAGCGTGTTCGGGTACTTAGTGGATCGCTAAGCATGCTATTTGTATACAAACTCACCCTTCGCCAGCTTTCTGGACGATGGCGCCTGTTGATTACATTGCTCCTGACCGCATTGCCCGTGGTGATGGCCGTTGTTAGGTCGCTTGTTGAAGACGGTCCGCCGGATGCTGAATTTGAAGCAGGCGTAGTTGGACTTCTTGTTGGCGTAATACTTCCGCTAGTTGTTCTGGCGATTGCCAGCGCGGCTTTCACGAACGAGATCGAAGATCGTACGTTGGCGAATCTGACTTTGACACCGATTCCACGATGGAAGATCGTCGTTCCCAAACTGCTTGGTGCGATCAGCGTGGCAGTGCCGTTCATCGCAACAAGTGCATTCATTTCTGGTTACTTCGTGTTCGATGGCGACATGAAGGCAGTGATCGCAATTACCGTTGGTGCCGTCGTTGGGGTTGTGCTCTATTCGACCGCATTTATTTGGTCAGGTTTGATGACGACTCGGGCGATCGGATTTGGTCTGCTGTACGTCTTCCTATGGGAGAACATGCTGGCGGGACTGGTTTCAGGAGTTCGCTTCTTGAGCATCAATCACTACTCCTTCGCGCTGATGCACGGTCTAGATGATCGACGCTTCCCGGACGACGACATGCTTAGCTTCGGAATTGCTGTCGGTTCAACTGTGGCCGTGATCCTAATCTTCCTTGCTTTATCGATTCGACGATTGCGTCGCATGGACGTTCCGTAAGCCGCGTAGTCAGGGATTCACCAACACAGTTTCGGCAGATTTAGCGCTCGTAGCATCTGCCTGGTGACGTTAGGTTCTGCTGACGTACTCAGTTAAGGTCATTGATCTCTTTTCTGAGTCACGTAGTGTTGGCTGCGTGATTTTTAAACTTAGCGGACTATGGCTGCACGCAAACTTCCGGCGACTATGGGCGGGCCAAGGCGCGTCACTTTTCGCCAGCGAGCTTACCTATGTTGTGCTTCCGCTGATCGCGGTCGTTTTCCTTGAAGCAACCCCTATCCAAATGGGAATCATCGGCGCAATGGGAGGGGTTCCAGCCCTTGCCGGAATTTTCTTAGGTGTTTGGGTAGATCGACGTTCCCGCGGTCCGATTCTTGTGATGGTCGACGTTGGGCGCGTGATCGTGCTGCTGGCAGTGCCAGTTTCGTACGTCATGGGCGTGTTGACGATCGAAATTCTGTACGCCGTTTCACTTGGTATCGGCGGTATGAGCATGTTGTTTGAAATCGCCTATCGCTCATTTCTCCCATCGGTCGTCAAGAACACACAGATAGTTGAAGCAAACAGCAAGCTTGAACTTGCGAACACGGGTGCTGTGGCGGTGGGGCCAGGTCTTGGCGGTGTTTTGGTCGAGATCGTAGTTGCACCGTTTGCCGTGGTTTCGAGCATGATCATGTATGCGATATCTGCCCTGATGTTCAAATCTCTCCGAGTGAACGAAGTCGTTGCTGAAGTCGCTCGCGACGAAGATGGAAAGTCGGAATCGGTACTTCAAGGCATCAAGATAGGTTTTGGATTCTTCAAGGGAAATCGGTTGTTAGTGGCGATTGGTGCAGCTTCAATCACGCTGGGAGTGTTCGGAGCTGCTTACGACACGATTTATATTTTGTATTTGGTTCGTACACATGATTTCTCTGCGGGAATGATCGGACTGATTTTTTCAATCGGTAGTATCGGTGTGCTTGGCGGATCGTTCATCTCTTCGTGGATTACTTCGCGCATTGGTGTAGGGCGCACGTTGCTTTTTGGTTTCTTATTTATGGCGATCGGAGGATTTATTGTTCCGGCTGCGGAGGGATCCCGGTATTTCGTCTATGCCCTAATACTTGTTGCAGAAGTTACGTTCGTTCTTGGGATTGTGATCTGGAACATAGGCCAGGTCAGCTTGAGACAAGCGGTCACCCCCGGTTCACTGCTGGGTCGAGTGAATTCGATACTCATCGTTATGGGCCGAGCATCTGTGCCCGTGGGTGCACTGATCGGTGGCTACCTTGGCGAGCTGATGGGGCTGCGAGGTGCCATTTACGTGTTCGCCGCTGGAATATCAGTAGGCGCCATTTGGCTGGTTGTGCTTGGTTTCTGGAATCTAAAAGGGATTCCAGAAGTTGACGATCAATACGACGCTGAAGTCGCGGTCGCACCCACGGACTAGGTTATTCCTGCCCTGCTAAATCGCCGTCAATCGGAAGGGTGATCTGGAAACAGGTTTTGCCTGGCTCGGAAAGTACGGTGATGTTTCCACGGTGCTTGTGGACGATGATGTTGTAGGTGATATCGAGTCCAAGTCCAGTGCCTTTTCCAGGCTCTTTGGTCGTGAAAAAGGAATCGAAAATCCTATGCTGGATTTCTTCAGGTATGCCGGGGCCGTTGTCTTCCAACTCAACGATTACATCAGTATCAGAACTGTAGATCCTGACTCTTAGCTCGCCGTAGCCACCAAGTGCATCGGCGGCATTATCGATGATGTTTGTCCACACCTGATTCAGCTCGCTGCCGTATGCCTGAATTGTTGGCAGATTCTCGGCATATTCGCGATGGACTGTGATGCCCTGTTTGAGCTTGCCACGAAGCATGAGAAGGCTTGAATCGACACCCTCAGAAACGTCAATCGACTGTATGGGGGCTTGATCGAGATACGAGTAGGTTTTAAGAGAACCAACGATGTTTGAGATTTGACCAGACGCTTGACCGACTTCCGCAAGAAGCCCGCTTACACCCGCTGATTTACTAGCAAGTATTGCGACCGCTGGAGCGGCTTCCGCACCGAATGTCTGCTCGAGATCGTCGAGCTTTTGACGGGAGAAGCCAGCGTTTACGAGATCGGGTCCGATCTGCCAAGCGTCTTCAATATTTCGATCTTCGAGCCAACTCTGAAGCTCGTACTCGAGGTCGCTTCGGTCTAGTGGGTCGATTTCAGGTGGAGTGATTGCAGCGTCGCCAACTTCTGACAGGAGTTCAGCGAGAGAATCTTCCTGCGCTGTTGATAGGGCGAAACCTGCGATGGTGCGTTGCGACTTAGCGTAGGTCTCAACAGAATCGACTAACTGGGCGGCACCACGTTTAACGGCTGCGGCTGGGTTGTTGAGCTCGTGGGCAACGCCGGCAGTTAGCGTACCGAGCTGCGCCATACGTTCGCTTTGTCTTAGTAGCCCTTCAGTTGACCGTAGACGTGCGATTACAGTGTCGAACATGGATCGGGCAGCTGATGGGCTTTGGTCGAGCAGATTGTCGAATGTAGCCTTTTTGATTGCCAGCAGCGAAGTTGGCGCACCGGCTCGAGCACCAGCCATGCGCGGTGATTCGTCGAGCAGTGCCATTTCACCAACAACATCGCCCGGGTTGAGAACGTTCAAAAGAACTTGACGATCGGCAGAAGTTTTTAGAATTTCGATTTCGCCAGAATCAATCAGGTACATAACATCGCCCTGATCACCTTCTTCGAAAAGCATCTCGCCTTTTTCAAGTTTTTGAAGGCTGATTGCTTCCGACAAATCTTGAAGATCTTGGTCAGGAAGATCGGCGAAAAGTGGGACGTTCTTGAGTTTGTCTTTCATTAGACCGATGTCAGGTACTGGTGGACGAAACTTACGCAGAGCGCTCCCTGCCCAACGGCAGTCGCTACTCGTTTGACTGTGCCGTGTTGAACATCACCAGCAGCGAAAATACCGGGAACGCTGGTTTCAGTCATATACGGGTCACGTTCAAGTGGGAAGTCGTTTTTGGCGAGAGAGACATCGGCTCCGGTGAGGATGAAGCCTGATTCGTTTGTTGCAACGACCTCGGATACAAGCTCCGAGTGTGGCGCTGCTCCGATAAAGATGAACATCGCCGCTGCGTCGAGCTTTTCAACTTCATTGGTTTTGTTGTTTCGAAGATCAATCGCTTCTAGAGAGGTTTCGCCATACGCCTTTTCGACTTCGGAGTTGAAGACGACTTCGATGTTCGGTGTTTCGCTAATTTGGTCGATTAGGTATTGCGACATTGTTGCTTCAAGCGACTCGGCTCTGACGATCATTGTCACTTTGCTGGCGAACTGCGAGAACAGCATTGAACCTTGACCAGCAGAGTTTGCGCCACCAATTACGTAAACGGGGCGATCACGATAGAACGCCGCTTCGGTGTTCGCTGCACCGTAGTAGATACCAGCTCCAGTGAGTGGAGCCACACCATCGGCCTCGAGCTGGCGAGTAGTCATCCCTGTGGCGATTACAAGTGCCCGGCACATCAGTTCTGAACCATCGGCGAGTTCGACGATCTTGTATTGATCTTCCGATCGAACACTAACCGCGTCGGCTGCCGTAAGAATTTCTGCACCTAGGCGCCGTGCTTGAGTTGATGCTCGGCGCGCTAGGTCAGTGCCGCTGAGTCCGTTAGGAAATCCGAGGTAGTTTTCAATTCGTGAGCTCGAACCTGCTTGCCCACCAGGAGCGGCTTTTTCGATCATGGCAGTTCGGAGACCTTCGGAGGCTCCGTACACTGCTGCACCTAGACCAGCAGGACCACCACCGATGATGATGAGATCGTAGAACGGGTGGTCGGCTTCTGTCTGAAGTCCGACCTTGTCGGCGAGCTGTCGAGTGTCAGGTTTTATGAGGTGAGTGCCGTCTGGAAAGAACACGATCGGAATGTCGTGGCCTTTGCCTTCACCGTTGATCTTTTCGACTTCAGCAAGTGCTTTTTCGTCACGCTCAATATCCATCCAGAGATATGGAATCTGATGACGAGCGAGGAAGTCTTTGACGTCGTGAGATAGGGCTGACCAAAGCGCACCAGCGACTCTTATGCCGTCATATTCGATCGGTGCTGTGGCTTCCCAATCTGCAAGAAGATCGTCTAGGACAGGGTAGAGCAGTTGCTCAGGCGGGTCCCAAGGCTTCATTAGATAGTGATCAAGACCGACCGAGTTGATACAAGAAATCGCAGCTTCTGTATCGGCATATGCGGTCAGTAAAACCTTTTTCGCCGTTGGATAAATTTTGCGAGCTTCGGCGAGAAATTCTGTACCTGTCATACCGGGCATTCGCTGATCGGCGAGGAATAATGCCACTAGATCGTCGCGCTCTTTGAGACGCTTCAGTAGATCAAGCGCCGCTGCACCCGAACCCGCTTTGACGATTCGGTACTTGCCGCCGTAGTGGCTTCTTAGATCGCGTTCTACCGCGTTGAGAACCTGAGGTTCGTCGTCAACACAAATGATTGTAGATGCGGGCATCTATGAGGGTTACCTGTCTGAGCGTTCGGAGTTCGTCGAGTATTGATTTGTTGTTGAATCAGGCTGGTAGCTTGGATCTTGCAGCAGATTCGAATGCGTTGCTGATCTGGGAATCTTTGATGGACGAAGAGATTTCTTCAATCAATTTTTCACACTCAGCTAACGTGTTTTTTGTTAGCGAGTCATCAGGCTGGGAACTTATGGCTCCAGCAACTGTGAGGCTCGCTTGCAGAGCGGTTGGAAGCATACCAAGCTTGAGGGCTTCGGATTTCGATTTTTGGAGCGATTCGAGTGAAGATTTCGAATCACCAGCTGCACCGTGAATCATCCCTCGCATTAGACCGAAGAATGGGGCGTAGTGCTTCATCCGAATCGAATTGGTGAAAGTTTCAGCTTCATCGATTTTTTCGAGAGCGCTGGGTATGTCGCCCCCCATCAGCTTCAACATCCCTTGCCCCATCAGAAGTTGAGGTTTTGCAAGGTTCTTGGTTGCTGTGGAAATATTTATTCCGTTATCGAACATTTCGGTTGCTTGTTCGATGTTTCCAAGACCAAGGGCGGTGAATCCGACTTCGGCCCACGCCATCGCACCCATTGCCGTCCCGAGAGGTTTTTCGATAGCTTCCAGAGTTTGAGCGTGGAGTTGTTGAGCAGCATTTACGCGGTCCGGACTGATATCGAGTTCGGTGGCACCAAGTACGGCTGAGGTTGCCGCCTCCATGTAGGTGAGTCCAGACGAAGTGCTTGCGGCTAGTGCCTGTCCTCCGATCTCCAATGCCTCGTCGTAGCGACCTTGCATTCGTGCAACCACTGACTGAACCAACCGTCCGGCTGCTTCGCCTTGACCAGCACTAATTCGGACCGCGATGTTGGCGCCTTCTTTTCCGAATTTGTAAGCGTTGTCTAGATCGCCATTCACCAAGTGATAGAACGCGATTGGAAGGGCTTTGAGTTCAGCTTCCCAAACCTTATGACCGTGTTCTTTTGCTAACTCGAGTGCCTCGTTTGCCATCTCGTAGGACTCAACGAATCTTCCCATATACAACAACGTATTTGAGATGTGAGAGAGGCCAAATAGTTGGGCTTCAACATCTTCGGTTTCGCGCCCGATCCGGGTTGCAGTTTGGAGGCTTACATATGCCTCATCAAATGCCCCCAGCGTTGTCTGGATGAAGCAGTTGGTCATGTGGCGTTCGGCTTGACCTGCCACGTCTCCACAGAAAATAGCGTACTTCTCTGATTCTTCCAGCGTTTCGACAGCTCGCTCTAACTCTCCTTGTCGCGTTCCATAAATTAGGGCGAGTTTGTTCATGGCTGAGACTCGCATCTCCTCTGTCTTGAGGAGAATTGCTGTCTCACGCATCATTTCGTACGTCTTTACTGCTTCATCAATTTGGTTTGAGAACGACAGAGTTCCGCCGAGACCTTCGTATACCTGACGGGCAAGGATCGGATCGGCGTCAGCTCCACGCTGTTCAACGATTTCGCACGCCTGCTGATAGATAATAATGGCTTCATCCGTTGCATAAGCCTTGGCAGAAGTATTCGCGGCGCTGACAAGGTAGGGCAGTGCACGCTCCGTTTCCATTGCGGTTGCGAAATGTCGACCAATGTCAGCTACCTGCTCAGGACGGTTCGATTCGAGAAATTCTCCGATCGATTTGTGCATTTTTCGTCGGTCGCCGCGAAGTACCGATTCATACGCCGACTCTTGAGTCATAGCGTGTTTGAAAATGAACATGCGGTGAGTCTGACGACTCTTTTCTCGAATAAGCTCCCGACGCTGAAGTTCCAGTAGGGCACCTTCCAGTAAATCTGGATCGCCGACCACTGCTGTTACCTGTGCGTCATCGAATTCGCGACCAACCACGGCGGCGATTTGAAGCACCCTTTTTGCAGAATCTTCGAGAGCGTCGAGGCGAGCGGTTAGCACCCCGTTCAGCGTATCGGGTACATCGATTTGCTCTATTTCTTGAGTGGCATGCCAGTGTCCGTCCCGTCTTACCACCAGACCTGTGTCAAGAAGGGTGCGAATGACCTCCTCTACGAAGAAAGGGTTGCCTTCGGCTTTTTCGAGGATCCGGCTACGAACTCTGATTGGAAGATCATCGACTTCAAGAAGATTTGCGACCAACTCTTGGGCGTCTTCAGTCCCAAGGGGTTCAAGATTTACCTCGACATGGCGGTGACTGAAATCGCGGGCTGCGGCTTCGTGGAATTCCCATGATCGTTCTTGCCTACGGGGCCGATACACTCCAACGAGCATTAGAGGGCAGCGGTCGGCAATCGGCATGAGTAGTTTTATTAACTCAAGCGAAGTTGGATCGACCCAGTGAAGATCATCAAATACCAATATCAGTGAACGTGATCCAGCGAGTTCTTCGAAAAATGCGTAAGCCGCCTCAAACGTTTTTGCCTTGGCGCGTGGTGGGTCTAGGTACCTAACAAATTCGAGATCTTCACCAGTTGCAGTGAGGCCAATGAGCGACGCCAGATAAGGGGCCGTGGAGGCGCCGTTGCCTGGGGCTAATTTGATAATTGAATCTTTGAACTGGTCGTAGTTGAGACTGGAAGAATCGGCACCTGCAAATGCCAACGCTGAGTTCATGATGTCGGTGAACGGTGCATACGGCGTTTCAGATTCGTATGAAAGAGATCGACCTTCTAACCAAATTGCATTTTCATCGGTAGTTGTAGCGTTTCTCAGTTCGGCCATCAGCCGAGATTTTCCGAGACCAGCCTCACCAATGACAGAGATGATTTGACCGCGCCCTCCTGCCAGTTCCGATGCGGCCTGGTTTAGCGTTCGCATTTCGTCGGCTCGACCGATTAATGGAGAGTCGAGTCCTGCTATTCCTCGAAGTTGCCCGACTTCAGCAATTACCTGGTTCACTCGGTATGACTGGACTGGTTCTTCTTTGCCTTTGACCGAGACTCCTCCGAGGTCGGTGAAATCGAAGAACGGAGCGATAAGTCGCTGAGTTTCACCGGTGATCTGAAGAGTATTCGGAGCAGCCGTTTGCTCCATACGGGCTGCGATGTTTATCGCATCGCCTAGTGCCGAGTATTCAACTCGAAGGTCGCTACCGACTTCACCAACTACGACGAGACCAGTGTTAATTCCTACCCTAACTGCTAGATCAATGCCCCATTTTCGCTTTATTTCTTCAGCGTAAGGTTTGACGCTTTCGAGGATTTCCAAACCCGCCAACACCGCGCGCTGTGGGTCGTCTTCGTGGGCGATCGGTGCGCCGAAGAATGCGAGGATTGCGTCGCCCATCAGTCGAGCAAGTGTGCCTTCATATTTGTACACCGGAGCGATCAGGTGCTAGAACGCACCGTTGATAATTTCAGCCCAATCTTCAGGGTCCAGGGCGCCGGCGGCGGCAGTGGAGCCTTGTACATCACAGAAGAGCATCGTTACTACACGACGTTCACCCGCCATCGAACCACCAGCGCGTGCGGATTCGAGTTTAGAGAGCAGTTCGGGAGGGACGTATTGGGCGAGACGACTCAGCGCATCGGCTTCGGCGGCGGTGGTTGCTGTAGCGCTATCTGTGGTAGATGGAGACTGTGCTGGCTCGGGAGTTGAGTCACCAATTTTCGCGCCACAAGAGAAACAGAATTTTGCGTCTACAGGGAGTTCGGTACCGCACTGCGGGCATAGATTCTGGAGCGCGTCTCCACAGCCCATACAAAATTTTGCCTGGTCGGGATTCTCAGTGTTGCAGTTCTTACAGTTCATCCAGCCGCTTTGGTCGCTTTTCTGTTTTAGGCGTTACTCGGTTTCGAGAGAATGATATTTGTGATCAAAACCTGCCGCGCTTACATCAACCACTCTGAATCCTGAAGGGTCGTTTCCGAGCGGGTATCCAACTGGTCCTGAGGTGACGACCTCAATGCCGTTTTCTGAAGCGTAATTATTGCGATGCCAGTGCCCAGCAAAGTTTGCTTTGATTCCATGATCGGCCGCAATTTCAAGAAGAGGTTTGCGATATTTCTTTTTGATCGACCACGGATTGTCGGCTTCGTCACCTGTTTCGACGAACAACGGGTGGTGGCTGAACAACACAATCCGCTTGGCGTTTTGTTCCCCGGCGATAATCGCTTCGGCTTCGACGAATGCCAGTTGGGATTTGGCTTCTTCAGCCATTGTTTTCGGCGAGGTAAGAACCGTCGAGTTAATCACTACAAACCTGATGTCGCCATGCGAGAAAGCGTAGTAGTCGGGGCCAAAGTTTTCTCGGTAACGGTCGATGAATTCCTGTTCAGGTGTGCTGTGATCTTCAGCGATATCGTGATTGCCTGGTACCCAATGGAGATCGATTGAATCGTCGAGCAGCGAAGCGATTCGTTTTACCTCGGCGATCTGTTCGTCGTTGTCGGCTTCATTAATCATGTCGCCGCATACGACAACGAAAGCCGGCTTAAGCCAGTTCGCCCGCTCAATTGCGCGGGTGAATAAAGCCGTCTCTGGCGCAAAGCCTTCGAATTTTTCGACTTTGCGGAGGATTAGCCCTCGTTTGGCGAAAGCCTCAAGTTCGGCATCTGTCTTGCCGCTTGAAGCAGCAAATAGACCGAACTGAGGATCTGCGAGTTGAATGAAAGAAAAGTCGCTCATCAACTAAAACTCTTACCTCTGTCGCACTTTTTAGTTGCGATGTTGGAATCGGATTCGAATTAGATTGCAGCCCAACAATCCGATCGAAATTAAGTTATCGAGCAGCATACCTTTTTAGCGGGCGATATATCTCGCTTTAGGATTCTGTTCGATCAGATGTGATGGCTCCGGTTCAAGAAGAGCAGAACCGTTTTTCGCTCACATCTGAAAAATATTGCTAACCCTCACGACCGAGTAAACCGAGAAGATGTGTCTGTGCGTTTGCACTTGAACTGCTCGCTGTAGGTGCTTTGAACGCTCCCCGATATCCATCGTTGTCTGCGATTGCCTGCGCCAAAGGCGTGCACATTTTTACGAGGTAGTCATCGAGTTCGGCATTTTGGTTTGCACCGATCGCAATGTCCCACCCATGAATCAAGGTGTCGAGGAACAACTGCTGTGAGTACTCGGCTCCTGAAACAGGACCTGAAGAAATTTGGCAAGTCCGCGACATGGCATCGGGTTGCGCAAGAATTGCTTTCACTTCGTTTGCTGTTCGGAGATAAACCCCAGCAGGGTCATCGCCAACCAGATCGCCCTCAAACTCGTCGCCAACCTCAGCGATGGTTTTGCCGTTGAACAGTGCGACCATCCATACGTTTTCGTAGACGATGTGATTCACGACCGCTTTCACGTCCCAATCGCTGCAGGGAGTGTCGTTGCCCCATGCGTTGTCAGCCACATTAGTCACGAAGTTGATTGTTGAGTCGAGTGAGCGCAGGTAACACTCAGAGATCACAGATGGTTCGAGTTGGTCAGATGTTGTCATTAATATTCCTGAGATTTGATGGGTAGGATTCGGGTATCTCGAGTTTCCGGACCGGATCGTTATTTGCGAGTGAGATGCGAGCTTTTTGATTTGGATTCAGGCAAGCAGTCGGTTCGATTCTGAATCGACGTGATTCTATATTGAGGCGACAGAACTCACCAATGCAGGAACGAACTGAGCATGCGCGGTGCCGGCACAACGTTGAACCGGGCTCAGCATTAGCTTTTCGCTTCCAGTCGTTGTGAGCTAGTGACCAATTTGGTTGATGCATGTAGAGTCGCACCGCGAAGCATTACAGAGGTAACAAATGATTCAAACCAATCAGGCACATATCGATTACACCGAGCTTATGGATGAGATCGGGCAAACACCCGAAGCTCTTGCAAAGCTGAAAGAGACTGGTGACTACACCGGGATGACAAAATCGGTGAAAACAATTCTCGACGGGCGTAATCGTGCTGCAGCTATTTCATCACCTGCTGGCTCACCCTCCGATCCGCACCTCCATGCCGATTTTCACGAGTGGTGGATCATCATGAAGGGAGAGGTGGCTTACGAGATTGGTGAATACGAACAGGTCGTTGCAAGTTTTGGCGATATCGTCATCGCACCCTGCGGTTATAGACACGACATCAAGCCGTTCAAAGGCGATCAGTGCGTTCGAATGGTTGTTGGCTTCGAGGATTCGAATCATGATTTGAAGGGATTGCCTCATCCTCGAACATTGCCAATACCGGAAGACTGGCAGCCACCAAACATGATTCACAGCCGCCTGGAGTGGATGATTGAGCGTCACGGACTAGATGAGAACTGGGGTGAGGAGGTTGTGCTCGATCAACGGAATCGAGTGAACATCATCCACACGCTTCCAGGATCATCGAACCGGCCACATTGGCATCCAGACATGGACGAGTGGTGGTTCGTTGCCAAAGGCGAGATCGAGTGGAAGATTGGAAACGACGAGCCGTTCAATGCGAAACGAGGAGATCTGGTGTTTGTCGAGGCAGGGAGAGCCCACGCGATTCGCACTGTAGGCGATGAAAGCTCAATCCGTTACGCCGTGACCACACCCGACGTTATTCACCACTTCTTAGACGACCCAGACGCTCCGAGGCCCCCGAAGGATTAGCGGGAATTAGGGTGCTTGAAATTACCAGAGCTTCATCGAATTGGTGAAGAGTCGGGTTAGTTCTTCAGCACCGGTTGGTTGAGGGGCAAGTTTCGTGACCCGGTGCTGAGGCAAAGTGCCTTCAACGAGTGCGGGCACATCGTCGACGGTATATCCGACTCCGCCGAGGCCATTTGGCACACCTATTTCTTTAAGAATGTAGATCAAGCGTTCAGCGATCAGATTTCCTGCGTCTTCAGGTCCCGCGCCAGTCACATCGGCGCCTAGTAACCGGGCGGCGCGCATGTGGCGTTCTGGGTTCGAGGACGCGGTGTACTGAAACACCGCAGGCGCGTTGAGAATAACTGCCATACCGTGGGGAACGATTGGTTTGCCTTCGGGATAGCCTTCAGGTCTGTATTGCTTGACGAGTCCTGAAACTGGATATGACATTCCATGCGGAAGGTGAACACCAGCGTTTCCGAAGCCGACACCTGCGAACGTTGCCGCCATTGCCATGTTGGTTCGAGCGTCCATATCCTCGGCATCTAATACTGCTGGAAGAATGCTATTGCCAACCATCTCCAGAGCTGCCAGTGCCCAGACGTCGCTAATTGGATTCGAGCCTTGGTATGCGGGACGAACTGCAGGCGATGCGGGGGCTTCACGCTGTGAAAATGGCAAGGCAGTGTATGACTCGATACCGTGACACAAAACGTCGAACCCGCTGCAAGCGGCAACCATCTTCGGGAGTGTTCGTGTGTTTTCGGGATCGACTAAACCGACGTCAGGTCGGAGTGAGCGATGTGCGATTCCTGTTTTTGCACCAAGCTCTTCAAAATCGAAAATGGAGACTCCTGTTGTCTCACTTCCTGTCCCAGCTGTCGTTGGCACTGCTACCAGGGGTTTTAGGTCACCCGGAACAGGAGTTCCTTTCCCGATAGGGGCGTTCACGTATTCGAGAAAATCGGCCGGATAGGTGGAGTAAAGATTCGCAGCCTTTGCGGTGTCGATGCTCGATCCGCCACCGACAGGTAGGAAGCCATCGAACGTTCCTTCGACTGCGAAATCGATGGCGATTTTTAGAGATGCGTCTGTTGGTTCCACGCTGACTTGGTCGAATATGGCGAAATCGATGTTTGCTTGTTTGAGTGAGTCGACGGCAGTTCGAACGGCTTGACTATCTACAAGCTGTGGGTCGGTGACTACGAGGACTCGTTTGGCTCCAAGTCGGGCAAGTTCGTATCCTGCTTCACTCGTAATTCCAGGCCCAAATTTGATCGAGGAAGTGTCGATTGTGAAAGCAGTTTCGTTGTGTGATGTGGGCATTTTCTAAGGTCGAGCGAGGCGTAAATTGTCGTTAAAAATGAATTGGAATCCAAAGGATAGCCGAATTGCTACTGTGACCTGAGCGTTTCGGAGGCGTAGTATCCCATCTACGATTTTCAAGTTGCCAAAACGGTATTAAAAAGTGAGATAAGAGAACCAAATGCGGGTAGTTCAGTTTGTTATTCCGAGTGAAGGTCGTCGAGTTGGATATGTCGAGGGAGACAACGTTGTAGACGTTACTTCTTCAGACAGTTCGCTTACTTCGGTATTCGATGTGTTTGAGGCTTCGCAGGCAGCGGGGGCATCGTTTGATGACACGCTGGCAGGGGCCGCTGGGAGAGATACGGCTCGGCTTGATTATGGTCAGCTGCTGACCACGCAAGTTGGTGGCGATTCTCCTTACCTAATTGCCCCGTTCGATCATCCCGACACTCATCGAGTGATCGTTTCAGGAACGGGCTTGACTCACACCGGGAGTATGAAATCGCGCGATCAGATGCACTCCGGTGACGAGACTCTCGCTGAAGAAGCTGCGACTGATTCGGCGAAGATGTTCCAAATGGGAATCGAAGGCGGTAAACCCGCCAATGGTGAACGTGGTGTTTCACCAGAATGGTTCTACAAAGGCAATGGCACGATTGTTCGTGGACCGGGTGAAGGTCTTGAAATTCCCGCGTTTGCGCTTGATGGCGGCGAAGAGCCTGAGCTTGGTGGCTGTTATTTCATCGACAAAGCAGGTGTGCCACGCCGTGTTGGCTTTGCATTAGGCAACGAGTGGGCTGATCACGAAACTGAGCGGATCAACTATCTCTATCTTGCACCATCGAAATTGCGGTCGTGTGCACTTGGTCCTGAGCTGATTACTGACTTTGAATTCGACGAACTGGAGCTTGAGTGCACAGTCGAACGCAATGGCGAGAAGATTTACGAAAGTGGTCCCCTGTATTCCGGTGAGGAATACATGTCGCACACGCTAGCGAATTGCGAAGATCACCACTTCAAATACCCATTGCACAGAGTTCCCGGGGATGCACATGTTCATTTTTTTGGAACTAGCCAGTTGAGTTATAGCACTCGAGATTGGAAGTTCCAGCTCGGTGATGTGATAACGATTTCCGCAGACGGCTTTAGTGCGCCTTTGTCTAATCCGGTGGTTGGTGGAGACCCCTCAGAAGGAAGAGCCATTCGGGTAGTGAAAGCGTAGACACAAGTAGGCAGTATAAAAGTACGTTATTTTCACTTTAAGTCGGAATAGTCCAATATTTTCGGACGACTTCGATTTAACAAATAAATGATCGCTGACATCAGTTTTATGGCAACTGAGTACGACAATCTGAAGAAATCGAACATAACCGATGAGGTTGTGTTCTCGGCGCGCGAGCTTGCGGTACTGAACGAAATTGCGACCGTCGTGAGCAGCGCCACGAACATTGAAGATGTCTACTCGGTGTTCTCTGCACTTGTTGCCGACGTTATCGATTGGGATGGGATTATCGTCAACACACCACTTGACGACGGTAAGAAATTCCAGATTCGAGTTAGAGAAGGTAGCGCAATCAAAGGTCGTTCTACAGGTGAAATCTTCGAAATTGAAGGTTCGTTGTACGAACATGTGTTGCGGTCGAGAGAAACGCAGATAGTTTCGGTTGCCGAAGGTCAGACTGCGGAATGGGCACTTAAGGTCCCGGGTCTTCGAGGAGCGTTGCTAAACGGTGTTCGGACCTGGATGGCAACTCCACTGAAGTCGCAAGGCAATTTTCTCGGAGTGATCTATGTGCAATCGTACAGTACTGATGCCTTTACCGACCATGATCGGTTGATCCTTGAGGGGGTCGCCACATTTGTCGGTCCAACGATCGAACGGTTCAACTCATATCAGCAGATTGAACAAGATGGGGCAATCTCGAAGAGTCTTTTAAATATTGGTCGAATGCTCTTGAGTGCGCACGATCTTGACGAAGTGATTGAACAGTTCGTTCAGGAACTGCGGTCGGTGATAGATGTGGATCGACTTGCAATTGCTATTGCGCAACCAGATGGCAAAACGGTCATCGATCGATACGTCTACGGTGTTCCAGTCGAAGGACGTGTCGCTGGTAATGTCATGCCGATTAGCGAACTTGAACTTGCAGGATTGGATCTATCTTCACACGGTTACATAATCCCGACAGAAACTCTTTCTGAATCCGATATAAAGACGACTCCTGGTATGTATGCAAACTATCAGGCGGGGTTGCGCTCTGGGATGTTCGGAAGTCTTCGAACTAAGGGGCAAATCGTCGGTACAATCAACATCAAATCAACTGCCGAAGCTGCCTATTCGGCTTCTCACCTTGAATACTTCGAACAGGTTGCTGATCACCTAGCTGCTTCGATAGATCGAACGATTTCGTATGAATCCGAGATCGAACAGAATCTCGCGACCCAGGAGCGCATTCAAACTCAACAAGAGGCATTGCGGGTAGTTGAGGTAATTCAGGCGAAAGAACGTTTGCTAACTTCTGCATCTCACGAACTAAGAACTCCGCTAACGGGAATTCTGGCATTCGTAGATCTATTAGCAAGGAACAGAAGTGGAAACCTTGCTGACAAAGAACTCCGATATCTGTCTATAGTTCGTCGAAACGCCGAAGATCTCTCAGGCAAGGTAAATTCACTGATTGCCCATGCGGCGCGAGACGCCGGTGAACTGAACATTCGTCTAGAACGCTTCGATTTAGCGACGATGCTGCGGGAAGCGAGTACAGACTCCAGCCCACGTTTGGCTGAACATGGTCAGTCAGTAGCACTCGACGTCCCTGATGGGCTTGAAGTAATCGGAGACAGGCGCCTGCTACTCGTTTCTGTCACCCACTTGCTCGACAACGCCACTAGATACGCCCCTAATGACTCTTCGATTTATCTAGAAGCCGGGCAAGTTGGCAACAACATTGACATTTCAGTGTCTGACCAAGGTGCAGGTGTTCCAGAGGAGCACGCACCCGATATCTTCGACCCGTTTGAGAGGGGTCAATTGACCGGAATGGCCGAAACACCTGGAGCAGGGCTTGGTCTAACGTACGTCCGTGCAGTTGCTGTTGGGCACGGTGGTGACGCTCTGTATGGCAGAACTTCCGATGGTGGAGCAAAGTTCACTATTCGAATTCCTCTAAGAACCGACACTCAAGACTAAATCGGTTAGTCATCGGCGTTCTGGTGGGCACCAAACGGCGAATTAACGTCTGTAATTTCTTCGTCATGCAGCCCGTTCCGGGCGATTTCCTGAGTTAAAACCGATAGCCACACTCCGATACCCGTTAGCGCTCGAAACTACCGACTTCATCTCAAGTGATACCAAAGTATGAGCTTTTCATATCACGGATATTACTTAATCTTTACCTAACTACACGGTTTCCAAATTGAGTTGATTCAAGCGACGGAGCATTATCATCAGGCACGCTTTCGTGAAAGATTGTTCTTGGAGTGGTTGTGTTGTTGAAAATGTTTGATCCGACAACTCTTTTCCGACTATCTGTGATGGTCGGCATAGTAGCGATCCTCGCCACAGTAACTGTGGGTGCGGCATCCGCCGACGACAAAGGCAAGAAGAAAAAAGAGCCGCTTACAGAAGTCGTCTACGTTTGTGTGAATGTGAAGAGCGGACACATGCGTGCTGTCGATTCCGACACCGTATGTAAGAACAAAGAACTTCCAGTTTCGTGGGGATCTAACGGCGTTGGGCCTGTAGGTCCTGAAGGCCCACAAGGACCTCAGGGTGAAATCGGACCAGAAGGTCCTGTAGGTCCAGCAGGACCCGCCGGTGCAGATGGTGCTGCTGGTCAAGATGGTGCTGACGGTGCGGCAGGTATCGACGGAATCAATGGTCTAGACGGTCTTGATGGAGTCGACGGTGCAGACGGTGTTGATGGTATAGACGGTTTAGATGGTGCAGAAGGTCCGCAAGGGCTTCCTGGAGTCGATGGTGCTGATGGCGCAATCGGGCCTCAAGGTCCCGCTGGTGCAGATGGTTCTGATGGTCAAGACGGTGCCGATGGTGCAGCAGGTCCGCAAGGTCCAGCAGGTGCTGACGGTGTTGCTGGTCAAGATGGTGCCCAGGGTCTGCCAGGAACGAATGGCACAAACGGAAACGACGGAGCAGATGGAGCCGACGGCGCCGATGGCGCACCAGGTGCAACCGGTCCCCAGGGTCCAGCTGGTGCGGATGGTGCTGTAGGTCCTCAGGGTCCTCAAGGCGACCCCGGAGTTTCGAATCTGATTAACTTCAGCTGCCCAGTCGGAGAAGTCGTAATCGGCTTCGACGGATCTGGAGATCCAGTCTGTGTGGCGTTTGCTGGTCTTCTCGACAACCCACCTGTGCTAGCTGCAATCAGCTCTCAGTCAGTTCTCGAAACCGACACAGAATCTGTTGCGATTTCAGCTACTGATATTGATGGAGACAACGTAACTTTCACACTGGACTCGGCACACTCGTTCGTGTCTATTTCTGACGCTAATCTCACCGACAATCAGGCGAGCTTAGACATCAACCCGGTTCATGGCGACGTTGGTAACTACACAGTTACGGTGCGAGCAACTTCAGGTTCGAAGAGCGACACATTCTCGCTTTCTCTGGAAGTTGTTGCAGACGCATACCCAACCGTTACGGCGATTGGTTTGAGTGGATTTGATGAAAACCCGGTCACGGTTACATTCACAACTGCTGACTCAAATGGACATTCCGTTGGCTTGGCTCTGGATACGACGCCGGTTTGGTTGACCAACCTTGCCCAGACGGGACCGAACACATGGGAACTGACTGGTAACGCTCCCGACAACTCAGCAGGCAACCACTCGATTAGCGTCGATGCAACAGCTAACTTGTTAGTTACACAAGCTCCATTTACGTTGGTCCTTGGTGACAGACCTGACTCGGCTCCGGTCATCGCGACAATGCTTGAAACCTACGAGGTAACAGAAGCCACAGTTGTCGATATTCCGCTTTCGGCGACGGATTCCGATGGTGACGAAATTACATTTACCGTTCACCCGAGTTTCGGGTTGGCATCGTGGATGGAATTGATTGATGGCGGTGTTGGTGATGACACGGCGATTCTTCGTGTTTCGCCGCAGTTAGGTGATGCCGTTGTTGACTATCACGTTTCGTTCTTGGCGACCGCTCACGGGTTGGAAGACTCCGTGGCATTTGACGTTGATGTCTTAGAACCCGTGGTCGTCGATTCTCCTCCAGTTCTAACACCGATTATTGACAACGCCGCTGTTGAAAACACACCAGCAACGATCGGATTGACGGCAGTTGATGCGGATTTAGACCCGATCACGCTTTCGGTGATTAGCGGACCAGCTTGGTTGATTTCACAAACTCCGGTTTCTACAGGACCTACGACGTGGGATCTTAGCTTCACACCACCGGTGGCTTCAGAGGGTGTTTACCCTGTGACGGTTCAAGCTAGTGCGAACGGTGAGGACGTAAGAGAATCGTTCAACGTTGTTGTTGATGCTGATGGTCTGCTGATCGTGTATGACAACTTCACCGATTCGAATGGTGTAGATCTCGTTGCTCATGATCCAAACCTCCCGGTTCCGGCTCCAAACTGGACCGAGCGAACGTCAACTTCAGACTTTGAAATTACCAACGGTGTTGCGAGAGACGCCGCCAACAACGGTGCTAAGGACTCACGAGTTGTCGTAGATTCCGGTACGGCTGATGGCACGGTTGAAGCACAAATCACGAAAAATGGTGGCCGTAAGATCGGATTGGCCGTTCGAATGAATGGTTCGAATGATTCACAGTGGATCAGCGCCTGGTGGGAAGACGGACAGGTAATCGTTCTTCGCCGAAACGGTGGGTTCTCAGAACTTGGCCGAGGAACCGGCCCGAGCTGGGCCAACGGTGAAACGAAACAGTTCCAGGTCGTGATGGATGGCACATCGATTGATGTTGTGATCGACGGAGTCACTTACGTTTCGGTAACTGATACCCAGTTGACTTCACAGACCCACCACGGTTTGTTCACGTTCTCATGGGTATCCGACACTTGGGACGAGTTCAAGATCTACGCTCCCTAAGGGTTAGGTCTTGGACATAGGTTTGGGTCGTCGCTACATCGAATTGGTCGCTTGGATCCGGCCAGTGTGGGAAGACGTAGACATAGGTGTAGATCAATTCAGAGAATCTGCTGGTCGACTAGGATTGCGGTGATACGGTGTGTGCTGCACGTTTGATTGTTTGACACTGTAATTTGGGTTTTGTTGATTTCGAGATGAACACAACTGCGAACAAAACGCGAAAATTAGTTCTGAGTAGGTGGACCGGGTACCTATTAGCGCTGATCGCGCTTTCTTCAGTTCTGGCGATTGCGACACCAAGTGGTAGCGCCAAATCAGATCAGCTCCATGATCTGGACGTCAATGCAACAGGTACTGACGGCACAACTGAGTTCGAGTTCGACCTATATGTAAAGTCCAAGAAAAACGGCAAACACACAGTCAAATTCTCATTTGCAGAGCTGAACGCAAAGGGTAAGAAGATTGATCAGTTCAAACTGAAGAGTTTTTCTGCGCTTGAGTTTGTCGATGATCTTGAGTCGTTGGGCCCATGTGGACTAAGCGTAGGTTGCGACGCCAACTGGAACACGGTTTCGTTCGATGGAGTTGGATCGATCGGCAAGGACAAGAACATCTCTGCTTCGGTCGAGGTTCTTGACGGTGGTGCGGACGCGTCTTCTGATCTTCTTAGAGTCTTGATCAAGGATTCTGAAGAAACAGTCATACATGACCTTGAACTAAGCATTGTTCCAAGTACATCAGGGAAGCCCAAGAAAAATCGAGACAACATCACTGCTCGCGGTTTTATCGAATTCGTTCCCTCTGATTTACCAATTATTACCGATACATTCACCGATGTAGTCGGATCGTCTCTCGAAGACCACACACCCGAATTAGTGCAGGATGGCGGCTGGGATGATGTCGTTTTCGACACGTGGCGGGTTCAAACGATTAAGGGCGGAACAGGTGCTGCCAACTTCTCAGGAACAGACAATCGATATATAGCGACCACTGACGCGGGCTATTTCAATTCCACGATAGAAGTGGACGTTACTTATGTCGAAGGTGCTACTGGTCTAGTTTTCCGATATCTGGATTCCGAGAATCATTTCCGGCTCGAGTACGACGGGAACAAATCGTTGTCACTCGTCAAGGTTCAGGCAGGAGTTGAGACCGAACTAGCGAAAAAGAAGTTCACTTCCAAGGGTGCTGACGGCAAGATCAGGGTAGAACTCGATGGCGACAGTATCGCGGCGAGATACGGAAAAACTAAACTCAACGTTAGTGATTCGTTCCAGCAGCTAGTAACTCGCAGCGGAATGATCTATTCACGACCAACACAGGCTGTATGGGATTCTTTCAATGTACATTCGCTCGGCGAGTTCCCAGTAACATCACCACCGCTTGATCCGGCGCCCTCGATCGCGGAGAGCGTGATCTATGACACGTTTACTGAGGCAGGATCAGTCAGTCTTGCTTCACACGTTCCAGACAAAGACGCGGGTAGTGGCTGGTCGACAGGCGCCGGTGGAATTGGGGAAGGAACGTGGGTTGCAGAAACCGATTCGGCTCGGCAGACAATCCTGCCAGATATTGGTGATCTTCACGCTGTGATCGATGCAGGGGTTGCTGACGTAGATATCAGAGTCGACTTGCACTGGCGAGATGCAGGAGCTGGCGACCCGCCGTTCCGTACAGCGGGGTTGGTATTTAGGTATGAGTCTGAATCAGATTGGTACAAAGTTTTCTACGTCGAATCTGGCGAGCTGATTCTTGCGAAGTTTACCAATCCTGGTGGGTTCAAAGAGGTTGGACGAGTAGCTGTCGAGTGGGACGATGACTCGGTTCATCGTCTACGTGTTCGTAAGAATGGCAACAGCATTCGAGTGTACGGCGACACTGATCAGCTGCTGATATTCAGATCCGATTCATCTCTTGCCGGTTCAACAAACGTAGGTTTGTTCACTCGCGGGGCTGACGACATCAAGTTCGACAATTTCATCGTGGCTCCATCCGCTTCTCTGCCGGTCCCGGATCCTGATCCCCCACCTCCTGGACCAACGCCAACACCTCCACCCGGACCCGGTCCGGCACCTTCGGAAGCCGTTTTGTACGACAGCTTTAACGATTTCAACGGTTTTGGTCTCGCTGGCCATTCAGCAGACGTCCACCCATTTGATGGTGGGTGGAATGCTAGTGGTTGGCAGTTGGCAGGCTTAGGTACAGCTGTTCTCAAGGGCTCGGAGCGCGATTTCAGGGCCGTGATTGAGACTAAGGCACGAGACCAATATGTCTCAGCCCCAATAACTTACGTCGATGGTCGGGCTGGTCTGGTGTTCAGGTACAACAACGAATCGAACTGGATGATGACCTGGACCAATGGATCAATTTTGTTCCTTGCGAAAAACGTGGGTGGGCATTTCCAAGTTATTGATAGCGCCAAATTTAAATGGAAGAGCGGTGCCACCAAACAGCTTTCGGTATCGGTTGCTGGTCGTCGCGGTTCGGTGATGGTCAATGGCGAAACTATGTTCAGGTTCACTGAAGAGGAATTGAAGTACAACACTTTCGCTGGTGTGTTCTATCGTGCAGAGGTCGGGACTCGATTTGATGACTTCACTGTATTTGCAGGAGAACAGATTGCTCCAACGTTGACCGAGTTGGATCCAACAGAAGGATTGGTCAACGACATTGGGGCTACCCTTGAACTGGGAGGAGACAACTTCAACCAGCACTCGACAGCTTTGGTTGACGGAACACCACGTGCAACCACGTTCATCTCGCCAGAACTTCTATCCGTTGAATTGACGGGGGGCGACACAGGAGGTGTCGGAGTCCTGTCGATCTGGGTTGATAACGGGCTAGCTGGTGGGGTATCGAATGCACTCAGTTTTACCATCGAGAACCCGGTTCCTACAATCTCTGTAACCAGTCTCTCTGTTGGCAGAAGTGACACGGCTACCACGATTTTCGTCCCTGGAATAGGATTCACTACAACATCCGTCGTTTCGCTCGATGGAGTGTCCCGGCCTACATCTTTGATCAGTTCGGCGTTACTAGAGGTCAGCTTGACTGGCTCGGACGTCTCAGCCCACACATCCTATTCTCTGAAAGTCACGAACCCTACTCCAGGTGGTGGTGAATCGGCTGCGGTTCCGTTAGTAGTCCAGAATCCAACCCCAGTGATAACAGCGTTGGCGACTATTCCGGAAATAATTGGTGCTGGTGATACAGGCGTTGCGATGTCGATTATCGGCTCTGGTTTTGTACCTGAGAGCGTTATTACCGTGAACGGTGTAACTCGTCCAGGAACACTAGTCAGTACCAGTGAGCTGTCTGTGATCCTAGATGATTCTGATGTTGCGCTTCCGGGAATGTCGCCTGTAATAGTCACAAACCCTGCTCCGGGCGGAGGGGCATCGAGCCCTGTGAATCTTAAGATCGCCACGATCATTGACACTTTTAATCGAGCCGATGGCCCGCTTGGTGCCGTCATTACAGGTACGAACTATCCCGGGGATGATTGGGACAAAGTCCCGAGTTTTAGCAATTGGCAAACAGTTTCGGGCGCTATGCAAGAGACATCAGGCATTCCGTGGCGTGACTTGAGGGTCTACATCGACGCAGGAGCCGCTGATGTTGAGGCATCGGCTGAGATAACTCTTGGTGGCACAGGAGAGCGTCTAGGGGTTGTCGTACGCGGGGATTCATCCGACCATTTTCAGATGTTCTGGTTCGCCGGCGGCAAATTGTGGTCCTACGGACATTCGCCTCTTAAATCGCAGTCGTTCAGCTGGCCTGTAGGAGTCACTCACACCCTGACGATTCGAGCGAACGGGAATGGGTACGAGTTTTTGGTCGATGGCGACCTGAAATGGACGAAGTCGAGTGGCTCATATTCTGGAAATACTGAAGTTGGACTCTTTGCTCGAGCAGTCGTCAGCGGTACGTTCGACAACTTCGTGGTCGTACCGTTGGACGCGCCTTAGAGGCTTCCTACTTAGTCGAACGATCCTCTGACTTCAAATTGAGGATTGACGACGAGGGTTCGTACAGGGTCTTGTTCCGCTGATCTGAAGACGATATAGCCTTCGATTGATCGATCTGTTGCCAGCTCAACTGAACCCCATAGGAATTTAGGCGCTTCGGCTGTCCGGTCAGGATCGAACGGTACATGTGCCAATTCGGTAGGGTCGATACGGTTTTCGATTTGATTATTTACCGTCAGCCCGCGAACGACTGAACTATCGAGATTGACCGCAACGAGACTACCTGTTCGATTCGTTATTGATATCCAGTAGATCGCTTTGTTTTTAACGGCAGTGTCGGGTGTTTCGGAAGTTCGGACGCGCGAACCTGTGATCTCCAATTTTCCATGCATTCTGCTGTTTTTAGTTTGCTTTTCAGAACGTCCTTTGGCTGTGATCCATTTGAGGGACATGGCATATATGTTTCGATCTGTGAGTTGTACCCTCGACAGTAGCGGCCAGAGCGTGACCATGGAGCCAAATGCAAGACCTGCTCCGACCAGGGTTACGAGAACCGAGAACAATGGAACGGCGGCCCTCTGGAACGAGAGGTCGACACTGTGCGAACCAGCGGGAACGACGATCAGGGTTCCCAGTCCATATACGTAGTTATCTACTGATACTCCGTCGATAGTCGATACCCAGTTGTTTCCTCCCCGATAAGGCACAACGACTGCTGTCTCTTCTGATACTGAGATGTCGAACCGCACGAATTGATCGCTAGACGAAAGATTTGTAACTGGAGCATCTTCAGGCTGTACCACAGTCCTGTTGACCGGTATTTGAGAAAGCACATGCTCAATTACCTGTATTGCGCCTGTGTCGCGGCTCTGGAACGCATGGCTCGCTAGACCGCAGCATACGAATATGAACTTGCCGTCACCAACTATTTTCTCTTGAACCAACGGAACGGTGCGACCTGAAGACCCATCCACCCCTGTCAAGGTTATTTCTCCGGCCGAATCACTTTGCAATCCCGATAGGACACGGCCGTCAGATCCTTCTCGTTCGATCGTGAAGCTTGTTTCATCTGGTAAGGTGCCGGTCACATTGCCTGCAATAGGTGGATTGCTTATATGTTGGTTGAACAGTGGGAGTCCGCCAATCCGCGGTTGTTCAAGAATTATCGTGCCACCTGCATTGGCGAATTCTAGTAATTTCTCTTCCGCGGATTCGACATCTGATGCGGTGTATCCACTGAGGATTAGCAAATCGAATTGGCGGATGAACTCGGAATCTAATGCCGAGATGTTTGAACTGCTTGCTATTGCGTTGGGTGTAAATCTGAGCCAATTTGGATTTACTTGTGAACCGGCGATCAGCACTTTGCTGTGTTGCAAATCCACAAGTGCCGATGAGCTTGGATTGGCAAGCAATTGAACGTTTGATTCGATTTGGATCGGTACCCAACCTTTGTCGATCAAATTCTGTGCCAATCTGGGTGTAATCGTCATGTCCACTTGTGCGAATGAAGTATTCGAAGTGATGAGCAAATTACGAGCCACTTCACCAAGGTTTAGTTGGTCATATTGGATCATTTGACGTCCGCCTTCGAACGAATCGACATTTGCGATCGTCGAGTTGAAATGTGCGCAAGGGAAACCGAAGTTTGGTAGATAGATAGTGGAACCATCGCGTTCAAACTGTTCGATTTGATTCGCTTGGTCACGGTAAATCTTGCGATCAACTGGATTGATGTTCAATGACATCGGAACTGAGTCGATCGCCAGAAGCAAAATGAAAAGTATCGAAAGACTGGGTATTGCGCTCAATGTGGCACTGAAATTCAACGATGATTTCGATTTGAGATTTTGCAACCACCCTCTGACTTTTAGTCTAATTAACAGCTCAATAAGACCCGGCTGAGTGGACAGAGCGGCTCCGATCAACATCCCTTGAAGTATGTATATCCCGAACAAGAATCGTCGAGGTTCAAGAAGGCTTGAAAGCGGTAACGAACCGTACAGAGGCGTGGCATTACCGAACGCCAGCATGTAGCCGACAAAAGTTCCTGCTGCGATAGCAATAAGCGTACGACTGGGCCTCAGCACAATAGATATGGAGGAAATAATTAACAGCCCGAGCCCCGCGTAGTTGATATCTCCAATGCTTGTTGGTGAAAACGAATTTAGTGTGATCGAGAAGAGGCTTTCACCTTCAGCTCCGACGATGGCCGCACGACCACCAGCAGTTTGCCCGACAGTGGATATCGTGTTCCCAATCCCGGAAATCTGCGATATTAGAATCGAAGAAAACTGACCCGACACTAGAATCCACGCGGTAGTGGCTC